>JALSII010000043.1 GCA_026981645.1 Hyphomicrobiales bacterium | reverse complement strand
GGTAAATGGAGGATTTGTTGAGGTGTTGAGGTAAATTATATCAATCTGTTCAATCCAGAACCTGCCCACCAGACACATCAATGCGCATCCCGTCATAGGCTGGAGTGATGCCGTCAGGCGTTGTGGCCTTCACGCGCGCATAATCCATATCTATGTGCAGGTTGGTCAGCACAGCCTTTTTGGGTTTGAAACGGGCAATCAGTTCAAGACTCTCAGGCAGGCTCAGATGGCTGGGATGGCGCACGGGCCGCAGAGCATCAAGCACCCAGACGTCAAGGTTTTTGAGATGCTCATGTGATTCATCGGGAAAGCCCGAGACATCGCAGGAATAGAAAAAATTACGGATTTTGAATCCTAAAGTTGAAATTGAGCCGTGGAGTTGCTCAGCGGCCAGCACAGTGATAGCGCCGCCGGGCCCATCAACGGTGACGGTTTCACCCGCTTCAATCTCGTGAGCTTCAAGAATGGGCGGATAAGCGCTGTCTTTGGACCTGTCAAAACAATAGGAAAATGAATTGCGGATGCGCGCTCCGGCACGGGCCGAAAAATAAACCTTTATCCGTTTGCGGGCGTTCAGCGCAAAGCCG
Source organism: Hyphomicrobiales bacterium (assembly GCA_026981645.1). GTDB lineage: Bacteria > Pseudomonadota > Alphaproteobacteria > Rhizobiales > Devosiaceae > DROE01. The sequence goes on along the minus strand of JALSII010000043.1, from coordinate 1,302 downwards.
CGCAAATCGTCGATACCATGGGTGTGGTCGGCGTGCTCGTGCGTATAAAATACTGCGTCCAGATTGGCGACTTCCGCGTCAAGCAACTGCTCCCTGAGGTCGCAGCCGGTGTCGATGATAACCTGCGTTTTGCCGGCGTGGCCCTCTGTGGTGCCGGTGAGCAACAGTGAACAGCGCCGCCGCCGGTTGCGAGGCTCATTGGGTTCGCAATCGCCCCACTGATTTCCTACCCGCGGCACGCCACCGGAGGAGCCGCAGCCCAGAATTGTTGCCACAATGCGCCGGGCAGCTTTGGGGACCATCAGTTCGCCTTTGCTTTTGAAAACAGGCGGAAAAAATTCTCGCTGGTCGTTTTGCCCAACTGCCCAAGACTGACGCCGCGTGCATCGGCGATGACTTGGGCCGTGTGGCGAACAAAAGCGGGTTCGTTGGACCTGCCGCGATGGGGAACCGGCGCAAGATAGGGCGCGTCGGTTTCAACGAGGATGCGGTTCGCCGGGGCGTTTTTGGCGATTTCGAGAATGTCGGCGGCGTTTTTGAAGGTCACAATGCCGGAAAAGGATATGTATCCGCCAAGCTCAAGCCCGGTTTGGGCCAGTTCTTCGCCGGAAGAAAAGCAATGCAGAACAAAAGGGAAGGCCCCCTTCCCGCTTTCCTCGCGCAATATTTCAGCGATATCGTCGTCGGCGCTACGGGCGTGAATAACCAGTGGCAGACCGGTTTCCCGGGCGGCGGCGATATGGCGGCGAAACCCGGTTTTCTGCGCATCTCTTGGGGAATTGTCATAGTGATAGTCAAGCCCGGCTTCGCCGATGGCCACGCATTTGGGATGGGCGGAAAGATGCACCAAATCTTTGGTCTCAATGTGCAGTTCCTCATCGGCGTTATGGGGATGGGTGCCGATGGAGCACCAGACATTGTCATAGGTCTCGGCGATGGTGGTGATTGTAGCGAATTGCTCAACGCGGGTGGAAATGGTGACGCAGCCGCTGACATCGGCCTGCTTCATGCGCTCAAGAACCCCGTTAAGGTCGCCTGCGAGCGCTTCAAAATCCAGATGGCAATGGCTGTCAATCAGCATCAGGAGGCCGCCTCTTGTGGGTCCTTTTCGACAAAACGGGGAAAGATGCCCTGCGGCGCGGGCAGTTCTGTGCCCGGCGTCAATCGCCCGGTTTGCCCGAGCATGTCAAAGGTGCGCCGACTCTCGTGGATACCAAGCAGGTCCAGCAGCCTGGCGGCAGACTGAGGCATTACCGGCTGGGCCAGAATGGCCACTTGGCGGATGACTTCAGCGGTGACGTA
>JALSII010000042.1 GCA_026981645.1 Hyphomicrobiales bacterium | reverse complement strand
CCTGGCCCGCTTTTGCGCCCGAAGCACATTTTCCATCTTCATGGCCTCGACAATGGCCAGCGCCTGGCCATCCTCGACAATTTCCCCGCTGGCCACATCCAGCCGCACCACCTGCCCCGGCATCGGACACAACAGGAACCGGCTCATGTCGGGAGCCACTTTTTCCGGCATCAGAGCTGCCAGATCGGCAACCCGCAAACTCAACACCCTGAACACCAGATCCGCCCCCCGGTAACGCAGGCGAAACCCCGAGGTCAGCCGGTCGATTTTCACCAGTCGCTCGTTCCCCTCAATCACCACCCGCGCCAGCGTGTCGCCGGGCTGCCAGTCAGTCTCAACTCTGCTTTGCGCCCCCAACAGGGCAACGCTGAAAAATCCCTCCCGCGCTTCCACGTCGAAATCCCATCGTTGCTCCCCCAGCAAAACGCTGAGCGCCCGGTTCCCCGCCTGTTCCCTGCCGCGTGTTTCAACCCGAAACGCCGCACAGGCGGCAAAAGCGGCCAGCTCATTCAGCACTTGCTCCTCAAGCGTAACCCCTTCAAAGCCATCCGGGAATTCCTCGGCAATATATCCCGTGGTCAGGCGGCCCTGCCTGAACCGTTCCTGCCCCATCACCGCCTGCAGAAAGGGGATGTTATGCCCCACCCCCTCAATTTCAAACGCATCAAGCGCTTCTTGCATGGCGCCAAGCGCCGCCGCCCTGTCCGGCCCCCAGGTGCACAGTTTGGCAATCATGGGGTCATAGAAAGTGGAAATCTCTCCCCCCTCATAAACCCCGGTATCGTTGCGCACCACTTTGCTCTCACCGGCGAACTCCTCCGGCGGGCGATAGCGCGTCAGCCGCCCCACCGAGGGCAGGAAATTGCGTTTCGGGTCTTCAGCATAGATACGGCTTTCCAGCGCCCAGCCGCCAAGCCTTATATCGCTTTGCTCCAGCGCCAGCTTTTCCCCCGCTGCCACCCGCAACATCTGCTCCACCAGATCAACACCGGTAATCATTTCGGTTATCGGATGCTCCACCTGAAGGCGCGTGTTCATCTCCAGAAAATAAAAGTTGCGGTCCTTGTCGACAATGAATTCCACCGTGCCCGCACTGGCATAATCAACAGCCCTTGCCAGCGCTACCGCCTGCTCACCCATGGCGCGCCGGGTCTTTTCATCAAGAAAGACGCTTGGCGCCTCTTCAATGATTTTCTGATGCCGCCGCTGTATCGAGCATTCCCGCTCCCCCAGATAGATGGCCTTGCCGTGCGCATCCGCCAGCACCTGAATTTCAATATGGCGCGGCTCCTCGATGAATTTTTCAATGAATATCCGGTCGTCCCCGAACGACGCCGCAGCCTCCGACTTGGAGCGGGCAAAACCCTCCCGCGCTTCGGCGTCATCGTGAGCGATGCGCATGCCCTTGCCCCCGCCTCCCGCCGAGGCCTTGATCATCACCGGATAGGTGATGTCGCGGGCAATTTTCACCGCCTCCTCTTCGTCTGTGATAATCCCCATATGGCCGGGCACCGTGGCCACCCCTGCTTCAGCGGCGATTTTTTTGGAGGTGATCTTGTCGCCCATCGCCTCAATGGCTTTGGGGGGCGGACCGATAAAGACGATGCCCGCCTGCTTGAGCGCTTCACAGAACGCAGCGTTTTCACTCAAAAACCCATAACCGGGATGCACCGCCTCAGCCCCGGTCGCCTTGCACGCCGCAATAATTTTTTCCCCCGACAGATAGCTCTCACCAGCGGGCGAAGCCCCGATATGCACCGCCTCGTCGGCTATACTGACATGCAGGGCATTTTTGTCGGCGTCCGAAAAAACGGCCACGGTTTTGATGCCCATTTCTTGCGCGCTTTTTATCACCCGACAGGCAATTTCCCCGCGATTGGCAATCAGTATTTTCTTGAACATGTTCTTTCCACTCATACTATCTGTCATTGCGAGAAGGCAAAGCCGACGAAGCAATCTAGAATCTTGGTCCCAGTACCCAAATATTCTGGATTGCCGCGCTCACTAAGGTTCGCTCGCAATGACGTTTGTGCAATCATTTTTGCGGCCTTTTGACCACCAGATCAATCTCCACCAGCGCCCGGAGCGCCAGCCCGGTCACCCCGATAGTGGTGCGCGCCGGTCGCCTCTCGACAGGAAAATAGCTCTGCCAGACCTCGTTCATTGCTTCATAGTCCCTATAAAACTCGGTCAGATATATCCGCGCCATCACGATGTGGGAAAGGTCCAGATCAATTCCCGCCAGCACGATTTTCAGATTCTCCACCACCCGCTTCGTCTGCGCTTCAATTCCAATTGGTAGCGGCGCATCGGGCGCGTTCGGGTCGGTAGGCATCTGACCGGTGACGAACACAAAGCCGTCCGCCTCAACCGCGTGGGAAAACGGCGCCACCGGGCGCGGCCCGTCTGAAATCATATGGAATAATGGGTCGGTCATTTTTTCTTACTTTCTTCTCTTTTGTCACTGCGAGCGAACCTTAGTGAGCGCGGCAATCCAGAATATTTGGGTACTGGGACCAAGATTCTAGATTGCTTCGTCGGCTTTGCCTTCTCGCAATGACGCTTCTCCCATGAACCCTCGGGCCAAGCCCACTACTGTCCGGTTTAATATTTCCCCACCCCCTCACAACGGAATATTGTCATGCTTTTTCGGCGGCATTTCCGCCCGCTTGTTCTGAAGCGTTGAGAACGCCCGTATCAGCCGCCGCCGCGTATTGTGCGGCAAAATCACATCATCGATAAAGCCCCGTTCGGCGGCGACAAACGGGTTGGCGAACCGCGCTTCATAATCCGCCGTGCGCTGGGCGATTTTTTCCTTGTCCCCCAACTCGCTGCGATAAAGAATTTCGGTCGCGCCTTTTGCGCCCATCACCGCGATTTCAGCGCTCGGCCAGGCATAATTGACGTCCGCGCGGATATGTTTTGAGGCCATCACGTCATAGGCCCCCCCATAGGCCTTGCGGGTGATAAGCGTCACTTTGGGCACTGTCGCCTCGGCATAGGCGAACAGCAGCTTGGCCCCGTTTTTGATGATGCCGCCATATTCCTGGGCCGTGCCGGGCAGAAAGCCGGGCACATCGACCAGCGTCAGAATGGGAATATTGAAACAATCACAAAAGCGCACGAATCGCGCACCCTTTTTGCTTGAATTGATATCAAGACACCCCGCCAGCACCATGGGCTGGTTGGCCACCACGCCAACAACTTCCCCATTGAGCCGCATGAAGCCGGTGATGATATTGCCCGCATGCTCGCGCTGAAGTTCCAAAAACTCGCCCTCATCGGCAATCTTGAGGATGACTTCGCCCATGTCGTAAGGGGCGTTGGCATTGTCGGGGATGATGGTATCCAGCGACATTTCGGCCCGCTCCGGCGTGTCATTCACTTGCACCCGTGGCGCTTTTTCTTCCGAATTGAGCGGCAGATAGGCAAACAGCCGCCTGATTTCGAGCAGCGTTTCAATGTCATTGTCAAACGCGGCATCGGCCACCGAGCTTTTTATCGTATGCGTGGCGGCCCCGCCCAGTTCCTCGGCGCTGACAATTTCGTTGGTCACGGTCTTGACCACATCAGGCCCTGTGACGAACATGTAAGAAGTGTCGCGCACCATATAGATGAAGTCGGTCATTGCCGGAGAATAGACCGCCCCCCCCGCGCACGGCCCCATGATGACCGAGATTTGCGGCACCGAGCCCGAGGCCTGCACGTTGCGCCAGAACACTTCGGCATAACCCCCGAGCGAGGCCACCCCCTCCTGAATGCGCGCGCCGCCACTGTCATTAAGCCCGATGACCGGCGCGCGGTTCTGCACCGCCAGGTCAAGGATTTTGCAGATTTTCTGCGCGTGGGTCTCAGAAAGAGAGCCGCCGAACACGGTGAAATCCTGAGAGAACACATAGACCATGCGTCCGTTGATAGTGCCCCAGCCGGTGACCACCCCGTCCCCGGCAATGGACTTGTCCGCCATGCCAAAATCGGTGCAGCGCTGGGTGACAAACATGTCATATTCTTCAAAGCTGCCGGGGTCGAGCAGCACGTCGAGCCGCTCGCGCGCCGTGAGCTTGCCTTTTTCATGCTGAATATCAATGCGGGCCTGCCCGCCCCCCAGCCGCGCTTCCTGGCGTCTCTTTTCCAGTGCTTCAATTATTTCCTGCATGGCTTTTCATGTCCCCAATTCTATCTGGAGAACACTTTAGCCGCAGATCAAAACCGAAGCGAGAGACAAAAGACAGAACTCCCTAAACCGCCACCGAATGCCGGGCCTTGCCCTGTTTGAGATAGGTATCAAAATGGGCTGCCAGCACCCGCACAAACGGGCGGCCCGCCTCGGTGACGAGAAAAACATCGCCATCGGCCACAAACAACCCGTCCTCGTCATTGCGGGCCAGTTCCGCCGCCTCAAGCAATATCGCCTCGGCCAGCTTGCCGAACTTTTCTGTTGCGGCGGTTTTGGACAAGGCCATATCGCACATCAGCCGTTCGATCACCCAGCGCCGGGCAATGTCCTCAGGCCCGAGCGCGAACCCTTTGGCAATCGGCAAACGCCCCTCTTTTATCGCCGCCATATAAAGGCCGGTGGGCACGATGTTCTGCACATAACCCTGTGCTGTTTCCCCGATTGCCGAGGCTCCCATCCCGATAAGAGCAGAGGCCGGATCGTCCGTATAACCCTGAAAATTCCGCCGCAACCGGCCATTTTTTGCAGCAATCGCCATCGTATCGTTCGGGCGTGCAAAATGGTCAAACCCGATACGCTCAAACCCCGCCTCGACCAGAAGTGCCGCCGCCAGTTGTGCCTGGGCAAAGCGTCCCTCAATGTCGGCCAGCGCGCTTTCGTCAATCATTTTCATGTGGGTTTTCATCCACGGCACATGGGCATAACCAAACAGCGCCACCCGGTCGGGGGCAAGGGAAACCACCTGTTCAATGGTCGCCCCAAGCGTTGCCTCCGTCTGGTGCGGCAACCCGTAAAGCACGTCCAGATTGACCGAGTGCACCCCCGCTTCGCGCATGGATTCAATCACATCGCGGGTCAATTCAAAGCTCTGGGGCCGGTTGATGGCCTCCTGCACCTTTTCATCAAAATCCTGTACGCCGATTGAGGCCCGGCTCAGCCCCGCTTCGGCCATGGCGGCAACCCGGTCCGGGGTAATGTCGCCGGGGTCGATTTCGATAGAGATTTCCGGCTTTTCACAGAAGGTAAAACTTTTGCGCAACCGGGCGACAATGCGCTTGAGATCGTCCGGTTCAAGCATTGAGGGCGAACCGCCGCCAAAATGCACACCGCTGACTTTGGGCTTGCCCCCCACTGCTTCCGCAACCAGATCAATTTCCTCAAGCAGATGCTCAACATAAGTTGCAATGGGGTCATAGCGCAGGGTCTGTTTGGTGTGGCAACCGCAAAACCAGCACAGACGATCGCAAAACGGCACATGCAGATAGAGCGAAAGCGTGTCCGCGTCATCCAGCGCACCCAGCCAGCTCCTATAGTTTGCCCCCTCAATGGTCTTGCTGAAATGGGGCGCGGTGGGATAGCTGGTATAGCGGGGCACGGGAGCCCCGTATTTCTGCGCCAGACTGGTGGTTGCCAGACTGTTGCTCATGAACTGTCCATCTCTTCTTTTGGGGAACCGTTGGAATTTGCAATTGGATGTTTCAGGTCACGCAACATAGGAGCGCGGCTGCGCGCCGCCTTGACCCGGATCAATCAGAGCACGAAAGAGGATAAAGAGCCGCAGACTTTAGATCTACTGAGCGATTGATACTTTGCAGCACCCGCTCTGCCCCACTGTACCCTCGGGGGAAGAAAGCAGGATTTCGATCCGGCGCAGATAGTCACGATCGCTCATCCCGTCCGAGCACAACTGGTTGGAAACAATACCGGTAAATTGGGCGCCGCTGGCCTGGGCCAGCACAAAATTGACAGACCTCCCAACGTTCTGGAATTGCCCGGCCTCAAAGATTGTAAAACTTGTATCATCTTCACCCAGAGCCGAATATTCCACCCGTCCATCGGCCATCACAAGGTTCCAGAACGGCTCGGTCCCCCCACACGAAATGCCTTCCGGCAGCGCCGTCTTTTCAATGTTTGACAACTCGATTTTGTCAAGAAAATGCATCGAGACCCAGCCCATGCCCTCGCCCAGCGCCACTTGCGCCCAGCCGTCACGAACCTCAAACACCTCAACCGGGCTGGCGTCATAAGCCAGACCTGTCAGAATATCAGAACCGGCACTCGGCCCTGCACGCACGTTGAGCACATCACTGTCAGCTACCCCCACGACTTTGAAATAGATCGGCCGGGTGATGCTTTCCTGCGCAAGGGCAGGGAATATCAGCAGAAAAAAAGCTGCGATGGCGGCTGCCATTGCCCAAAAGGTATTTTTGTTTGTCATCATATTCCCCTTGCTGCACCGGCTTGCACAATTGTCGGCAAGCGCGCATGCTGGATGGCTATACCTGAAATACCAAACTATAGAGCCAGCCCATGACAGACAAGGCCGCCCTGACAAGAATGATCCGCGCCGGCAAAGGCATCGAACCCGCCGATCTGGTGATAAAAAATGTAAACCACCTTGATGTCATCACCGGCGAAATCACCACAACCGACATCGCCATTGTTGCCGATCGTATCGTGGGCACCCATGCCGCATATGAAGGCCGGCAGGAAATAGATGGCACCGGCAGATGGGCAGTTCCCGGTTTCATCGACACTCACCTGCATATTGAAAGCTCGCTGGTTACCCCCTTTGAGTTTGACCGCTGCGTGCTGCCCTACGGGGTGACCACTGTTATTTGCGACCCCCACGAAATCGCCAATGTTACCGGAATTGAGGGGCTGGCCTATTTCCTTGAGTGCGCCATGCGCACCATCATGGATATGCGCATCAACCTTTCCTCCTGTGTGCCCGCCACCGCTTTTGAAACCTCCGGCGCACAATTGGAAATCGCCGACCTGCTGCCCTTTGCCGACCACCCCAAAGTCATAGGGCTGGCCGAAATGATGAATTTTCCCGGCGTCATCAACGCCGATCCCGCCATCATCAACAAACTGGTTGCCTTTCAGGACCGCCACATGGATGGCCACGCCCCCCTGCTTTCAGGCAAAGACCTCAACGCCTATCTGGCCACGGGCATCAGCACCGATCACGAAGCCACCAGCGCCGCCGAGGCCCGCGAAAAGCTCGCCAAAGGCATGGCCATTCTGATCCGCGAAGGCTCGGTCTCAAAAGACCTCGACGCCTTGGCTGAAATCATCAACCGCGACACCGCCAGCTTCGTTGCTCTTTGCACCGACGACCGCAATCCGCTCGACATTTCCGAAGAGGGCCACATGGATGCCCTCATTCGCCGCCTGATAAAAAAAGGCATCGCCCCGTATCTGGCCTATCGAACCGCCTCCATCTCCGCCGCCCGGATTTTCCGGCTGAGGGACCGGGGAATCCTCGGCCCCGGCTGGCGCGCTGACATCGCCCTGCTTGATGATCTTGAAGAGTGCCGGGTCGCAGAAGTCATCAGCGCCGGACGCCTGGTGAGGGACGAACTTTTTGCAACCCGCGAACTGGTCGAACCCGTGGGTCTCAACTCCATGAAAGCAAAACCGGTGCCCCCTCAGGCGTTTGAAATGAAACCCCTGCACGGCAAAAACCAGATGCCGGTCATTGGCGTAAAACCCGGCCTGATTATCACCTTCAGGGAAGAAGCGACACTTGCCGTCACCGAACGGGGCGTGCAACCCGACCTTGCTCAGGACGTTATCAAGGTCGCGGTGGTCGAGCGTCACGGTATCAACGGCAATATCGGGCACGGATTTGTCACCGGTTTTGGCCTTAAAACCGGCGCCATTGCTTCATCTGTGGGCCATGACAGCCACAATATAACGGTCATCGGAGCCAGTGACGCCGACATGGCGCTGGCCGTCAACCGCCTGATTGAGCTGAGGGGCGGGTTTGCCGTAACCAATCAGGGTAAAGTCCTTGCCGAATTGGCCCTGCCCATTGCCGGCCTGATGAGCCCGGAACCCTTTGAAAGCATCACGCAGACCCTTGAGGAATTGCGCACCGCCGCCCATTCCCTGGGCTGCATCCTGCCCGAGCCGTTTTTACAGGTAGCATTTCTGGCCCTCCCCGTCATTCCGCATCTGAAAATGACCGACAAGGGCCTGTTCGACGTCGATAAGTTCGATTTTGTGAAATAGTCACCAACCTGCTATTCATGCGCATAACCTGCCCTGATTGTTCCGCTAGCGAGTAATACTTCCATGAGTCTTTCCACCCGTTTTTTTGCTTGGCGTAACAAGCTGCAACCCGCAACTCACAAGGTCAAAAAGAGTACTGACAATATTGTCACCTCTTTTGACGGGGTGCGCCTGCTCACCGACATCTACTTCCCTGAAGGTAAAGGTCCATTCCCCGCCATTCTCATCCGCACCGCCTACAGGCGCGCCGGATTTGCCACCTACGCCCGCCTCTATGCCGAGCGTGGATTTATCACCGTTTTGCAGGCCTGCCGGGGCACCGATGGCTCTGACGGCAAAACCGGACCCTTGCTGCTGGAGCGCGAGGACGGGCTGGCAACCCTTGACTGGCTCAAGGAGCAGGACTGGTTCGACGGCCGCCTTGGCATGACCGGCCCCTCCTATCTGGGCTATGTGCAATGGGCCATCTGCGACGCATTGCCACAAAAAAGCGCCATCTCCACCCAGATTGCCACCACCGAATATCAAAATGTGCTGTTCCCGCAAGGAGCAATCAATCTGCAATTCTGGCTCTCATGGATGCAACTGGCCGAAGGTCTGCGCCTCTCCCCGCTCAAATTCATGTTTCGCGTCATCACCGGAAAGGCGGAGCGCGCCACAAAAAGCGCTTCCCTGAGCCTGCCCGTCATCGATGCCGATATCGCCGCTACCGGGCACAGGGTCGAATTCTGGCGGCGCTGGATGCTCGATGCGGCTAAAAAGGACGAGCATTGGGAGACCCTGTCCCAGTCGGGGCGTCTTGGGCCGGACACACCACCAAATTTCTTCGTTTCCGGCTGGTATGATTTCATCCTCGACGAGTTGATCACGGACTATCAACGCCTGCGCAAGAACGGACACACGCCATATCTGACCATTGGCCCATGGACCCATGTGGAACCCAAACTGATTGTCGAGAGCGTGCGCGCAACTCTGGCCTGGATGGCTGCCAAGCTGAACGACGACCCCTCGGGCCTGCGCACAAAACCTGTGCGGCTGTTCATTTCCGGCCTTGAGCAATGGCGCGAATATGACAGCTTTCCACCTCCCGGCACCGAACAGGTCAGCCAGTTTCTGGGCCCCCGGGGCACGCTTGTTCCTGAGCCGCTGGAGGCTGCAGAACCCGCTCTTTATCGCTACGACCCCAGCAACCCGACCCCCAATCTGGGTGGGGCGATTTTTGCCTTCACCGGCGCGGGACCCTTTGACAATTCAAAACTCGAAGCCCGCCCCGACGTACTCACCTTCACCGCTGCCCCTCTTAAGCAGCCCCTTACCCTTGTCGGTCAGCCGGAAGTCACCCTGTTTGCCGGTTCCAGCCTTGAGCGTACCGACTTTTTCGCCCGCCTCTGTGATGTGGACGAAAGCGGAAAATCCATCAATATCTGCGATGGTTTTGTCCGCGTCACCCCCCAAAGCCCCGGAAGACAGGCCGATGGCACCTATAAGCTCAACATCGTTCTGCACAACGCAGCCCACCAGTTCAAACCGGGCCATTGCCTGCGCCTGCAAATCTCCAGCGGCGCCCATCCCAGGATTTCACGCAATCCGGGAACAATTGAAGAAGTGGACAAGGCTCCTCGGATGCTTGCTGCCGACCAGAGCGTTTATTTTGACTCCAAACGCCCCAGCGAGTTGACTTTGCCGACCCTTCGGATTGAATAAAACAGGGCTCAGCCCCGGAGAAAGCCGGAGATGGAATGAAAAAACCGCTTGAGCATCTGACCAACGAACTGTTTCCCCTGGGCGCTGGTATTGCCAGCCAGTTTGTCCATCAGATGTACTCTCTTCCCCCGGCGCGCTTTGGCGTGCGCACTGAACGGAATATCAAGGTTCCGGCCTCGGACGGCATCATGCTGAAAACCGACATCTACACACCAAAGGACGAAGGGCCCCACCCCACCCTCCTCATGCGCACACCCTATGGAAGATTTGGCTTTGGCGTTGTCGCCCAGATTTACGCCGAACACGGGTTCCGCACGGTACTACAGGCCTGCCGGGGCACTGATGGCTCGGGTGGCGAGTTCAACCCGCTGGTCAACGAGCGCAAAGATGGCCTTGCCACTCTTGAATGGATAAAACGCCAACACTGGTTCGACGGCCGCCTCGGCCTCACCGGTCCCTCCTATCTGGGCTATGCCCAATGGGCGGTGTGCGATGCCCTGCCCAAGAGCGCAGCCATATCGGCAAAATCCACCTCTTCGGACTTCCAGAGCATTGTCTTTCCCAACGACGCTTTTTCCCTGCAACTCTGGCTGAGTTGGCTGCAAACCGTTGACGGGCTGGACAACGAACTGTTCGGCATGACCCTGCGCATGGCCACCGGCGATGTGGAACGGCGCACCAAATCCATCGCCATGGAGCTGCCCCTGGCTGAAGCCGATGTCGCCGCCATCGGCAAGGTTTCTCCCTTCTGGCGCCAGTGGTTTGATGAGGCCATCGACAACCCCCCCTTCTGGGAGGCACGCCGGCACACGGAGCGCCTGGATAAAAACACACCCCCCAACTGCTTTGTGACCGGCTGGTATGACCTGATGCTTGACGAACATCTGGCCGACTATCAGCGGCTGGTTGTTGCCGGACACACCCCCCACCTGACCGTGGGCCGCTGGACCCACACCGACAATGATTTGCAGGGGGAATGTCTCTCCCAGACCATAAGCTGGATGAGCGCCCACTTGCTCGGAGAAAAAGACGCCCTGAGGAAAAAGCCCGTGCGTATCTATGTCTCGGGGGCTGAAAAATGGCTCGAAAGCGAAACTTTCCCCCCCGCCCCCACAAGCCCTGAAACATATTTTTTCAAGGCTGGTGGCGTTCTGGGCTCCGAGCCGGGCAACTCGAATGGCTCGGAAAACTTTCGCTATGACCCCGCCGACCCGACCCCCAATGTCGGGGGCGCAATATTTGCTTTTATGGGGGCCGGTGCCCGGGACAATGAAAAACTCGAAGCACGCGCCGATGTGCTCACATTCACCAGCCCACCCCTGCATGCAGACCTGACAATGATTGGCAACGCCAGGATAGTGCTCTTTGTACGTTCATCCCTTGAATATACGGATTTTTTCGTCCGCCTGTGTGATGTGGATTTGCATGGGGTATCCACCAACATTTCCGACGCCATCATGCGCATGAAGCCGGGCAAATTCAGCCCCGATGCCAACGGCATAAGCAAGCTGGAGTTTTCCCTGCACGCCTCCGCCCACAGCTTCCTCAAGGGCCATCGCATCCGCCTTCAGGTCTCAAGCGGCGCCCATCCCCGTTTTGCCCGCAATCTGGGCACCAACGAACCTATCGGTTCGGCCACAAAAATGGTCCCCGCCAATCAGGAGGTCTTTTTTGGCACGGACTATCCCGGCGCCATCACCCTGCCGGTCTGTGAGATTTAGAACGTTTCAGACAGCCCCTCAAAGGGCGTTCTGATTGATCCATTCAACACAGCGGTCAGCAATTTTCTCCCAGCCCTCTTCTCCCAGAACCCAATGGGCATTGTCGGGCAGAATTTCAAATGTTGCGGTATGGGAAAGCCGTTTGGCGGTTGCCCCGATCACCGAAGCGGGAGTGATCCTGTCCCTGGCCCCGGCGATAATCAGCAGGGGTGTGTTGATGCCGCTATAGGGGATGGCCGAGGCTTTCCGGCTATCGATGAACCAGTTGGCAATCTCGTGGGTGGCGCGTCCCGATTCCCAGACCATGTCGCCATAAAGTTCGCGTGCCTCTTTTTCGCTGACATTGTTGAGGATGCCCTGACGTACTTCGCCAAAGGTCGGAAAAGTACCCTTGCGCCAGAACCCCCATGTCATCACAATGCGCAAAAAAATTTTGATGGTGCTGGGTCGCATGGCAAACACCCCCGCACCCGGTGCCGGTGTCAGCAAAACGCCCGCCCGGGCCAGCCCCCGCGAGACCAGCATCAGCGCCAGCAGCCCCCCCATGGAGTGGCCCACAATAACCGGCTTCTTGCCCAGCCCCTCGATCAGCGTTTGCAAATCGTCCGCATAATCCAGAAGGCTGACTGTGCCGATACCCTCAGGCTCGGGGCCATGGGGCTCCACATCGTGATATCTGAGGGCCGGAGCATGGACCTCAAAACCGGCCCTTTCGAATACGGGGCGGAAGTTGTCCCACACTTTTGGTGTGCTCCACATGCCGTGAATTAGAACCAGCGGTGGCCGTTCCATGTTTTATCCCTCTTTGATTTCAGCCTTCTTTTCCAGCCGCGCCCGGTGCAAAATCGGCTCTGTATAGCCCGAGGGCTGGTTTGCGCCCTCAAGTGCCAGCTCCAGCGCCGCCTTGAACGCCACCGAAGTTTCAAAATTGCCCGCCATGGGTTGATAAAGCGCATCCCCCGCGTTCTGGGCGTCCACCACCTTTGCCATGCGTTTGAAACAGGCCTCAACCTCTTCCTTGCTGACCACGCCGTGCATCAGCCAGTTGGCAATATGCTGGGATGATATACGCAAGGTCGCCCGATCCTCCATCAACCCGACGTCCATGATGTCGGGCACCTTGGAGCAGCCCACCCCCTGGTCAATCCAGCGCACCACATAACCCAGAATGCCTTGCGCATTATTGTCCAGTTCGCGCCTGACCTGCTCTTGGCTCAACTTGGCCTTGTCAATCGCCGGCATTGAGAACAACACACCAAGCCCGGGTGTTTTTTCGTTATGGCGGCGGCGCTGGGCAGCAAACACATCCACCTCATGATAATGCAGCGCATGCAGGGTCGCAGCGGTTGGCGAGGGCACCCAGGCGCAGTTGGCGCCCTGATTGGGCTGGGCCCCTTTTTGCGCCAGCATGTTGGCCATTTCATCGGGCATTGCCCACATGCCCTTGCCGATTTGGGCTTTTCCCGACAGGCCGCACGTTAGCCCGATCAGCACATTGCGGTCCTCATAGGCCCCAAGCCACTTCTCGGCCTTGATTTCAGCTTTCGGCGGCACCGGTCCGGCTTTCAGGCTGGTGTGGATTTCATCCCCCGTCCGGTCCAGAAACCCCGTATTGATGAAAAACAGCCGCTTCCTCGCCACAAAAATTGACGCCTTCAGATTGGCCGAAGTGCGCCTCTCCTCGTCCATGATGCCGATTTTTATCGTATTGGCGGATAGGCCCAGCATTTTTTCAACACGTGCAAAAATATCGCACGCCAGCTGCACCTCGTCCGGTCCGTGCATCTTGGGTTTGACAATATAGATGGAGCCGGTTGTGCTGTTGCGCACCCCCCCGCTCTTTTTCAGGTCGTGCAGAGCACAAAGGCTGGTCAGCGCCGCGTCGATTATGCCCTCGCCCACTTCGTGCCCCTCAGCGTCAAGCACCATGTTGCTCGTCATCAGATGGCCCACATTGCGCACCAGCAGCAGCGCCCTTCCCTTCAGGGTGAGCACTGAGCCATCCGGGCGCATATAGGTGCGGTCCGGGTTCAGC
>JALSII010000041.1 GCA_026981645.1 Hyphomicrobiales bacterium | reverse complement strand
GGGGGGGACAAAAAAGGCCGCTCACTTGAGCGGCCTTTTCAATTCAAATCGCTGGCAAACAAACTAGCGTGAATAAAATTCCACCACCAGGTTGGGCTCCATCTGCACCGGATAAGGCACATCGGACAGCGTGGGGATACGTGTCAGGCTGGCGGTCAGCTTGTCGTGGCTGACATCGATATAATCGGGCACGTCGCGCTCGGCCAGAGCAATGGCTTCAGCGATAATGCCCATTTGCTTGGAGCGCTCGCGCACCTCAACCACGTCGCCCACTTTGACGCGGTACGAAGGGATGTTCACCCGTTTTCCGTTCACGGTCACGTGGCCGTGGTTGACGAACTGGCGGGCGGCAAAAACCGTGGCCACGAACTTGGCGCGATAAACAATGGCGTCCAGTCGGCGCTCGAGCAGACCGATAAGATTTTCGCCCGTGTCGCCCTTCATCCGCACCGCTTCGTCATAGGTGCGCCGGAAGGCCTTTTCGGTGATTGAACCGTAATAGCCCTTGAGTTTCTGCTTGGCGCGCAACTGCAGGCCAAAATCGGAGAGTTTGGACTTGCGGCGCTGGCCGTGCTGTCCGGGGCCATAGGAGCGGGCGTTAACCGGGCTCTTGGGACGTCCCCAGATATTTTCGCCCAGACGGCGATCAATTTTGTGTTTCTGTGAATGGCGCTTCGACATCGCGTAATCCTTTCTAGAGGCCGGAGCGTTGCCAGAAAAAGTGGAAACCGGTTTTTCGGTTCGGCAACGCGACAAAACAAAGACTTAGAGCCAGGTTTTGATTCATTCCAAAACCGGACGGCCCAAGTCGAAAGAAATTCACGCCCTCCTCTGCTGCTCAGAAGAACTGAACAGCTGACAGGCTTCCGAAAATAGTTGGAAAACCTCGGGTGCGCCTGATGCCCGACCAAAGCCGGTTCAACAGGTGGCTCGCGTTCTATGGCCGGTTTAGAGCAAAGTCAACTGGAGCGTTGCCAGAAAAATCCAACCCGTTGGCATGAGACAGATAGAGCCGGTCGGCGCGAGACAAAACAAGCCTGCCGGGCTTGCCGTTCTCCCGTCCCGGATTTAATCCAGAACCTCCATTTGCCAGACCCCGGCTCGTTAGCCAGTGTGATGTGTAAAGTCTGGCGGCCTCTCCTCCGTTGGCGGGCAAGGCCACCCCCTTTTCTTCCCCCTCCCCCTCTGGCGGGGGAGGCACGGGGTGGTGGGAGGCCTCGACAAAACCCTCCCACAGATTCCCCGAGGCGCTTCTATTCTTGAATTCGTCTGAAATAATTCTCCGAGACCTCATCAAGCGGAAACATCAGTTCAGCCTTAAGGTCAGCCAACGCTAAATCCTGCACTGAACCAAAGCTGGCAATGGTTGAAAATACAGAAATCGTCTGCCCCCCGATGAGGAACTTCGTCGGGATGACAGCCTGCGCCCGGTCGACCTCAAACCCCGAGCCGTAACGCTGAAAATGGGCTGCCAGCTTTTGCTCAAGTTCACCAAGTTCCGCACTGGCCAACCCCGAGGCGATTTCCGTGCGCACCCGCGCAAGCGCCAGCCCGACGGTCTCGTCCCAGTTGACAATGCTTGAAGCCTCCGGACTTTGTTCCGCCAGCGCTTCAAGCAGGTTGCCGTGCGCACCAAATCCGGCTTCCGCCAGCAGCCGCGCCGCGCTTGCATTGGCTCTGGTGATGTTCCAGTCCCGGTCCAGCACAATTCCGCCATAGGGCATTTGATTGGCCAGCAGGCTCTCAATTGCCTGATTGAGCGGCGCCAGGTCAGCATCATTTTCAGGGCGTTGTTGATAGGCGGGGGAATATCCCGCCGCCAGCAACGCCCGATTGACCTCCGCCTTGGGCATTTCAAGGCAGTCCGCCAGTTTGAGCACCATCTGGCGGCTGGGCCGGGCTCTCCCGGTTTCCAGAAAACTGATATGGCGCGGAGAAACCTCGGCAAAAAGCCCGAAACTGAGCTGACTGAACCGGCGTTTCTTGCGCCATCGGCTTAGCAAATCTCCAAAATTCGCAGCACCTGCCCTGCCCGTGTTTTTGGCTTCAATTCTGTTCATGCCCAAGCTTCGCACGAAATCGGACAAAATTCACTTACCCGGCAGGTAATTGTTTTGATGAAGCGGGCCCCCTATCCAGTTCAGGCCCCCACCATTCCCGACAAACCGGAGATACACAGATGACCCCCAAAACCGCTGCAACCACCACAAAATACGTTGCTTACGGCTTCATCGCCTTTGCCATAATATGGGGGCTGGCTCCCTATCAGGGCGTCTCAGAACCGGCCCGCCTGCTGCTCGACCTGCTTGACTGGCCTTTTGGCGACGCCGCCCCCGAACTCACCCGTTCTGAAATGTGGCTTTCTTCCATTGGCGCCGGGCTGACATTTGCCATTTCCATAATGCTGCTGGGCATCGTGGTGCCGGCCATTGAGAAGGGCGACAGAAAAACCATCCGCACCACGCTTTGGGCCTTTATTGCCTGGTTTGTTGTCGATGGCGCAGGCTCCGCCGCCGCCGGTGTGCCCTCAAACGTCTTTTTCAATTCCATCCTGTTTGTGGCAATTCTCATTCCCCTGCTGATGGTGCGTTTTGACACCACCAGAGAGTAAAAGTGCTCCCGGTCACAAACAGCGTCATCGGCACTAAATGCCGGTGACGCCTTTTTTATCATCAGTCGTCGTCAAATATGCCCCGCTCTGCACCCTGATGACAGGCGCCGCAACTGAGCAGGGATTTTACATTCAACCGTTCCATCATCCGTTGAGCTTCTCGCTCTGAATGCTCACCCTTGAACCAGCGCAACTCGGTAATGCGCAAGGGCGGGTTTTCCGGGTCCACATTGCCCCGGCCCGCATTGGCAACCAGATTGGTTTCCATATCGGCACGAATGCCATCAGCGCTCCCACCGGTTTTCGTCAGTTTCTCGCGGTCGCCTCAGTCCGCCCGGCTCAACTTCCCTGCAATGGCTTTGTGCAGGCGTTTTGCAACCAGCCGCACCCGCTCGGACGGCCGGGAATCCTCACTGGTCAACACCCAGACGTCAAACGGGTATCGACGTTTCAGACTTTTGCATTCCATCAGTCCCTCCAATTCCCGGCCCACAGCCACCGGCAGAAACCCCGCGCCAAGCCCGTTCTTCACCGCACTTATCAGGGTGGAAAGGCCGCTGACATTGCTGACGGGGCTTGCCGGGTCGATATTTTCCGGCAACCAGTCCTGTGAACGCAAGTGCCGCGTCAGCAACGCAATAAAAGGCAGAGTGATTCTCGTGCCTTTTTCAACCGCTTCGTCCAGCGCCGCCATGTCCTCAGGCGCACCAAACAGGCCGAACTCCACCGGCCCGGCATTGCGCCCCACCAGATTGCCAGCAGGGGAGCCTGAAAAACGCACGGCAATATCAAACAGTCCGGAGCCCATATCCAGCGGCGCATTGTCGGCAATAAAATCAAACTCTATGCCCGGATACTCCATGCTCAGCGCCCTGATTTCGGGCAGAACAAACCACTCGAACCCCGCGCTGGCGCTGGTTATGCGCACCCGGCCGGCCAGACCCTTGTGGCCCGTTCTCGCCCTCTGGGCCGCCGCCCGCATCGCCGCTTCCATCTCATCGGCCTGCCGGGCAATCCCCTGCCCCACGGTACTGAGCTGCCAGTTCGACCCGCTCCGGTCCACCAGCCGGGTGCCAAGGCTCTTTTCCAGCTCCCCCAGCCGCCGCGAAACCGTCTGGTGACTGACCCCCAACATCCGCGCCGCCTTGAGCGCACTGCCTTCGCGCGCCAGTGCCAGCAGGAAACGCATGTCGTTCCAGTTGGCTTCAGTACCGATGTCCATTTTTGTACCTTGATTGGACAGATGTGCGTATTTTCTTACCAAACCACCCATGTTAGGTCCAGAACAACCCGCACTTTGCCCGAAAAGCCCATAAGGACATTCCCACCCATGACAATTGAACTCTGGATGCTCACCGCCGCCGCGGCCCTGCAATTCACTCTCCTGTTCACCCACGGGGTGCATATCTTTCTCACCGCGGGCATGATGTGGGGTATCGGTCGGCGCGACAACAAGCGCGATGTCAGCGACCTTGGCCGCCGCATCGAGCGCACGATAATCAATACAATGGAAGGAATCGCAATCTTTGTGCCGCTGGTTCTGGTGGTGCACCTGGCCGGAGTTTCAAGCCCGCTGACCCAGCTTGCCGCCCAGGCCTATATTGCGCTCAGGGTTGCTTTCGCCCTGCTCTATATTTTCAACGTGCCCTATGTGCGCACCGCCGCGTGGCTGGCGGGGCAGGCCTGTCTCGCCGCCCTCGCCTATGCCATTGTCACTTCGTCCCTGCTTTGAAACAGCACATCAAATCGGGTTACTTCTTGAACTTGTAGCCCAGCAGCCGGACAGCGTTGAGCGTTACCAGCAGCGTTGCGCCGGTATCGGCAAGAATGGCCATCCACAGGGTCGTGACCCCCAGCATGGTGGTGATCAGAAACACCGCCTTCAATCCCAGCGCAATTGTAATGTTCTGGTGGATATTGTTCATCGTCGCCCGCGAGAGTTTCACCAGTGCCGGCACATCATTCACCTTTTCGTGCATCAGGGCCGCATCCGCCGTTTCAAGGGCCACGTCCGTCCCCCCGCCCATGGCGATACCCACATCGGCCCGTGCCAGCGCCGGCGCATCATTGATGCCGTCCCCCACCATGGCAATGTCACCTGCAAGCTTCATCGCCTCGATTTCATCAAGCTTGTCTTTTGGCAAGAGTTCAGCCTTGACCTCGATGCCAAGCTGGGCAGCCAGCGCCTTGCCGGTGCGCTGATTGTCTCCTGTGAGCATCACCGCCGATACCCCGATATCTTTCAGCTCCTTCATGGCGCTGATGGCATCGTCCCTCAGTTCATCACGCAGGGCAAAGAACCCGAGGATTTTTTTATCGACCACAACAACGGCCATGGTTTTGCCCTCGTCTTCGAGCACTTCGATTTCCTTGTCCTGCTCCGGCGTGAAGTTCGAAATTTCCGCCGCATAGCGTGGCGAAGCGATGGTCACCAGCTTACCACCGACTTTGGCCTGAACCCCGCGCCCGCTCAGCGCTTCGGCGTCGCTGGTCTTGTGCAGTTTTATGCCGCGCTCCTCGACCAGCTCGACAATGGCCAGCGCCAGCGGATGCGAGGAGCCCGCCTCCACCGAACCGGCCAGCGCCAGCATGGTTTTTTCCTCGCCTGAAAATACCCCGATGTCGGTGACTTTTGGCTCACCCCGGGTCAAAGTCCCGGTCTTGTCAAACGCCACCCGGGCAACCTTGCCAATGGCTTCGAGCACAGCACCGCCCTTGACCAGAAGGCCCCGCTTGGCCCCCGCCGATATGCCAGAGGTAATCGCCGCCGGAGTTGAAAGCACCAGCGCACAAGGGCAGCCAATCAAAAGGATTGCCAACCCTTTATATATCCACTCGCCCATATCCTGGCCAAAAAACAATGGCGGAATGAACGCAATCATCGCTGAAACAACAATCACGCCGGGCGTGTAATATTTTGAGAAATCGTCGATAAACCGCGCCGTGGGTGCCTTGGATGCCTCGGCGTCCTCCACCATCTGCAAAATGCGCGCAATCATGTTGTTTTCGGCGGTTTTTTCCACGCGCATTCGGATGAGACCATCAGCGTTGATGGAGCCGGCATAAACATTATCGCCCACCTGCTTGCGCTTGGGCATCGATTCGCCGGTAATCGCGGCTTCATCAATAGAGGTCTGCCCCTCGGAAATCATACCGTCCGCAGGCACCCGGCCACCGGGCCTGACCTCGATGATATCGCCCACCGAAAGAACATCCGCACCAACTTCGACTATCCCTTCATCAGTCACCAGAAAAGCCGATTTCGGCACCAGGTCGGCCAGCGCCTGCACGGATTTGCGGGCCTTGGCCGCCGCCATCGCTTCGAGCAGTTCACCTATCAGAAAGAAGAAAACAACAACCGCCGCTTCCGCTGATTCATCAATAAATATGGCCCCGATAACAGCAATCGTCACCAGCGTTTCTATGGTGAAGGGCTGCCCGGAAATCGCCGCCGCCCCCGCCTTCTTGGCCAGAGGAAAAAGCGCAATCAGCGCGGCAAGAGAAAACACATAGCCCGCATATTCCGGCATCAGAAACGACATGGTCCAGGCGACCGCCAATATCGCTGTTGTGCCGATAACCAGTTGCCCCTTGCCGGTCTGCCACCAGCGCAGGTCCTCAACTTTGGTTTTTTTGTCGGCTTCCCTGACCTTGTAGCCCAGCCGTTCAACAGCCTTGACAATAGCCCCGCTATTACCCTTGGGGTCAGTCAGCTCAAACTTGAGCTTTTGCGTGGTATAATTGAGCTGGACATTCTCAACACCGGGGATTTTGCACACGACACCCTCGATTTTTGTGGTGCAACTCGCGCAATCCATCCCATCGACAAGAAGCGTTTTTGTATTGGCCATATCAGTTCAACCTGCTCAGCATGATTCTTCCGAACCATCCTTCTAGAATCTCTAGCCGCTATAGCTTCAAGCGAAAAATTCACATCATTCGCGTTCTCATTCCCGTGATTTTTTGTGCAACTCCTGCAACCGCCCAAAACCAAATCTTGAAGAAGAGCCGGTTTCACCCCAGAATGGTCTCACCTCAAAACGCTGGAGACCGGATATGCAGAACATTTCACGCAAGGGGTTGGCCGCATTGGCGCTGGTTTTTCTGGTGTCGAGCCAGGCCGTGTTTGCAAAACCGGCCCGCTGCTTCACAACGGATGACGGCTACTATGATTGCGAGTTCACCGCCATTGAGGGCAATGGCAGTTTTATCATCTCCGCCAAGGGTCGCCCCACTTTTACCCTTTACATTGAGAGCCCCGGCGTCGCCTCCGGCTTTGCCGATTTTGGCACCGGGCGCAACGTGCCCCTCCCCGGCCCCTTCTATCGTTCCAAACAGGATGGTGCCTGCTGGGTCAGTTCCGCAACCAACACCGCAATCTGCGCCTGGTAGGAGCGGGCGGACCACCAGCGCATGAACAGTGAAGAAGTAAAAAAAAGCGCGCCCGAAGTTGATTTTCTCAGCGGCGCGGTCGCTCACCGTTTTCGTTTTGGCGGTGGCCGGGGGCAGGCCCTTGCCCGCGCCGTGGGCATGAAAACCAACAAAAACCCCAAAATCGTTGACGCCACCGCCGGATTGGGGCGCGATGCCTTTCTGCTCGCTTCGCTGGGGGCCGAAATCACGCTGATTGAGCGCTCAGGCCAAATGCACGGCCTGCTTGAGGAAGCAATGAAACGGGCCCGCGCCGCTGGTGGTGATACCGCCCGGGTAATCGCTCGCATGGAACTCATTCATGGCGACGCCAAAGATTTGCTCCCCACCCTCGCCCCCGCCATTATCGTGGTTGACCCCATGCACCCGGAGCGCAAAGGCTCCGCTCTGGTCAAGAAGGAGTTGCGCCAGGTCCGGAGGATCGTAGGCACCGATGAGGACGCCGCCGAGCTCATGCAGGTGGCGCTTCAATGCGCCAACCAGCGTGTGGTGCTCAAATGGCCGCAAAAAGCGGCTCCCATGCAGGGACTCCCCGCCCCCTCTCACCAAATCAACGGAAAATCAACGCGTTATGATGTGTTTATGACCTGATTTGACGCAACCCCATCCCGGGTTCACCTCGTCACCCCGATGGACACCGCGTTTCCCCCCTTCTCCCTCCCCCCCTTAGCGGGGGAGGGTCGGGGTGGGGGGCCTGTTGCCGGTTTCAGCGACCCGCGGCGCGAGGCCGCAAGATGGGGTTTCCAGCATGTTCGCGCCTGTTCATCAAACAAAATCAACTGGCGCAGAATGGGTGAAATTAATGGGTCCTGCCCCCAACCCGTCATCCCCTAAAACCGCCAGCCCCGGCGGCTAGATTCAGGCGCGCGCCTACTTGCCCGCTGTCCGGTTTCTCTGATAACTTCAAAGCCTGCCAATCTTTCTATTTCCTGCCGGTTT
Source organism: Hyphomicrobiales bacterium (assembly GCA_026981645.1). Lineage (GTDB taxonomy): Bacteria > Pseudomonadota > Alphaproteobacteria > Rhizobiales > Devosiaceae > DROE01. The sequence goes on along the minus strand of JALSII010000041.1, from coordinate 48,585 downwards.
TTTCCCAATGTTTGATTATTCGCTTTTGCACTGGACTACTTTTCTGACGGCTGCGGTTCTTCTCAACCTGGCACCGGGCCCGGACATTGCTTTCATACTGGGTCAAACGGTAAGGGGCGGCAAAAAACCGGTTTTGCGGCCATGCTGGGCATTTGGACCGGGGCTTTTGGCCATGTCTTGATGGCAGCCGCCGGACTTTCTGCGATCCTTGCGACTTCGGCCACAGCCTTTACCCTGGTGAAATGGGCCGGGGCGGCCTATTTGATCTGGCTTGGTATTTCCGCCCTTCGTTCGGGCGGCGGCTCTTTTGTTGCCAACGGTCCCCAAATCAGCCCGGCATTCTTCCCCATATTCCGTCAGGGAGTGGTGGTGGCTCTGCTAAATCCCAAGGTAGCGATTTTTTTTCCTCGCCTTTTTACCTCAGTTCGTCGTTGCCGGTGCCGGACCGGTCTGGGCGCAATTATTTCTGCATGGCAGCCTGATAATCGTGGTTGCCGCCTTTGTTGAGCCACCGTTGATTCTGGCCGGGGAGCGCTTGACCAACGCGCTGCGCAACAATGAAAAATTTGGTCTTTGGCTTGATCGCTCCCTGGGTGCAATTTTTATTGCCCTTGGCATCCGCCTGATGATGGAAAAGCAATAGCCCCACATCCACCGCCCCAAAACCTGCTGATGGTGGAGCACAAATTGGGAAGCCCCGAACCCGAAGGTTCCTCAACCAGAATCTAAAAAACCCAGCCTCGCCGGTCCTTCAAAATGGCATGGGCGGCATTATGCCCCGGCGCTCCGGTGACCCCGCCCCCCGGATGGGTGCCCGAACCGCATAAATAGACCCCCTTGACCGGGCTGCGATAGGCCCCGGCGCCCAGAACCGGACGGGCTGAAAACAACTGGTCCAGACTCATCCGCCCGTGAAAAATATCCCCCCCGACAAGGGCGAATTTTTCCTCCAGGTCCCGGGGCGACAATATCTGCCGGCCCACGACCAGCTGTGTAAAACCCGGCGCGTATTTCTCGACCGTTGCCATGATATGGTCCGCCACCCGCTCGTGTTCATTCTCCCATTCCATGCCATGGGGCAGGTCATAGGCGAATTGCTGGCAAAACAGCGAGGCCACATGGCGGCCCGGTGGCGCCAGCGTGTCGTCCAGGACCGATGGGATGAGCATTTCAACTACCGGAGCGTTCGACCATCCCTTTTCCCGCGCGCTGGCCCAGGCCTTGTCCATATAGTCCAGTGTTGGCGCAATGATTATCCCGGCACTCAAATACGCCTCTCCGGGTGGGCAATTGGTGAACTCGGGCAAACCGTCCAGCGCCACATTCATTCGAAAGGTGCCCGAGTGGGACTTGTAATTGGCGATACGCCCCCGGAAACTTTCCGGCACCTCGTCTGTGCAAAGCAGGTTTTCCATCAATATTTTGGGATGCACACAGGCGGCAACAATGGGCGCGTCAAACGTTCCCTCCTCTGTGACCACCCGCTTCAGACCTTCCCCGGTCGTGGTGATGGCACTCACCGGACTGTCGGTAATAATCTTTACCCCCAGCGCTTCGCAGGACCGGGCCATAGCCTGGGTAATCGAGCCCATGCCACCAATGGCGTGCCCCCACGCCCCCTTGATACCGTTGACCTCGCCGAACACATGATGCAGCAGCACATAGGCCGAACCCGGCTCATAAGGGGAAGCAAAATGCCCGACCACGGCGTCAAACCCGAACAGGGCTTTGACGGTTTCATTCTCAAAATACCTCTCAAGGATTTCCGCCGCCGATCTGGTGAAAAAGTCCAGAAGGTCATTTTGAGTTTCCAGCGACAGCTTGTTGACAATGCCCCCCAGTTTTATGAGCGCCAGCAGGTCTTTTAGCCCTCCCCCCGCATCGGGAGGAGCCACCAGCAGCAATTGCCTTATGCAATCCACCACCCGCCTGAGCGCTTCTTCATAGGCAGGATAGGCGGCGGCGTCCTTTTGCGAAAACCGGGCTATTTCCGATTTCGTCAGCCCGTCGCGCCCGGCCAGCAGATACCCCGCTTCAAGGGTCAGGAAATTGTCGACCTTGCGCAGGACAATTTCAAGCCCGTGGCTTTTCAGCTCCATGTCGGCAATGATTTTGGGTTGAAGAAGAGACACCGTATAGGAGGCCACCGAATTCCTGAAACCGGGATGAAATTCCTCGGTGATCGCTGCCCCGCCAACGACGCTTGAACGCTCCAGCACACAAACCTTCAGCCCCGCCCGCGCCAGATAAAACGCGCACACCAGACCATTGTGCCCGGCGCCAACAATGATGGCGTCATAGCTGCTATTCACCTTCATTTCCCCCGGGCTCCTCCGCGCTCTTCCTGCCCTCTGGATTTTGCCGTTCGTGCCGCCTTTCCAGCGAAGAAATGATACCGCGAAACGTGCGCACTTCTTGCGCGTTGAAATCAGCCCGACCCAACATTGTGCGGATATTGTTGACCATCGAGGGGCGTTTTTCAGCCACCGTAAAAAAACCCGCTTCATCCAGCGCCGTTTCCAGATGCGCGAACATGCCGGAGACCTCCTGCTTGCTGGCCGGCGCGCCGACCTCGGCTTCAAACGGCAGCGCTTCGCCCTTTTTGGCCGCCCGCCGCCATTCATAGGCCAGCAGCAACACCGCCTGGGCAATATTCAACGATGCAAACGCCGGCTCTACCGGCAGCGTGACAATGGCATCGGCCAGCGTGATTTCTTCGTTGTTCAACCCCCAGCGCTCGCGCCCGAACAACAGGCCCGCTTTTTCCCCGCCGCTGATTTGGGTAAACATGCGGCTTGCCGCTTCATCCGGCCCCATCACCGGCTTGAACATGTCGCGCTTGCGCGCTGTGGTCGCCAACACCAGAGACAGGTCAGCGATGGCCTCCTCGAGCCGTTCAAAAACCTGCACCCGGCAAATCACATGGTCCGCTTTCGCCGCCGCCGCTTTTGCCTTTTCACTGGGCCATCCGTCCCGTGGATTGACCAGCCGCAAATCCCACAGACCAAAATTGGCCATCGCCCGTGCTGCCGTGCCAATATTTTCCCCCAGCTGGGGTTCACAAAGCACCACCACCGGCGCTGGAAAGAGTTCAAGTTTTTTTGAACTGTCGGTACCCGCCATTTGTATTTCCCGATAGCTTCACTGTGTGCCAGACTGCCCTAGGTCATGGCGGGAAGCAAAGTCCACCAAAATCCACCAATGTCCACCAAAGAGCGGTCAAAATTCCCTGAACCCTTTGAAGGCCCCGGTAACCGATGCCAACCACAACAAATATGGAAACATGATATGAGCTTGAGCGGACATTGTCATTGCGGCGCAGTGAGTTACGAGGTGAACGGGGAACCTGAGCGCATGGCCCAGTGCCACTGCAACGCCTGCCGCCGCACCACCGGAACCGGCCATCTGGTGCAGGCGTTTTTCAACCGTTCTGACGTCAAAATTACCGGGGAAACCGCAACCCACCAGTCCAACTCGGACACCGGAAACACCCGCACCCGCCACTTTTGCCCCACCTGCGGTTCGCGCCTGTTTTCTGAAAACTCCAAAGCCCCCGATAGCATTGGCATCGCCCTCGGCAGTTTTGACGACAGCTCCTGGTTCAAACCCCAAATCATCCTTTACGAAGACTGTCGCCCGGCCTGGGACCCCATAGACCAAACTATCAAAACACAAGCATCTCCCTGAGGTGCACCTAAGATCGGGGAACTGGAAGCCCGTGCCCCTAAACTGCCCCGCGCATGGGACAGGGATGACCCCTGCCACCAGCTTCATAGGCTACAACCTGCCAAGCAATTGAAATAATTACGTTAGTTGAAAATTCCAAAGCTCCTTTTGCGTCTTGGAACCGGCAATGCTATAGGGGCGCCAGCCACGGCCCGGCATCCTGTTCGGGCCACAATTTCACCTGAAGCGCGGAGTGCCCCATGGCCAAAATCAAAGTGACAAACCCCATCGTCGAACTCGACGGCGACGAAATGACCCGGATCATCTGGCACGCCATCAAGGAAAAACTCATCCACCCCTATCTCGATGTCGATCTGGAATATTATGACCTGGGGATTGAATCGCGCGACGCCACGAACGACCAGATCACCATCGACGCCGCCAACGCCATCAAGAAACACGGCGTGGGCGTAAAATGCGCCACCATCACTCCCGACGAAGCGCGGGTTGAAGAGTTCGGCCTCAAGAAGATGTGGCGCTCCCCCAACGGCACCATCCGCAATATTCTGGGTGGCGTGATTTTCCGCGAACCCATCATCTGCGATAACATCCCCCGCCTCGTTCCGGGCTGGACACAACCAATCATCGTTGGCCGCCACGCCTATGGTGACCAGTACCGCGCCACCGATTTTCGCTTCCCCGGCAAGGGTAAATTGTCCATCAAATTTGTCGGTGACGATGGCAAGGAAATCGAGCACGAAGTGTTTGACGCCCCCTCCTCCGGTATCGCTATGGCCATGTATAATCTGGATGATTCCATCCGTGATTTTGCCCGCGCCTCCCTGAATTACGCCCTGCAGCGCAAGGTTCCCTGCTACCTTTCCACCAAAAACACCATCCTCAAAGTCTATGACGGCCGCTTCAAGGACATCTTCCAGGAAGTGTTCGATGCCGAATTCGCCCAAGCCTACAAGGATGCTGAAATCTGGTATGAGCACCGTCTGATTGACGATATGGTCGCCGCCGCTCTGAAATGGTCGGGCGGTTATGTCTGGGCCTGCAAAAACTACGATGGCGACGTGCAGTCCGACATCGTGGCACAAGGGTTCGGCTCACTGGGCCTGATGACCTCGGTTTTGATGACCCCGGACGGAAAAACGGTGGAAAGCGAAGCCGCCCACGGCACCGTCACCCGCCACTACCGCCAGCATCAGGAAGGCAAGGCAACTTCGACAAATTCAACAGCCTCAATTTACGCATGGACCCGCGGATTGTCTCACCGCGCCAAGCTCGACGACAATGCCGAACTGGCAAAATTTGCCGCCACCCTTGAACAGACCGTTGTCGACACCATCCAGAGCGGAAGCATGACCAAGGATCTGGCGCTGCTGGTCGGCCCGGACCAGGAATGGCTCTCAACCATGGGTTTTCTCGAGGCCATCGACGAAAACCTGCAAAAAGCCATGGCGTAATATTTGAAACAAACAATCCGTTTATCAGGCGGGGATTTCAAAATCCCTGCCTTTTTTTATCACAGGAGAACTGCAAAATGCCTCTTCATTACATCTACCTGCTTATTGCTATTATATTTGAAGTTGCCGGAACGTCGATGCTTCAGGCTTCCCAGCAGTTCACCAAACCGCTGCCCTCCATTGGCGTAGTCCTTGGGTATGCGGGCGCATTTTATTTCATGTCCCTGACACTGAAATTCATGCCCGTGGGCATCGTCTATGCCTTATGGTCGGGCGTTGGCATTGTGCTTATCACTGCTGTTGGTTTTGTCTGGTTCAAACAGAACATCGACCTGGCAGCGGTACTGGGAATTTCCCTGATCGTTGCAGGAATCGTGGTTATTCAACTGTTTTCAAAAACCGCAACTCACTAAAGAATGCCCTGATCAACCAGATGCGGTTACGTGTTTTATGTGTTTGTTTCCACGTGCTTTCTCCTGAAATGAACACTCGATTCTCAGAGAGACGCTATAGTAATTATTGAGATCTGGGTCACTTCTTCAGGCGTTCGGCAGTTCGATATTTCCAGCCCCGCAAGCCGGTAAACAGCCCTCTGTCTCTTGATGTCCGCGCCCAGCGCCCACTTGTAAACGGCAAAGTCAAAGCAGGAAGGAAGGCTCAGGTGGGAACACAAGCCAAAACCGGCATGCTGCTTGCGCCTCTCTACTCTTGCCCCCATAGGTGCCCACCTCGTTGAGAGGCGCAACCACCAGCAGGTTGGCGGGCAAACGATCTTCCAACGGCGGCAGGCTACCTGCGGCCACCAGTTCTTTGAGCACCGGCGCCTCGCCCGCCATTGCTCCCCAGCTACCGCCGCAAAGGCCAAAGCTTGAGTATGGATTCACTGCCTCTAGTTCCACACCATACCAATGGCCTGACAGGTTTTGAGAAAGGTAATTTTTTCGCTTGCAGCAGTCCTGAGAAGATCTGCGTTAACAATCTCATGTTTTCCGGGGCTCGCGGACTGCTCATCAGGAGCTTTTTACTCTAAATGTTATTATATCATTGTTTTATATTGTTTTTACATCATAGGTAAGGGAATGTGTTTTCGCAAGAACCGGCGCATGGCAGCGTGGCAGAAAAAACCGATCCTGCAAGCGGCTGACTCACCAGGTCCGCTTCGCTCTGGTCGCGCACCGCTGTTGTAATCATCAACTGTTTCAGTTGGGGGCCGCCAAATGCGCAACTGGTCACAAGACGGACCGGCAGCTCAATCCGGGCAAGTTCCTCACCTTCAGGCGAAAGGCACACAACTGCCCCACCGCCATAAAGTGCTGTCCAGATGTTACCCTCAGCATCAACGCTCAACCCGTCAAAAATTCCAAACCTGCGCTCCTGCCGGGCCAATACGGCTCTGTTGCTCAGGGTTCCCGAGACAGGGTCGCAATCATAGCTCCAGATGGTATTGATGTGAGAATCGGTAAAATAAAACCTTCTGCTATCCGGGCTCCAGCCCAGACCGTTGGGCGCAACCGGGTCAGCCAGAATTGTTTTGACCTGACCTGCTGGCGAAATGCCAAACAACCTGCCCGGTTGTTCCCGACTGTGACTAAGCCATCCAACCCAGAAGTTGCCCTTTGCATCAACCGCGCCATCGTTGAAACGCCCCGGCACGTCGGGGGCACTGGAAACCGCCAGCGGGTCGCAAAAGGGGTGCACGCCTCCAGTCTTTGGGTCAAATATACAAATCCCCTGATGCTCCAGGGCGACTATCAGGCGATTGTGGTCAACCAGCCCGATTGCGCCAACGGATGAGGGCATCATCCAGCGATTGTTTTTCCCTGTTGCGGGATTGTGTCGATGGATTTCAGGCTTGAGCACATCAATCCAGTAAAGAACCCCCTCGCGAGCATCCCACAAGGGCCCCTCTCCCAGAACGGACTTGGATTTCTGGATGCATCGCAACGCACCAGCCTTCACGCAAAAGGTCCCTCCGGCACCGGCGCGGCGTCACTCAAAAGTCCTTCAGCACGCAATTCGCTCCAGAGGTCTGCCGGAATTTTGTGACCCATCAGTTCCACATTCTGTTCGATTTCACGGGCCCGCACCGCTCCTGTTACAACGGATGCCACCCGGGGCTGTCCCAGGGGGAACTGCACAGCGGCGGCGGCCAGAGGGGTGTTGTGACGCCCGCAAATTTCGCTCAGCCTGTTGACCTTTTCAACCACCTCGGGAGGCGCTGCACGGTAGTCATGGGTCGCGCCGGGGGTCGCGCCGGTCGCCAGAATTCCCGATTTATAGGGTCCGGCAATCAGGAATGAAAAGCCCTGTTTTTCCGCCAGCGGAAACAGCTCATCCAGCCCGTCCTGCTCCAGCAGACTGTAGCGCCCTGCCAGCATGTAACAGTCAAGGTCTGCATTCTTTGCAAACTGCACACTGGGCCCAACCTCGTTAACCCCGATGCCGATGGCCTTTATAATTCCGGCGCGGCGCAATTCCTGCAAGGCGGGCACCGCCCCCTCAATGGCTTCCTTGAACCGCGCGTCATAATCGTCGCCATGGTGAGCCACATCCACATCGTGGATAAGGGCGATGTCAATCCGGTTCATGCCAAGGCGTTGATAACTGTCTTCGATGGAACGCATCACCGCGTCATAGGTATAGTCATGCACGATTTTGAACTCGAGGGTTTTCTTCCAGTTCCCTCGTTTTATGTCGTCGTATTTTGCGGGTTTGAGCAGGCGCCCCACTTTGGTTGAAAGGGTGAAGCTGTCGCGCGGTTTGGTGCGCAATACACTGCCAAAACGGTGCTCTGCAACACCGTGCCCGTACTGGGGCGCCATGTCAAAATGGCCCACGCCCGCCTCATAGGCCGCCTCGACTGTGGCCAGGGCCACTTCATCGGGCAATATCTCAAACAGATTGCCCAGCGGCGCTCCGCCCAGACCAAGTACACTGACTTCACACGAAGTGCGCCCGACCTTGCGGCGGCTCAGTTTTTTGTCCATTTTTTCTTCTCTGCTTCTGGTTGGTAAATTCTGAAAAGTTACATCAGGCAGGATATGAGCGCACGCGCCTCTCTCCATCCGCCCGGCCTTACTCACGCGCTGGAATTTGCACTTTCGGGCCGGGAAATCTGCCCGATATTTATGGCTTCAAGCAGGGCGTGTTCGCTCGCAATATTCCCCGCCAGTTCCCCAACAGTTTTTCCGTCATAAAACAGCAAGACACGGTCGCACACCAAAGAGTATTCGTTGAGCTCGGATGAGATGAACAGGACAATGCGCCCCTCGTCGGCCAGCCGGTCGATAATTCTGTAAATTTCATCTTTTGCGCCGATGTCCACGCCTCTGGTTGGATCGTTCAACAGCACCAGAGTGGGGTTTGCCGCAAGCCATTTTCCGATAACGATTTTCTGCTGATTTCCTCCCGAAAGGCTTTCCGCTTCATTTTCAAACCCACCATGGCGCAGGTTGAGGGCTTTAGCCTGTTCAGCGGCCAGTTCGGTCATGGCAGATTTTGTCGGCACAAAACCCAGGCGTCCCAGCCCGCCTGTGACCACCGTGTTCATATTTCCCAGAATGTCCTGACTGAGCGCAAGTCCCTCAGTCCGCCTGTCGGCGGGAACCATGGCAACACCGGCTTTTACGGCAGCCCGGATCGAGGGCGGCAGATTGGCATTTCCTGGCATGTTCACTGTTCCGCCAACGGCATTTTTCCGGCCAAAAAGAATATCAAACACTTCTTCGCTGCCTGCCCCCTCCAGTCCGGCGAATCCGACGACCTCCCCCGGTGCGGCGACAAAGCTGCACTCTTCCAGCACACCTTCTCCCTTTAGACCCTCAACCCTGAGGCAGTCCCGCGGTTGCTCGCTGACTGGCTTGCGCAAGGTGCGCCGGATGCGGCTGGCGACTTGATCGGCCTTGTCCCCAAGCATGTCATTGACGATGCGTTTAATGGAAAGTCTGCCCCTGATATGCTCGGCGACCTTCTCTCCATTGCGCAGCACGCTCACCCGGTCGGCGATTTTCACCACCTCCTCCAGTCGGTGCGAGCTATATAAAATGCCGGTGCCACGCATGCGCAGGTCGTTTATCACCTGAAACAGGCGCTCGCTTTCCTCTGCGTTCAGGGATGAATTCGGCTCGTCCAGAATGAGCACTTTTGCATCAAGCGCCAGCGCCTTGGCAATTTCAACGAGTTGCTGATCGGCAATGCGCAGCGAACCAACGGGCTGTTTCACATCAATGGAAAGGCCGAGCAACTCGAATACGGGCGACGCTTTGCGCTCCATCAGGGCTCGGTCAATCAGCCCTAAGCGCCCCGGCTCCCGACCCATAAAAATATTCTGCACCACATCAAAGTCGGGAAACAGGGATAGCTCCTGAAATACAATCGCCACGCCTTTGTCATTGGCATCTGCGACAGAACGAAAGGACACCTCTTCCCCCTGCAAGAGATAGTGCCCCTGATCGGGATGTTCGGCACCGGCAATAATTTTCATGCAGGTGGATTTTCCGGCGCCGTTTTCTCCACAAAGCGCATGCACCTCCCCGGCGCGCAAATTCAAATCCACGCCAGAGAGAGCCGTGACACCGCCAAACGTTTTGCTGATCCCGCAAAGAGAAAGCAGTAGATTATTTTCGTCAGGCGGCGCCACATTTCACCTATTGGGCCAGCAGGTCGGAATAGGACTGCACCGAACCTGGCAGGTCCGCAAATATCGCCTCAATATCGGAATTGTAAAAGGCTCGCATGTCTTCATAGCCATCCGATACGGTTTCTTCACGGGCGGTAATCGCATCCACATTGGCACTTGTAACCAGTTCAGGGCCCACATCAATCCAGCCGCGCGGCATGTTTTCACCCGAGGCAATGTTTTCCAGCATGGCGCGCATGGCAACATAACCCTGCATGAATGGCTTCTGGCCGACCGCGGCCAGAGCAACGCCGCGCTCGATACCATCAAGACCGTCAGGATTTATGCCAATCGAAGCAATCTGGAAGTCTCCGCCAGTGGACTCCTTAAGACGCACCAGACTGGGAAGGTCGTTTTCACAAAACCCGACATAGGCCAGCGCGCCCTGATTGGCATCATAGACCGAACGCCAGGCGGAAAAATTCTGGGTCTGGTCAAACTTGACGTCAAACGCGCCGAGCACTTCGACCTGGGGCAGGCGTTCGGAGATACGCTGGTTGAAGCCGGTTACCCGGGCCTCAATCAGAGCCAGTCCGGGCAAACAGATGCCGGTGATTATCGTACCGGCCGCCCCATCACCAAGAGCATCGGCAATGACATCGGCCATCATTGTGCCCTGGTCTTTTTGCTTGGGCGCGGTATGCAGAGACGCCAGGGATGCCGGCGATTCAACGTCAAAGGTTGAGACCACAACACCATTATTTACAGCCTCGTCGATGGGACGAATCCAGAAATCAGAGGGGAAGGCTACCACAACGATGGCGTCGGCCCCCGCCAGCACCATGTCCTGAAATGCGGCAACTTCTGCGGCGGTATCAAAGGCTGCCGGCCCGGCCGAGCGATAATTGCCACCGCATTCCTCAACAGCGGCCTGGGCACCCATAGCCAGCTGCTTGGTATAGGGACCCTGAAAATGCACAACCGATGCTCCAGTGAGACCCGAACAGTCAAATTCCTGCGCTACGGCGCCGCTGGCCCCCGCAAAGGTTGCCGCTGCAAATGCAGTCGCTCCGGCCAGTCTTGAAACAATTTTGACAATACTCATTTTTGTTCCTCCAGTTCTTCCCTCAGATTTACAACCCGTGCGTTTGCTCGCGTTGCTCTATCGGCTCCGCCTCCTGCGGATTGCCGCATCCAGTGCCACGGCGCTGATAATCAGAACGCCGGTGACAAAAACGCTCCAGTTGGCAGTAATGCCAAATTGCACGATTCCGCTGCTGATGACCGCAATCAGCAATGCCCCCAGGGCTGCCCCGACAACGGTGCCGCGCCCGCCGGTCAGGGCCGTGCCCCCGATTATGGCTGCGGTAATGGCCAGAAGCTCGTATCCGGCACCCAGATTGGGGTCTGCGGTGGAAAAGAAGGCCAGGGTCAACATGCCCGAGATGCCGCACAGTGCGCCGGTGAGCATCAATGTTATCATTCGAACCCGGGCGATGGGGATGCCGCTCAGTTCGGCTGCGCGCGGATTGGAGCCGATGGAGCGCACCATGAAACCATAGCGGGTGTGATTATAGATGACACTGAGCACGATCGTAAGCAGGGCAAACGCCCAGATGACCATGGGCACACCCAGCGGGGTGGCTCCCATCACCTTGAAAAAGGAATGTTCCCGGGGCAGGCCGTAGATAAACCCGCCGCCGGACACAATAAGGGTCAGGCCCTTGAAGGCCGACAGGGTGCCCAGGGTGATGATTATCACCGGCACCTTGAAAGCGGTTGCCATGACAGCATTTAAGGCCCCCAGACCCACGCCAACGATTATCCCCAGGGCCGAGGCCACCCAGGGGTCAATCCCGAAGGTGACGACGACAACCGCCGCAACATTTATGGTCAGGCCATAGATTGAGGCTGTGGACAGGTCGATTTCCCCCATGGAAAGCTGAAACACCACACCAAGGCCGATAATGCCAAACCAGGCGGCGCGTGAACCGAAATTTGAAAGGGAGGCAACCGAGGCAAAATTGGGTTGCACGAAGCTGACCAAAACAATCAGAAGCACCAGAACAAACAGGATGCCGATTTCGCTCACCCCGAAGATACGACGCAAAACAGCCAGCGCCGGATTGCTTTTGCCGGTTCCCGAACTCATAGGCGCATCACTTTTTCGCTGGTTGCGTTGCCTGGTACCAATGAAGCGCCGGAGTGTTTTTCACCTGTCTTGGTGCCCAGAGTTCCCCGCGCACTCAGAAACATTGCCGCATGGTCCAGGTCACCAAAATTGCTGACAATATCCTGAAGGTAGTGATGAGCGGCGGCGGTGGCTTTAAGCGCATCCGCCCCGTTCAACTGGGTAAAGGCGCAATTCAAATCCTTGAGGTGGGTCGCAGCACGTCCAGAGGGTGAAAACTCCCCATCAACAATCTTGGCGCCAATGGTCTTTAGAACCTTGCTGTCTGCCAGCCCTCCAGCCATGGCGCGCCGAAGCCTGCCTTTGTCCAGACCCAATGCCTCGGCGAAAGCAAATCCCTCTGCCAAACCCGCTATTGAACAGGCGACAATAATCTGGTTGGCCAGTTTTGCCGCCTGACCTAGGCCAATTGCGCCCATATGAGTAACAGTTCCCAGGTCGCTGAGCGCCTCGGAGGCAAGGGCAACATCTTCCTTCTGCGCTCCAAGGAAAATCGAAAGGGCGCCCTGCTCTGCCCCTTTGGTTCCACCGGAAACCGGTGCATCCACAAAGCGCACGGATTTGGGAAGCCGTCGGGCAACACAGCGTGCCGCCTCAGGCGTATTTGTTCCCATATCGACAACCAGAGCGCCGTGCTTGAGACCTTCAGCAGCATTTCCGGCGAACAAAACATCATCAACAGCCCCGGCGTCGTGCAACAGGAGCAGCACAATCGAGGCTCCCCGCACCGCTTGGGATGGTGTGGCGGCAAGCCGGGCAAATTTGGAGACTGCCTGTGCTCGCGGACCTGCGGAGCGGTTCCATGCCACGACTTCGTGACCATTGGCTGCCAGGCGCTGAGCCACCCGGCTTCCCATCAAACCCAATCCCAATACACAGAATTTCTGGACCATTCCACCCTCATTCTATTTTGGTATGACAATTGTTACTGTTGATGTCAACCTTTCTTGACCCATGTTTTCCGGCGTATTTGAAGCCTTTTCTGACGTATTGTCACTACCACTCCCTCATTTGGTCCCACTGCCAGTCAAGTCTTTGCGAGCAATTCCCTCCATCGGTGCAGGAGAATTATCACTAGTTTTTCGGGGTGAATTGATTGGCTCGGGGAAGGCTGATTACCTGCTGGCGTCACACAAACTCCACCTAGCGGCCCGATTGTCATGTTAAGAAATAGTGCCGCTGGAAGGAGTGCCATTGAACACTTTAGCGCGCTTCAACGCGAGCCGACGCTCGTGCGGCACCCCATCGGAGGCATGAGCGGCGGCTGAGCCTCGAAAAATGGTCACCGGTTTTTGGATAAGGCGAAGCGAAAATAGCGGCTGAGCCCCGAAAAGTGGTCACCGGTTTTTGGATAAGGCGAAGCGAAAATAAACGCGAATTAACGCGAGATAAATAATGGTGCGGGCGGCGGGACTTGAACCCGCACGGAAGTTACCTTCCTCAGGATTTTAAGTCCTGTGTGTCTACCAATTCCACCACGCCCGCAAAACTTACCCTGACCCTAATCTGTACCGCCGTGGATGGGTGGTGCATAGGCCACATCCAGGTCCCATGGGAAATAAATCCATGTGTCCTGACTGACTTCGGTCACAAATGTGTCCACCAGTTTCCGGCCCATGGGCTTGGCATAAACGGTGGCAAAATGGGCGCCCGGCAGCATGTCGCGCACAACCCGCGCCGTGGCCCCGGTGTCCACCAGATCGTCAACAATCAACACCTTTCCCGAAGCCGCACCGGTCAGCACCAGGTCGGCAATGGGCTTGAGCACTTCAATATTGCCCTGGGACTGGTGGTCATAGGATTTCACCGACACGGTTTCAATCAGGCGAATATTGACTTCCCGGGCAACGATGGCTGCGGGAACCAGCCCACCTCGCGTGATTGCCACCATGGCTGAAAACGGCCCCTCTTCGTTCAGCCGCCAGGCCAGCGCCCGCGAATCCCGGTGAAACTGGTCCCACGTTACGGGGAATGATTTGTTTTGCGGCTCCATGCCCTTTTCTCCGTCACCCAAAATCGACCCCATGTTCTGCATGGGCTTTGTCCACTGCTCTGTGCACTTTTTGTGTCGCTTCGTCCAGCCTGCGCTCGTCGCTTCCACGCAAAACCACCTCGGTAAACACCGGTTTTTCCCCCATCCGGGGGTAAGAGCCGATTTTTATGTCCCCATACTGGTCCTGAATGCCCTTCAGTGCCCCGGCAATCACGCTCTCGCCAACCCCCACCTTGATTGTGCGGCTATAGAGTTTTCTTCCCCCCTCAAGCGTTGGCGCGATGCTTTCCAGCATGGCTTCCATGATTTTTGGCACCCCGGCCATCACATAGACATTGCCAAGTTTGAAACCGGGCGCGGCACTGACCACATTGGCAATGAGCGTGGCACCGGCCGGAATACGGCCCATGCGTCTGCGGGCGGCGGTGAGGGATTGGGACTCGCCAAACCTGCGCTCCATCATGGCAATGGCTTCAGGATTTTCCACCAGTTCCACCCCGAAGGCTCTAGCCATACATTGTGCCGTGATATCGTCATGGGTGGGACCGATGCCCCCGGTGGTAAACACATGGGAATAGCGTTCCCTCAGGGCATTCACTGCCCCAACAATATCCTCCACATCATCAGCCACCACCCGAACTTCGCGCAGGTCAATGCCCGCGTCCGTGCAGAACCGCGCGATGGTGCCGATATTTTTGTCGTTCGTCCGGCCCGAGAGAATTTCATCGCCAATAACCAGCAGCCCGGCGCTCACAACTGGTTGTGGGTTTGTGTTCATGAATACTTGCTCCCGGCCTCCGCCTCGTTCACCATTATGCCATCACATATGGGATGCCTGCCCCGATTTGTCAGGTCAAGCCGCCAGCCTGAAATTGTTTACCAGATTTGCCCTGAAAGGTCTTTCAGATGCTCCTGCCCCAACCCGTTGCCCGCGGACGCCTGATAAAGCGCTACAAACGTTTTCTGGCCGATATCGAACTTGAGGACGGCCAGCTTGTTACCGCCCATTGCGCCAATACCGGCTCCATGGCCGGGTTGAGCGCGCCGGGTCTTACGGTCTGGCTCTCCCATTCCTCCAACCCAAAACGCAAGCTGGCCTGGTCGTGGCAGAGCGTGGAACTTGAAAGTGGACTTGTAGGCATTAACACGGCCCAGCCCAACCGCCTGGTCGCCGAAGCGCTGGCCGAAAAGACCATTGCCCCGCTTGCCGCTTACACAAATGTGCGCCCCGAGGTGAAATATGGTCAAAAAAGCCGCATTGATTTTCTCCTGACCGGCGAGGGCCTGCCCGATTGTTATCTGGAGGTGAAAAACGTGCATTTTTCGCGCGAACAGGGGCTGGCCGAATTTCCCGACAGCGTCACCACTCGCGGCGCACGGCATTTGGAGGAAATGGCCAAAATGGTGGGCGATGGCCATCGGGCCGTCACCCTTTATGTGGTACAGCGCACCGACTGCACCCGTTTTGCCTTTGCCGCAGACCTTGACCCCGCCTACGCAAAGGCGCAAGGAAAGGCACAAACCCAAGGCGTTGAATCTTTGGCTTATTCCTGCCAGATAAGTCCTGCAGAAATAACCTTGGCAGCTTCCCTTCCTGTCGTTTCCGCTTTGGAACACTTATAGGAACCGGGATTTGTTTCAGGGGCACTTATGCACACCTGAAGCCTGATTGCGGAGAATAGCTCATGGTTACCTATGTTGAGGCGGATTCCCGGTCAAAGCGTGCGCCCGGAGTAATTCCCCTGCATGGGGAGGAAGGTTTTGCCGGGATGCGCAAGGCCGGTCAACTGACGGCACGCGCCCTTGATATGCTCACAGAACATGTGCGCCCCGGCATCACCACCGGCGAACTCGACCGGCTGGCCTTTGAGTTTGGAAACGAACACTCAGCCATCCCCGCAACCCTGTTTTATCGGGGATACCGCCATTCCATCTGCACCTCCATCAATCATGTGGTCTGCCACGGCATTCCCGGCGACAGGGTTTTGCGCGAAGGCGACATCGTCAATATTGACCTTACCTATATTGTGAACGGCTGGCATGGGGACAGTTCGCGCATGTACGCTGTTGGCGAAATTTCCCGCAAGGCCGAACGCCTCATCCGCATCACCTATGAGAGCCTTGAGTGCGGCATTGAAGCGGCAATTCCGGGCAACACAACAGGCGACATCGGAGCCGCCATTCAGGCCCATGCCGAATCCGCACGCATGTCCGTCGTGCGCGATTTTGTCGGCCACGGTCTTGGGCGTCTGTTCCATGACGAGCCCAACATCATGCATTTTGGCACCCCTGGCTCCGGCCCCGAGCTCAAGCCAGGCATGATTTTTACCATTGAGCCGATGATAAATCTGGGCCGCCCCCACGTTAAAATCCTCTCCGACGGCTGGACCGCCGTCACCCGCGACCGCTCCTTGTCAGCCCAGTGCGAACACTCCATCGGCATCACTGAAACCGGCAACGAGGTCTTCACCACCTCCCCGGTCGGGTTGTTCAATCCCTCTTCGCCTGAAACGAGATGAACAACCGCACAAAAAAGAACGAAAAACCCACGGGGATGGCTGAAAGCCACAAGCCCCACTTTCATGGCCATCGTGAGCGTCTGCGCCAGCGTTTTGTTGCCTCGGGCGCCGAGGCCATCGCCGACTATGAATTGCTCGAACTTATCCTGTTCCGCCTCCTGCCGCGCCGCGACACCAAACCGGTGGCCAAGGCCCTTATTGCCCGCTTCGGCACTTTTTCGGAAGTTCTGGGCGCACCCGCCCACCTGCTTGAAGAAATAGAGGGGCTTGGCCCCACGGCGGTTACCGACCTCAAGGTTATTCTCGCCGCCGCCCAGCGCTTTGCCCGCGATGATATCCGCGAACGTCCGGTCCTTGATTCATGGTCTGAGTTGATTGATTATTGCCGCTCGCAGATGGCCTTTGAGGAAAAAGAGCAGTTCCGCATCCTGTTCCTTGATAAAAAGAACCAACTCATTGCCGATGAGGTTCAGCAGGTGGGCACCGTGGACCACACGCCGGTCTATCCCCGCGAAGTCATCCGCCGTTCGCTAGAACTCTCGGCAACCGCCCTCATTCTGGTGCACAACCACCCCTCGGGCGACCCCTCCCCCTCAAGCGCCGATGTAACCATGACCCGCGCCATCAAGGAGGTCGCGGCCCCTCTCGGCATCACCCTGCACGACCATGTGATTATCGGACGCTCCGGCCACGTCTCCCTGCGGGCCAGAAAACTGCTTTAGAGCGTTTTCAGGATAAGTGTGTGCGGTTATCCGGCTCGAAAACGCGACAAAACAAAGATTTTGAGCTTTTGTTTTGATTCTGTCAAAACATGAAAGGCTCTAGCTCTGCAACGCGGCCCGAATGGCATCAAGTGCGACATCGGCCTTGCTGCCATCGGGGCCGCCTGCCTGGGCCATATCCGCCCGTCCACCGCCACCCTTCCCGCCCAGAGCCGCAGAACCCGCACGTACCAGATCAACCGCGCTCAATTTGTCGGTCAAATCGCTGGTTACACCCACGGCAAGGGCGGCTTTGCCATCTTCAGTTGTCCCAACAATAGCTATAACACCTGATCCGATTTGCTTTTTGCTTTGGTCCACAAGCCCACGCAAATCCCTCGGTTGCAGGTCTTTGACCACCCGCCCCGAAAACGCCACGCCCGCAATCCTTTCGGTTACAGATTTTGCTTCACCGCCGCCACTGCCCAGAGCCAGCTTTTGCCGCGCATCCGCCAATTGGCGTTCAAGATTCTTTCGCTCTTCCAGCAGCGCTTGCACCCGCTCAACTGCATCTTTCGGTGTGGATTTCAAAGCCGCAGCTACCGCTTTGAGTTGTTCGCTCTGAGCGCCAAGATAGGCTCGCGCCTCAGCGCCGGTCAGAGCCTCTATACGCCTCACCCCCGAAGCAACCGAACTTTCCTGCACAACGCTAACCAGCCCGATATCCCCGGTACGCCTGACATGAGTCCCCCCGCACAATTCCATAGAATAGATTTGATCAGTGCTCTGCCCGTCGGGCATTGTGCCCATTGAAACAACCCGCACTTCATCACTGTATTTTTCCCCGAAAAGCGCCATAGCTCCGGCTTCACGCGCTTCATCAACACCCATCAATTGTGTCTTTACCGCACCGTTCTGAATGATCATCTGGTTGGCCAAGTCTTCAATTTTTGCAATTTCAGATGCAGAAACTGCTTTGGTGTGGGAAAAGTCGAACCGCAATCGATCTGGCGAAACAAGCGAACCTTTTTGCACCACATGAGAGCCTAAAACCTGACGCAGCGCCTCATGCAACAGGTGGGTTGCGGAATGGTTGGCCCTGATCGCTTTGCGCCGCTCGCTATCCACCACCATCTGCATGGCAAGCCCAACATCAAGAAACCCCTTGGTGACCTCGATCTGATGCGCAAACACATCACCAACCTGTTTGGTGACATCCAGCACACGGGCTCTGGCCCGCTCTGATCGGAGCAAACCCGTATCAGCGACCTGCCCCCCGGCCTCGGCATAAAACGGCGTCTGATTGAACACAGCAAAGCCACTCTCGCCCTCTTGCAACCTGTCAACAGACTGGCCGTCCTTGACCAGTGCAACAATCTCTCCCTCGGCGAACTCGGTTTCATAGCCAAGGAACTCAGTAGCTCCGGCCCTGTTACCTATGGCAAACCACACTTCGTCAGTGGCAGAGGCCCCCGTCCCTGTCCAACTGGCCCGCGCCAGAGCTTTCTGCTCCTCCATCGCCCTTGCAAACCCTTCGTGATCGACTTTAATTTGCCGAGCGCGCAATGCATCCTCAGTCAGATCAAGGGGAAAGCCATAGGTGTCATAAAGCCTGAAAGCACTTTTTCCCTCAAGAACATCCCCCTTGCCCATACCGGATGTTTCTTCGTTCAGAATTTGCAGGCCACGAGCCAGCGTTTTGAGAAACCGTTCCTCCTCAAGTCGGATTGTTTCGCAAATCATTTCTTCGCCCTGCACAAGTTCAGGATAGGCCTGCCCCATTTCCTGAGCAAGCACGGGCATAAGCTTGTGAATTGCAGGTTCGTTTGAACCCAGCAGAGTTGCGTGCCGCATGGCCCGGCGCATAATCCGGCGCAACACATATCCCCGCCCTTCGTTGGAGGGCAAAACCCCCTCGGCAATCAAAAAACTCATTGAACGCAAGTGATCAGCAATAACCCGTTGCGACACCAGGTTTTCATCACCACCACTCGAACCGGTAACCTGAGCTGCGCCCTCTACCAATACCCTGAACAGGTCGGTTTCAAAGACATTGTTGGTTCCCTGCAGCAGCGCTGAAATGCGCTCAAGTCCCATTCCCGTGTCCACACACGGGTTGGGCAGGACAAGACGTTCACCATTGGCCTGCTGGTCGAACTGCGTGAACACAAGGTTCCAGATTTCAATGAACCGATCACCATCCTCTTCAGCGCTTCCCGGAGGGCCGCCCCAGACATCCTCACCATAGTCAAAGAAAATTTCCGAACTTGGGCCACACGGACCAGTATCGCCCATCGACCAGAAATTATCACTGGTTGCAATGCGAATGATGCGCTCCTCAGGCAGTCCGGCAATCTTGCGCCACAAGTCAAACGCCTCGTCATCCTCATGATAAACAGTTACCAGCAACTTGTCTTTTGGAACCGAAAACTCCCTGGTGATCAGGTTCCAGGCCATCTCAATAGCCCGTTCCTTGAAATAATCCCCAAAGGAAAAATTGCCCAGCATTTCAAAAAATGTCAGATGACGCGCCGTCAGCCCCACATTGTCCAGATCATTGTGTTTGCCGCCTGCGCGGACACACTTTTGCGACGTAACGGCCGTTTTGTAGGGGCGCTTTTCAACACCGGTAAACACATTCTTGAATTGAACCATACCCGAGTTGGTAAACATCAGAGTGGGGTCATTCCGGGGAACCAGTGGGCCGGACGCCACCGGCTCGTGACCTTCCTTGATAAAATAGTCCACAAAGGTGCGGCGGATTTCGTTAACGCTGGTCATGAAAAGGTCCGTTACAAAAAAGCAGGTGGGTCGAAAGACCCACCCGAGAAAGTTTCGCAAACCCTTTTATCGCGCCGCCTGACCCCATGTCCAGCGCTACGTGTACTCACCCCAAGCCCGGAGCAACGGAAAGCTCTCCTGTGAAGGCATATGCACCAGGCCCAACAAGGGCAATTATCAGCCGCCCAGGTTGTCCATACCTTTGACCTCAGTGTCCTTGGCCTCAAGTACAGGTTCGGGCTTGCTCATATTCTTGAGCATGTCAGCCTCAATCAAACCGGCGCTTTCACGCACCCCCTGCTCAATTTCATCGGCCATTGCAGGATTATCCTTGAGGAACTGTCGGGAATTCTCCCGGCCCTGCCCCAGCCGCTGGCTGTCATAGGAAAACCATGAGCCGGACTTTTCAACAATGCCCGCCTTGACCCCCAGATCAAGCAATTCGCCTGTTTTGGAAACACCCTCTCCATACATGATATCAAACTCAACCTGCCGGAAAGGAGGGGCCAGTTTGTTCTTGACCACTTTTACACGGGTCTGGTTACCCACGGCCTCATCGCGATCCTTGATGGTGCCAATACGCCGAATATCAAGACGCACCGAGGAATAGAATTTGAGCGCATTTCCCCCGGTGGTGGTTTCGGGCGAACCGAACATCACACCGATTTTCATGCGAATCTGATTGATGAAAATCACCATGGTTTTGGACTTGGAAATGGAACCGGTAAGCTTGCGCATGGCCTGGGAAAGCAGACGCGCCTGCAGCCCGGGCAGGGAATCACCCATCTCCCCTTCCAGCTCGGCCCGCGGAGTGAGCGCCGCCACCGAATCAACCACCAGCACATCAATCGCCCCCGAACGAACCAGTGTATCGGTAATTTCAAGTGCCTGCTCCCCCGAATCAGGTTGCGAAATCAGCATGCCGTCAACGTCGACACCCAGCTTGGCCGCATAAGCCGGATCCAGCGCATGCTCAGCATCAACAAAGCCGCAAATACCGCCTTTTTTCTGGGCTTCGGCAATCACATGCAGGGCAAGCGTGGTTTTACCCGAACTCTCGGGCCCGAAAATCTCCACCACCCGTCCCCGGGGCAACCCCCCGACCCCCAGCGCAATGTCCAGCCCCAGAGAGCCAGTAGGGATGGTTTCAACCTCCTGAATGGCATTTTCCCCCAAGCGCATGATTGAGCCCTTGCCAAAGTTGCGCTCAATCTGCCCAAGGGCCGCCTCAAGTGCCTTGTTTTTGTCCATTGAGCCCCCTTCTACAACGCGAAGCGACGATTTTGCCATAATCCATATCCCTTTGTTCATACCGGGCCAGTGGCCCTGCCTGCAAGCTCGCTCTCAAAACCGCAATAACGAGCTAAAAACTATTTATGTACCCAGTTTGTTCTCATTTTGTTTCTAGATTGTCAACAGGTATAATGTTTTTTCCAGTCCCCAAACACCCTTGCCACGGGATAAGGGCAAAATCACCACCATATTGATTCGGCTGGAAGGAGGGAGTCAGGCTACCGCTTGTGGCTGAGAACATAAAGGCCCGCCTCAGGCTTGACAAAGGCTGCCCTGAGCGGCTGGTATGCCTACCATACCAATTGCAAAAAGCAGAGAGAGAGAGATTGGACCGGTAACATGAAGTTCGAAAAGCGCCGCATCGGCAAAACCGAACTGGAGGTAACGACCCTTGGTTTTGGCACTGCCAGCCTTGCCGGCTCTATGGAAGAGGTAAAAACCTCTGATGCCGTGGCCCTCATCCCCCACGCACTGGATGGGGGGATAAACTATGTGGATACCGCGCCCTTTTATGGTTTTGGCCGCTCCGAACACCTGGTGGGTGATGCTATCCGCGACCGGCGGGACGAAATAATCCTCTCCACCAAGGTCGGGCGTCTGCTCGCCCCCCAGTTCGGACCCTATGAGCGGCCCAATGGCTGGAAAAATCCATACCCGTTTGTTGATGTGTTCGACTATTCCTACGAAGCGATCATGCGCTCTTTCGAGGACAGTCTGCAACGTCTTGGCACCAACAGGATTGATATCCTGCTCGTCCATGATATCGACCCCGGCACCCACGGCAAAGAAGCCAGCGCCGCTCACATGCAAGCCTTAAAAGAAAGCGGTTACCGGGCCCTTAGCGAACTCAAAAGCTCCGGCACAATTTCAGCCATAGGCCTTGGGGTCAACGAATGGCCGGTAGTAATGGAAGCCTTTGAGTTCGGCGACTGGGATGTCTGCCTGCTTGCGGGACGTTATACCCTGCTTGAACAGGCATCGCTGTCTCCGTTTCTGGAAACATGCCTCAAGCGCAACACATCCATCGTGATTGGCGGCCCGTTCAATTCCGGCGTACTGGTGGGCGGAAACTCGTTTGATTACGGAGCGGTACCAGGGAAAGTTGAAGAGGCCGTGGCAAAAATTCAGGCTGTGTGCGACCGGTTTGACGTTGAAATGCCCGCCGCCGCCCTGCAATTCCCCCTCGCCCACCCCGCAGTGGTTTCCACCATCCCCGGCCCGCGCACGGTTAGCGAAATGAACCAGATATTTGACTGGTGGCAGGCAGATATTCCCGCTGAATTCTGGCAGGCAATGCAGGAGGCGGGCTGCATCAACAAAAATGCCCCCCTGCCCGGCGGCCAGTAGGTTCTTCCCCCCATGTCACCAAAGACAATTGCTTAACCATAAAAGACAGAGTATGAAGTACGGAGCTGCTCTCCAATCCCGGAGAGTGGTCAGTGTTCTCAGGGCGGGGTGAAATTCCCCACCGGCGGTGTTTGGGCCCTTTACGGCCTATCAGCCCGCGAGCGCCGGCACTCACCCCAACAGGGAAAAGTGCCGGGTCAGCAGATTCGGTGAGACTCCGAAGCCGACGGTCATAGTCCGGATGAGAGAGAACGGGTGCCAATCGGCGCGCAAGGAGTGCGACAAGTACGCCTGAGCGTCGTGTCGATTCCCATTCGAAAACCCCTGAGGCAATTTGGGTTTTGCGATGAAAGGAATCGATAAATGAACCAAACTGCCTCCAAAATGAAAAACAGCGCCATTCAGGGCGCCCTGTTTATGGTGCTGGCTGCACTTGCTTTTGCCGGTGTCAATGCCGCCAATCAATATTCCCAGCAATTCAACGGTGTCAGCGCCCCCGCAGTTGCGTTTTTTCAATATCTGTTCGCGCTGATTTTTGCCCTGCCCTGGATTTGGCGAGAGGGACGCAAGGCGCTGGCCACCAACCATCTGCGCTGGCACATACTGCGCGTTATACTCTCAGCCG
The DNA here is from genome assembly GCA_026981645.1 of Hyphomicrobiales bacterium. Classification (GTDB taxonomy): domain Bacteria; phylum Pseudomonadota; class Alphaproteobacteria; order Rhizobiales; family Devosiaceae; genus DROE01. Next base: position 25,379 of record JALSII010000041.1, on the reverse strand, counting down.
TCGGGGTGCAGGCTTTTGTCTCCGCCTTTGCAGTGATGCCTATTCCCCAGATTATTGCGCTGGTGATGATATCGCCGTTTTTTGTGATAGCGGGTGCCGCGCTTTTCCTGGGTGAGAAGGTGACGGGCACGCGCATCATGGCAACTATTGTTGCTTTTTCGGGCGCACTGATAATTCTTGAACCCTGGTCGTCGGCCTTTACCTGGTCAGCCCTGCTGCCGGTTCTTGCAGCCTTTGTCTGGGCCGGCGCCTCGCTGATTACCAAGTTTCTGACGAGGGACGAAAAACCGGCAACCATAACGGTTTATCTGTTACTTCTGCTAACGCCCATAAACCTCGCCTTTTATGCGGGCTCGGGTTTTGCCGTGCCTGCGGGTTCTGCTTTTGCACTGCTCGTTGGGTTGGGAATAGTCACCGCATTGGCGCAGTATTTTATGACCCGGGCCTATGCGGCGGCTGACGCGGCCTATCTGCAGCCATTTGACGACCTGAAACTGCCCATCAACACTCTGGCCAGTTGGATTGTCTTTGCCTACGCGCCCACCGTCAGTTTCTGGCCAGGGGCAGCTCTCATAGTGTCCGCCTCGCTCTACATTGCCTTTGTGGAGAACAAAAACAAAAAACAAGCCAAACTCGCAGCCTGACCGGAGAGCAGGGAGGGGGTGCCCAAAAATCCGGGCGCCCTTTACCCCCGCCCCTCTTCGTTTTCCACCCCGCTGAGCACTTCCTTGACCTTGGAGTTGATCTGGTTGAGCGTATAGGGCTTGGCCAGAAATTCAACACTGCGGTCATCGGCCAATTCATTGCGGATGCTCTCCTGCGCATAGCCGGAAACGAATATCACCTTGACCTGCGGCAGGCGTTTGCGCACCTCAGCCAGCAGGGCCGGACCATCCATTTCAGGCATTTCAACATCAGAGACCAGCAAATCAATCCGGTTGTCCAACTCGTCTAGAATTTCCAGCGCTTCCTCCCCCCCGTCAGCCTCAAAAACCTCATAGCCCGTTGCCTGCAGCGCCCGGGCCGAAAATGCCCGCACACTTTCCTCATCTTCCACCAGAAGAATACGTTCATTGCCAGTGAGGTCTTTGACCTCGTGCTGGCCCGTAATGACTTTTATGTCGTTTTCCGTCGGAATATGGCGGGGAAGGAAAATTCTAAAGGTTGTGCCCTTCCCCATCTCGGTATCTGCATAGATGAAGCCACCTGTCTGTTTGATAATGCCATAAACCATGGAAAGCCCAAGGCCCGTGCCCTTGTTTTGTTCCTTGGTGGTGAAGAACGGCTCAAAAATTTTCTCCATTACCTCGTCGGGAATTCCCGTACCAGTGTCTTCAACCTCGATAAGCACATAGTCCGCCGCCGGCATTCCCCGATAAGAAAAGGCAGCCGCTTCTGCCTCGGGGACATTTCGGGTGCGCAGGGAAATACTTCCCCCCTCGGGCATGGCATCGCGCGCATTTACCACGAGGTTGATAATCACCTGTTCAAGCTGCACGAGATCAACACGGACGGGCCACACATCACGCCCGTGAGAAACATCAAGGCTGGATTTCTCCCCGATGAGGCGGTTGAGTAAAACTGTCAGGTCATCCACATGGGTGGGCACCTCAAGCACCTGTGGTCTGAGTGTTTGCCGGCGCGAGAACGCCAGAAGCTGACGCACCAGCCCCGCAGCACGGTTGGCACTTTGTTTGATCGACATGATGTCGGCAAAGGAGGGGTCACTGGGCTTGTGTTTAAGTAACAACAGGTCTGAAAAACCTATGATTGCAGTAAGTACATTGTTGAAATCATGGGCAACACCGCCGGCAAGCTGACCTACGGCCTGCATTTTGGCCCCTTGTGTAATTTGCTCCTGCAACCGCCGGTATTCGGTCATGTCCAGCGCATAAACAATGACGCTTTCGCTGGAACCCTCGATTTTTTCCGAGGATGAAAAAAACAAACGTACCGCCTGTTCTCCATCTGCATTGAGCAACGCATCGACAGGTGCAATCTCCGAACGGTTGTTGCGAACACGGACCAGAGCCTTTTCAAACTCCTCCCGGCTTTCCTTGGCAATGAGTTCAATAATGGGCATGTTCTCCACCACCTGGGTGCTGGCGCTGACACCAAAAATGCGGATAAACGGCGCATTGGTGGCCACGATGCGGCCCAGATCATCAAGTGTGGCAATGGCGAACGGCGTATCATTGAAAAAGCGGGAGAAGCGGATTTCAGCGGCGCGCAGATCTTCACCTTCGGCCCCGGTACTGTTACGATCAAGCACCAGCGTGCGGGTCTCCCCCAATTCTCCGTCGGAGCGCCGCGCCGCCCGGTGCAAGAGTCGCACCGGCACGTTTGTGCCATTGGTATGCACCAGGTCCAGATCAATGATTTCGGTGACAATCTCCCCATCGACCCGCCCACCTTTCAAAAGGTTGGCACCGTCCCCCCGGACAATGTGTTCAAGCCGCACATCCCCGGGCTCGAACTCAGCCAGATCAAACCCCAGCCAGTTGGCCAGTGTTGCATTGATATACTGGATACGGCCCTTCGCATCCGCGGAGAAAAACCCGGCTGGCGCATGATCCAGATAATCTATGGCCTGCTGAAGCTCGAGATAGATATTTTCCTGATTGTCCCGATCCGCGGAGATGTCTTCAACCTGCCAGACCACGCTCTGTTTGTCGCTGGTATGCGTTTTTGGAAGCGCCCGAACACTGATGCGGTACCAGGCTGGCCTGTTGCTCTCAATTTCCTGGTCATCAAAACACCGGGCCAGACGAACATCTTCGATCAGATGCCGCCCGTCACGCGCCGCCCGTGACAGCCGGTAAATCGCCTCCGCCGCTTCGGGCTGGTTGGCAAACAGCCGCGCCACGCCCACGGGCGGGCCCTCCGACACTGTGGCTGACAATTGCCCGTAACGCGCATTTGCGTAAACAATAACGCCCCGCCTGTCAGTCACAACAATACCGTGTTTTGAACTGTCGAGCACAGTTTGAGCCAGCCCGGGCAGGTCTGCCCCCTCGGAATAGCGAAACAGGCCGGCAGCCAGGGCAAACAGGGCGAATACGCCAACGACCGCCAGAATGGCAAGAAACAGCAAAACCATTTCAGAGGTCAGCCAATCCCCGAACAGCGAAAACGCCACCGCAATCACGATGAAAAACGAGGCCAGCGCGCCCACGCGCCATAAACTGCCCCCCGAAGCACGCATTACCGCCGGTTCCGGATAGTTGTCGTCAACCACGCGTTTCAATTTTTTCAGTGCCCCACTCAGTTTTCAGCCCCCCGGAAATACCTCAAAAGTCGAAGCACCCGCACCCCGGCAAAACAAATCAGTTTCACCCCACCGCCCTTCGAGTCTAGCAAAGTGTGCCCGTGTTTGGGTAGGGTAAAGTCTTATTTCTTACAGTCCCGCTCCTGTTGGCAAATCATGCCCGCCATGCCGACTTTCTTTTCAGTTGCATCACATAGCCGATAACCTTGGCCACCGCCTGAAAATGCTCTTCAGGCACGCTCTGATCAACATCGACGCTGGCATAAAGCGCGCGCGCAAGCGGCGGGTTCTCAACAATGGGAACATCGGAATCTTTGGCCAGCAGCCTGATACGCAGAGCGATGGCATCGGCCCCCTTGGCAACGCACATGGGCGCCGCCATCTGCTTGTCATACTTCAGGGCAACAGCAAAGTGGGTCGGATTGGTGATAACCACGGTCGCCTTGGGTACCGCTGCCATCATCCGCTGGCGCGACTTGTCGGCCCGCAGCTGACGGATGCGCGCTTTGATCTGCGGGTCGCCTTCCATATTTTTATGCTCGTCCCGCACCTCTTTTATCGTCATCTTCTGCTTTTCCCACCATTTGTTTTTCTGATACAAATAGTCGGCGATGGCGATGACTGTGACGATTGCAAGCGTGGCAACAAAAATCTTCAGCGCCAGTTCCTGAAATGTCTCCAGGATGAGCCAAGGGTCCTCGGTCATCATGGCATCCAGCCGGTCACGCTCAGCCCACATGGCAATAAACAACACACCGCCCACAATGCCCAGCTTGAGCAGGCCCTTGGCGAAATTGACCAGGGCCTCTCCGGAAAACAGCCTCTTGAAACCCTTCAAGGGGGAAACCTTGGAGAGTTTGGGCTTTACCGGATCAAGAGACCAGACCAGTTTGTGCTGCACAAGGTTGGCGGCAATCGCAAATAGCGCAAGAAAAGCCAAAGGAACAAGAATGGTGATCAATACTGTATTGGCAAGACCCGAAAACAACAGGCCAAGACCATCGCCCTCCAGGTCAAATTGGTCGGCGTTAGCTACAATCAGACCCATCTGCCCCATCAGGTTGTTGGCAGTAACCGGTGCCGCCAGCGCAAACATCAGCGTTGACCCCAGCATCATGAACCAGGTGGTCACCTCCTGGCTTTTAGCAACGTCACCCTTCTTGTGAGCTTCATCAAGCTTGTGTTGTGTGGGTTCTTCTGTCTTTTCTGACTTGTCCGGTTCATCAGCCAAATCACGTCACCCCCGACCCGAGCAACATGGAAAGGGTATTTTCAAACTGCGACAGGTACCAGCCCATCATGGAAATCAACAGGACCGCCAGCAGGATAAGGCCAATTCCCACATTGGCCGGCATGGCAATGAAAAACACCTGCAATTGCGGCATCAGGCGTGCCAGAAGCCCAAGTCCAAGATAAAAAACCAACCCGAATATAATAAATGGCGCGGACATCTGCACCCCGACCTTGAAAGCGCCGGAAAACGCATCAACAGCAGCAGAAGCCGCATCACCAATCATCAGCGGCGCACTGACGGGGAAATAGGTATAACTGTCATAAACCGCGGCCAGCACCATATGATGCAGATCCGTAACAAAAATCAGGGTGATACCCAGCAGGGTCAGAAAGTTTCCGATGATTGCCCCCTGCACACCCGGCTGCGAGGGGTCCGAGGCCATCGCCATGCTCAACCCCATCTGAAAGGCGATAATCGAACCGGCAGTCTGGGTGGCCATAACAATCATGCGGGCAATACCCCCAAGAATAAAGCCCACCGCCATCTCGTGGCCCAGCAATGCCCCCATACCGGCGAAGGATTGCGGCATCACAGGAATTCCAGAAACCACCAGTGGATAGACAACAAGTGAAAACACCAGTGCAAAACTCAGGCGCAGGCGTGCTGGAATACTGTTTTCCCCGAAGGCGGGCATCAGCATCAGCATGGTGCCCACGCGCCCGAATATCAGGACAAAAGCGAATGCTGTCTGGGGCAGCCATTCCAGCGCAAAATTCATGACGCGTTGCTTTGCAAGAGGGCGCCCATTTTTCAGCCCCCCGAAACAATCAGGTCGGCCATGCGCTGCATATAAACGCCCATCGTTGCGCCCATGAACGGCAGAGCAACGATCATTGTAACAAAAATAGCGATAATCTTGGGCACAAAGACCAGCGTCAATTCCTGGATTTGGGTCAGCGCCTGAAACAGTGCAATAACCACGCCCACCACCAGCCCTACAATCATCATTGGAGCTGAAACGATAATCAGCACCCAGATACCTTCGCGAGCAACGTCAAGAACGGTGGCACTATCCATGGTTAAGCCCCCCTAACACCGGCTAGATCGGCATCCGCATAATTTCCTGATAGGCTGAAATCACCCGGTCACGCACTGTTACCATGCTTTCCACCGCAAGCTCTGTCTCGGCAATTGCAGTGACCATGTCCACCACGTTGGCTTTGCCGTTCAGCATATCCATAGACACCTGATCTGCCCGGTTGCCCGTATCAACCACCGACTGCACACTTTCAGCCAGAATTTTGCCAAAGTCCGCCCCCCCGTCCGTGGCTTGCGGTCCGGTGCCCCCTGCCCCCCCTTGCGCAAGCTGGGCGGCGTTTCCATAGGCAGCAGTGGCAGCGGAAAAAGGTATGCTCATTGACTTTCAGTCCTTTTGTCTGGTCGCGATGTCGAAGCGAAAAATCGGTTCTAACTTTTCTGGCAACGCTCTTTTTGTTTAAGCTACGTTATTTATCCGGCAAACAGGGAATGACTGCCTCGGGACACGTTTTATCTGCGAAGAATATCAAGCGTCTGTCCGAACATTGCCCGCGATGAACGAATGATATTCAGGTTGGCCTCATAACTGCGCTGAGCCTCACGCATATCCGCAAGCTCAATCAGCGTGTTGACATTGGGGTATTTGACGAAACCCTGCTCGTCTGCTGCGGGGTGCCCGGGTTCATAGCGGGTTTGAAACTCGGAAGTGTCCAGAACCATCTTGCCCATTTCCACATTATAAGCATCCATTTCGCGGTCAAAAACCGCTTTGAACGTAGGTATACGGCGACGGAAAGGGTCTTCCTCTGGAGTTTTCCCCGCAGAATCCACATTGGCAAGGTTTTCTGCGATCACCCGCATTCTTGCCGATTGCGCCTGCAGCCCACCGGCAGCAATTTTAAGAGAGGTGGAAAAATCACCCATTGGTCAAATATCTCCAGTTAACCGCCAAAACCACCCCAGGCTCAGACCCCTAGGAATTGCGCCCGATTGCGGAACGAATAAGTTTGAGCGAGCGTGTATAAAGCGAAGTTGCAGCCTGATAATCCATCTGGTTGGAAGCGATTTTCATCATCTCGTCCTCAAGCACCACACTGTTGCCCTCCGGCGTGATTTCAAAATTTGCCGTGGAGCGGACACCAAACCCGTCATTGCCGCTATTGGCCGCACTTATGTGCCGAGCGTTTGTGGTTGTCGTTGCAACCGAGCGCGAGTTCTGCCCCTTCAACATCCTCTCAAAACTGAAGGCCTCCAGGTCCTTTGCCCGATAGCCGGGCGTTTCAGCATTGGCCACATTCTCGGCCAGAAGCTTCTGCCTGGCCTGGTGCCAATCCATTTTGCTCTTGAGCGCCTGAAAAATCGGCAGGTTCGCAATTCCCATTTCGGACTCACTTTTCCTGTGTACCGGCAATTATTGCCCAGTCCATGGTTAACAGGTCGTTAATTGATGTGTCTTTTGCTGTATTTCGTCCTTGCAATTTGCTACGTTTGGCAGATGTTTGGGCAGGAATTGCCGACCTGTGATCGGCGCCGGATTTGACTAGAATAATTGCGGAGTAAGAGTATTGGGATTTTTGACCAGCATTTTTGGCGGCGGAGAAGGTAGCTTCTGGACCGTTCTGTTTGCCCTGACGATTGTTATCGTTCTCATTGTGGCCGGAGTCTGGGCCCTTAAACTGGTGTTCAAAGCTTCCGGGTCCATAAGCCGGGGCCGCCAGCGACGGCTGGCACTGATTGATACCATGGCCATAGATTCCAAGCGCCAGCTGGTATTGGTCCGCCGCGACGATGTGGAACACCTCATCATCACCGGCTCCAACAGCGATGTGGTAATTGAAACCGGCATTCCTGTTCCCGCCCCCCTCGGCACACCAGAAAATGCCCAAGGCAGGGAACACAAAACCGGGCGCATTCAGCCCACGATGGAACGCGCCAGCGCCGCGGCCCAGCGCCTCGGTCTTTCAAATATTCTGCGCAAAAAGAACGAAGCAGGCATGCGTCAGGAAAAAGAAAGAGAGCAGGAAGGCAAGGAAGAACAAAAGCAATCTGCAATCTCCGACAAAATCGGCCCGCTCGACCGTTTGCGCAATCTGAGCAAGACAAATGAAGAACGCATAACCCCTTCCCTGCGCCAAACCGGCCTGTTGCGCCCGGTAAGCACTCTGGAAGTCGTAAATCTGGGGGCATCCCGAGATAAGCAGGATAATTCAGAGCCTGAAGCCGGCGACTCAGATATGAACAAAATCGACGAGGTCGACTTGAAGGCCATGGAATCGATTGAAGAGGGGGCAACACCAGAGAATGCCAGCGCCGAAGCTGATATCAAAGTCGACACCCAAAATGACCAGCCGGGGGACACCAGCAAGCGCAGTTAGCACTGGACCCTGGCTTGAAATTCTCGGCCTCCTTCTCATTATTGCGGCGGTCGTCACCTTCTGGCCGACGACTGCTCTGGGACAGGACATCTCCATTAACTTTGGCGACGACGCCTCCCTGACCGAGCGGGCAGTGCAGTTAATTGGGCTGATCACCCTGCTCTCTCTGGCTCCTTCAATTCTGGTGATGGTGACCAGTTTTACCCGTATCGTTGTAATCCTGTCGCTTCTGCGCACAGCCATCGGCCTGCAAACTGCTCCGCCCAACACCGTGATGATTTCGCTGGCTTTGTTTCTGACTGCCTTCATCATGGCTCCCACATTACAGCGCAGCTATGATGAAGGTATCGCCCCGCTCATGGCAGGCGAGATAGAATTTGAACAGGCATTTGAGCAGAGCGCAGCCCCCGTGCACGAATTTATGCGCCTCAATGTGCGTGAAAAGGACGTCGGCCTGTTCATGGATATGTCAGGAAAAGAGCCGCCAGAAACCCCCGAGGAACTTTCGTTGACCATTCTGGTTCCTGCTTTCATGATTTCAGAATTGCGCCGGGCCTTTGAAATCGGCTTCCTGCTCTTTCTGCCTTTCATTATCATCGACATGGTCGTCGCCTCGGTGCTTATGTCCATGGGCATGATGATGCTGCCCCCCATTGTCATATCCCTGCCCTTCAAGTTGATTTTTTTCGTGCTGGTCGATGGCTGGTACCTGGTGGCAGGCTCCATCGTGAGAAGTTATGTGACCTGAAAAGACTTGGACCACCGGACTCGTAACCTGAAGATGACAATTGCAACAAGGTGGATTGCTGCTTGAACGGGTTCGTAAAACGGTCAGGTCCGCGCCTCAATGCCATATGACAACACTTTATCGGCAGCAGGCTCAAACCCCTCATTCATAGAGCCTACCCCCAAGCTTAGCTTTGCGCAGACCCGGCGGAAGGCACCAGCCCGCCCCCCTCTCCATAAGCACTATCATAGGCGGCAAGAAAGGCCTCCAGAGAATTGAGACCGGCAACTTTGGCGGCAATCTCGCGGAATCCGGCGCCGGACTGGGTGACCGCTCTGGTGACATAATCAAACATCGCCCATTCAGGCGAATTTGAAAGCTCTTCAGAGAATTTCTGACGAACCCTTTCCAGGCCGATCCGGTCATCGTCCAGCACATAGCCTACAGCCGCCTTGACAAGGTTCATGCGCGCCGGTTGGGAAAGCGGCACCGACCCGATGCGCTCGGAATAAACACGCTCCAACAATTCAGCAGCTTCCCGGTAGCGCTGATCCCGCCAGAAAGAATCAACCCTGAGCAAATCCGCTTCACGGCCCCTCATCTGCGTCAGAACATCACGGGCAAGCTCATACCGCCCCACATCAATCAACGCCCTGGCCTCCAGCAGGCGGCGCTGGCGCTGCAGCGTTGGCGGCAATCCCGCAAGGCTGGTGCGATTAAGCACATTCAGAGCCCTTTCAGGCTCCCTGTTAGCAAGGTGAATAACAGCAAGGTCAGCGGCAATCTGGGCGCGGGCGGCCCCGTCCAGCCGCGTATCCACCTGATATTCCAGCAAACCGGCCGCCTGCTCCAGCAAATCAACACCAATAAGCCGCCGTGCAAGGTTGCGGATCATCACATCCCCCCTTGCGCCCGAGGGCGTCAGATAGCGGTAATCATAAAACAATGTCAGCGCTTCAATTTCGTCGAAACTATCGGCACCGCCGTTAAGGTAAAGGTCTGCAAAGGCAAGCTGCGCCTCCTCGGTCAGCGCGATGATTTCATCGGTTTCGATATGCGTTTCCGCCGCCTCCTTAACCGTTGTGAACGCTCCCCGGTAGTCACCGATTCTGAACTGCAAACGTGCCAGCAATTGCAGCATCTGCGCTTCCACCGGCCCGCCCCGCCAAACAATTGAGGCTTGCGACAGGGTTTTAACCCCCTTGGCATCATCCAGTCGGCCCATAGTGTCAAGCAGGGCAATGGTGCGGTATACGGCCTCGGCATGGGTGGGTCTGACATCCATCGCTATTACACGACCGTAAGTGTCCAGCGCCTCATCCAGCCGCCCCTCCGCTTCGTCAATGCGTGCTGAAAGCAACTCAAACTCACTTGCCTGATCGCGGCTCAATCTTGAAAAATCGACCCGCCCGATAAGTCGTAACGCCAAATCAATATCATCGGCTTCAACCCCCACCCGCACCGCAGAAAGAAAGTAACGGTTTTTTACCCAGTCAGGATAAGCCTCAACGATGGTTTCGGAAGCAAGAATGTCAGCACGCGCACCTACAAAATCCCGGGCCTGAGCCCGAGCCAGAGAACGCCACATCAACGCATCAACCTCGGTGGCAAGAGCTGTTTCATTGAGCAAATCCAAAGCATCTTCAGAGCGATTTGCAACAACGTTGGCCGCCGCCATGCTTGTCAGAACATCGTTCATGAGGGCGTCAGCTTTACCGTCCTGTACCATAACATTGAGCACCCCCAGCGCCTCAAAGCCAAGGCGGTTGGCCAACAACAGCTGAGCCAGTTCCAGTCGTTTTTCCTCACGCTCGCGCCCCTGAGTCTGGGAAATCCCCGTCTGCAACTCCCACCGCCGGACTGATAGTTCCGCCGGATCAGTTTCCACCATATCCGCCAGATTGATAAAGCCGCGCCGCTCAACCGCATCATCATAATCGTCCAGAGAACGGGTCTCGAGCAGGGACGACACAATCAACCCGCCCCGTGCGCTCAAAATGGCTTCACGCCGCTTTAGTGAAATTTCCAACCCCTCATAGGCGGGCTTGACCACGAGCCCGTGAACCGAGGCCAGCGCGGAAAAATCTACAAACCGGACAGTGCGAACAATACCCCGTGCCGGAGGAAAGGCAGTGACCACCTCCAGAACGTCCCCGACTTCGGGGTCGCGTAACTGGTGAATTCTTACCGGTCGGTCCAGGTCAGCAATCACCTCATAAAGACCATCCTCATCCTGGCGTCGGTCCAGACGGATGGGCTCCGTTGGCGCCATCAGCATATCACCAAGAGACAAAACCCAGCTTCGGCCCTGTGAGCCAAGACTGGCCAGCCGACTTGAATTCAGCCTGATGCGCACAATCTGTGTATCCCCGGCGGAAACCGTGGAAAAATCATCACTGATCTTGCCCAGCACCTCGGGGTTGTCCGGCGCATTAATATTCACCGTGCTATCAATAACCATCCATAAAATGTCGCCCCGGCGAAACACAGCCGCTGGAGTTTCCTCTTCAAAGGGAAATGTTATGCGAATGGTTGAGCCAATTTCCGTGACTTGAGGGGTCAACTCAATCTGATCGGTTGCAGGGACAGCATTAGGCATTTCCGAGCCGCGAACCGCTTCGCGTGCCCGCTCCTGTTCTGCCATTTGCCGTTGCGCCCTCTCCACCTGCGCAGCTGCCAAAAGATCCTCTGCACTCAAAGCACCTATATCGGGCGTCAGCATATCGATATCAATCACGTATTGACGTTCGGAATTCTTGTAATAGCGGGGAACGACGCCCTCAGCGAATTTGAACTCAATCTGATTGGAACCCACCTGTTTGTTTGCCTCTACTGAAAGAATTTCATCCGGCAGGTCCGATACCAGAGGAAACAGGTCAATATCCACCGGCCAGCCAAACTCCAGCAGTGCCGTGTCCCCGGTTAGGACAAAACTGGCCTCGGTATCATCACTCCAGTTGAACAGCAGGCGAATAAATGTCGGGTGCCGCCCGACACTCAGAGAAGCTTCAGGATTATTGATCCGGGCAAATTCAATCCGGCGCCGCAAATCCTCAAGCGCTGCTGCATCCTGGGCCCTTCGTGCCAATTCAGCCACTACATCTTCAGGCAGGGCTGGCGCCAATCCCTGCCAGTCTGCGGGCAGGAAGTCGATATAGAGCCGCTCACCCGCTTCAATGCGGTTGATAGTGACATTTGTTTTCAAGCCGAAACGGAGTCCACGCCGGTCAGGGTCAATGCGCGATATCACGACAAACTCCGGCAGAGCGCCGCTGATGTCGGGCAAAGTCACATCAAGCTGGTCTTCAAATTCCAGGGACAGCACGCCATTTTCAGATCGCATTGTATAGGGCGGCAAATCAAACCGCAGATTGAACGTGAGAACTACACGCCCAAAGCCATCCATGTTTTCAGCTGAAATATCAATGGATTCCTGCGCAATTCCCGGCGCAGAAATCGCACTTAATGCAATTGAAAGCAGCGCAGCAATGAACGCGGAACGCAATTGTGCGAACCTGCCCCCATCATATCCGAACCTGTTAAACTTCTCCCGCATGCGACCTGTCAAACCTGCTGCCTGTTATTCCAGCGTAAAAGTCAGCGCTTAACTTCCCCCTAATTTGCGCCATTCGCACCAGATCAACATAAAAGTTCCGCCACCGGCCCGCTGAGTTGTCATCAGCTTCGCATCTCTGTCATATCACTGGCCGATGATCTGGGGCAGGTCGGAATTATTCTGAGCCGCAGAGTTTGACGCCATTTCCATTGGTAGCGTCTCCAGTTGAGCGGTGGCCATGCGCACGGTCAGTTCCTGGGCCCTGTCGGTTTGCATATCGGCAAGAATGGGAGACATTTTGCGCGGGTTCATGTTGATGGCGAGACGCAAAAGCACTTCCATATTCAGCGTGTTGAACACCGCCGCGGCATCGCCGGACTTCATGTTTTCATACATGCTGACAAGGGCTGAAAACTGCTCATCCCCTTGTGCATTTCTCTGGTCTACAAGCGCCTGAACCTGTGCCTCCAGTTGCTCAAGACTGGCAATACGCTCGTTCAGCCGCGCCTCCGCAGCTTCCACCAGAGCCACCCGCAACTCCAGCTCCTGCTCGCGCGCATCAAGAGCAACCCGCCGCGCCCGCAGCCTCTGAAGCACTGCCCGCTCGGTGGGCGAAAGGGTTTCGTCTTCAAGCGCTTCGGTTGTTTCATCACCCTCAGCGGGCACTGCCATTGTCTCTGTGGTTTCTGTGAGAGGTTGTGACTCCAGCTCAGTCTCATTTTTTGAAGGATCATCACCAGCCATTGGCTGAGGCGTTTCCACCTGCTCCGTATCCTCTTCAGCGAACAAAGCCTCGGCTGCCCGCGCCGCCGCCTCCACCTCCGCCGCTGTCAGTTCTACCGGACCGGTGTCAGGCAATGTTTGTGCCTGGGCCCTGGAATTTCCAACCAGAAGATAACCGCCCTGTGTAACCAGTCCAATTCCCTTGAGCAGGAGCAAGGCGGTTATGGCAACCAGAACAACGGGGAGCAGTCGAATGGATTTCACGCCGCGCGACCCTTGCTTTTGCTGTGAGTCTTGAGCGCCTCAACTGCCTGTTCGGCCCGGCTGACGGGAGGTGCCACTGGCGCGATAGTTACGGAATTGCGTGCTGCGCTGGTAATTTTTGCAATACGCTCAAGCACGCTTTGCCCCGCAGTGACATGGTTGGCAAGTTCCAGTCCGAACCGCTCCGCCTCTTCAAGCCGGGCATTCAACGTCATATCCGTTTCCACGGCAACTTCGCGCAATTGCTTGATGGCCCCGTTTGCCAGAGTGGTCGCCTGCACCAGGTCATTGATCATCTCGCGCAGGGTCTCCCGGTCCGAATGCAGCATTTTCAGGCGTTTGTTGAGTACGACACAATAACCAATGGTCAAGGCAAGCAATATGGCCACCACAGTTTCAATAATCATCCCCAAAGGCAGACCGCTCATACCGTTTTCTCCGCTTGCTCATCCATTGCTTCAAACACCGCCATCGTTACCTTGGGCGGATTCGGCAGTCGGGATACCCTGACTGAAATATTATTCCCGATATGCCCCATGATTGCTTCAGTGACTTCGACGCCTCCACAGCGCAGCTTCACCGGATCCGCCGGCGTGCGATCAAACATAAGCGTTTCGCCTTCTTTCAGACTCATAAAATGCGAAAGCGGCAGGTCCACCTCATGCAACACCGCCTCGATTTCGGTATCGGCGGTAAAAATCTCTGTGGCCAGATGCCCCTCCCAGGTGGCATCTCGCCCGAATTTTTCCCCCATGAACATTTGCAGCAATTGCTCGCGAATAGGCTCTATGGTCGCATAGGGCAGAAGGATTTCGACCTTCCCACCCCGGTCATCCATATCAATGCGCAATTCCACCAGAATAGCAGCGTTCGCGGGCCGGGAAATGGCTGCAAAGCGGGGATTGGTCTCCAGTCGCTCAAGAGAAAAATGTACATTGGTCAGCGGCTCAAAAGCCTTGTGTGTGTCGTCAAGAATGACTTCGATCAGCCGGCGCGCCAGTGCAAGCTCGATTGTTGTATAGGGCCGCCCCTCAATGCGGATAACGCCGTTTCCTCTGCGCCCCCCCAGCAACACATCAATCATCGAATAAATCAGGCCTGAATCTATGGTCAGCAATCCAAAATTGTCCCACTCCTCGGCCTTGATGACCGAGAGAATTGCAGGCAGGGGAATGGAATTGAGATAATCACCAAAGCGGACCGAAGTGATGGAATCCAGCGATACCTCCACATTGTCAGAGGTAAAGTTGCGCAGCGAAGTGGTTGCCAGGCGCACCAGCCGGTCAAACACAATTTCCAGCATTGGCAGGCGTTCGTAGGAAACCAGAGCGGAATTTATCAGCGCCTGAACGCCGGTGAGATCAGAACTGCCAAGCGCCGACTCATCAAACCCCAGCAGGTTGTCAATCTCATCCTGATTGAGGACCCGGTCCACGCTCCCGTCTTCTTCCTCGTCATCCCCTTCAATCATTGCGGCCCACTCGGCGGCCATGGCATCATCTATGCCACCCTCCGCTTCGGCATCGTCGCCTCCGCTCCCCTCGCCACCCTCGATCATGGCATCGAGGCCCCAGTCTTCAGCGAGTTTGTCCGGGTCCTCTTCTGGATCAGCCATTCAACACCCCCTATTGAACCAGAATTTCTTTGAACAAAATGTTTCGCACCTGCACCGGGTAGACCGCCAGGTTAACCCGGCGGCGCAATTCGTCCTTAAGCCGATAAATGCCCGCCGACCCTTCCAGATCACTGCGCCTGAGTTCGCGCAGATAAACCTGAAACGCATCCATAACCAATGTGAGGCGTGGTGCCAGCGCTTCAACCATTTCTTCTTTCTCAAGCTCAAGGGACACGCTCAACTTGAGAAACTGCTCCTCCTCACCTGTGCTTGCAAGATTAACCGTCATCTCCGGCAGGTCGAAAAAATAGGTTTCAACCGCTGCGATAGCAACTTCCGCCTCCCCATCATCACTCCCCCCGGAAAACAAGAAGAAATAGGCGGCACCGCCACCTCCCAGCAGAACGACCAGCGCAACAGCCGCAATAATGATGAGCTTGAGCTTGCCTTTTTTAGGGGCATCCTCTTCACCTTCACCATTCTCGTCGGTTTCAGGGTCCTGGGCTTCGTCAGTCATCGTTCGTGCATCGCTCTTGTCATACTGCCCCTTAGAACTGTTTCGTGAGTTCACATGCAGGCCAGCACCAATATTGTTCGCTTTAAGGCAGGTAAGCGCTCCATGGTTAACGAATGGTTACGATTACCCCCGCAGCCGGCAATTTTTGCCCGGCAGGACTTGCCCCTCCGCAAGATCTGCGCGCTGAGCACCATCACCAAACACACCTAACATGCTGAATACATTCAATTATTGAAGTTGGCACGTTGTCTGCAATGTAACGGGCAGACCCGCCGGCTTGGGGAAGTTGGTGTCGGTCAAAACAACGGGGGATCGCGTAAAATGGAAAACGCGCAACTTATAGCTCTGTCACGACAAATAGCGCTCAGGCGGCAGATGAGCGTCGTGGCCAATAATGTGGCCAACATAAACACCACAGGCTTCAAGGCCGAATCTATGCTCTATGAAGAGTATGTCATGCCAGTCGCCAAGCATGGGGAATATTCCAAGGCAAATCAGTCGCTTAGCTACACGCAGGACTGGGCAACTGTTGCAGATTTCAAGGCTGGCGCCATTGCCAGAACCGGCAATGAGCTGGATATTGCCCTCCAGGGCGATGGCTTTTTGACCGTTGAAACACCCAATGGTGAACGCTGGACAAGAGCCGGAGCTCTGCAATTGGACAATACGGGCACCCTGGTGAACGCCAGCGGTTTCCCGGTCCTCTCGGAAGGCGGTCAGATTCGATTCGGGGCCAATGAGACCGATATCCGCTTCAATGAAGATGGCTCAATCACCTCAAGCGCCGGCGCCAAAGGCACCCTGAGACTTGTCGAGTTTGAAAACATGCAAGCGTTGATGCGCGAGGCGGGAAACCTGTTTTCAGGCGGACAACCTCTCCCCTCTCCCCTCACCCGCGTTATCCAGGGTTCAATTGAACGTTCCAACGTTTCCGGGGTTACAGAAATTTCCGAAATGATCCGGGTCAACCGGTCCTATCAATCCATTGCCCAGTTGATAAAGCGCCAGGACGAGTTGCGCCGCGACGCCATCAAGACTCTGGGCAACCTGACCAGCTAACAGAGCAAAAAAGGACACGAACCATGAAAGCTCTTTATATCGCAGCATCGGGCATGGCCGCCCAGGAGCGCAACGTTGAAGTGATTTCCAATAATATCGCCAACATGCGCACCACCGGCTACAAACGACAGCGTGCCGAGTTTCAGGACCTGATTTACCAGACCATTCGCCGGGCCGGTTCCCTGACTTCGGATGCAGGTACTCAGGTGCCAGCCGGTATAGAAATCGGCTCGGGCGTCAAGACTGCCTCAACCTCGCGCATCATGAGCCAGGGCAGCGTCGAGCCCACCGAAAAGGACCTGGATGTGGCCATCAGGGGCGAAGGGTTTTTCTCTGTGTCTCTGCCCGACGGGCGCACAGCCTATACCAGGGATGGTGCATTTGAGCGGGACGCAACCGGCCAGATAGTGACCATTGACGGCTATCAGATTGAACCCGGGATCATCATTCCCGGCACCGCAAGAGGCGTCTCCATTTCCGATGACGGCATCGTGCAGGCCTATCTGGAAAATGACTCAAGCCCCACCCAACTCGGGCAACTGCAACTGGTGCGTTTTGTTAACAAGGCAGGACTGGAATCCATCGGCAACAACATGTTCGTGGAAACCGACGCCAGCGGAACTCCCCAGACCGGGGTGCCCAACTCGGGCAGCTTGGGCGGCCTGCTTCAGGGGTACCTTGAACTCTCCAACGTGAACGCGGTCACCGAAATTGCCGACCTCATCGCCGCCCAGCGTGCCTACGAGATGAACTCCCGTGTGGTCGCAGGCGCTGATGAAATGATGTCCGCAACCAGCCAGCTCCGATAGGCGCAAGAACCAGGAGATTAATAACATGAGCAAGCAATTCAAAAGACTGGTGATCGGTCTGGCCGCGATTTTGGCTGCGGCCCCTGCATTTAGCGCTCCCGTTCTGCGTCAGAACATCGTTGTCATCGACTCTGTGGTGACCGTTGGCGACATGTTCGACAATGCCGGCAGGCTGGCCGAACAAGGTCTTTTCATGGCGCCCGCCCCTGGCACAAAAGGCCAGGTGAGCCTTGAGAGTATCCGCCTTGCCGCAAGCAAAGCTGGCTTCACGGAATTTGAAAACCCCGGATTTTCCAATGTCAGCGTTGAACGCAGTGGCATAAGAGTTGATGCCAACGTGCTCAACACTCTGATTGCCGAAGACCTGAGCGCACGTGGTCTGCTTCCAACCGGGGTCAACTTAAACACCCGGTTCGACAAGCAGCCCGGTGAACTGTACGCAGCGCAAACCGATAATCCCATCACCCTTCAATCCCTGCGCTATATCCCCGGCAGCAACCGGTTTACCGCTCGTTTCAAAATTGCCGGCCAAAGCAGATACGCTGATTACTCAGGAAGGCTGGATTTCTCGGTTTCCACACCGCACCTGACCCGCTCCCTGCCTGCCGGAACAATTCTTCAGAGCTCCGATTTCATTATGCGTGACGTCGCTCTACAATCCGCGCAGGCGCAAAACGCCCCCGATCTGGACCAACTCGTGGGCCGTCAATTATTGCGCCAGTTGCGCGAGGGAACACCGGTCCGCTTTAATGATGTGGCCGACCCCATTCTTATCTCACGCAACGATATCGTCACACTCTATCTGAAAACCGGCGCTTTGACCCTGACGGTCAAAGGCCAGGCTCTGGCTGATGCGAGCCAGGGCCAGGTGGTCTCAGTTCTCAACCTCCTGTCCAACAGAGTCGTTCAGGGCATCGCGATCAACCCCGGCACCGTGGAAATTCAAAGCAATTCCAACCGTGTCGCTTCACTTTAATCCTGTCCTTCGGGGGAATGACAAAATGAAACTCTTCAAACTCATCACAACTCTGGCTCTTGTGGGCACTCTTGGTGCCTGCACCGCTGCTGAACGCCTCACCCAGATCGGGCAAACGCCCACTCTTTCGGCGATCGAAAATCCAACTGCACAGGCTGGCTATCGTCCCGTGGTCATGCCCATGCCAGAACCGGTGGTTGCCTCCTATCAGCCAAACTCCCTGTTCCGCAATGGCGCGCGGGGCTTCTTCAAGGACCAGCGCGCCAACCGCGTCGGTGATATTCTCACAGTCAAGATCATCATCGCCGACAAAGCCCAGATTGCCAATCAGACCACACGGGGCCGCAGTTCAACGAACTCTGCCGGACTTGGCGGCGTACTCGGGTCCATATTCGGCGCTGTCATGCCCGACGTCATCACCTCTGCTGACATTGACGTGAATTCAGGTGTCAATGATTCAGGAACCGGCTCAGTCAACCGCTCTGAGACCCTTGAAACCGACGTTGCCGCCGTCATCACCCAGGTTCTGCCCAACGGAAATCTGGTTATCGAAGGGCGGCAGGAGGTCCGGGTGAACTTTGAAGTGCGCGATCTTATTGTTGCCGGCATAGTACGCCCTGAGGATATCGAGGCGGACAATACCATCCAGTCTTCAAAAATTGCCGAGGCCCGTATCGCTTACGGTGGCCGGGGACAGATAACCGATGTCCAGCAGCCTCGTTATGGCCAGCAGGTTCTGGACGCCATTCTGCCCTTCTAGCAGAACTCAACACTTTTGCCCTTCGCGCTTCCCCCGAATATGGCGCGAAGGCACTCCGGGAAAGCTTGAGCTTCAGGTTGAAGCACAACACCTCCCGGTTAACGGGGCGCGGCATTCCCCCGAATTGGCCGCGCCCCTTTTATTTTACCGTTCGCCGTGTCAAAGCGAAACGTTCAAGCCCCTTGAGGAGCAATCCCTATGTCATATGAGAAACTCGATACCCACAATCTCAAACTGGCCGGTCTCGACCATGCCCTGGCCATCCTTGGGGCTGATGAGGCAACCAGCATGCCGGTGGGCGGTGGCGACCAGCGCGCTCAGGCCATGGCGACGCTTTCGGGCATGCGCCACGAGTTGGCAAGCGCACCACATGTTGCGGACTGGATTGATGCGGCGCAAAACGAAGACCTGGACGAGGACCAAGAACTCGGGCTGCTGGAATTCAAGCGCCAATACCTGCACCTGACCTGCCTGTCCCCTGATTTTGTAGAGCGGCGCACCCATATCTCCATGCGCTGCGAACAGCTCTGGCGCGAACTCAGGCCTGAAGGAGACTGGAAGGGCTTTGCTCCGGCGCTGGGTGAAGTTGTGGCCCTTGCCCGCGAGGAAGCCCAGCTTCGATCTGAAGCCAGTGGCCTTGCCCCCTATGACGCAATGATGGAGCAGTACGATCCGGGAAACCGGACCGCCGACATCAACCCCGTTTTTTCAAAACTCAAAACCAGTCTGGCTGAACTTCTGCCCCAAGTGCTGGCAGCTCAGGAGAAACGACTGGCAGACCGGCCCCTCAAGCCCCTGAACGGTCCCTATCCCATAAAAGTGCAACGGGAACTGGGACTGGCATTAATGAAAGCGGTTGGCTTTGACTTCACCCATGGTCGGCTGGACGAGAGTCACCACCCGTTCTGCGGTGGCGTGCCAACTGATGTGCGCATGACCACACGTTACACCACAAAGGATTTTTTGCCCGGTCTTATGGGAGTATTGCACGAAACCGGCCACGCCCAGTACGAACAGGGCCTGCCACGCAAGAATGCCCATTGGCCTCACAACAGCGCGCGCGGCATGGGCATGCATGAAAGTCAAAGCCTGTTCGTAGAAATGCAATTGGCGCGCAGCCCCCAGTTCTGGCGTTGGGCCATGGAACTGGTCAGCAAACATCTGGGAAAAGAAGTGTTCGATGGCTGGGATGTGGAGGACATTCTTGCTCACGTCAATCTGGTCAAGCGCGGTCTCATCCGGGTCGATGCCGACGAAGTCACCTACCCCATGCACGTAATCCTGCGCTACGAAATGGAACAGGACCTGATATCAGAAAAACTGAAAGTGGGTGATATTCCCGAGGTCTGGAACGAAAAAATGAATCAGTATCTGAGCCTCTCAACGAAAGATAATTTGGCCGATGGTCCCATGCAGGACGTACACTGGCCCGCCGGTCTGTTTGGCTATTTCCCCTCCTACACTCTGGGCGCCATGATGGCGGCCCAGCAGTGGGCAGCAATGAAAAAAGATCTGCCCAAGATTGAAAGCGAAATTGAAAAGGGCGATTTCTCAGCCCTAAATCAGTGGCGAAAAGACAAAATCTGGGAAAAAGGCGCGCGGGCCTCAACGCCTGAGTTGATGCTTTCCATTACCGGTGAAGCACTCAACCCGGAATATTTCATAGCGCATCTCAGGACACGCTATCTGACCCCGGCTATATCTGATTAGTGTCCTGACCCTAGTCAGATATAGCCGTGAATATTCAGTCGTCTCTGTAAACCTTTTCGCGCCGCTCGTGGCTTTCCTGCGCCTCCAGCGAGAGGGTCGCTATAGGGCGTGCATCCAGCCGCGCCAATCCAATCGGTTCCCCGGTTTCTTCACAATAACCGTAAGTGCCCTCGTCAATGCGTCGGAGAGCTGAATCAATCTTGGCAATCAGCTTGCGCTGGCGGTCCCGGGTCCTGAGCTCAAGGGCCCGATCACTTTCCGAGGAAGCCCGGTCGGCCATATCGGCGTGGGCGATGCTCTCTTCCTGAAGGCTCTCAAGCGTTTCCCGGCTTTCGCGCAAGATATCTTCCCGCCAGCGGGTGAGTTTGTTCCGAAAGTACTCGGCGTGCTTGGGACCCATAAAGGGCTCATTTTCACTCGGGCGGTATTCGGTATCTGTAAGTTTCGCATCCATGACGTCTTTGCTCCAAGGCTGCAATTTGAGCGCCTGTATAATAGCGCTCAGGTGCGACCGCAAGTCGCTATTGTCCAGTAAATCAAGATTTGAAGTGACAGCAAAAACAATTGGGAGGGCAGTTTACCCTGTAAACCGCCCCAGTTTGGCCAATTCAACCCGGGCGCGCAATTCGATATCATCAACCAGCGCCTCCAGTTCAGGATCCGCCTGTTGACGCGCCCGGCTGACCAGAGCCATGAGACGGTTCAGACGCCCTTCACTCACACGCCCCGCCAGAAGGTCGGCCTTCATATCCTCCAGCGTATCAAGCATGGATTGCGCATGTCTGATTGCGCGTTTTTTGCCAAAACCGGGGTCTTCCACCCCCTGCAAAGCTAAAATGGTATCAATTCCGGTCGCTGATTGCATAGCGCTGCTGGCTGCCGGTCGGCTCTCGGCTGAGGAATGGGAAGCCTGAAAGACAGCACCACCCCTGCCTGACCCACCAGCGCCTTTGCGGCGACCAACCGTGTTCCTTGGCAATGTTCCCTCAATGCGCACTAACGACTCCGCATTTAAATGCAATCAAATCTTACCGGCAAATTCTGCCCGCAACCTTAACAAACCCTTAATGCGCTAGGCAATTCTTGCGCCATCAACCGCAGCGCGGCATCACGCCCACCGTAAAGCACCCTGCATCACATGAGATTCATGAGGTTTTTCAGTGCATTATGGAGAATTTTTTCCTGACAAGGCGATCTGGCACGGTTCTGGCAACACAAATGGGCAACAAGCATGTCTTTGGTGCAAAGGCTCATGGGGATGGGCTGGCACATCAAAATCGGGGAATAAATATGAAAACACCTTTTGCGCAAATCAAATATTTCGGACCGGCTGCATCCGGTGCAAAAAAAATTGCACGCTTCAGTCTCGCTGCACTCATATCCTTAAGTCTCGTTTTGGTTCCGGTTTTGCCGGCCAATGCCGCCGCAAGAATCAAGGATATCGTTGATATTGAAGGCGTGCGCGAAAACCAGCTCATCGGCTACGGGCTTGTCGTTGGCCTCAACGGAACCGGGGACAGCCTGAACAACTCCCCCTTCACCCGGCAGAGCCTTCAGGCCATGCTCGAACGGCTTGGGGTCAACACACTGGGCGAGACCGTGCGCACTGCCAATGTTGCCGCGGTCATGGTCACCGCCAACCTGCCCGCTTTTGCAGCGCAAGGGTCGCGCATCGACGTAAATGTGGCAGCCCTTGGTGATTCGGACAGCCTGCAAGGAGGGACTTTGCTGGTCACGCCTCTGCTGGGGGCGGACGGAGAGGTTTACGCCATCGCGCAAGGGTCAGTGGCCATCAACGGCTTCAAGGCCCAGGGCGATGCCGCAACTGTCATTTCCGGAGTTCCCACGACCGGGCGCATATCGTCCGGGGCACTGGTTGAGCGTGAGGTGCTTTTTGACCTGGGCGCCCAGCGCTCGCTCAGACTGTCGCTGCGCAATCCCGATTTCACCACCGCACGTCGGCTGGCGCTGGCCATCAACGACTTTATTGGCGCCCCCGTGGCCACCCCTCTGGATTCTGCAACCGTCCGCCTGACCCTGCCTGCAAATTTCAACGGCAATATTGTAGATATGATTACCGATATCGAACAGTTGATCGTTGAAACTGACCAGCCGGCAAAAATCGTCATCGACGAAAATTCAGGCATCATTGTCATGGGGCGAAATGTGCGGGTTTCAACGGTTGCCGTGGCACAGAGCAATCTGACTGTGACAATTGCCGAAAGCCCTGAAGTCAGCCAGCCCAACCCGCTAACCCTTGGGGTGACCGCCACTATACCACGCACCGATCTCAACGTTGACACCACCAATTCCAACCTGGCCATGGTGCAGGGCGGCGTGACACTGGCACAACTTGTTGACGGCCTGAATGCGCTTGGCATCGGCCCTCGCGAGTTGATCTCCATTCTACAGGCCATCAAGGCAACCGGCGCCCTTCAGGCTGAAATAGAGGTCCTGTAATGGACGCCTATGCCACCAGCTTCACCACGCCCCAGGTCATGACAGGATCGGGTAACGAGAGATTGCGCCAGCAGGCCGAGGAACTCGAAGCGGTATTTCTGAACACCCTTGTTTCAGAAATGTTCACAAGCATTGATACCGACAGCGAATTTGGTGGCGGCTTCGGCGAAGAAACCTGGCGTTCCATGCAATCCGAACAATTCGCAGCGGCTCTGGCCAAATCCGGCGGCATCGGCATCGCCGACCAGATTATGGCCAACCTGCTCACTGCGCAGGAAAGCGCCAGCAAATTTGCCACCTACGGCTCAGCGCACACTCAGGCAGCTGCAAGCTACCAGGAAGGAAACAAAAATCCATGACATCTTCAAACAAACCGGCACCCGACACGGCAGTTGAACGCATAGCCAAACTGCGTCAGATGGATGCAACAGATCTTTGTGCAATAACAAAGGCCTCTCTCACCGATCTGGTTGAGGTGATGAATGAGGAAACCACTCTGCTTCGCGCCGGACATTTCAAGCAGGCCTCAGAATTGAGCGCCAGAAAGGCTGAAATCGCCCAGGCCTATGTGGGGCTTGCCCGCGCCGTGCAGCACGAATCCGAGCGCCTGGACGCCCAGGCCCCTTCTGCCCTGAAAAGCCTTCAGTCCGACCACGAAAAACTGGCGACCCAGATGGCCGAAAATCTGCGAGTGCTTGCCACCGCCAGGAATGTGACCGAGAACCTGCTCAACGATGTGGCAACCAGTGTCAGCAGCTCCCGCCAGCCTCAGACCTATGGCGCCAGCGGGCAGATGAGCACTTCGCGAACGCCGACTGCCAATGGTATTGCAGTAAATCGGGCCCTTTAGGACCTGTTGACAAGTTTATCACCCACTGCAATTTTAACTAAATTGCGCACCCCAATTTAGCGGACTTCTCAAACTCCCTGTCCCATCATGCGTCTCCATTTCTGGAGAACCTTGCGGGGCAAGCACCTGTTTTGAGAGAATATATTACACCAGTATCCGGCAACACCGGTCTTTTTACCAGGAATGACCAGCATCCGCCAAACCACCAGCTCTATCGGTACCGGAATAAATCGAAACCGCGGGCAAAAGCAGGAGTCACAGAAAAAACGGGAAATGCTGTTGCCGAACTCCACCCTCAGTCCTACGCGCAACCCGATGTGTCAGCGCATGATGGACTCTCCAAAACACTTTTTGATGTGAGTATTATCGCGGCCAGTATGTGCCCCACAGGTACCCCTGACAAGTTGTAAAAACCACACGGACTTTTTGTTCATATTTCGTAAAGGGAAAAGGCCCATAATCCTGCAATGCCTCAGAATGAGGTTGTTTTTAGTCGGGCGTTGAATAGGAGTTCACAAAATGGCCGAAATCAATCTTTCAAATGCAGTGCGTCAAAACCTGCTTTCACTTCAAAATACCGCCGAGCTTCTGGGAAAAACCCAGAACAGGCTTTCAACCGGCCTCAAGGTCAACTCTGCTCTTGATGATCCGACAGCGTTTTTTACAGCGTCTTCGCTGAACAGCCGCGCTGGTGACCTTAATCGCCTGCTTGATTCGGTTGGTAACGCTGTCCAGACAGTCCGCGCTGCCGATGATGGTATTTCCGCCATTACGAAACTTGTGGAAAGTGCCCAGGCAACGGCCCGTCAGGCACTGCAAAAGCCTACTGGTTCCACGACTCCGACAACTTTGTCCGGCTCAGTCACCATCACGGATGATACGGCAGCAACCATTACCGGTTCAGTATCCGGTTTGGCTGGAACCGACACGCTGGACGGCCTTGGCTTTACCGATGGCCAGACAATTACGCTGACCATCGATGGAACAACCACAACCTACACCGCCGTAACAGCCTCAACCGCAACCGTTAATGATCTGGTCACTGCTCTTGATGGAAACGCCAATGGCTCTGTTACACTCAATGGCAATGGCGAAATTGTTGTCACAGCATCAGCAAATACCACTGATATCACCATGGGTGGTACGGCAACGATTGCTTCTGTTGGTTTTGACACAACAACGGTTGGCGCAACCAATGCCCAGGTCGCAGGCTTTACCGGCACACTATCGGTACAGGTAGGCACAGGCACCGCCGAAACTATTGACCTGAGCACCATTGATACCCGCGCGGATCTGGAAACCGCTCTTGCCGCACTGACCAACGTAACCGGTTCGGTGACAGGTAACGTAACCACCCTGACTGCTGCAACAAACACCGATGCGCTCACCATATCAGGTGGTGACGAGCTTGGTATAACCAATGGCACGACCGCCGCTC
>JALSII010000040.1 GCA_026981645.1 Hyphomicrobiales bacterium | reverse complement strand
AAAAATCTATTCCAACTCTCATCGGTGCTCTTGCTGGATTGCTATTTGGAGCTGGTGTTGCACTGGCAAGCGATACCGACATGCACAGTACTGAAATGAAATCCGAGATAGAGATGGAGCATGGCCCTGATACAGTCGTCATGCTGGGTGACCTTGAGTTATCCGGCCCGTTCACCCGTGCCACGCCGCCGAGTGCAAAAACCGGGGGCGGGTTTATGACCATCACCAATAACGGGGAGGCAGATGACCGGCTGGTCTCTGTCACTTCGCCTGCAGCAGCGGTGGTGGAACTTCATCTGATGACCATGGAAAATGAAGTAATGGTGATGCGCTCCAGTCCCGAGGGGTTCGTGATTCCCGCGGGGGAGAGCGTCAAATTGGCTCCAGGGGGGAAGCACTTGATGTTCATGCAGTTGGGCGGACCCTTTGTGGAGGGGGCTGTGGTGCCGGTCACTCTGGTATTTGAGCGGGCGGGCAGTGTTGATCTGGAGCTGCCGGTGGCCCCCATAGGCGCCAAAAGTTTTGTGCCGGAATAGGGAGCAGGGTCCTGACTCTAGTTGTTTAGCTCTGCCTTTTCAATAAATCGGGGCGGCGCCTGCGGGTAAGATTTATGCTTTGTTGGCGCCGCCATTTTTTGACCTTTGAGTGATTGCCCGAGGTCAATATCCCGGGGATGAACTGTCCCTCAAATTCCTGCGGCCTGGTATATTGGGGATATTCGAGCAGGTCGTTTTCAAAACTCTCGTCCTCGCGGCTTTCCTCGCTTCCCAGAACGCCGGGAATGAGGCGCACGACAGCTTCAAGCAACACCATGGCAGCAACTTCGCCCCCTGCGAGCACATAGTCGCCGATGGAAATCTCTTCGAGTTGACGGGCTTCGATTATCCGCTGGTCCACGCCCTCAAAGCGCCCGCAAATGATAATGGCTCCCGGCCCTTTTGCCAGTTGACAGGCGCGGGTTTGGGTCAGGGGTTTTCCGCGCGGAGACATGAGCAGGGCCGGGCGGGGGTCGTTCTGGCCCGAGACTGCATCGATGGCTTTGGCCAGCACATCGGCACGCAATATCATGCCGGGGCCGCCGCCGGCCGGAGTATCGTCAACATTTTTATGTTTTCCGGCACCAAAATCGCGCAACTGAGTTGTGGTCAGGGACCATAGCTCCTTTTCCAGTCCCCGCCCGATGACTGAAGCACCAAGCGGCCCGGGGAACAGTTCTGGAAAAAGGGTGATGATTTGGGCGTCAAAACTCACCGCTCCTTCTCCTCTTCAATTTCAACAGGGAGAACGATCAGCAAAAACCCATCTTTTATGTTGATTTCCGGGACCACTGCGCGGGTGAAGGGAAGCAGCACCGTTTCACTGCCCGACTTGCGGACTTCGAGCAGATCGCCAGCCCCGTAATTGGCGACGGTAATGACTTCACCCAGTACCTCGCCGGTGTCGAGGCGTGCCTCCAGCCCGATCAGGTCGACATGGAGAAACTCATCTTCATTGTCAGGTTCGGGCAGTTTGTTGCGGGGCACAAACAGTTCAACCCCGTTCAGGATTTCGGCTGAGGTACGGTCATCAATACCTTTCAGTTTGGCAATGACGACGTTTTTGGCCAGACGGGATTTGGTGATGGTGAGTGTCAGGCCGTCCCGGTCTGTGAGCAGGGGTGAATAGTCAGCGATGGACAGGGGGCTGGCGGTAAACGAATTTATCCGCACCTGTCCGCGTAACCCGTGGGCGGCGCCGACGCGGCCCACGAGTATCTTTCTGGTGTGTTCAGAGGTGGCGTTATCCGCCATCACAGATTTTCCTACTCAGCCGCTTTTTCTTCTGCGGGGGCTTCGTCCTTTGGGTCGGCAGTTGCTTCTTTGGCGTCAGCCTCGGCCTGGGCTTTTTCTTCCAGGCGTTCCTGGGCCTTTTTGCCCGGCTTGGCCTTGTTGGGGTTGTTGCGGGCTTCGCGCTTCAGAACATCGGCGGCATCCAGAAAACGGGCTACCCGGTCGGTGGGCTTGGCACCTACGGAAAGCCAGTGTCTGGCGCGCTCGACATCGAGCTTTACCCGCTCGTCACTGTCCTTGGGCAGCATGGGGTTATAGGCACCGATGCGCTCAATGAAGCTGCCGTCGCGCGGTGCACGTGCGTCAGCAATGACGATATGATAATAGGGGCGTTTTTTGGAGCCGGCGCGGGAAAGACGAATTTTAACAGCCATGGTATTTATTCAGTTCCTTGTTTGTCGAATGTGACTTGGTTGAAATTTCTGTGATCTATTTCTTTCTCAACGGACCGGAGCCAAGCCCCGGAAGCGAGGGAAACTGAGGTTTGCCAAGATCGGGCAAGCCGTTGTTTTTGGTCAGTTGGGTGAAATCTTCGGGTAGTTTTTCAGGCAGGGCCTTTTGTGCGCCCCCGCTAGTGGAACCGGGCAAAGCCGAGGGGTCAATGCCCATTTGCCGGGCCATTCTTTCAAGTTCGACAGGGTCCATGTTGGCCATGTCGGGCATGGCACCACCGCT
>JALSII010000039.1 GCA_026981645.1 Hyphomicrobiales bacterium | reverse complement strand
CGCCCCGCCTTCCAGCACCCCCCCGCCGGTGAGTAACACCTTCACCGGCGGCGGCATGGCATCCACCCCCGTTCAGCATCCGTTCAGGCAGAAACTGCTTAAATCGCCCCAACTGCAGCACCCCTTAAACTGTGCTGCCAACCGGAAGAGAGCATCCCAATGAAACGCGCAAAACTCGCAATCATCATATCCGCAGCCTTCATCACTGTTCTATCAACGGCGGGATCCGCCTTTGCGCTGGCCGCAGTGGCAAAAGCCGCCGTTAACGTGCGCACCGGACCCTCTGTCAACTTCAATAAAATTGACACCCTTTATGCCGGCGAAGCCGTCAACGTCACGGAATGCAAATCCAATGGCTGGTGTTATGTCCAGCATGATGGACCCGATGGCTGGGTTTCGGGCAATTATCTGATTCGGGCCACCCCCGCCCCGACGCCAACCCCCACTCCAAAGCCCAATGTCAATTTTGGCATAACCATCGGCTCGGGTGGCCCCGGGTTCAGTTTTTCGATAGGCAACTCTCCCCCTGTTGCCCCGATTGTCCCCAAAGTCTGCTTTTTCAATGGCAATAATTATTCCGGCGCCAGCTTCTGCGTTGCCGCAGGCAGCCAGAACAATCATCTTACAGGCTTCTGGAACAACAAGATTTCCTCTATTCAAGTCCAGCCCGGCGCAACAGTTAAAGTTTGCCGCAACCCCAATTATGGCGGCTTCTGCCAGACCTACAGCTCCAGCGTCCCCAGCCTCAATCCGTTCCTGAACAATGATATTTCTTCCTTCAGAACCTATTGAGAAGAACAGCCGAACAGATGAAACATACCAGGACCGCCCCCGAAAAAGGGGCGGTTTTTTTGTTTTACACACTACCAACGCGCAACTTTTCTTTCTTGGAACCGGCTTCAAGCTGGGTTAGCATTGGCCCACCTGAGAATTTCTGGAGAACATCAATGTCCGCTTCCCTCCTCACCCGGCTGGTTTCTCTTGTTCTGGCGTTGGGGATTGCTTCCCTGTTCCTTCCGGCTCAGGCTGACGAGTTGGGCAGCCCTGCCTGGGTCATCTCTGACACCGACCTGCGCTCGGGCCCCGGCATACGATACCCCGCCACCACCAGTGTTGCCAAAGGTGACGCAGTCACGATTTCCAGATGCTCCGACCGCTGGTGTCTCATCGCAGGAACACAAGGCTGGCTCTCCATCGATCAGCTCAGCTTTGGACAGGTCGCCCGCGGTCCCTATTCCGGGCCCAAATTTGAAACGGGTAGGGGCGGGCCCGGCGAAGTCTGTTTTTTCGATGGTCCCGACTATTCGGGCAATTCGGTTTGCCAGCCCGCTGGCGGCACTGCCCGCGACCTGGTGCTTCTGGGCTGGGATAACAAAATAGCTTCGGTTTCCGTGGACGGCGATGTTTCGGTCAATCTGTGCCGCGACCGCAATTTTGCTTCCTATTGTGTTCTGATCAACCAGAGCACCCCGAAACTTGATCGCCTGTTGCTGAATGCGGCCAGCTCCTGGCAGGTCTGGGTCGCCCCTTCAGAAAAAGAAGACCCCGACCCGGTGCCCGCAACAGACAAGGGCTAGATTGTGAACACCAACAAAATTATTCGCAGCGCCTTTCTGGCAACCCTGCTGATTGCTGCTCCTTCTCTTGCATCAGCCCAGTTCCAACCCTCACAAGCCAGGGTTTTTATCGACTGGCCCCAACTTGAAGTTGAGCCCATGCAGGGTTTCAACTCAGAGTTCGCCATTTACGCTGTTATCGACGAGCCCAGGGTCCTCTATACGATAACGGTTACAACCCGCAGCAATGTCTCGGTTCTGGGCGCATTCCACTGCAATAAGGAGTTCACGGTGCTGACCAGCTCGACCAACGGCTATTTCGACATCCGTTGCGTGGAAGAAGACCTGTTTGAACAGGTAAGCACCTACATCCTGCGCATGGGCAAAGACGGTCTCTACAAACAGGTGTTTTAGAAGCGTTGCCAGAAAAAGTGCATAGCGGTTTTTCGCTTCGGCAACACACAAAAAAAGGCGTTTCACCCAAACACTGAAACGCCTCTTGAGAAATTTCGGGCAGAGCTTTTACCCCGCCCGTGAAAACCGGATTTCCTATAGCACAATAACCGTGGTACCAACCGGCACCCGGTCATAAAGGTCTTCCACATGCTCGTTGATAAGACCTACACAGCCGTTTGAAACAGCCTTGCCGATGGTCCAGGGCTGGTTGGTGCCGTGAATACGATAAAGCGTGTCGCGGCCGTTGCGATAAAGATAAAGCGCTCGTGCACCGAGCGGATTATTCGGCCCCCCCGGCACCCCGTCGGCAAACTTGGCATATTTTTCCGGCTCACGCCGGATCATGTTCCTTGTTGGCGTCCAGCGTGGCCACTCAGCCTTGCGCTCGATAAGGGCTTCCCCTTTCCAGGCCAGCCCGGCCCGGCCCACACGCACACCATATCGGCGGGCCCATGTTGACGATTCAGTCAGATAAAGAAAAAACTTCGAAGGATCGACAACAATTGTACCCGCGTCATAACCGTTGTTGAACCGGATATTTTGCGGCATCCATTTTGGATCAACTTCAAAACTTTCGTGGGCAAAACCCGTGGCCGGTGCCGCAAGTGCAGCCATACCCGACAGGAGTAAGGTTCTTCTTTTCATCACGTTTCTTCTTTCCTCAATTCAAGCGCCGGTGTTTTCAGCCACCGGAGGTCAACAATACCCAGCACATCTGCCAGCATTACCCGCCACACTTAATAAACAACAAAAACACGGGCGGTTCGGTTCAACTGTTTGTGAGCGCCCTTATTTTCGCCTCGATTTATGCAGGCCCCAGAAATTGCTCATCGTCAGATAGGTGAACGAAGCCGACCAGGCAATCAGCACCAGCCCCGTAAGAGATTCTATCGCTGCCACAAAGCGCAAATGGCCGGTGGGGAAAAGGTCGCCCATGCCCAGCGTCGTATAGGACGCGGCGGAAAAATAGAAAAAATCAACCCAGCCACCCTCGGTCATACCGCTGATTCCCCCAAGCCCCCAGCGGTGTTGCATCAGGCCGTAAGCGACAGCAAACAGGGATATTTCGACGATGTGGGCCATAAACACCACCCCGATTGCCGAGAGCATCCGCCTTCGCGGCGAACCAGGCATTCTTGGCATGGCACTGGAGATGAGACGCAGCATTTCATAGTGGATAAAAACACATGTCACCACCAGAACCAGGGTTATCAGAATGGTTATCGCCACGGCCCGCCTCCTATGTCAGAGCGCAACCATAAGGGAGCTGGGTTAGCGGAGAGCTAACAGGGCTACTGCCCCACAACTCTCCCGTTCCCTGTCCGTTCTTGCTGTGATACAAACACGAGTCTGATTTTCTCGTACCGGTGCCCCCATGCCCCCTGATACACCCAAACGCCCGTCCAAACCCGACTTTTCCATCGACGAGTTTTTCTCCGAGATTGAAAAGGCCCAAGACATCGAAGCCTCCAAACGCCTGCCCCAAGAACGGCTGAAGAACAAACGCCGGCTCGACCGCGAGCAGGCCGCCCGCCGTGAGAGCCAAAATGCCGCCCAGCGCGAAAAGGAATTGCGTGCCACCACCAAAACATCGTTTCCCGACAGCCCCACCGGCATGTCCAAAGGCACGCCCAAATCCAAGGCCAATGCCGTCGATCGTCCGCAAAATCTTGATGGTTTCGCCGAGGCCCCGCAAGCGGGTTTCAATCACCAACCAAGCAGGAAAGCCCCCTTTGGCGGGGGTGCCGGGGAAGGCCCCGCAAGGGCCGACGGCGGCATTGCATCAAATGGCGGGGGTGCCGGGGAAGGCCCTGCAAGGGCCAACGGCGGCAATGTATCAAATGGCGTAACCGCCACCGTCGCCGCCCTGCAAAACCTTATCGAGCATGGCCGCAAGGAGGTTGAAGGCACAACGCCCTGGGTACCCCACAAACCTCTCCGCCCGGAAAAGGCCGAAGGGGAAATCCCCCTTACCCTTAAAACCGAGTTCACCCCGCAGGGAGATCAACCCGCGGCCATCGCCGAACTCATAGAGGGCATTGAGCAGGGGGAAACCGATCAGGTTCTTCTTGGCGTCACCGGCTCGGGCAAGACCTTTACCATCGCTCAGATCATTGCGCAGACCCAGCGCCCTGCCCTGATACTGGCCCCCAACAAGACCCTGGCCGCCCAGCTTTACGGGGAGTTCAAGAGCTTTTTCCCCGACAATGCGGTGGAGTATTTCGTCTCGTTCTACGACTATTACCAGCCCGAAGCCTATGTGCCGCGCACCGACACCTATATCGAAAAAGAAAGCACCATCAACGACCAGATCGATCGCATGCGCCACTCCGCCACCCGTGCCGTGCTCGAGCGCGACGACGTCATCATTGTCGCCAGCGTTTCATGCATTTACGGCATCGGCTCGGTGGAAACCTATACGGCGATGATGTTTGATCTCAAGGTCGGCCAGAAAATCGACCAGCGCCAGATGCTCGCCGATCTGGTGGCCCTGCAATATAAACGTGCCGACGCCGCTTTTGCCCGCGGGGCCTTCAGGGTGCGTGGCGACACCATCGAGATTTTCCCCGCCCACTATGACAGCGCCGCTTGGCGCATTTCGTTGTTTGGCAATGAAATCGAGAGCATCACAGAGTTTGACCCCCTCACGGGCAAAAAAATCCAGACCCTCAAAACCGTCCGCGTCTACGCCAATTCCCACTATGTCACCCCGCGCCCGACACTGTTGACCGCCATGAAATCCATCAAGGCTGAGCTGGCCGTCCGCCTTGAGGAACTCAACGCCGCCGGGCGTTTCCTTGAGGCCCAGCGCATCGAACAGCGTACCCTGTTTGATCTGGAAATGATGGAGGCCACCGGCTCCTGCGCGGGCATTGAGAATTATTCGCGTTACCTGACCGGGCGCAATCCCGGCGAGCCGCCCCCCACCCTGTTTGAATATCTGCCCGACAACGCGCTGATTTTTGTTGACGAAAGCCACGTCACCATCGGCCAGCTCGGGGCCATGTATCGCGGTGATTTCCGCCGCAAGGCAACCCTGGCCGAATATGGCTTTCGCCTGCCCTCCTGCATGGATAACCGCCCGCTTCGTTTTGAGGAGTGGAACGCCATGCGCCCCCAGTCGGTTTATGTGTCAGCCACCCCGGGGAGCTGGGAGATGGAGCAGACCGGTGGGGCTTTTGCCGAACAGATCATCCGCCCCACCGGACTGATTGATCCGCCGGTGGAAATCCGCCCCGCCGGTACGCAAGTGGACGATGTCATTGACGAGGTGCACAAAACCAACAAGGCCGGTTATCGCACCCTGATCACCACCCTGACCAAGAAGATGGCCGAAAACCTCACCGAATATATGCACGAACAGGGCATTCGCGTGCGCTATATGCACTCCGATGTGGATACGCTGGAGCGCATCGAAATTATCCGCGATCTGCGCCTTGGTGGTTTTGACGTTCTGGTTGGCATCAACCTGCTGCGCGAGGGGCTGGACATTCCCGAGTGCGCGCTGGTTGCCATTCTGGACGCCGACAAGGAGGGTTTTTTGCGCTCTGAAACTTCGCTCATTCAGACCATCGGCCGGGCGGCGCGCAATGTCGATGGCAAGGTCATTCTTTACGCCGACAAGATTACCGGGTCCATGGAGCGGGCTTTGAGCGAAACCAACCGCCGCCGCGAAAAGCAGCAGGCCTACAACAAAGAGCACGGCATCACCCCGCAATCGATCAAGTCCAACATCAAGGAAATCGTCGATTCCATCTATGAAAACGACCGGGTCACTGTCTCCACCGGGGTCGAACCGGACGGCAAGCAACAGGTGCATGTGGGCGCCAACCTCGCCGCCACCATCAAGGACCTTGAAACCCGGATGCGCGACGCCGCCACCAATCTGGAATTCGAAAAAGCCGCCCGACTGCGCGATGAGGTGAAAAGACTGCGCGAGATGGAACTGGATGTGCTTGATGGAGGACTATGACCACCACCCGTCACTGCGAGGAGGCAACGCCGACGCGGCAGTCCAGAAACTTGACAATCAGCAAACTGGATTGCTGCGCTCCCTGTGGTCGCTCGCAATGACGGCGTAGTATTATCACCGCCCTTCACCCTCCCCCTCCGCGGGGAGGGCCGGGGTGGGGGGACTTTCCAATTGCTCCTCTCGCACCGTCCCGGCCTCCGAGCATTGCCAGCAAAAGTGCGTAGCGGTTTTTGCGTTTCGGCAATGTAACCACAATGACGCGCCGGGACCTCAAAGCACCAGGCGAGACCCCGGATCAAGTCCGGGGAGGCGCAGATGTGTTGCCCTCATCCTGAGGAGGCCGAAGGCCGTCTCGAAGGATGGGAACAGATAAAGCGACCTCACCTCGCCCCTTGAGGGGAGAGGTCGGACCTTCAGGTCCGGGTGAGGGGTGAATCGGATCAAAAGTCCCGTTTAGGGTAATCGGACGGGCAACTCACCCCCCTCACCCCAACCCTCTCCCCGAGGGGGAGAGGGAACACCGCTCCATCGTTTTCGCAACAAACACCGACCTACATCCCAGCCAGTCGAATGGCAGGTCGTATTCGATGCTGTAAATGCAGGAAATATTAGTTAACGTGGGTTGCTATGAAGCAAAAACGCATATTGTGACCCAAAATGGGATACATTGGAAATTACCACGGGGGGTATATAGAATGCATAAAATTAGCTTCACAAAAGACACGATAGCAAAACTATTTGGCCAAGAGGATGCTGCTCAAGAAAATCAGGAACGACTTGGCCAATACTTCATTAGAAACTCGGCTTTCGAAGATGCAATGTCTGATCAGAATTTGGTGATTCTGGTTGGACATAAGGGAAGTGGAAAAAGTGCGACCATGGCTCGGTCACATACTGAGCTATCCAAGAGCCATATCTCCATTGAAATCGAACCTACCGAAATATTGGCAGCAAGAGAAATTTCCAGCGATGATAATTTCAATGCCATAGTATCTCATTGGCAAGAAAAAATCCAACAAGCCATTGCGAACAACATCTTAACAAACAAATTCGATCTCAAAGGTCAAAATGCGACTATTCAAAAAGTTTCAACAGCAACGGGAAAGTTCGTTAATCGTCTGAAGGATGCTCTTCGTCAATCAAACCGCCAGGCCATTTCAATGGTCGATGACACAATAATTGAAAACTTTATCAATGACGAAACCCGTGTTTATGTGCATATTGATGACCTTGACCAAGGATGGACATCATCAAATAGAGATATCAGAAAAATTTCTGCAATATTAAGCGCTCTCAGAAATATAACTAAATCGTCTTCACTTATTAAATTCAGAATTACCCTCCGCTCCGATATTTACTATCTTGTAAGAACGTCTGACGAGTCTACAGATAAAATAGAAGGATTTGTTAGTTGGGTGACATGGACAAATCATGATGTGCTTGTATTGCTATGCAAACGAATTCTAACATACTTCGGGGAAAAACCGAATGACGAAACATTGAAAAAATTGGAACAGTCGTATATGAGCGCTCATATTTTTTCAATGGTCATGGATGCCAAGTTTAGCGGACGAGGGAAATGGTCTAACAAGCCAATTCACTACATTATCACTTCACTAGTTCGGCGCTCCCGACCGAGAGATATGGTCAAACTTCTAACGTTAGCAGCCCAAAATGCTGGGCGAGAAGCGTCAAAAATTCACAGCTCTCACTTTCAAGCAATATTCGAGTCATATTCAAGTGGACGCATTACCGATATTGAGAATGAATTCAAAAGTGAGCTTCCAAACATTAATCAACTCATACTTGGGATGAAGCCCAACAAAATTCAGCGTAGGGCAAACTTAAACTACGTTTACACAACAGATGCACTATCAAAAAAAATAGGCAATATTATTTCCACATCAACATTGAAATTTACAAATGGAAGTCAAATTAGCGCGCGAGCGCTAATTCAGTTTCTTTACAAAATAGATTTCATTACGGGCCGAAAGAATGTTGATGGCGCGCTGGTCCGCTATCATTTTGACAACAATCAATTGTTGATAAACGAAGTCAACGACATGGGATTTGATTGGGAAATTCACCCCGCTTACCGCTGGGCTCTTCAGCCGGGAAATGTGCAGAATATTCTCGACGATTTGGAATTATCTTGAAGCGATTGATTTTATGTCGCTTTTAATGACCCCAAAATACCAGTTGTTCATTTCCCCCCCGCCTTTTCTTATCCCCACCCCTCTCCCCGCCGGGGAGAGGAAGCACAGCGTATAGGCTCAATACAATATCCTCCAATGTTCTGAGCCTGGCGCAGGATCAGGATGAGTTATCCCCCTCCCCACTCCCGCCCCAATCCCCTGCTCCACTGGCGCATCAGGCAATAAGGGAAGGAACAAAACCATGTCAGTTGCCCGCATAACCGAGATTATCGCCGCCTCCGAGGTCAGCTTCGAGGATGCCGTGAACAACGGTGTTGCCAAGGCATCCGAAACCCTGCGCGGAGTGAAAAGCGCCTGGGTCAAGGATCAGAATGTGGTGGTGAAAGACGGCAAGATCACCGAATACCGCGTGGTGCTCAAAATCACGTTTATTCTGGAATAACCCAAAACCGCGCCACCGATCCGTGAACCGCTAATTCTACCGGCAAGCAATCGCCGCAGTCGCCAGCCTGGCTTCATCGGTGGAGAACAGATGCTCGGGAATATCCGCCAATGCACGGGTTGCTGGCAGCGCGTTCATGTGCGTTGCGTTCATGTGCATTGCGTTCTCCTGCATCAGCCGGTCCAGCTCGGCCAGAAGACAGGCACGCGCCGCCACATTCACGGGGAAAAACTGCTCAACGCTGTCAAAAGATTTCTGGTTTGAAAAAGTCATCGGTTAAAGCCCTCTCCTTGCATTTAAGAGAGAGCCTAGGCCAGCGCCACTGAACCGGGGCTGGCGCTGACGTTCAGGCGGCGTTAATCTCAAAAAAACACGTCAAACCAAAAAAACCGCTTCAGGAGACCCCGCCCGATGAGACTTTCCCGCTGGGCCCGCGCCACGCTGCTGATTGGTTTCATCCTGCTCAGCCTTGGGGTGCTGCCCCTGTGGCTGACCACTTTGCTGTTGCCCGGCGATCCGCCGCTGCTGTTTTCCATGGCGTTTTTTATGCTCGCACCTCTTGGTGCGGTCATCTTTGTATTCGGGTTCGTTCTGTATATTATCGCAAAAGTCAGGGAGTGAGTTCCTGCCTCATTGCGAACCTGCGGTGCCCCGTTCGCGCAGCCACACCATCAACCCGGCTGAAACAATGATCACTGCACCGACAAGGGCGACAAAGTCGATCAGCTGACCAAAAAACAAAAACCCGAGGAATATTGCCCACGGTAAAAGCAGATAATTGAACGGCTGCACCACGCTGGCCGGTGCGCAGGCCAGGGCACGCATCACAAAATAGTTGGCCAAGGTAGTCGAAACCATCAGCAGGGCGATATAGCCCCAGGCACTCAGGGTGGGTGCCTGCCAGTAAAACAGCCCCACCGCCGACGAGCCCACAAGTCCGATCACCCCCACATAAATCATGCAGGTGGCAGTACTGTCCACAAGCGCTGCCTTGCGGGTAAGCACCGCATAAAGCGCAAACAGCACGGTTGCGACAAAAATATAGAGCGCCCCGATATCGAAAACCGCAAGTCCGGGCCGCAGAACAATCAGCACTCCCACAAAGCCCATCACCACGGCAAACCAGCGCAAAGCGCCCACTTTTTCTCCCAGAATGGGAATAGCAAACATGGTGACAAGAACCGGGAACAACAGCGTAATCGCCGCCGCCTCTCCCAGCGGCAGGGTGCGCAGGCCGGTTGCGAACAAAAGCAGGTCAGCCAGAAAAATCACCCCGCGCGCTACCTGAAGCCCCGGGCGCCGGGTTGCAAACACTCCCCTCACCCCATGCTGACTGAGCGCCAGGAATATGGCAAATCCGCCAAAAGCCCAGAAACGCAACATCGCAACCTGAACCACCGCGTAGTCCTGCACCAGGATTTTGGCCGCCGCATCCTGCAGCCCGAACAGGATAATAGAAGCGATGGTAAACAGGATGCCGCGCGAAATATCTGCTGGGTTGGAAGCGGTTTTCATAGGAAAAAGCGATATATCAGATTGGCTCGGAGCTATACCAAAAAATGGCGACAAAAAACCCCGGGGCAGCCCCCCGGGGTAATGTTGAAAGCCTGGCAGGTGCCGGATCGGGGATCTACCTGCTGGCCATGGCATTTTTTATCAAACCGACAACAGCGGTCAGAATGCCACCACCGGCAAGACCGGTTACGCCCTGCCCGGCCAGTGCACCCAGATCAAGACCACTGGTGGCGGCCGCACCTGCCGCGTCCGTGGCTGTTGCCGCAAGTTGGGTTGCCGAACCCAGAAGGCCGGAAAGTCCGGGGATCATTCCGGCAAGGAACGTGCCGCCGACGCCGCCAATGGCACCGGTTATGACATTGCCCATGACACCAAGATTGACATTTTTCAACGCTGCACCGATTCCTGCGCCGCCCGCGCCGCCGCCAATAAGTTGTATGATAATGGGAAGAAGAGCTTCCATAATGAAGTGTCCCTATGCAAGTTTACAAAAGAAACGCCGACTGGCCTTTTCTTGCATAAGCATTTCAAAACAATGGGACCAAACCAAGGTTTCTTAATTTTTTCTTAAAAGCACGCAAGCATCCGGATAACAGCGCCGGTTAAGCCCTGACACCCTAAAAGTGCAGCATCAGATTGATAAAATAAGGTATCGCCAGAAGAACGGCAGCAATCCGTACAGGCCACTGCCGGAACTTGTAAATCAGATAACCGACAATACCAAAGCCCATCCCCATTTCCAGAACGCTGACAATCTGCCCGTAATACTCACGCTGATAATAGGATATGGGAGAATTGAACCGCCAGTCCGAAAACGGCCAGAACTGCACATGCGCATCATCCGCATGAGTAACAAAATCAACGCTTATGTGTAAAAAATACCCAACACTAAAAATGAGAACCGCCAGGCCAACGGGCCTGAGTTTGGAAGAATATCTATAAAGCAGAAATCCGCCTGCAAGCACTGCCCCCCAAAGCGGGAACGAGTTGGAAATAGCTGAATAGGTTTGCCAGGGCTCCTGCCAGTAAAGTCCTTCCGAATTGCTCCACAGGTCAACCCCGGGTCCGTTGACCAGCCGCGAATAAAGGACCATCAGGAAAATTGAAGCATCCGGGGCAAATCCACCCGCCCAGGCAAGAAATATCTGCCAGGGGCGCATGGCAGGCCGCGATGCTGCAGCCGCGCCAATCAGAATATGCGAACTTGTCAGCATGCGTTTCTCCCGAAAAGTAACGTTAACCGCCCCTGAATGAAGAACAATGCCAAAACACCGGGTTTTTGCACAAACATTCGTGAGCAACCACCTTGAAACTTGGTTCAATAGTCGCCATTTTGCCAACACCACACGGGGACCTCTATGACAGCTATTCTGTATTTCATCGCCGGGCTGGTGCTGCTAACTTTGTCCGGAGATGCGCTGGTTCGTGGAGCCGTTGCCGTTGCCGTGCGCCTGCATGTGCCTACCATCATCATCGGCCTGACTATTGTGTCCATGGGCACCTCGGCCCCCGAATTGTTTGTTGCCCTTCAGGCGGCGCTCAGTGGTGCGCCTTTTCTGGCTGTGGGCAACGCCATCGGTTCCAACATTGCCAACTCATTGATTGTTCTGGGTCTGCCCGCACTCATCGCCCCCATTTATCTGCTTGAACCCGGTACCCGCCGTTCCTCGGCCTTTATGTTTGCGGTATCCATCGCCGTTTTTGCCCTTGCCGCCGATGGCAGCATTTCCACCTTCGATAGCATCATCCTGTTGCTGCTCTTCATCATTTACCTGACCTATGGCTTTGTACTCGCCCAGACCGCACGCCGGGAAGCCAGGGAAAGTTTTGTTGCCGACGAGAAAACCACCCCGCCTTCTCTGGTCAGGCCGGTCCTGCTGTTGCTGTTCGGCTTTGTTGGTCTGGCTCTGGGAAGCAGGCTCACCGTTGACGGCGCATTACTGCTGGCCGAGGCCCTTGGCATCGGCCAGACGGTAGTGGGCACCACCATTGTCGCGCTGGGCACCACCCTGCCGGAAATTTCAGCAACCCTTGCCGCGGCCTTCCGCCGCCAGGCTGGAGTTGCGGTAGGCAATGTTATCGGCTCCAATATTTTCAATGTTCTGGGCATTCTGGGCATCACTGCCCTTGTTATTCCTCTGCCCGTTGACCCGCGCCTGCTCAGTTTTGACCTGTGGGTCATGCTCGGTGCGGCCGCCACTATCCTGCCCATGGCATTCCTGCGCCGTCCGATTGGCCGCTGGGTCGGCAGCTTTTTAACCCTGTCCTATGTCACATATTTGTTTTTGGCATTCACCGGCTGACCCATCGCGTTTGCCCGCACTTGACGCTATGATTACCCTTGGGAAAACGATCAAGAGCAAATGAAAGACAAAATAAAAGCCCATGTCCTGATTACCGGTGCCGCCACCCGCATCGGAGCGACCCTCGCCCGCTCTTTGGCCGAGGCGGAGCACAATGTGGTTATTCACTATAACAACTCTGAAAGCGCGGCCCGCTCTCTGGCGGGTGAAATCACGGCTGATGGGGGAAAAGCGGATATCGTGCAGGCTGACCTCACAAAACGCACCGACCGCAACAAACTGATCGCAGCAGCAGGCGCATGTTTCGGACCTTTGGGCATTCTCATCAATAACGCCTCCATATTTGAACCCGACAGCGCTTTCACCATCAACGAGGCGCTTTGGGACAAGCACTTTGCCCTGCATGCAGAGGCCCCCCTGTTTCTGGCCCGCGACTTTGCCGGACAATTGCCGGACGATACCGGCGGCAACATCATCAACATCATCGACGAAAGCGTGCTGCGCACCAATCCGGCATTCTTCTCATACAATCTGTCAAAAACCGTTCTCTGGGCCGCCACAAAAACACTGGCCCAGTCGCTGGCTCCCCGTATTCGCGTCAACGCCATCGGTCCCGGTCCCACCCTGCCCAACACACGCCAGAGCGAGGCCGATTTTGCCAGGTCAGTCGCCGCACTGCCTCTTGAGACCCCCCCGACCCCCGCCGACATCGCAAAGGCTGTGCTGTTTCTCATTGGCACCCCCTCAATAACCGGGCAGATGATTGCGCTGGACGGAGGGGAGCATCTGGACTGGCGCGGACGGGGGGGCATTACGCCGGCCCTGAAATGAGCAACAGTCCAGCCCGGCCGGATAACAAAAAATCCAGCCCACAGGAGCACCAGAAAACCGGCCCCGATATCATCAGGGCTTTCGTTAAAAACTTGCCTTCCGCTCCCGGCGTCTACCGCATGCTCGACACCTCGGGTCATGTCATCTATGTGGGAAAGGCGCGCAATCTGAAATCCCGCGTCAATAATTACACCCGCTATGAGGGCAATGTCGTGCGCACCGCCCGCATGATTGCAGCCACCGCCCACATGGAATTTGTGCGCACCCAGACCGAAGCAGAAGCATTGCTGCTCGAAGCCAATATGATCAAGCGGATGCGTCCCCGCTACAATGTACTGCTGCGCGATGACAAGAGTTTCCCCTATATTCTGATCGCCAGGGATCACGACGCCCCCCAGTTGCTCAAGCACCGTGGCACCCGCCGCCGCAAGGGTGACTATTTCGGTCCCTTTGCCTCAGCCACCGCTGTTGAGCGGACTCTGGCCGCGTTGCAAAAAGCCTTCCTGCTGCGTAATTGTTCCGACAGCTATTTTTCGGGGCGCACCCGCCCCTGCCTGCAACATCAGATAAAGCGCTGTTCGGCCCCCTGCACCGGCCTCATCAGCAAAAACGAGTATGCCCGGCTGGTAGAAGACGCCTGCGCCTTCCTCGCGGGACGCTCAAAAACCGTGCAACACCAGCTTTCTGAGGAAATGAACAAAGCCGCCGACAAACTGGATTTTGAGCGCGCCGCCATGCTGCGCGACCGTCTCAGTGCCCTTGCCCATATTCTCAGCCAGGGGGATATGTCGGCAAAAACCGTCGAGGAAGCCGACATTTTTGCCATCCACCAGCAGGCCGGGCAATTCTGCGTACAGGTATTTTTTTATCGTGCTTTTCAGAACTGGGGCAACCATGCCTTTCACCCCCGCGCCAGTGCCGAGTTGGAGGAAGGCAACGTATTGGGTCCGTTCCTGATGCAGTTCTATGAGAGCCGCACCCCGCCAAAACAAATTCTGCTTTCCCATGAAATTGAGGAGCGTGAACTCATCGCCAAGGCACTCTCCACCCGCGCCGGACGCAAGGTTTCACTTCTGGTGCCCCAACGGGGCGAAAAAGTTGAATTGGTCGAGCACGCAGCCACCAACGCACGCGAAGCGCTGGGGCGCCGGCTTGCCGAAACCGCGACCCAGAAAACCCTTCTTGAAGGCGTAAAAACCGCCTTTGAGTTAGAAGCACCTCCCCGGCGCATCGAGATTTACGACAATTCCCACATTTCGGGCACCAACGCGGTGGGAGCCATGGTGGTCGCCGGTTCCGAGGGGCTGTCCAAAAAGCACTACCGCACCTTCAACATCAAATCCAGGGACCTAACACCCGGCGATGATTTTGCCATGATGCGTGAGGTTCTGACCCGGCGTTTTTCACGTCTGACCAAGGAAAGCGCGCCCGATGCCAAGGACGAAAGCACCGGCATGCCTGACTGGCCCGACCTCTTGCTCATTGATGGCGGCAAGGGCCAACTCTCCGCCGTGCACCAGGTTCTGGCTGAACTGAACCTGCCCAGAGAGATCACTATCGTCGCCATCGCCAAGGGCGAGGAGCGCAACGCCGGGCGCGAAACCTTCCATCAGAGAGGACGCAAAGCCTTCATGCTCCCGGCCCGCGACCCCGTGCTTTATTATGTGCAGCGCCTGCGTGATGAAGCCCACCGTTTTGCCATCGGCACCCACCGGGCCCGGCGCAAAAAAGACTTTATCAGAAACCCGCTTGATGAAATCGAAGGTATCGGCCCGGCACGCAAACGCATATTGCTCAACCATTTCGGTTCCGCCAAAGCCGTCTCCCGCGCTGGCCTCGCCGATTTGACAGCAGCTTCAGGAATATCCAAACAGATGGCGCAAATCATCTACGATCATTTTAACCAGCCCGACTAGGTCACGGACCCATAAATAGGATTGCAATGGTATGAGTCAGTTTGTTTGCATAACAGGCGCAAGAGTAAAGGAAACCTCATGGTTTTCAAACTCTCGCAACGCATTAGGCGGGCAAATTAGCCATAGCCTGCAAGCGTTCCCGGGAAAAGTGCAGCCCGTCCGGCGTGAGGACAATCTCAAATATCAAAGGTCTCAACCGTGTCAAAACACGCTTTTTACCCTTTTCCTTGCATATTTTGGCGGTTTGAAGCGCGTGTTTGACCCTATTTGTGAGTCCGTGACCTAGGCAATTTGAGAAAACCATGTCCCTGCCCAACATCATAACGCTGGCCCGCATCGCCGCCATTCCGCTTATCATCGCGCTGGTACTCATGGAGGGGGCAACACCGCGCTGGATCGCTTTTGCGCTGTTTGTCATCGCCGCACTCACCGATTATCTGGACGGCTACCTCGCCCGCAAAATGCAGGCCATCTCGCCGCTGGGGCGTATGCTCGACCCCATTGCCGACAAACTGCTGGTCGGCGCCCTGCTCATCGCTCTGGCCTATGAGGGCAGTTTTTCTCTCCCCCTTCTGTGGGCGGCCATCGCCATCATGATGCGTGAAATTGCTGTTGCCGGACTGCGCGAGTTTCTTGGTGCCCAGCAAATCAGCGTCCATGTGACGCCGGTGGCAAAATATAAAACCACCGCCCAGCTAGTCGCCATCGGCACCATTCTTCTGGTCCCGGTTATCCCGGCGCTCAGCCTTGTTGCCGCCTCTCTGCTGTGGCTGGCAACAGCGCTGACCCTATATTCGGGCTATGACTATTTTGCCTCATCCTGGCCGCATCTCAAGGAAACCAAAAAATGAAAATCCTCTATTTTGCCTGGCTGCGCGAGCGCCTCAACAAAAGTGACGAGGAAGTCACCCCGCCCTCAAACGTCAAAACCATTGCCCAGCTTATCGACTGGCTCAGCGAAAATGACGAAGCCTTCGAGATGGCCTTTGCCAACCGCTCCCTTATCAAAACCGCGCTCGACGAAGAAATCGTGGAACACGACACCAAACTTGGAAGAGCAACAACGCTGGCTTTTTTTCCCCCCATGACCGGAGGCTGAAAGCAATGGCCGCACCCGCCATCATCGTCAGACTGCAAAGGAAAAGCTTCGACCCCGGCACTGAAAGCAATGCATTCCTGTCGGATGCAAAAGCGGCGGGTGCTGCGGTGACTTTCACCGGACTGGTGCGCTCCACCCCTCAAAACCCGATTGTGAGCATGACCCTTGAGCACTATCCCGCTCTGGCTCAGTCACAGCTTGAAAAAATCTCGGGGCAGGCATTGAAGCGCTTTTCTCTCATCAAGGTCACCACCATTCACCGCCATGGCACCCTCACACCGGGTGAGCCCATCGTGCAGGTGATGACACTGGCCCAACATCGCAAAAACGCCTTTGAGGGCGCCGAATTTTTGATGGAT
This sequence comes from Hyphomicrobiales bacterium, assembly GCA_026981645.1. GTDB lineage: Bacteria > Pseudomonadota > Alphaproteobacteria > Rhizobiales > Devosiaceae > DROE01. The sequence goes on along the minus strand of JALSII010000039.1, from coordinate 50 downwards.
TATCTAAAGACCAGCGCCCCATTCTGGAAAAAGGAGCTAGGCGCCACTGG
>JALSII010000038.1 GCA_026981645.1 Hyphomicrobiales bacterium | reverse complement strand
GCTGGTTTGCAGGGCCAGGGCGTGCAGTTCGTCACTGCCGATTTTGTCTTTCAGGGCCTCATAGACCATCTGGTGCTGCTGGACACGGCTTTTGCCGGTGAAGGCCTTGGCCACGACCATTGCGGTAAAATGGCGTCCGTCATCGGTGCGCGCCTGAACGATGGCACCGGGGATAGCTTGCATGATGAGGCGCTCGATTTCAGAAGTGTCCATGGGCCGCAATCCTTCAATTATCGCCCATGTAGCGGGGAAACCAGCGCTCATGGGCCTCTTTCAGTCGTGCAACAGATATGGCACGGGCATCCCCAAGCTTCAAGATATCCCCGCCGGTTGTGCCAATGAGTTGACAGGAGATTGATTGCGCCTTTGCAAGCGCCTGCACGCTTTCCAGATTTTGGGGGCGGATGGTGAGCAGATAGCGGGACTGGTCCTCGCCGAAAAACGAAGCGGCGGGAGTGTTGCCGGGGGGCGGGTCAATGGTTGCGCCCAAGTCTCCGGCCATGGCCATTTCGGCCAGCGCCACCGCCAAGCCGCCATCGGAGCAATCATGCACGGCGCTGGTAATGCCCTTGCGGGTGAGCGCACGCACAAAGTCGCCGGTGGTTTTTTCGCACGTCAGGTCGACCGGGGGCGGGGGGCCGTCTGAGAGGCCGTGAAGATGGTTCAGGAATTGGCTTTGGCTGAGGTGGGTGCCCCAGTTTTGCGGTGCTCCGACAAGCAGGATGAGTTCACCCTGGGCGGCAAAGCCGATGCGGGCCATTTTTGACCAGTCGTCAAGCAGGCCGACCCCGGCAATGGTGGGGGTTGGGGGGATGCCAACACCGTTGGTCTCGTTATAAAGGGAGACATTGCCCGAAACCACGGGGAAATCGAGCACCCTGCAGGCCTTGCCAATGCCCCTTATGGCCCCGACAAGCTGGCCCATAATCTGAGGTTTTTCGGGGTTGCCGAAATTGAGATTGTCCGAACAGGCCAGCGGTTCGGCCCCGGTGGCGGTGAGGTTGCGCCAGCACTCGGCCACCGCCTGCTTGCCCCCCTCAAACGGGTCGGCCTCGCAATAGCGCGGGGTGACGTCAGAGGAAAAAGCCAGCGCTTTTTTGGGGTGCCCTTCAACGCGGATGACCCCGGCGTCGCCACCGGGAAGCTGGAGGGAATTACTCTGGATGAGGGTGTCATACTGCTCCCACACCCAGCGGCGGGAGCACAGGTCCGGCGAGCCGATGAGGGCGAGCAGCGCTTCGGCGATGTCGGTTGCGGGCAGGTTTCGTTCTGGTGCGGCGGGCGGCGGGGGCAACTCCCACTCCCGGTCATATTCGGGGGCTTCGTCGCCCAACTCGCGAATGGGCAGGTTGGCGACCTCGGTGCCCTGCCACAGGATGCGGAACCGCAGGTCATTTGTGGTGAGGCCAACGGTTGCGAAATCCAGTTCCCATTTTTCAAAGACGGCGCGGGCCTCAGCCTCCTTTTCAGGATGCAGGACCATGAGCATGCGCTCCTGGCTTTCCGAAAGCATCATCTCGTAAGGGGTCATGTTTTCTTCGCGCACGGGCACGCAATCAAGGTCAAGCTCTATGCCAAGGCCGCCCTTGGCCCCCATTTCAACGGCTGAACAGGTGAGCCCGGCTGCGCCCATATCCTGAATGGCGACCACCGCGCCGGTGGCCATCAGCTCAAGGGTTGCCTCCATCAGGCGCTTTTCGGTGAAGGGGTCGCCGACCTGAACGGTGGGGCGCTTGTGCTCGATGTCGTCGTCAAATTCGGCTGAGGCCATGGTGGCACCGCCCACCCCGTCGCGTCCGGTTTTGGCCCCGAGGTAAACCACAGGCAGGCCAACGCCCTTGGCTTCGGAGAGAAAAATCTTATTCTTGTCAGCAAGCCCGGCGGCAAAGGCGTTGACCAGAATATTGCCGTTGTAGCGGGCATCGAACTCGACTTCGCCGCCAACCGTGGGCACGCCAAAACAATTTCCGTAGCCGCCAATCCCCGCGACCACACCGGAAACCAGATGGCGGGTTTTTCTGTGTTCAGGCGCACCGAATCTGAGTGCATTCATCGCTGCCACGGGGCGGGCACCCATGGTAAAGACATCGCGCAAGATACCCCCGATGCCGGTGGCCGCGCCCTGATAGGGTTCGATGAAAGAGGGGTGGTTGTGGCTTTCCATCTTGAAAACCACGACCTGTTCTTCGCCAATATCAACGACCCCGGCGTTTTCTCCCGGTCCGTGCACGACGCGCGCGCCGGTGGTGTGCAGGGTCCTGAGCCATTTTTTGGAGCTTTTATAAGAGCAGTGCTCGTTCCACATGGCCGAGAATATGCCCAACTCGGTGAAGGAGGGCTCGCGCCCGATAAGTTCGATGACTTTTTGATATTCCTCATCGCTGAGGCCATGGGCGGCGACAAGTTCGGGAGTGATGGGGGGCTCGTTGGGGATGCTCATGCTTCCACCATCTCAAGCACGCCCTCAAACAAGGCGCGCCCGTCGGTGCCGCCATGGGCCGGTTCAATGAGATTTTCGGGATGGGGCATCAGGCCAAGCACGTTCTTTTCAGCATTGAACACCCCGGCAATATCATTGATGGAGCCGTTGGGGTTGGTGCCCCCGCTATAGCGAAAGGCAACCTGTTCGTTGCCCTCTATTGTGGCCAGCGTGTCGGGGTCAGCAAAGTAGTTTCCGTCATGGTGGGCAACGGGGCAGCGGATAATCTGGCCCTTTTTGTAAGCGTGCGTGAAGGAGGTGGCGTTATTGGCCACTTCAAGCAAAACTTCGCGGCAGACAAATTTCAGCGAGGCGTTGCGCATCAGGGTGCCGGGCAAAAGGCCCGCTTCGGTCAGGATTTGAAAGCCGTTGCACACGCCAAGCACGCGCACGCCACGCCTTGCGGCGGCACGAACCTGTTCGATGATAGGGGAGCGGGCGGCAATGGCCCCGGACCGCAAATAGTCGCCATAGGAAAAGCCGCCGGGAATGACGATAAGGTCAGTGTCGGGCAGGGCGGTTTCCTTGTGCCAGACAAGGGCGGGGGCGGAGCCTGAAACCGAGGCGAGGGCGTGTACCATATCGCGGTCACGATTGGAGCCGGGGAACTGGATGAGGGCGGATTTCATGCCGGGAGCTTTTCTGTGAGAATCTTTTCGCAGAATTCTGCCCGCACTTTTGTTGAGTTTACCGGAAAAAGGCAAGGGGGAAGAGAAATAATCCCTTGGCTATTTGAAAGCCTTGTGGCCTTTTATTTGCCCCCCACCCCGACCCTCCCCCGCGAAGGGGGGAGGGAGAAGGGTGTGTGAGCCATCTCCGCAAAGAGGAGAAGGGAGGTCCCGGATTAAATCCGGGACGGTGGGGAGTGCAAAAGCAGCCTGCGGCTTGCAAAAGCGTTGAATTTCCTACTCCGCCGGAACCGGGTGGGCTTTGGTCTTTTCCTGCTCTGAAAGCGAGCCGGGGGTGCCCGGAATATGGGCCCAGGCCGGGCGGGTGAACAGGAAGGTTCCCCAGCCGGTTTTCTTGACCATCCAGAACAGCACCAGCGGCGAAACGAGCGCAATCAGCAGCACCACCGCCGAGAGCGGCCCGGTTTCGGTAATCAGGCCAAGGCGCAGCAGTATTTCGCGGCTGATGGCCATGGGAAGCGAAAAGGCCAGATAGATGACGATGGAATTCTGGCCCATATAGCGCAACCAGTTCATGGCATCAAAACGCGAGAACAGAGAGGCGGTGATGCATACGGCCAGCGCGCCCACAAGGGCCAGTGCCAGATGCAGGCCGGGCAGGGCGGCATAACCCATCTCAAAATGGTCGGGCATGGCTTTGAATTCGGGCAGGAACACCAGCGTGCCGTTGAGAACCGCCCACACTGCGAGCGCGCCCACAATCAGCAGGGGTTTGGAAATGAACCAGTCCACCAGCTTGAAAATCTGCGGGGCAAACACATAACCGGAATAGAAATAAACCAGATATTCGGCATAATAGTCGATGGCGTAACCCGGCCCGTCAACGGGGGCGATTTGCAGGGCGGCGGCAAAAGCCAGCATGGCCCAGTGGGGAATTTTCATGGCGTGGGCGATTTTTGCCGTCAGCGAGAAAAACGCCAGCACATAGATGAACCAGAGCATGGAATAGGGGTCGATGACGGCCCAGCCCAGCCACGACAGGGCCCGGCCCGGCTCGCCCGAAAGGATGGCGACCTTGACGACAATCAGAATGAAGGCCCAAAGCCCGTAGAAATAGAGGTAATGCACCACACGACGGTCAACAAAACGGGCCCAGTCACGACCGATGACGGCGGACAGGAACAGCCCCGAAATCAGGAAAAATTCGGGCATGCGGAACGGGGTGGCAAAGCCGATAACATAGTGCAGAAATCCGGTGCCCCCGGTGGCTTCACCCACCGAGTTGGCCGCATAAAGCATCACCACAAGAATGATGGATATGCCTTTTGCCGTATCCACCCAGTCCAGTCTTTTTGCCTGTGCCATTGCGTTATCCTTTGTTTATTCGCCCCGCGTTTGGCGGGAACAATAGCGCAAAGGAACGGGCAAAAGCGTTCACGGGCGTGTGAAGTGGAGCAATTTCAAGTGTTTACCTTAACGGTTCACTTAAAATTGTAACGGGATGAGTTACAGGGGCGAGGTTGCAGGCCGGGCAAAGACCCCGGATTTAATCCGGGGGTGGAGAGGGTGAAGCGAGGCAGGAATTGTCAGCGAATGCGGAACTGGTTGCGCATGTTGAACAGTTCAAGGGATCGGCTTTTGTCCATTAAGGCACCAAGGCCAAAAACAGGGGGAGGACGGGTGGTGACAGGAGCAATGAGGGAAAGGCAAAGGGAAGAACAAAGGCGAGAGAAAGTACTGACATTTGAAAAATTCCTTTTATTGCCGGTCAGGTGAACCACACCAGCGCCAAAGCCACAAGGGCGGGCAGGGCCTGGATGAACAAAATGGCGCGGGCGGCGGTGACGGCGCCGTAGATTCCGGCAACAATCACACAGGAAAGGAAAAATGTGGCAATCGTGGTGGCGGCTCCGGGCGCGCCGATTGGATAAAGGCTCCACAGCAGGCCGGCGGCCAGAAAGCCGTTATAAAGCCCCTGATTGGCGGCCAGAACCTTTGACTGGCTGGCAAAGTCAGGTTTCAGGCCGAAGGTCTTGCGGCCCAGCGGGGTGTCCCACAGGAACATTTCCAGCACCAGAAACCACAGGTGCAGTAAAGCAACAATGCCGACCAGAACAGATGCCAAAACCGACATGATAAAAACTTCCCTGCCGTTGAAAAACAAGGATAGCTTTGAATGGCTGTTTTGGAAAGCGGGGGGAGTTTAGTGATTCAGCCCCCAACAGGGACCAGCGCGTAAGGGGCGGCCATCAGGGCCATGGAGATGAAAAACAGAGCAGTGAGTGTAAGTCTGCGAGCCATTTTGACATTGTCCCGGAATGTAGAATTTGAAAGAAAGTACGTGGAATCCGTTAACCGATTATGTCCACCCTATAATCCTCAATCACGGTGTTTGCCAACAGTTTTTTACACATATCGTTAAGCAGGCTCAAAGCTGTGTCTTTGTTGCAATCGTCCAGTTCTATGTCGAAGACTTTACCCTGACGTACAGTGCCGATGCCGGTGAAGCCAAGGCCGTCAAGCGCGCCTTCAATGGCCTGCCCCTGGGGGTCAAGAACGCCGTTTTTAAGGGTGACGGTGACGCGGGCTTTCATGGGGGAAATCCTGTTTGCTGACCTTTATTTGACCAGTCTTGGCCCGGTGGTCAGGGCATTTTCAGTCTCGGTGAGGATGCCCAGGCGCTGGGCAACGTCACGATAGGTGTCAATCAGACTGCCCAAATCCTCGCGGAACACATCCTTGTCCAGCTTCTGCCTTGTTTTGACGTCCCAGAGACGGCACGAATCGGGAGAAATTTCGTCGGCAACAACAATGCGCATCATATCGCCCTCGAACTGGCGTCCGCACTCGATTTTGAAATCCACCAGTTGGATGCCGACCCCGGCAAACAGTCCGGTCAAAAAGTCGTTGACGCGCACCGCAAGCGACATGATGTCGTCCAGTTCCTGGGGGGAGGCCCAGCCAAAGGCGGTGATGTGTTCCTCGGAAATCAGCGGGTCGCCCAGGGCATCGTCTTTATAATAGAATTCGATGATGGAGCGGGGCAGGCGGGTGCCGGTTTCAAGGCCCAGGCGTTTGGCGATGGAGCCGGCGGCAATGTTGCGCACCACCACCTCAAGGGGAATGATCTCCACTTCCTTGATGAGTTGTTCGCGCATGTTGAGGCGGCGAATGAAATGTGTGGGCACGCCAAGGGCATTGAGTTTTGTGAAAATAAATTCGGAAATACGGTTGTTGAGTACGCCCTTGCCATCGACAATTTCGTGCTTTTTGCCGTTGAAGGCGGTGGCGTCGTCTTTGAAATGCTGCACCAGGGTGCCAGTTTCAGGCCCCTCATAAAGGGTTTTGGCTTTGCCTTCGTAGATTTTGCGTCTGCGGCTCATAATGAATGGGTGTCCTGATGTTTTCCTGACAGGTATCAAAGACTCGAAAAAACGGGGATGATGTGTCCGGCTTTTGGCCAGTTTGAGGTTAAAAAGCAAGCTTTTTTGCCGTCATGGATTCATCAGCAGGTTTAGCGTTGCAAGGTAGGCACTAAATGCTTAAGTGAGAAGTGATTTGAGGGAACCGCAAGGTGCCTGGTTTTTGTTAAACAGCGGAGTGAACTGATAATGTCGGGTTTTGACGATCGGAAAAAAGCGCAGGAAGCCAAATTTGCCCATGATGCGCAGTTGCGTTTCAAGGCCGAAGCGCGGCGCAACAAGCTTTTGGCGCTATGGGTGGCCGAACTTATTGGTCATGCCAACCCGGATGCCTATGTGGCCGAAGTCATTGCCGCGGACTTTGAAGAGGCAGGGGACGAGGATGTCTTCCGCAAGGTCAGCGCCGACATTGCAGCGGCCGGCAAGGGCACTACCGAGAACGAAATTCGTGAAAAAATGGCCGAACTGCTGGCATTGGCCCAGGAGCAGGTGCTCAGCGAATAGCAGCGGCGTTCGGTGCGGACAGTTTTCCGGGCGCGTGTGCGCCCGGTCGGTGCGGTGCTTCAGCCAAACACCCGCTTGAAGATCGTGTCCACATGCTTGAGATGGTAGGCATCATCAAACATCATGTCGATTTGCTCAGGCTTTAGTGCGGCGGCGACTTCGGGGTCGGCCTTGAGCAGTTCAGCGAACAGTCCGGCGCGCTCGCCCTTTGTCTGCCAGACCTGCATGGCATTGCGCTGCACAGCGGCGTAGGAAGCCTCGCGCGAAAGGCCGCCTTGCGTCAGGGCCAGAAGAACGCGCTGGGAATTGTGCAAACCACCCAGCAGGTTGAGGTTGGCGCGCATATTTTCCGGGTAGACCAGCAGATTTTCAATGACATTGCTCAGGCGGTGAAGGGCAAAATCCAGCGTGACGGTGGCGTCGGGCGCTATCATGCGCTCGACCGACGAGTGGGAAATATCGCGCTCGTGCCACAGGGCGACATTTTCCAACGCCGGAGTGACCATGCCGCGCACCAGCCGGGAAAGCCCGGTGAGGTTTTCGGTAAGTACCGGATTGCGCTTGTGGGGCATGGCAGAGGAGCCCTTTTGCCCTTTTGCAAAAAATTCCTCGACCTCGAGCACTTCGGTGCGCTGGAGGTGACGGATTTCGGTGGCCAGACGCTCAACCGATGAGGCAATCACCCCAAGAGTGGCAAAATACATGGCGTGGCGGTCGCGGGGGATGATCTGGGTTGAGACGGGTTCAACGCTAAGACCAAGCTTTTCGGCCACATAGGCCTCGACGAAAGGGTCGATATTGGCAAAACTGCCCACGGCCCCGGAAATGGCACAGGTGGCGATTTCTGTACGAGCGGCGACCAGCCGGTCGCGGCAGCGGGCAAATTCCGCATAGGCCTGCGCCAGCTTGAGGCCAAAAGTGGTGGGCTCGGCGTGAATGGCATGGGAGCGGCCGATGGTAATGGTGTTTTTGTGTTCAAGGCTGCGCTTTTTCAGGGCAGCCAGCAACCGCTCAAGGCCGGCAAGCAGCAGGTCGGAGGCGCGGGCGAGTTGAACCGAAAGCGTGGTGTCGAGCACGTCTGAAGAGGTCATGCCCTGATGGACAAACCGCGCCTGCGGGCCCACAATTTCGGACAGATGGGTCAAAAAGGCGATGACATCATGTTTGACCTCACCCTCGATTTCATCAATGCGGGCGACGTCGAATGTCGCCGCATTGCCTTTTTCCCAGATGGTTTTTGCCGCTTCCTCCGGCACAATGCCCAGCTTTGCCAGTGCGGTTGTAGCGTGGGCCTCGATTTCGAACCAGATGCGGAACTTGGTCTCAGGGGACCAGATGGCCACCATTTCGGGGCGGGAATAGCGTGGAATCATAAGGTTGGGCTCGTTTGTTGAAGAGTTGAATCATTGATAATCACGTTTGAGCCGAGCGGGCGGCGCTGCGAATGGCCTGGATGCGAGGGCCGTAGGTTGCAGGGTCATTGCCCTTATAGACCGCTGAACCGGCGACCAGCACATTGGCCCCCGCTTTTGCCACATCGGCGGCGTTGGCGGCACTGACACCGCCGTCAATCTCAAGGTCAATGTCGCGGGTGCCGATGAGGGTTTTGGCCTGGCGGAGTTTATCCAGTGCCTCGGGGATGAATTTCTGGCCACCAAAGCCGGGATTAACGCTCATGATCAACAGCACGTCGATGTCGTTGATAACGTGTTCAAGGGCGGAAACCGGAGTTGAAGGGTTAAGCACCGCACCGGCCTTCTTGCCCAAAGCCCGGATGGTTTGCAGGGATGAGTGCAGATGAATATCGGCTTCAGCATGTACGGAAATAATATCAGCACCGGCTTTGGCGAAGGCCTCGAGATAGGGAGCGGCGGGGTTCAGCATCAGGTGCACGTCGATAGGCTTGGCGGTCAGAGGGCGAATGGCTTCCACGACAATAGGCCCGAAGGAGAGATTGGGCACGAAGTGGCCGTCCATGGGGTCCACGTGTATCCAGTCACAGCCCGCCTCATCAATGGCGCGGACCTCTTCACCCAGACGCGTGAAATCAGCGGACAGAATGGAAGGGGCGATTTTGATTTCACGCGCGCTCATGGTTTATCCCGTTTTGTCGGAGAATGCTGCAAGGGCTGGTAACACAAGGTTTGCCAGGGGGGCAATGAGCGTGCGGTATCGCAAACCGGACCAGTTTGCAATTTCCCCGGAAAATCCTATCTCTTGATGCAGGTTTTGGCCTGTTTGGGGTGGTAAAGGGGCAAGACAGGCAAAAAACGGGGCAGGCTGATGGATAATTTGACGGGCACGCTTCTGGGCATCGCCCATGTGGTTGCCGCCAGTTTTGTTACTCTGCATGTGCTGCTTTCCCACCGGGAGGTGCGTTCATCCATCGGCTGGATTGCGTTATCCTGGTTATCGCCTTTTATTGGTTCTTCAATTTATCTGGCGTTCGGGGTGAACCGGATTGCGCGCCGGGCGCGGCGGCTGGGACCGCCTGGTAAAACCTGTGTCATTGACCACAGCAAACGGGCGCCCCAGGTTCTTGAACGTGTTCCCACCTCCGGCATTATGTCCATCGCGCTGGCGGGGGATGCAATTACCGGACTCGAGTTGACAAGGGGCAACTCACTGGAGCTGCTTCTGGATGGGGACGCGGCTTATCCGGCCATGCTTGAGGCCATCGGCAAAGCCAGGCACTCAGTGGCGCTGGCCTCCTATATCTTTGCCAGCGACAATATCGGCAACAGGTTTGCCGATGCGCTGATTGCCGCCTCGAAGCGCGGAGTTGCGGTCAGGGTGCTGGCCGATGGTATCGGTTCGGGATATTTCCGGGCACCGGTGTTGAGCCGCTTGCGCCGGGGGGGCGTGAAAGTGGGGCGTTTCCTGCATGACTGGGCCCCGTGGGCCATGACATTTATCAATCTGCGCAATCACAAGAAGATGCTGATAATCGACGGTAGAGTCGCCTTTACAGGGGGTATGAATATTTCTGACGATAATGCCAGCGGCAAAAATCACTGCCCCAGGGTACGCGACGTGCAGGGGCGGATTGAGGGACCCATTGTCGAGCAACTCATGCAGAATTTCAGTGCCGACTGGAGCTTTACCACCGGTGAAGAGCTGACGGGGGAGGCGTGGTGGCCTGAAATTGCAAAGGCAGGCGTTGGACCTCAGGGCAATATTGCCATGCGCGGCATTGCCTCGGGCCCGGATGAAAGCATGGGGCGCATTGAGGCCATGCTGGCCACCGCAGTTGAGCAGGCAACAAAGCGCATTCGTATTGTAACCCCGTATTTTCTGCCCGAGGACCGCCTGTTCGAGGTGGTGCGGCGGGCGGCGCTGCGTGGCGTGCTGGTGGAAATTCTGGTGCCGGAAAAAACCAATCACTTCTATTTCAACTGGGCAACTGCCGCCCATCTGGAAACGATCCTCATGGAGGGGATAGACTGTTATCTCAGCCCTGAGCCGTTCGACCATACCAAGCTTATGAGCGTGGATGGCTATTGGTGCACGCTGGGCAGCGCCAACTGGGACGCGCGCTCCATGCGCCTGAACTTTGAATATCAGGTGGAGTGTTACGGGCACGAGGCCACCGGGGCCGTTGATGCCATCATCGACGCTAAAATCGCCAATGCCAAAAAGCTGACCGCTCTCATGCTGGCGGGCAGGCCAACCCCGATAAGACTGCGGGACGCCAGTGCGCGGCTGCTTTTGCCCTATCTTTGAGTGGGCGGACAGAATCGGCCATTATTGGTTTTTTGAAACTCTCCGGGCGAGGTACTGTTGAAAATTGTAAGCTGGAATCTGCTGTATCGTCAGGGGGCAGCGGCGGCAGACATAGCGGGTATCATCGAACGGCAAAGGCCCGACCTGTTTCTGATGCAGGAGGCAACGGAGGGCATTGACAGCCTGCCCTCGCACGCGGGGGGGCAGCTTTATAAACTTCCCTGGAAGGGGAAAAGCTATGCGCTTGGGGCATGGGTGCCCCAGGGGCACCTCACGACTTCATCGCTGGAGCTTCCCTATTCAAAGGTTCCGGGGAAGTTTCCGCCAAGGGTTGCGCAGGTACTCAGCTTTGAAGGGTACAGCATCGTAAATGTGCACCTCTCCCACGGGCAGTTGCTCAACCGGCGGCAATTGCGAAAAATCGCCAAATCCATTGAGGGGCCGCTGGCCATTATCGGTGATTTCAACACATTGGGTCCGGTGGTGATGCGCGGCTTCAAGGATGTGGGGCCGCGCCAGGTTACCCATATGGCAAAAAAGGTAATGCCTTTCCGGCTGGACAGGTGTTTTGTGCGGGATCTCAAGTGCCAAAACTCCCGGGTGCTCGAGCGGGGGCGCTCTGACCACCGCCCGATTGTTCTTCACATAAATCCCTGACAAGCGCACACCAGTTCACAATGACGGGAGAGTGCGTTCAGATGCTTGCACTGACGACATAAGGAAGTGCATAAGGCGTTCGGAACAAAGGATCTGCCATGCTTGGTCTGTCATTGCCATTGGTGTTCGGCGCCGGAATTTTGAGCTTTCTGTCGCCATGTGTGCTGCCACTGGTGCCCCCCTATCTGACCTATATGAGCGGAGCGACGTTCGAGCAGCTTAGAAATGACGCTGTAATGACCGGCGCCCATTGGCGGCGCTCGGTATTTACCTCGGTATTTTTTATCCTTGGATTTTCCACTGTGTTTATTCTGCTGGGGGCAACCGCCACGGCCTTCGGGCAGATGTTCCGGCAGGCACTGCCGTTTCTGACGCCGCTGGCCGGGATCATCATCATTCTGATGGGCCTGCACTTTCTGGGTCTGTTCAGGATTGGTCTGCTCGATATGCAGATGCGCTCAAGAGGTCCCTCTATGGCTTCAGGCCCCGGTGGAGGCTACTTGCTGGGTCTGGCATTTGCGGTGGGCTGGACCCCGTGCATCGGGCCGGTGCTGGCCGCGGTTCTTGCGGTGGCTGCCGGACAGCAATCAGCCACCGAGGGGGCAATTCTTTTAGGGGTTTATTCGGCCGGACTTGGGGTTCCGTTCCTGATTGCGGGGCTTTCCATCGGACCGTTTCTGACGTTTTTTGACAATTTCAAAAAACATCTGCAGACGGTGGAACGGGTGATGGGCGGTTTTCTGGTGCTGACCGGAATTCTGTTCATTACGGGCCAGTTTACCCGGATTTCGTTCTGGTTCCTTGAAACTTTCCCGGCGCTGGGCAATATCGGGTAAAAAAGAGCGCTAACGGTTCATCCAAACTTAACCGTTTATAACAGAATCGGGCTTTGAGGTGCTGATTCTGCCTCAGCGCGAACACATTTCAACCCGCCGTTCACTTCTGCGCTCAATGATAATCTCCAAAAAGGTTTCAATTGTTGAGGGGAAGACATTGTGGCGCAAGGGTCATCCGAGGTATTGTTGCTTTCAAACCCGCTGCTCAGGCGGATGGAAAATCCGCGTCCCAAAGTTTCGGCGTGCGACTGGTGGGCCGGTCTGGGCCTGTCGGTGACGGCAACGCAGGACATCAAAGACATCGAGCCTGAATGGCGCGAACTGGAAGCGCAAGGGGTGCAATCCCCCGGGCAGAGCATTGATTTTATCAAGGCATGGGTAAAGCACTTTGACATTCCCCGGCAGGAGCAACTCTATGTAACGGGGTCAGCAAAAGGCAGGCTGGTGGCGCTGATGCCGCTGGTTCGCGAGCGCCGGATGGGCGCCAATATTCTGACATGGTTCCCCGGTGCCCATGTGGGGTGCGGCGCGCCGCTGATTGACAAGAAGACATTCAGTGAACTGGACAGCGATGCTCGGGGCAAAATCTGGCAGCAAATGCGGCGCGGCATGTTCGGGGCCGATCTGTTGTTGCTGGAAGCTGTGCCCAAATTCGCCGATGACGATTATTTTTCCGAACTGGGGGAGAGCGTCGAAACGGAGATGCTTTATCGCTCGGAATATGAAAGCTGGGAGACGTGCAAACGTCAGCAGCATACCAGAACCCGCAGGAAACATGACAAGCAGCAGGGGGCAAAACTGGCCGCAATGGGTAAGGTCGGTTTTGAGGTTCTGGGCTCAGAAGATGACATTGAAGAGGCGCTTGAGACGCTGTTTGAGCAAAAAGCGGTGCGTTTTCGGGAATGGGGCGTTGAAGACCCGTTTGCGGACGAAAAGGTCCGGCAGTTTTACCGGGATGTGTTCGGCGGTACCGGCGAGCTGAGGGGTAAGTTGCATGTGCTTCGTTTGGATGGGGAGATTGTTGCGGTGCGCTATAATCTGGTGCACGGCAAACATAATTTTGCACTGATTTCGTCAATGTCGGCGCGGGCGGAACTGCACCCCGGCTCGCCCGGCAAGCAGAACATATTGCGTGCGATGCAGGAGATTTTTGAGAGCGGAGCTACGCTTTGTGACATGGGTGAGGGCTATTCGGACGAAAAGCGTCACTGGTGCAATGTCAAAACCCCCTTGCGCACGCACTATATGGCGTTGTCCCAACGTGGGGAACTCGTGGGCAAACTCCACCGCCTCAAAGAGCAGGCCCGCAGGACAATCAAGAGCAATGCGCACCTGTTCAAGGCGTTCAAGACCATGCGTTCGATAAAAGGATCGGGCGGTTGAGGCGGATTTGCCATTCGACAGCCAGATCAAACCCGGCCCGCCCGACACAGGACGCCCCTGTTCATGAGGTTGTTTTACGGGGGTATGGCTAGCTGATGGCGATGGGTTTGGAGATTTCAAAAACGGAGCCTTCGTCATCAATCCATTTGAAGTTTAACTCTCCAGCTTCAGGGACCTTGAGATAGAATTCAAAAAACGGGCTCTGGGAAACGGCTCCTTGCGGATAGAAGGTCACCACTTCTTTGCCGTTGAATGTGACTTCGAAGGTATGGACGATCATGCGTGGGATCTTCTCGCCGGTATCCCGGTCCCGACGCTGGCCTGATTCCATGGGGTGGTTGATGAGTGCCTTTATGAGCACAGATTCGCCGACCGAGGCCGTGTCGGGGACCCTGACGCGAGGTGTGATTGCCATTTCATGTCTCCAATATCTTCATGCGGCCGGAAACTTCCCGGGGGAGTTTAGTTGCTGCCGCAACCCCCGATTGTGACCCGGACTTCGCGGGCGGTGCTGATGAAACTGCCATCGCCCATTTTGGCAACGGCAATGACGTTTTGGGTGCCGGCAAGGCGGATGCGTACTGAAGCCTCTGAACTTCCGGCCAATTCGCCAAAGTTCAGGGTCATAACCTCGGGAACCGGATTGTCATCCCCCAGCAGCATTATGGAAAGCGCACCAGGGGCGGCCACGGAAACCGGCACCATATTGCCGTTTTCGACCAGTTCGGGAATGGTCAGGGTAATGTCTCCTTCAAGCAGTTCGGCACCGCCGGTGAAGGCGTCAATGGCGGCCTGTGTCTCCTCGACGCCGGCAAGGGCAAGTTCAACGGGTATCAGCGCCGTGCTGATGGCAGCCCCACCAAGGGCAAGGGCCTGCCTTCTGGATAGATTCATGAATAATTCCTCCCGCTGCGTTGACTGCAAGCACCGGTTGCCGCGCCACTTTGCGCCCATAATGACGGCCGCAACAACGCATGCGGTGCTCAATACATACCGTGTTTGGCATGTAACATGCGCTGTGACCGGAAACAAGCCAGCATGCAATGACAAAGTTGTCATTGCACAGATTTGAGTAGAAACGTGGGTTGACCTTTGTTTTTTCCTTTGTGTGCAGTCACCGTGCTCATTGGCAAATTCTACTTATTCTTGATATCAGCACAGTTGCGAACTAGTGTTTCCTTTTGCGCAGTTCAGGAAATCAAAGGCTTTTACCGCTGTGAAATTTATCAGGATACTCAGTGCCCTACTTGTATTGACGTTCTCGACACCATCGCTGGTTTCGGCGGGTGAATTGCTGATGTTCGAGCAGGATGCCTGCCCCTGGTGTGAGGCCTGGCGGCGCGAGGTGGGTGTGATCTATGACAAGACGCCTGAGGGCAAACGGGCTCCGCTGGTCGTACTGGATATTGCCGACCCCGTGCCCGAGCAGTATTCCCTTGTGTATAGCGTGCGTTACACGCCCACTTTCGTGCTTGTTGAGAACGGTGAAGAAATAGGGCGCATAGAAGGTTATCCAGGAGAAGATTTTTTCTGGGCGCGGCTGGAAAATCTATTGGACTACTAGCTGGATTTTGTTTTGGTGCCCCCGAAATTTCTTGAGATACAATTTGAAAATGGAAAATGTATTTCCCATCGCAAAAACACCTTGAATCTCAGGTAAAAATATACATAGATACATGTTCGAAGTGGAATATGTTGGAGGGATAAGCTTGCTGAAACGACTGTTCTGTCTGTTGGTGGTTGTTCTGCTTTATGGACAAACTGCCCTGGGGGACACGCACCCCACGCTGGAAGCCGCTGATCTTGAATTTGGCGAGTACCTGTCTTCAAGCTGTACTTCGTGCCATCTGATATCGGGCGAGGAAAGCAATATCCCCAGCATAGTGGGCTGGGACATGGAGGGCTTTATCCATGTGCTTGAAGCCTATCGGAACAAGGAGCTTGAGAACGAGGTGATGCAGAACATTGCCCTTTCGCTGGATGATGAGGAAATCCTGGCACTTGCCGCGTATTTTTTTACTATTGGAAGGGACGAGGAAACCGAATAATTTAACTGAAAACCAAGGAGGGTAAATTGGTAAAAATTACACGTAGAAAGTTCGCAAAAATCGCCGGTGCTTCGGTTGCTGCGGGCGCAGTGGCAATGCCGGGCGTATTGCGCGCAGCGGTGCCTAAAGTGGTTGTGATCGGGGGAGGTGCCGGTGGCGCAACCGCGGCGCGCTACATCGCAAAAGATTCTGATGGGGGCATCGAAGTCACGCTCATTGAGCCCACCAAGAAATATTATACCTGCTTCTTTTCAAACCTTTATCTGGGTGGTGTGCGCGACTATGAATCCATCGGGCACACCTATGAGAAGCTGGCCTATGATTATGGCGTAAATGTCGTGCACGACTGGGCCGTCGGTGTGGACCGGGACGCAAAGATGGTTGCCCTCTCCTCAGGTGCCAGGGTGCCCTATGACCGGCTGATTATTTCTCCGGGCATAGACTTCAAGTATGATTCGGTGCCCGGCTATTCCGTACAATCCACCAATGCCATGCCCCACGCCTGGAAATCGGGCAGCCAGGTGCAATTGCTCAAGGCGCAAGTGGAGAATATGAAGGAGGGGGGAACCTTTGTCATGGTGCCGCCGCCAAATCCTTTCCGGTGTCCTCCCGGACCCTATGAGCGGATTTCCATGGTCGCCAAAATTTTCAAGGAAAGAAATCCCACCGCTTCTATCCTGATACTGGATACCAAAGAGGGTTTCTCCAAGCAGGGACTGTTCCAGGAGGGCTGGGACCGCCACTATAGCGGCATGGTTGAATGGCTGCCCCCCTCAATCCATGGGGGCATCAAGAATGTTGACCACCGGGCAATGACCGTTGAAACGGATTTTGATACATTCAGCGCTGATGCGGCCTGTGTCATTCCGGCGCAGAAGGCAGGCGAGATTGCCTCCCTTGCCGGACTGACCAACGAGTCGGGCTGGTGCCCCATCATTCCGGCGACCATGCAATCGAGCATGGACGAAAATATCCATGTTATCGGTGATGCGTCAGTGGCGACCTCCATGCCCAAATCGGGCTTCTCCGCCAATTCGCAGGCAAAGGTCGCAGCAATGGCTGTGCGCAATGCGTTGACG
>JALSII010000037.1 GCA_026981645.1 Hyphomicrobiales bacterium | reverse complement strand
TGAGCCGAGGTGAAGTATTTACGGCTCTCCCAGATGCAGTTTGATTCAAATCTGGCGGAAGGATATCGACAAGTTCAAAAGCTGGAGCCTGATTTGACAGCCGTGCAGGAGGCACTGGCCTGGTGCGACAAGCTCGTTCTTGTCCACCCCCTCTGGTGGGGTTCTGCGCCTGCAAGGCTGAAGGGTCTGTTCGATCGGACGCTCCTGCCGGGCTTCGCTTTCAAATATGCTGATGGGAAAGATTTCCCGGAAAAGCTGCTGAAGGGAAAAACAGCGCATGTTCTGATTTCTTCAGATACGCCGGAATGGTATCTGCGCTGGGGCTACGGGGATGGTTGGTCCAAAATTCTGCGTAAACAAATTCTCGGGTTTTGCGGGTTTGAAAAGGTGAAAATCAAGACGCTTGGGCCTCTGCGCAAGGCAACAGGCGCGCAAAGGGCAGCGATGTTGCTGGATGCTCGCAAGTTTCTGAAAAACAGCAATAAACACGCAATGCCACTTGACGTGTCATAGATTGAATCTGAGCGTCAGAACGGTGTCTGTTTTTTCTTTGTTTCATATCATCACCCCAACCCCAGCATCCTGTCCTGCTTTTGGCGCAGCCCATAAAGCAGGGTCGTGGTGTCTGGCGTGGCGTTGGCGGTGGTTATCAGTTCGCCCTTTTTGATGGGGGCTGTGGTTTTACCCCCCTCCAGCAGTCCTACGGGCAGGCAGGACTTGGCCTGTGCGTCTTCAACCCTCATGGTGAAGGAGCGGTAGCAGGTTTCGCCAATGGCATCGAGATATTCGCCTGCAGGCAAATCGCGTTTGGCCACGGCGCAGACCTCAGCCACCGGCTTTGCAAGAGGCACCATGTCGGCCTTGCCATAAAGCATGATGCGGGCGGCGGTCAGCGGCACTTCAAGCGAGGTGAGGTGATAGGGGCGGAAAAAACCGTAATAGGGGCCTGTTCCCACATGCAGATCGTCCATGCGCTCGATGATGCGGGGGTGTTCGG
This sequence comes from Hyphomicrobiales bacterium, assembly GCA_026981645.1. Classification (GTDB taxonomy): domain Bacteria; phylum Pseudomonadota; class Alphaproteobacteria; order Rhizobiales; family Devosiaceae; genus DROE01. The sequence continues at coordinate 61,689 of JALSII010000037.1, read as the reverse complement.
CCTTGACGATAACAAACACACCGGGGGCGACGCCTTTACCAATCGTGTAGTCAACCACGCCAACCCGGTTGAGAATGCCCCCGTCCTGTTTGGGAATAAGCACCCCGGGCAATTCATCCCTTGAGGCTTTGGGCCCGTGCATGCCGGGCACATCGGGCACCAGCCCGGTGGCGTTGGCAATGGCGGCCATTTCAACAGCGGTTTTGGAACCGTCAACAAATTCCACCAGCATGCGCGGGTTCATATTGCGCCTTGTGGCTTCCTCCCGGTAGTCATCGGGCACCGCGTCGTGGTTCAGGGGATTGTTCTTGCCCTTGCCGGCCGAGACGATGGTGTAGCCAAGTGCCGTGGCAAATTCGATAAGCTCCATGCACGAGGAGGGCTCATCCCCCGCACCTACGGAATAAATTACGCCGAGCCGATCGGCTTCGCTTTTCAGATAGGGACCGATGGTGACGTCAGCCTCCACATTCATCATCACCACATGCTTGCCGTTTTCCATGGCAGCAAGATCATAATCAGCGGCGACCCCGGGCTTGCCGGTGGCGTCGATGATCACGTCAATTTCAGGGGCGCTGACCATAAGGGCGGGATTGTCGGTGATGGCGATTTTGCCCATGTCCAGTGTTTCTGACATGGATTTGCGGGTTTCAACGATGCGCCCATTGGAATTGTCGCCATAGGCTATGGTGATGGCATCCAGAGCCGTTTCCGGGCGCCTGGTGGCGATAATAGCGAGTTGGAGCCCTTCCATAAGCATGCATTGCGTTACGAGGTCGGTGCCCATTTCTCCCGAGCCGATGACACCGATGCGGATGGGTTCGCCTTTTTCGCCAAGGGCTTTGAGGTCGCGGGCGATGCCGGTGAGGGAAATGTTGGTCATGAAGCAGAACGGGCTTTCTCGGCTGGAAAAACGGGCAGGCAGTGCACCCTCTTAACATTCTCACCGGCGGGGCGAAACCGGGGCGGGACATGAAATCCCGTTGCCACAAGAGCTGTGCCGTGGCAGTAAACTTGCATGACCGATCAGATAAAAATCAGCATTGAAGGGGCGGTGGCAATCCTTCGCCTGAACCGGCCCGAGGCCATCAACGCGCTCAACCCTGAGATGATGGCAGCGATCCATGAAAAGCTCAGCGGCTGGGCGGTGGACGACGATATTTCACTGGTAGTGCTCGAAGGGGAGGGCAAACGCGGCTTTTGTGCCGGGGGTGATGTGCGCTGGACACGAAGTGCGGTGCTTGAGGGGCGGGCGGAGGAGGCGGATGGTTTTTTTGCTCTTGAATACAGCGTCAACAAAATGATTTCGACCTATCCAAAACCATTCGCAGCCCTTACCCACGGAGTGGTGATGGGCGGGGGCATCGGGCTGGCGGGGCACGCAAAATATCGTTTTACGCACCAGGATTCACGCTTTGCCATGCCTGAATCCGCCATTGGCTTTTTCTGCGATGTCGGCGTGCAATCCCTGCTCGCCGCCGTGCCCCGGCAGCGGGCTTTAATGTTCATGCTGAGCGGAGACGTGGTGGGGGCCGCCGACGCGATTGCGCTCAATCTGGCCGACCGGGCGGTGGCGGCGGCAGAGTTTGAAACTTTCAGAGGCCAGATCATTGGTGCAGGCAATAGCAAAAATGCCGGCAAGGAGCTTGAGGACTTGATAAGTGCGGGTGACAATCGGGGGCAAGAACCTGAATTTTGTCAACTTGCGGACGCGCATGCTGCCAGCTTTGATTCTGAGGACTGCAGCGAGGTCATCGGACGGCTTGTGCAGGATGCCCGGATTTGCATCAAGCTTGAGCGCATCGTCAATCTCATTCAAAACCGTTGCCCGACCTCCATGTGGGTGCACCTTCTCAGCCGTGAGACTGCATGCCGGGACCCAAAAATTGGCGCAGTGCTGGCCCGTGATCTGCGGCTGGCGCATCTTATGGTGCGGCGAAATGATTTTGCCGAGGGTGTGCGTGCGGTTCTTGTGGACAAGGATATGTCGCCCTGCTGGCAGCCTGCAGTTATTACCGAGGTAAACCGGGACCCGATCCTGACGGCCCTTGCAGGATAATTTTGTCCGGAGCGTAAGGATTTTTGTGCAAAACGGGACAAACGCCGGTGTGCATGAACTATCTTAGGGGTTTGTAAACCGTTCTGACAGAAACTTGCCTGCGTATATTCACGGGCGGAACTTTCCCTATGTCAGCAGGAACAACGCAGTTTCTTGACCTTCCTTCGGTCATTGATCTGGACAGTATGGACAATGTGCGCGAGTGGCTGATCCACGCCATGGACGAGGGTGATGTGGAATTGAACGCTGCCCCGGTTCAGCGGGTGGCTACCAATGCCCTGCTCATGCTCATCAGTGCAAGCCAGACCGCTGCCAAGTTCGATGTAAAATTTGTTATCTCGGAGCCCAGCGAAACTTTTACAGAGGCGGTTGAGCGCCTGGGCTTGAGTGAAACATTCTCCAACTTCCGTAAAGGAAACTGAAATGCGCGTACTGACAGTTGATGATTCACGCACGATTCTTGCCATGCTTGAGCACACTTTGAAGGATGCCGGCTTTGAAGTTCTTCAGGCCATGGATGGCCAGCAGGGGCTGGATGTTCTGGCACAGGGAAATGTCGATGTGGTGATCACCGACATCAACATGCCGGTGATGAACGGCATTGAATTTATAAAGAATGTGCGGGCCAAGGGGGAACACCAAAGTCTGCCCATCCTTATTCTTACGACTGAAACAAGCCAGGAGAAGCGTGATCAGGGTCGCGCGGCCGGCGGAACCGGCTGGATCGTAAAACCGTTTGACCCTGCAAAGCTGGTCAGTGTCATAAATCGTGTCGTGCACTGATATGCACGAGAAAGTTCGGATTGTGGTAACGCCAAATGAGTGAGCTCGACGAATTTAAGGCCACATATTTTGATGAATGTTCTGAGCTTCTGGCGGAGCTTGAGGAGCAGTTCATCGCTATTCAGGAGGGCGATCACGATTCTGACCGCCTTAACGCTGTGTTCCGGGCCATCCATTCGATCAAGGGGGGAGCTGGGGCTTTTGGATTTGACAAACTGGTAGAGTTTGCGCACTCGTTTGAAACCATGCTCGACTTTGTGCGCGACGGCCGGGTGGAAATGAGTGAAGAGGTTATTTCACTTTGTATTCGCTCCAACGACCTGGTGGCGGATTTCGTGGCGGCGGCCCGCGACGGGGTGGACCTGGCACCGGACTTCGGCGCCGAGGAACTTGCCGCCTTCAAAATGCATGCAGGCGAAGATGATGACGAGCCGATGGAGGATTTCGACATCGAGTTTACTCCGGTGATGGTGCAGGTGACTGACGAATCCATCGTGAGCGAAGCCAAAGACGACGAAGAGTTGCCAGACAGTTTTGACAGCGCGCCATTTCAGGAATCGGTCCCGGAGACCGGCGAGCACTGGCACATCAAGTTGATACCATTTTCACGACTCTATGAGCGTGCCAACGATCCCCTGCTGTTATTCCGCGAATTGCCGAGCCTCGGGGATGTTCAGATTAAGGCCACTCTGGTCGATGTGCCGCTTCTGGTGGATTTCGACCCCTTTGGCGTCTATTGCACCTGGGAGATTACCCTCACCTCGGACAAGGCCAGCGAGGAAGACATCCGCGAGGTTTTTGAGTTCGTAGAGGGAGATTGCGAACTGCTGGTGGAACGGCGCAGTGTTCCGGTCGAGGCTGATCTGGTGGGCTTTGCCGAGGAGAAGGATGCAGAGCAAGCTTTGGAGCCTGGCGAACCTGCAGAATTGCTGTCTCAAATTGCCGACCTTGCTGCCGAAGACGATAAAGGGGACGAAACGCCCCAGTCTTCTTCAGATGAGGAAAATGTCGTGAGCTTTGCCGATCTGGCGGCTCAGATTGAGCCGACACCGGCACCGGTAGTGCAGAGTTCTGCGCCGGGAAAAGAGACTTCAAGTCCAAGTCCGGCTGCTCAATCGCCAGCGCCGGGTAAAAAAAGCGGTTCGGCTCCGGCCAAATCAACGGCCATCCAGACTATTCGGGTGGATCTGGAAAAGGTCGACCGGGTGGTGAACATGGTTGGTGAGCTGGTGATTACCCAGTCCATGCTTACCCAGCAGATGGATGACCGGTTAAGGGCGCAATACCAGGAACTGGTGCGCGGCGTCGAAGTGCTGGCGCAGACCACACGTGGCCTGCAGGATGCTGTGATGGCTATTCGTGCCCAGCCGGTAAAATCGGTATTCTCGCGCATGCCCCGTCTGGTGCGCGAACTCAATGCCAAAACCGGCAAAAAAATCCGTCTTGAAATGGTGGGCGAACATACAGAAATTGATAAAACCATCATCGAACAGCTTAGTGATCCGCTGACCCATATGATTAGAAACTCTGCCGATCACGGGGTTGAACAGCCGGAGGACCGGGTAGCTGCGGGCAAGTCTGAGGAGGGTGTCATTCAGCTTTCGGCCGAGCAGGCGGGAGGCAATATCGTTATTGCCGTTGAGGACGACGGGGCAGGCATCAATCGCGAACGTGTGTTGAAACTGGCCCGCGAAAAGGGCATTGTGACACCGGACCAGCAATTGAGCGACGAACAGATTGACGAGTTGGTGTTTGCTCCGGGGTTCTCAACCGCCAGTGCAGTATCGGACATTTCAGGACGCGGTGTTGGCATGGATGTTGTTATCTCCAACATCAAAAAAATCGGCGGTTCTGTGCATGTGCGTTCGTCTCCGGGCAAGGGCACGCGCATGCAGTTGCGCTTACCCCTTACTCTTGCGGTGCTGGATGTGATGCTGGTGGAGGTGGCCGGGGTGCCCTATGTCATTCCTCTGAGCTCAATTGTTGAAACACTGCAATGCCGCCGCGCTGAATTCGGCCAGGGCCCAAGTGGGCGACAGGTATTGCAGGTGCGGGGCGAATACGTGCATGTGATTGACTTGGCGACAAGATTTGAAATGAAAACCGATGTTGAGGCCCATGAGCGTTTTGTTGTGCTTTGTGAGGCAGATGGCAACACAAAAGTTGCGCTGATGGTGGATCAGATTATCGGCCAGCAGCAGGTGGTTATCAAAAGCCTGGAAGAAAATTTCCAGCGTATTGATGGCATAGCGGGCGGTACCATTCTCGGGGATGGAAATGTCGCTCTCATTGTGGATGTGCAGGGTCTGAAAAGCCCCACAGAACAGAAATCAGCTGCCTGAAGATGGCAGGAAAGAGGTAAGACATGCAAGCATTTGAAACACGTGAGGAACATGATCCCGCCTCGGGGAATTCGATGCAGCTCATTGCTTTTCTGATCGGGGAGCAGGTTTATGGCGTGGAAATTACCACCGTGCGCGAAATTCGCGCCTGGAATGGTGCAACCCCCCTGCCCAATACACAGGAATATGTGCGTGGGGTAATAAATCTGCGCGGGACCATTGTGCCCATTTTTGATCTTCGTGCCCGCTTTGGCGATGGTGTAACCAGCCCGACAAAAAATCACGTTGTGGTCGTGATGTCGGTGGGTGAGAAATGGGTTGGCATTCTGGTGGATGCGGTGAGCGACATTCTTAGTGTTTCAAAGTCCGAGGTGCACCCGGTACCTGAAGGGGACAATCTGGATTCGGAACTGCTCAATGGCATTGTTACCCATGACAATAAAATGGTTGGCCTGATTGATCTGGATGCCATCGTTGCCGGAACCAAGACTGAAAGCTAGGGCAAATTGCAGATTAGGGGCCCAAGCCTAGAACAGATCGACATCTCCACTGGATCTTTGTGTTGATGCGCAAGACAGTTCTGGCTTTGAAAGCTCATCAAGACTGAGGTCTCCCCAGATTTTATCAGATTCTTCTTCGTCAAACGCAAGGCCGCTTTGATCCATCTGATGAATGGCAGAGATGATGTTGGAGCATCTTTGTTCAATACGATCCTGAGCCTGCAAACCAACGAGCAGGCGCTGGGTGGCGTCAAGCCGGGCTGCGGCATCAGAGTTGGTGGTATCCAGAAGCGCAATCAGGGCGTCATTGAGTTCAACAACCATCTCGCGGGTCTGGCGGACGGTTTCTTCAAGTTCTTTTGCAAGTTTTTTAAGCGCCATGCCGGAAGTTCCCTGAATATCGTCAGCAGGCTAATTTTCAAATCCTAAGCCAAGGTGTTTTAGAGGGATATTGCTTAAGTAAATTCTGCAATGGTTAGCAATTCACTAACTCTTCGTACCCTATGTTTGGGGATGGGTCATGTTGGGAACTAGTATTCGGGGAACTTAAATTGACGTTAGCGCGCGCAGCAGCACCAAACCTTGAACGAGGCAGGGTCACAAATGTTCATCAGGGGGATTGCAAGGTTTCGGGTGAAGAAGGCACGACACTGGCCACCGTTCTGGGGTCGTGTATTGCAGCTTGTGTGCGCGACCAGGCAGCCCGGATCGGGGGTATGAACCATTTCCTTCTGGCAGAACAGTCCGGTGCGGCGCGCGACCGGTACGGGGCATCAGCGCGTTATGGTGCTTTTGCCATGGAACAGTTGATAAACCAGGTGCTCAGCAGCGGTAGCGGCAAAAAAACCAACCTGGAAATCAAGGTGTTTGGAGGGGGAAACATCAATTCCTCCCTTGCTGATGTGGGGGCAAAAAACGCTGAGTTTGTACGCGGATTTCTCAGAAGTGAAGGCTATCGCATCGCCGGGGAGGATCTGGGGGGCACATTTGCCCGCCGTCTGATGTTCATGCCGGTTTCGGGGCGGGTGTTCGTCAAACGGCTTGATGCGGCGACCGGACAGAATGTGGCGCGTGAAGAACTGGTTATTGCCAGCCGTCAGAAAGTCGAGGTCCAGAGCGATGACATCGAATTGTTCTGACCGCCAGTTGGCTTGCCATGGGCGACTGCACTTCTCCCAGGGCCCTAAGTTTATTTACTTAAAATAAGTAAACCCTCGGCCATACTGAACGGGGTGAACAGATTGCTCATTTCTTGCGGTGCTGCCGACTGTCGGATGACCGGGGTTAACACCAATAGCTCTCAACAGGGGATGGCTGAATTATCATGACTGAATTAGAGGTCGCTCTCAGCGACAGGGAATTCGACAAGATTCGCGAGCGGATCTATAAAATTGCAGGCATCTCGCTGGGAGATGCGAAGCGTACGCTGGTGGTTTCGCGCCTCTCCAAACTGATCCGGGCCAAGGAACTCAAGTCATTTGACGCCTATGTGGATTTTCTGGATAAGCGGGCCACTGCGGCGGACAAACAGACATTTGTCAATGCCCTGACCACCAATCTGACGCGGTTTTACCGTGAGGATCACCATTTTGACCATCTGGTTGAGTATGTGCGGGGGCTGATTTCGGGCCCGCATCAAAAAAGTGCGAATGGAAAACCAAGGTTGCGCATCTGGTCAGCAGGGTGCTCTACAGGCCAGGAGCCTTATACCATTGCCATGTGCCTGATGCAGCATTTTCCCCAACTCAGAAACTGGGATTTCCGCATTCTTGCGACTGATGTGGATACGGATGTGGTAGCGACGGCATCTGCAGGCATCTACCCCCAGTCAGACCTGGAGGGGCTGACAGAAGCCCAGGCGAAGATGTTTGAAATTGTGGGGGACGGGACCATAAGGGTGCCCGCTGCTTTGCGAAAACTCATGACATTCAAGCCACTCAACCTTATGGGCGACTGGCCGTTAAGGGGTCCGTTTGATGCCATATTCTGCCGAAATGTGACCATCTATTTTGACAAGCCCACACAGACCCGGATTTTTGGGCGGTTTGCTGAATTGCTGGATGAGGGCGGTTTCCTCTACATCGGGCATTCGGAAAACATGCGGGCGGAAAGCCTGGGATTCAAATTACAGGGCAAAACAATTTATCAGCGCCAGCCTGATGCAAGCGGAAGAGCAGTAGCATGAGTATAAGGGTTCTGGTTGTTGATGATTCAGCACTCATTCGGGAGGTATTGTCCTCAACGCTCATCAAGGATGGGGACATCGAGGTTGTGGGCACGGCTGAAGATCCGCTGGTGGCCAGAAAGAAAATCAAGGAATTACGCCCTGACGTGGTGACGCTTGATATTGAAATGCCCAATATGAACGGGCTGGAATTTTTATCAAAGCTCATGCGTCTGCGCCCCCTGCCGGTGGTTATGGTCTCAACCCTTACGCAAAAAGGGGCCAGTGAAACCATGCTCGCCCTGGAACTGGGAGCAGTGGATTTTGTTGCCAAGCCCGGGCATGACCTTGCGGGCGGACTTGAGCAGTTTGGTGCGGAATTGCGCACCAAGGTCAGGGCTGCGGCGCAAAGTGATGTGCTTGGTCGTGCCATGGGAACATCTGCCCACCCGAAAAAGGTGGCCAGTATTGCCAGTGCTGATGCAGGCGCGGTGATTGCAATTGGCGCTTCGACCGGGGGTGTGGATGCTATCCGGGCTGTTCTTTTACGACTGCCTGCGAACTGCCCCCCCATTGTTATTGCCCAGCACATGCCGCCCGAATTCACTCAGCGCTTTGCGGAACGCCTCAACCAGCAGGTGGAAATCAGCGTGATGGAGGCTGAAAACCGCATGGCCCTGAAGCCGGGGTGTGCGGTGATTGCCAAGGGTGGTTATCACCTGCGCGTGGACAACGGCGGAGGGGTTTTGAAGTGTCGGCTGAGTGAAGATGACGCTGTGTCCGGGCATCGCCCAAGTGCTGATGTGCTGTTTGATTCGGTTGCCAAATCAGTTGGTGACAAGGCGGTAGGCGCAATTCTTACCGGCATGGGAAAAGATGGTGCCAAAGGCTTGAAAAGCATGCGCGAAAGCGGTGCCTATACCGTTGGACAGTGCAAAGGTTCGGCGCTTGTTTACGGCATGCCCCGTGCGGCGGCGGAACTGGGGGCGGTGGCGGACGAGGTGCCCGTGGAAGAAATTGCGGCATACCTCGTTAACGGATTGGCAAACCAGAAGAATGCCGCCTGAAAAAACAGATGCCCATTACTGGCGGATTGAGAGATTGGTAAGTGTTTTGCCCTATGCAAGGGGTTGTTGAGTTAGCGTAACGACTAAAGAAAGAGGCCCAAAACGCCATGCCCAAAGCAAGTGATATCAGTGTACTCGTAGTGGATGATCAGCAATCCATGCGCGGCATTTGCAAGTTCATTCTCAACCAGCTCGGGTTCAAGGAAATCACCGAAGCAAAGAGTGGTCGTGATGCTTTGGGAAAGCTGGAAAAAAACAAGATTGATCTGATTATTTCCGACTGGAATATGGATGATATTGACGGCCTGACTTTGCTCAAGGTTATCCGCAAACACCCCAAAACCAAGGGCATGCCTTTCATCATGGCCACGGGCCGTTCCGACAAGGAGCAGGTCAAGGAGGCTATTGTGGCGGGAGTGAACAATTATATCATCAAGCCCTTTGATGCCGGTTCCATGAAGAAAAAGATTGAGGCAGTTATCGGGGTTCTGGCTTAGGGTCCAGACCCCAAGGGATTGCTCCTTTCAAGCCGGTCCTGACTGCACTGAACAATCCGACAATCCAAGTCAGCAGATTTTCTTGGAGCGTTTTCAGGATAAGTGTGTGCGGTTATCCGGTTCGAAAACGCGACAAAACAAAGGCTCTAGTTCCCATTGACGGGCATCTGCCTGGTGTCTGTCAGGAGGTGCTGTTTGCGGGTGTCTGGCACAGGCAAAAGCGGGCAGGTCTGCGCTTTTCAAGTTGGTGCGAAACCAGTCTGACCCAGCCCCCTGGTCATCACTTTAAGGAAGTCAGGGTTTACCACAAATTAACACAGATTCATGTAACTCTACCTACACAATCATACTGTACCCGGGGCTCTGAAAAATGACTACCGCTTCAAAAAAACTGTTTGGATTTGATCTTCAATACGCGGTTTCGCGCTTCCCGGTGAGAACTCGTATAATTGTTCTGGCACTGGTTCCTCTTGCGGGGTTGCTGTTTCTTAGTTTTCTGGAGCTGAGCAATGAATATAGGGCCGAAGAAGCGAGCAAGCAGACGGCGGCGTTTGCGGAAAAAATCCCCTCTCTTTCGGCCCTGGTTCACGAACTGCAAAAAGAGCGGGGTATGTCAGCGGGTTTTCTGGATTCTGCAGGGCAGAATTTTTCAAATGAACTGACAAACCAGCGGATCATGACTGACGGTCGTTCCGAAGAGTTCAGAACGCGCGTGGGCGTGATTCTGCAAATGAGCATGGATCCGGCGCTGAATAATCAATTGACCCACATATTGGGAGCACTTGATGAACTGGCAGAGACGCGGGACAGTGTGTCAAAATTTGAACTGTCCAAGGGAGAGATGGTCGGTTTTTACACGGATGTGATCTCGGAACTTCTGGAAGCGGTCGATATGCAGATTGCCCTTTCCAAGGATGTGGAGGTGACCAGTCGATTGCGGGCGCTGGGTGATTTATTGCAGGCCAAGGAGCGGGCCGGGATTGAACGGGCGATTGGTGCCGGTGCGTTTTCCACCAACACCATAAGCCCTGCGGATTACGCCAAGTTTGTCAGCATGCTCCAGCTCCAGAACATCTTGCTTGAAGATTTTGTAAATCACGCCAGTGCACCCCTTTCTGCTTTGTATCAGGAAACGATGAAAGGCCCTGTCGTGGAACAGGTTGATGCCTATCGGGAAATTCTCAGGGGCGCCCCGTATGGCAATTCCCTTATCGGGGTTTCGGGCGAACAATGGTTTGATGCGACCACCGACCGCATCAACCTTCTGAAAAAGATTGATGATGCAGCAACCGTTGAAATTGTAGACTTCTCCAGGATACTTGCAGACAAGGCTGCCCAAAAACTTATGGTGGTCAGCACGATTGTCATCGGGGTGATCATGGCCACGATATTGCTCTCCATTCTGGTTGTACGCTCAATCAGTGGACCGATCATTCGCCTTACCAAAACAATGGATGATCTGGCACGCGGAAATTATGAAGCTGAGATTTCAGGCACAGCCAACCGGGATGAACTGGGGCTGATGGCGCGCGCTGTTGAAGTGTTCAAGGAAAATGGTCAAAAAGTCGCAGCTATGACCGAAGAGGAAAAAGCAACAGCGGCAAGAAATGCCGCCGAGCACAGCCGGATGATGGCGGAACTTCAACAAGCATTCGGCGCTGTTGTTGATGCTGCCGCTGCCGGTGATTTCACCCAGCGTGTCACAGCTGAATTCCCCGATGCGGAACTCAATGAGCTGGGCGTACAGGTCAACAAGCTTGTTGAGACGGTTGACCGGGGCCTTAAGGAGACCGGCGCAGTTCTGGGTGCTCTTGCCAACACGGATCTGACCAGCCGGGTTGAGGGGGAATATGAAGGTGCTTTTCTGCGACTGAAGGAAGATACCAATGCGGTGGGCGAGAAACTTGCGGAGATTGTCGGCCAGTTGCGGGATACTTCGGGTGCTCTGAAGACGGCGACGGGGGAAATTCTTGCCGGTGCCAATGATCTGAGCGAGCGCACCACCAAGCAGGCGGCAACGGTTGAGGAGACTTCTGCTACCGTTGAGGAACTTGCGGGCACGGTGATGCAAAGCGCCGAACAGGCCGATGATGCCAGCGCCAAGTCGCAGACCCTTGCCCAAACGGCAGAAGAAACCGGGGGCGTTGTCTCCAAGGCAACCGATGCCATGGAGCGTATCACCTCATCTTCGGCCAAGATTTCCAATGTCATTGGCATGATTGACGATATTGCCTTCCAGACCAACCTTTTGGCGCTCAATGCTTCGGTGGAAGCGGCACGGGCGGGTGAGGCTGGCAAGGGGTTTGCTGTTGTTGCTGTGGAGGTGCGGCGTCTGGCGCAGTCTGCGGCGGAGGCTTCAAGCGAAGTCAAGCAGCTGATCGAGCAGAGCGCGAGTGAGGTTGAGCAAGGTTCCAAATTCGTGACTATTGCGGCGGACAAGCTGCAGGGGATGATTGAGAGCATTCAGCAGAACTCGACCCTGATGCAGGGCATTGCCAAGTCGAGCCGCGCCCAGGCCTCTTCCATTGAGGAGGTAAATGCGGCGGTTCGGCAGATGGATGAGATGACCCAGCACAATGCGGCCCTGGTCGAAGAGACCAATGCGGCGATTGAGCAGACCGACAATCAGGTTGTCGAGCTTGACCGGATTGTTGATGTGTTCAAGCTGAAGGGGGGCGGGGGGCATCAGGGTGCCAGCCCACAACAGGCACCGCCCCGGGCCACGACCGCCGGGGATGCGCGCGCGCTACAGGGCAAGGTCAAGGACGCCGCCAGGACCTACCTCTCAGAGGGTAGTGTGGCACTCGATAGTGACTGGGCCGAATTCTGATAGCTGACAGGCCCTGGATTGTTTCATGCAAGCTTTGTTCAACGAACAGAGTGACTGAAGGGGGCCTCAAGGCCCTCTTTTTTTGACCTGCTGTGCCATTGACCCCGCGCAACACTTGTGAACACATGCGCGCTTGAATGCTGTTGGGTTAGAACTTTTGTGAGTGGGGGGTTGCGTGTCTGAAGGCATCGTCAGCAAAGAGCCGGTTATCGAAGTAAAAAGTGTGACCAAGCGTTATGGGGGGCTGATTGCGGTCAACGCGTGCACGCTGAGTGTGGCCCGTGGGTCTGTCACCGGGCTGATCGGGCCCAATGGCGCGGGAAAAACCACTCTTTTCAACATGGTTGCGGGCAGCCAGAAGCCCGATGGCGGGCAGATTATCTTTGAGGGGGAAGATGTGACAGGCTTGGCTCCTTACGATTTGTTCGGGCGCGGCATGTTGCGCACCTTTCAGCTTGCCCACGAGTTTTCCCAGATGACATCACTTGAAAACCTGATGATGGTGCCCGGAGATCAGCCCGGCGAGAGCCTTGCCAAAGCCTGGCTCAGGCCATCACTGGTTGCTTCGCGAGAACTCGAAGTGCGCCAGCGGGCCAACGATGTGATTGATTTTCTGAAACTGGGTCATGTCAAAAATGAGTTGGCGGGGAATTTGTCAGGAGGGCAGAAAAAGCTGCTTGAACTTGGGCGCACCATGATGGTCGATGCCAAGCTTGTGCTTCTTGATGAAGTGGCGGCGGGGGTCAACCGGACCCTGCTCAAGGACCTTGCGGGCAATATTGAACGCATGAACCGCGAACTGGGATATACATTTTTTGTCATAGAGCACGATATGGACCTTATCAGTCGGCTTTGCGATCCGGTTATTGTCATGGCTCAGGGCGAGGTCATTGCCGAGGGACCGATGGAGGAAATCCGACAGAATCCGGAGATCATTGAAGCCTATTTCGGCACTCCGATGGAGGTTGCCTGATGGCGCTGGTCAAGCTGGATGATGTTGAAGCAGGCTATGGCGGTGCGCCCATTCTCAAGGGCATCGACATGGAAATCGAAGCAAGCGACATCGGAGTAATCGTGGGCCCTAACGGGGCGGGAAAATCCACGGCGCTCAAATCCATTTTCGGGCTACTCAAGGTTACGGGCGGGCAGGTGAGCTTTCTGGGTGAGGATGTTACCAATGCCCTGCCCGACAGGCTGGTGCCGCTGGGGTTGAGCTTTGTGCCCCAGGAGCACAATGTTTTCACCTCGATGAGTGTCAACGAGAACCTGGAAATGGGAGCGTTTATCCGCCGGGATGATTTTTCCGATACGCTTGATTCCATTTATGACATGTTTCCGCCCCTCAAGGAAAAACGCTGGCAGAATGCGGGGGAGCTTTCAGGGGGTCAGCGCCAGATGGTGGCCATGGGGCGGGCGCTGATGAGTCAGCCGCGCCTTCTTTTGCTCGATGAGCCTTCTGCGGGTCTTTCGCCACGCTACATGCTGGAAATTTTTGAACAGGTGGTGAAAATTAACGCCTCGGGGGTGGGTATTTTAATGGTCGAACAGAATGCGCGCCAGGCTCTGGCCTTTGCCACAAAAGGCTTTGTACTGGCCAATGGACAGAACAGATTTACAGGGACCGGGCGCGAATTGCTGGACGACCCCGAAGTCGCCAAAAGTTTCCTCGGGGGCTAGAAATTCATGAACGAACTGATTTTCCTTATCAACAAGGTGCTGATTTCAGGTACGGTGCTGGGCTCGATCTATGCACTTGGAGCGGTGGGCATCACGCTGATTTTCGGTATCCTGAGGTTCGCCCATTTTGCCCATGGCGACATGATGACCATGGGGGCTTTTATCACTTTTGTGCTGGCCAGCATTGCGGCAGGGCTTGGCATTGTGGCACCTGTTCCTCTTGCAATTGTGGTTTTGCCATTGGCCATGGCGCTGGCAGCGATGATGGCGCTTGGTATCGACAGGGGCTTTTATGCTCCTTTACGGGCGCGGGGGGCAAAGCCGGTAACATTACTGATCGCCTCCATTGGTGTTACCCTGATGATCCAGGGGTTGATCCGTCTTTTTGCCGGGGTGCAGAACCGCTCGTTTTATGAGGGCACCGCCAAGCAGGTGTTTCGCATTGACGTGCCCTTTTTTGGCGCGACCCGGCCCATTGTGTTTACCGAGCCACAGGTGTGGATGATGGGGTTGGCCATTGTTGCAGTATTGGCGCTGCACATGTTTTTAACCCGCTCACGGCTGGGTAAGGCCATGCGGGCGATGGCCGATAATGCTGACCTGGCGCAGGTTTCAGGCATCAATACGCAACTGGTGGTGCGTGTCACCTGGTTGATCGCGGGTACGCTGGCCTGTCTTGCGGGCACCATGCTGGCGCTTGATGTTTCGCTCAAGCCTGATTTGGCGTTCAACATCATATTGCCGATTTTTGCCGCCGCCATTGTGGGCGGCCTGGGCCAGTCCTATGGGGCGATTGCAGGGGGATTTGTCGTCGGCTTTGCCGAAACCATGTCGGTGTTCAACTGGGCAATTTTACTGCGCCCTTTCCGAGGAAGCCTTCCCGAGTGGGTGCCCAATGACCTCTCCATCGTGCCCACGGAATATAAGCTCACCGTTGCCTTTGTTATTCTGGTGATTGTGCTGCTGGTCAGGCCGACGGGCATATTCAAGGGAGCCTCGTCATGATCAGGCGCGCACTCTCTCTTTATCTTGGCCTATTTGTACTTATTCTGGTGGTTGGAACATTCATGGGCGCGCCTTTTACCGTGCGTCTGTGCGTGGAGGCTGCGGCCTATTCTCTGATTGCCCTGGGGCTGAACATCCAATGGGGTTATGGGGGCCTGTTTAATTTTGGTGTTATGGGTTTTCTGATGGTGGGCGGTTTTGCCGTCACCTTTATTTCCATGCCGGTGAACATGGACTTCTGGAGCTCTGAAGGGCCGTTTTTGCTGTTCAGGGTGCTGCTGGCGGCCGGTGTGGGCGCAGGCCTTGTTATGGGAGCCAACCGCCTGCATCGTCTTGGCGCTTCGGCCCGCTGGCATCGCACGGCCCAGGTGGGCGCGTGGATCTTGGCCTATATTATTTATCGTTCCCAGATCGATCCTGCTGCTGCCTATATTGAGGCTGAGGCGGGGTATGTGGGCGGACTGGGACTGCCGGTGTTGCTGGGCTGGATATTTGGTGGTGTGCTCGCCGCCGGAATTGCCTATATTATTGGCAAGATCTGTCTGGGGTTGCGCACTGACTATCTGGCTATTGCCACCATCGGGATTTCTGAAATCATCCGGGCCCTGATCAAAAACATGGACTGGCTGACGCGGGGCACGCTGACCGTATCCCCTGTACCCTGGCCGGTGCCAAAACCTCAGGATTTGCAGGAGTTGGGCATGGAAACCGCGGCCTCTTTCATCTACGCGCGCGGAGCCTATCTGATTGTTGTTATCCTTGTTGTCCTTGTTGTCCTGTTCCTCATTCAGCGGGCCTATGGCGGGCCCTGGGGGCGCATGATGCGCGCCATCCGCGACAATCACATTGCGGCAGCCTCAATGGGCAAGAATGTGAAGGCCCGGCAGATTGAAATATTTGTTTTCGGTTCGGTGCTGATTGGCATCGGGGGAGCGATCCTCACCAGCTTTTCCCAGATCCTTGATCCGGGAGGGTATCAGCCCATCCACCATACATTCCTCATCTGGGTGATGGTGATTGTTGGTGGTGCAGGCAATAATTTTGGCGCCATATTCGGGGGGGTATTCATCTTCATCGTGTGGAGTCTTTCGGCAAATGTCTCCCAGGCCATGTTTGTCAGCCTGAGTGGAATGTTTGAAAGCTGGGGCTGGGGGGCCATCCCCGATGTGGAAAGCCGCTCGCTGCAAATGCGGGTATTTGTGCTGGGGCTGGTGATTACGCTGGCCCTCAGATATACGCCCCAGGGGCTTATTCCCGAGGTGATAAGGCGGCACGGGGATGAAGAAACCAAGAAGGCCACCCCCAAACAGGCCTGAATGGAATGAAAGTTCAAGAGGCAGCCGCATGTTGAGCAAGATTGAATGTTTTGCCTGCGGAGGGGTGTTTGATGATGTTGAGGGTCCGGTACACCGTTATATGAGCTCAAGCCCGGGGTGTTGGGCCGCGTTTGGTGAAGTGCTGGCGCGCGAATACAGCGACAAGACCTATTTTGAGGTGCACCGGTTAAGCGTGGATGCGTATGCGGTTCAGCATCCCGGCTCACCCTCCCGGCAGACGATCCAGTCCATCGGTGTGCATCTGATACGTCTGTGCCTCTTTCTTGAGCATGATTTGTGCCCTGAGCGCGCCAATGAGGCGATGTTGAAGGCGTCGAAAAACAAAAGCACCTTTATCTGGCTTGAGCCGCCCCTTTCGCTGGGAACGATTACGGTGGGAGACGTGATGAAGACCAATAGTGTTGAGGAGCACAAATCCGTTGTCAGGGAATGGGCAAAAGACGCATGGGGGGCATGGTCATTCCATTACCAGCAGGTTCGAACCTGGTTGTCAGCCTCAAAGTCGCGCTGATAAAAAGCCCGGAACCTGAGGTTCCGGGCTTTTCCAGTTTTAGTTGGTCCTTGAAAGGAGCCAGTTACATGGCGGCACCAACCTCAACAAATTCACCGTTGGTAACGGTCATCTCAACGATGGTTCCGGGAACGTCGCCGGCGTCATCAAACTCATGCTGGCCTGAAGCACCCTCATAGTTGATTTCTTTGCCTTCAGCCAGAAGGGCTACAGCTTTTGACCATTCGCCGGGAAGAATGATCTCACCGGGTGCCGTAGCTACCGCGCGTACGGCTTCTGACATGCCTTCGCGGTCGGCAGAGCCTTTCTGCTGAATGGCCAGAGCCAGAATGAACGCAGCGTCATAGGCCTGAGGTGCAAAGATGGCAGTGGGGTCCAGACCCTCGGCTGAGGCCAGCGTGGTGTAAAGAGCCGCGCCGGGAAGATCGGGAGTGCCGGGTTTGGTGGCAATCATGCCTTCAACCGCTGCATTGTCGATGCCGGTGAACAGGGAATTGCCCACCATGCCATCCCCACCGATGAACTGGGTGAAGTCACCCGCTTCAATGGCCTGACGCAGCATGGTCTGGCCGGAGCCGTCGGCATAGGCCAGAATTACAAGGCTTTGTGCGCCGGAGGCAGCAAGAGAACCCAGCTCGGCGCGGTAGTCGGCCTTGCCGTCTTCATGGCCTTCGGAGACAGCAACAGTGCCGCCAGCGGCTTCATAGGCTGCGACCAGAGAATCGGCAAAGCCCTTGCCGTAATCATTGTTCACATAAGCCAGCGCAATTTCATTGATGTCTTTAGCCAGCAGCAGGCGGGCCAGAACGGCGCCCTGATAGGCATCGGAAGGTGCGGTGCGGAACAGCAGGTCATTGTCGTCAACGTCGGTAACCGATGGAGCGGTTGCCGAAGGCGAGATCAAAACTGTATTTCCGGGGATGCCGGCATTGTTGGCAGCCGAGATGGTTGCGCCCGAGCACATGGGGCCAACGATGGCGGCCACATTGTCGGTGTTGATCAGCTTGTC
Source organism: Hyphomicrobiales bacterium (assembly GCA_026981645.1). GTDB lineage: Bacteria > Pseudomonadota > Alphaproteobacteria > Rhizobiales > Devosiaceae > DROE01. The sequence continues at coordinate 43,908 of JALSII010000037.1, read as the reverse complement.
AGCGGCGTTGGCGGCGGCAGTTGCGTCGGCGCAGGTGCTGTCACCGGTGATGACTTCAAGTGTGCCACCCAGAATACCGCCCTGGGCATTGACCTGGTGAGCAACGAGTTTTGCACCTTCAGCAATGGGGGGGGTCAGTGTTTCCAGCGGGCCGGTAAAGCCGCCCAGAAATCCGATTTTTGCGCCTTCGGCCAGAGCCGGGCTTGCTGCACTCAATGCGCCCACAGCAAGAGCGGTGAGCAGTGTTTTTTTCATAATCTGCATAGGTTTCCCTCAAATGTTCATTCGGGCCGCTCCATTGTGTGGTTGAATTAGCCTCCAGACCAGACAAACGGGCGACACTTTGTTAAGCCGGGCCGGTAAGCTGGCCCGCTGTCAGGAACATTTGCATACTTTTGTAGGCAGAGTCACCAGTAATTGAATAAAGGAACGCTGTGTTGCTTAACAAGAGCGGCGATGCAAATGTGCGCCCAACCGGATGGCGGCGAGGTGGAGCAGAAATGAGGTGCAAGAGTTTGGGTATGGCAGGTAAAGGCGCCGGCGCATATAAAGCAGGCCTTGTTCTGGCAGTGGCGCTACTGCTGCTTACGTTTTGGGGCGGCTCTGTCAGGGCCCAGTCCTCCGGTCAGGAGGGGGGAAGTATTGTCCAACTCACCGGACCGTGTGGCACGCAGCCCCTTACCATTGCCGCCATGCAGTGGCCGTCCTCCATTGTGCTGGCCTATATTCATGCGCAGATATTGAGTGACCGGCTCGGGTGTGCGGTGGAGGTTGTTCCAGGGGACCTGGCTTCAAGTATATCGTCCATGTCAACGACCGGCCAACCCGCAATTGTTCCTGAAATGTGGGTGACTCGGGTGGCGGCAATCTGGAACTCGACTCTGGAAGCGGGGCGAGTGCGCTCGGTTGCCCCAACTTTTGCGGGTGGAGATTTTGAGGGCTGGTATCTTCCCGCCCATGTTGTTGAAGCCGAACCGGAATTGAACCGGGCTGACCAGTTGGCAGCCTATGGAGCAAAGCTTAATGCGGCCGGGATCAGACCGCAGTTTATTTCCTGCCCGGCGGATTGGGCCTGCTCTGTGGTCAATGCCAATCTGCTTAAGGCGTACGGTCTGTCGGAGGTGTTTGAAATTGTCGAGCCAGGCAATCGTTTCGAGATGGATACGCTGATTGCCCAGGCGGTTTCGCGGGCGCAGCCGGTGGTTTTTTATTACTGGCAACCCAATTCCGTGCTGGCGCAGTTTGACTTCAAGGCGCTCGATATGGGTCCATATGACGCGGAGAAGTTTACATGTCTGGCGAACCGGGACTGTTCCAATCCCGAGACTTCCTCTTTTGTGCCCGAGACGGTTTTCATTGCGGTTTCGGATCGGATGAGCACGGAGGCCCTGGCGGTAATGCGTTATCTGCAGCGGGCAACCATGCCCTTTGATGAGATGAACAGATTGCTGGCAGAGCAGGCTGAGAGCGGGAAAAGTTTTGAGGAAGTTGCAGCACAATTTGTGCGTGAGCGTGAAACGGTCTGGCACAAATGGGTAGAGGAACTTTGATAGCCACATGTACGCGAATGCCCATATTCGCACTATTGTGAACAGAAATACAAGAGACGAAGAGACATTTCTGGTGTTCGTCGATCAGTATTCTAGTTCTTCTTTTGAAGAATTTAAGTATAGTTTATATTTATTCGACAAGTTGGCAATAATATTCTTGCAACGCCTGTTCAAAACAAGAGCAGGTTTTGAAAATTACTTGCAGCAAGATTTTCAAGGGCAGCTTCTCGATTTGACATATGGCAGAGGGCGGCCTAGCCTCCAAGACTATTTCAATTTTGCTTAGAGGAACCGAAATGGTTTTGAAGTTTTCAAAAACAATTGTTTCGCTTGGTTTGGCACTGGGGCTGGTTGCGGCAGCGCCGACAGTGGCGCAGGCGGCAAGCCATGGCGCACCATGCGGCACTGACAGGATTATCGACATTGCCGAGATGAGTTGGCCTTCAGCGGCGGCGCTGGCGCAGATCCACGCAATCATTCTCAAAGAGGGTTATGGGTGCAATGTTGAAATTGTGGCCGGTGATACTGTGCCAACGTCTGCTTCCCTGCTGGCCAAAGGAACCCCCGCGATTGCGCCCGAACTTTGGACCGGGACCATTCAGGAGGCATGGGATGAAGGTTTGGCGAATGGCGCGGTAGCTGTTGCCGGTCTTGCCATATCCGATGGTGCGGTTGAGGGCTGGTGGATTCCCAAATATGTGGCGGATGCAAATCCGGGCCTAAAGCGTGTTGAGGACCTGGTGGACTATGCAGAGCTGTTCGCTGACCCTGATGATCCGAGCAAGGGGCGTTTTTATTCATGTCCTCCGGGTTGGGGGTGCGAGATTGGCAATGCGGCTTTGTTTGAAGCCTATGGCCTTGAAGAAACCTACAATCTGTTCTCCCCTGGCTCGGGCGGCAATCTGGATGCTTCGATCGCCCGGGCGTTTGTGCGCAAAGAGCCGATCGTGTTTTATTACTGGGGTCCCACCGGCCTGATGGGCAAGTATGACATGGTACAACTGGAAATGCCCGCCTATGACCCTGAAGTGTGGAAGTGCAACATGGATGCTGAGTGCGAGCCCAAGGGGAAAAGCGCGTTTGCGACCCCGCCGGTGGTAGTGGGCACGGCCGCCTGGATTGCCGAGGAGGCACCGGTGGTCAACGAATATCTGGGCAATGTCTCTTTGAACAATGTGCAGATTTCCCAGATGCTGGACTGGGGCGCCGAAAACAAGGCCAGTGCCGAGGAAACTGCAATTAATTTCCTCAAAACCCGTGAAGATATCTGGATGGCCTGGGTGCCAGAGGCTGTGGCCGAGGCGATCAAAGCCAGTCTTTGACTTCGTTTCAACAATAGCAATCATTGCGACCGGGCGAGAATTTCGTCCGGTCGTTTTTTAGGTGAGGGGCCAGATGTTTCCTGAAATCATAGATACGCGGCCATTGCGCAGAATGGTCGATGATGGTCTGGAGTGGATGGTACGCCATTGGGGGGATGGATTTGAGGCTGGGGCCTATCCACTTCGGGTACTGCTCAACTCCACCGAGCGCTTTTTGCTTGACCTGCCCTGGTGGCTGATAATCCTGCTGCTTGCAGGTACGGCTTTTGCAGCGACGCGGCGCTGGGTACTGCCCGCCATCATTGTTGTTTCCCTGCTGGGGCTGGGACTGATGGAGTTGTGGGAGGATGCGATCAAGACCATGGCGCTGATGATTTCAGCAACCCTGACCACAATGGTTTTCGCTCTTCCCCTGGGGGTTGCCATGGCACGCTCCGCTGTGCTGCGCCGCCTGCTGAGGCCAGTGCTGGACCTGATGCAGACACTGCCCAGCTTTGTCTATCTTATTCCAGTGGTGATGATTTTTGGTCCCGGGAAGGTTCCGGCTCTGATTGCCACCATCATTTATGCGGCTCCGCCCCTGATCCGGCTTACCGATCTGGGGATCCGGCTGGTGCCGCCAGATGTGATGGAGGCGGCGCAGGCGTTTGGTGTTACGCCGCGACAAAAGCTGTTTGGTGTACAAATTCCCCTGGCGCTGCCCACAATTCTTGCCGGGGTCAATCAGGCAACCATGATGGCTCTTGCCATGGTGGTCATTGCTTCAATGATCGGGGCGGGAGGGCTTGGTTATCAGGTGTTGCAGGGCATTGGGCGACTTGAAGTCAGCAGGGGTCTGTTTGCAGGCCTTGGCATTGTGGTGCTGGCCATCATTTTTGATCGTATAACCCAGTCCTTTGGCCAGCGGTTGCAGGAACGCATCGGCCTTGCGGGTGAACGCTCATGAGCGGAGATATTGTTATGGACCTGCGCCGGGTCACAAAAATCTTTGGGGACAGGTCGGATATGGCGCTGGCCATGCTCAATTCGGGTGCCTCAAAGATGGAGGTGCAGCAAAAAACCGGGCAGGTAGTGGGTTTGAACGATGTCTCTCTCAGTGTGGAGCGGGGCGAGATTTTTGTGGTGATGGGCCTTTCGGGGTCAGGAAAATCGACCCTGATCCGGCATGTCAACAGGCTGATTGATCCCACCTCGGGGGAGGTGCTCGTCAACGGGCACGATGTGCTCAAGATGTCGCTTGATGAGTTGCGGGCCTATCGGCGCTCTGAAGTGGCTATGGTGTTTCAGAATTTTGGTTTGCTGCCTCACCGCACCGTTATCGACAATGTCGCCTATGGGCTGGAAGTCCGGGGGGCTGAAAAAGGGGAGCGCCTTGAAACCGCAGCGCGCTGGATTGAAACGGTGGGGCTTGGGGGATATGAAAAATCCCGTCCCCACGAACTGTCCGGGGGGCAGCAACAACGGGTCGGTCTGGCGCGGGCGCTGGCCATGGATACCGGCATATTGCTGATGGACGAGGCTTTTTCCGCCCTTGATCCGCTCATACGTTCGGGCATGCAGGAACAATTGCTCGATTTGCAGAACAAGCTGCACAAAACAATTTTTTTCATTACCCATGATTTTAACGAGGCGATCAAAATTGGCGACCGTATTGCGGTTCTGAATGATGGTGAACTGGTGCAAACAGGCACGCCGGAGGACATTATCTTCAATCCCGCGGATTCCTATGTCAGCGACTTTGTGCGTGATGTGAACCGGGCGCGGGTTATCCGGGTGGGTGCGATTATGGACAGGAACCAGCTTGCGCCGTGTCAGGCCGAGGTTCAGGAAAACTCGTCCTGCGAGGATGTTTTGCCACTGTTTGCGCGCCATGACTGGATCGGGGTTGTCAATGATAAGGGTAAGCGGGTCGGTTCTGTTTCAGCAAAGCAGGTGATTGGGGCGCTGGGGGCCCATCACAAGCTGTTGGACTGAACAGTTTTTCCCACAATGCGGGAGTTTGCTCGCTTCGGTTTCCGGCAGGCGCCAAGAATCGTGTTGCGCAATAGCCGGGTGCATGGCAATAGATGCCACGTGAAATCCTGCCACCTCACGCAAGGAGAGTTCCCTTGGAAATCAGACGCATAGATGAGCGCTTGTGTGTCTCCCCCCAGATAGGTGTTGATGATGTGGCCGCCATCAAAGCCGCTGGATTTGTCGCCATCGTCAATAACCGGCCCGATGGGGAAGAGGACGACCAGACCGACAGTGCCATTATTGAAGCGGAAGCCAGGCGGTTGGGGTTGGAATTTTATTTCATTCCCGTAACCGCGCCTCCGTTTGATCCTGAAATGGTCCGGCAGACACAAGAGGTGCTCGACACTGCAAAGGGGCCGGTTTTCTTTTATTGTCGCACAGGAACGCGCTGCGCCAACCTGTGGGCGATTTCACAGGCGGGCAAACAACCGGCAGATAAATTGATAAAAGCGGCCGCTGAAGCGGGTTACAACATCTCCCATTTGGCCGGCCAACTGGGCGGAGGCTGAACTTGCCTGCCGTCAAATGCGTACACAAAAAGCAAATAACGTGAGTTGATGGTGCCATGCCGATAAAAAAAATTCTTGTTGCCAACAGAAGTGAAATCGCCATTCGGGTTTTCCGCGCCGCCAACGAGTTGGGCCTGAAGACCGTTGCGGTTTTTGCTCTGGAAGACAAGCTGGCGCTGCACCGGTTCAAGGCCGATGAGGCCTATCTGATTGGCGAGGGGCTTGGGCCCGTCGAAGCCTATCTCCAGATTGAAGAATATATCCGCATTGCCCGCCTGTCGGGGGCCGATGCCATTCATCCCGGTTATGGCCTGTTGTCGGAAAGCCCTGAATTTGTTGACGCATGCGAAGAAGCGGGGCTGATTTTCATTGGCCCCAGGGCCGAAACCATGCGTTCTCTGGGCAACAAGGTTGCGGCGCGCGAGATGGCCATTGCCAATGACGTTCCCGTGGTGCCTGCGACCGAGCCCTTGCCGGACGATCTGGACGCCGCCGCTGCAATGGCGAAAAAAATCGGTTATCCGCTGATGCTCAAGGCTTCGTGGGGCGGGGGTGGGCGCGGCATGCGGCGTATCCAAAACGAGGATGACCTCAGGGCCGAACTGGATGAAGCAAAACGCGAGGCCAAGGCAGCGTTCGGCAAGGATGAGATGTATCTGGAAAAGCTGGTGGAGCGGGCCCGGCATGTGGAAGTGCAGCTTCTGGGCGATAATCACGGAAATCTGGTGCATCTGTTTGAGCGCGACTGCTCGGTGCAGCGGCGCAACCAGAAGGTGGTCGAGCGTGCGCCCGCGCCCTATCTCAACGATATCCAGCGCAAAGAACTGACGGATGCGGCGCTTCGACTCGGGCGGGCGGCGAATTATCGCTGTGCGGGGACCGTTGAATTCCTGATGGATATGGATACGGACGAGTTTTATTTCATCGAGGTCAATCCGCGGGTGCAGGTGGAGCATACGGTAACCGAAGAGGTGACCGGCATCGACATCATCAAGGCGCAAATCCATGCGCTGGACGGCGAGACAATCGGTGAGCCGGGGTCCGGGGTTCCCTCACAGGAGGATATTCATCTGAACGGACATGCCCTTCAGTGCCGTATCACCACCGAGGACCCCGAGCAGAATTTCATTCCCGATTACGGACGCATCACCGCCTATCGTGGGGCGACCGGGTTCGGGGTGCGGCTGGACGGGGGCACTGCCTATTCAGGCGCGGTGATTACCCGCTTTTATGACCCATTGTTGGAAAAAGTCACCTGCTGGGCGCCAACACCCATGGAGGCGGCGGCGCGCATGGACCGGGCCTTGCGCGAATTCCGAATTCGCGGAGTTTCGACCAACCTGATGTTTCTGGAAAACATCATCGGGCACGAAAAGTTCCGCGACAATACCTATACAACCCGCTTTATCGATAATACGCCCGAACTGTTCGACATGCCCAAGCGGCAGGACCGGGCGACAAAGCTGCTGACCTATATCGCTGATGTTTCCATAAACGGGCATCCCGATGTCAAAGGTCGGGCACGTCCTCCAAAGGATGCGCCAAAGCCCGAAGTGCCCGAGTTCTCCCCGCTTTCTATTGTCGAGGGTTCAGCTCAGATACTCGAGCGCGAAGGGCCGGCGGGTCTGGCCAAGTGGATGAAGGCACAAAAACGGGTGCTGTTCACCGACACCACCATGCGCGATGCTCACCAGTCGTTGTTGGCCACCCGTATGCGCTCCCACGATATTGTGCGCATTGCTTCTGCCTATTCCAGAGGGCTGCCCAATCTGTTTTCGCTGGAATGCTGGGGCGGAGCAACCTTTGACGTGGCCATGCGGTTTCTTAATGAGGACCCCTGGGAGAGGCTGGCAAAGGTGCGCGAGGGTGCGCCCAATATTCTCACCCAGATGCTGCTGCGCGGCTCCAACGGGGTGGGATACACCAATTACCCGGATAATGTCGTGCGCTATTTCGTCAAGCAGGCGGCCAAGGGCGGGGTTGATATCTTCAGGGTGTTTGACTGCCTGAACTGGGTTGAAAACATGCGCGTCTCCATGGATGCGGTGATTGAGTCGGGCAAGGTTTGCGAGGGTGTCATCTGCTATACCGGGGATATGCTCGACCCTGAGCGCTCAAAGTACGACCTGAAATATTATGTGGGGTTGGCCAAGGAGCTTGAGGCGGCGGGCGCACATATTCTGGGCCTGAAAGACATGGCAGGCCTCCTGAAGCCGGCGGCGGCAAAAAAGCTCATTGAAACCCTGAAACGGGAAATTTCCCTGCCCATCCACTTCCATACCCACGACACTTCAGGGGCGGCGGCGGCCAGCGTTCTGGCAGCGGTGGAAGCAGGGGTTGATGCGGTGGATGCGGCGATGGATGCATTTTCAGGCACCACCAGTCAGCCCTGTTTTGGCGCGCTGGCGGCAGCGATTGCCGACACCGACCGCGACCCGGGATTTGAGGCTAAAACCATCCGGGAAATTTCGTTCTACTGGGAGGCTGTGCGCGCCCAATACCGGGCTTTTGAAAGCGATTTGCGCTCGGGGGCTTCGGAGGTTTATCTGCATGAAATGCCCGGCGGGCAGTTTACCAACCTCAAGGAGCAGGCCCGCTCGCTTGGCCTGCAAAGCCGCTGGCACGAGGTGGCGCAGACCTATGCCGACGTCAACCAGATGTTCGGCGATATTGTAAAAGTCACTCCCTCCTCCAAGGTGGTGGGGGACATGGCGCTGGCTATGGTTTCCTCCGAACTTTGCCGCGCCGATGTGGAAGACCCTACCCGTGAGGTGGCGTTTCCTGATTCGGTTATCGGGTTTTTTGCCGGGGATCTGGGTCAGCCCCCGGGCGGGTTCCCCAAAGAATTGCAGAAAAAGGTTCTTAAAGGGAAAAAGCCTCTTACCGAAAGACCCGGGAAATATCTTGAACCCGCTGACATTGAGGGGAAACGAAGCGAAATCGCCAAGGAACTGGACCGTGAAATCGACGATTTCCAGCTTGCCTCCTATCTGATGTATCCCAAAGTTTTCAGCGAATTCATACGGGCGCAGGACCTTTACGGGCCGACCTCGGTGTTGCCGACGCCGGTCTATTTCTACGGGCTCAGTGATGGCGACGAACTGATGGTTGACCTTTCCAGGGGCTTTACGCTGGTGTTGCGGTTTCTGGGCCGGGCGGAGACCAATGCCAAGGGTATGGTCAGGGTGTTTTTTGAGCTCAACGGTCAACCGCGCTCGGTGTTTGTGCCTGACCGCAGCGTCGCAGGGGAAGTTATTGCCCGGGCAAAAGTGAAAGTGGATGAGCCCAAGCAAATTGGCGCGCCAATGCCGGGGGTTGTTTCAACTGTTGCTGTCAAGGTTGGTCAGCGGGTCAGTGCCGGTGACGTTCTGCTTTCCATTGAAGCCATGAAGATGGAAACTGCAATCCACTGCGAGATTGACGGGGTGATTGGCGAAGTGCTGGTTTCCCCCGGCGATCAGGTGGACGCCAAGGACTTGCTGGTCAGGATTGAGTAGGGAAGTTTTCAGAAAACTACATCCGCCGCGAGGTGCCATCAATGGTGGGGCCGTCGGAATCGTCCGGGTGCGATTCGTATCGGGAAGCATCGTCAAAGTTGGCGTTACGTTGCGGTTGCTCAAAAACCTCGCGGGGCAGACGGTTGACCATCCAGTTGACGGCAAATGCAATCAGCAGCACATCGTCAATCAGCCCCAGACCGAGAAAAAGATCGGGTATTATATCAAACGGGCTGACCAGATAGACGACAACACCGACCATCATCGCCTTGAGATAGAAGGGTGTTGCCGGGTGCCAGAAGCCGCGCCAGAGCATTGCAAGCTGCTGGCGGAATATGAACAGGCGGGACAAAAGCTGGGTCATTGGGCTAATTTAGGCGCGGGATGAGGCCTTTTCAAGGGTGGAGGTGTCCAGCAACATCCGGTTGCATCGTTCAAGGATTGAGACTAGGTCAAGGCGGATTGAACTGGAGTGCAAAAAAAATGGCTCAACCGGCGGCGCGCAGAAAGTCCATTGGTGTGAAGATTGGCGGTGTGATGGTGGGCGGTGGCGCGCCCATTGTCGTGCAGTCGATGACCAACACCGATACCGCTGATATCGAGGCCACAGTTGCGCAGGTCGCCGCCTTGCACCGGGCGGGTTCGGAACTGGTGCGTATCACGGTTGACCGGGCCGAGGCAGCGGCGGCGGTGCCCCATATCCGCGACAGATTGGCGGCTCGGAATATTGAGGTGCCGCTTGTCGGGGACTTCCACTATATCGGGCACACCTTGCTGAGTGAGCATCCGGCCTGTGCCGAGGCTTTGGCCAAATACCGCATCAACCCGGGCAATGTGGGGTTCAAGGCCAAACGCGACACCCAGTTTGCAACGCTTATTGAACTGGCGTTACGTTATAACAAGACGGTTCGTATCGGAGTGAACTGGGGCTCTCTGGATCAGGAGCTTCTTACCAAACTCATGGATGAAAATACCGCTCGCGCCGAGCCGTGGTCAGCAGCCCATGTGATGCGTGAGGCCATTGTGCAGTCGGCGCTTTTGAGCGCTGCACGGGCTGAAGAAATCGGTCTGGGCCGTGACAGGATCGTGTTGTCAACAAAGGTTTCCGACGTGCAGAACCTGATTGCGGTTTATCAGGACCTTGGGCAGCGCTCGGATTATGCCCTGCATCTGGGGCTGACCGAAGCGGGCATGGGTTCCAAGGGTATTGTTGCCTCCTCGGCTGCGATGAGCATTTTGTTGCAACAGGGGATAGGCGACACCATCCGCGTCTCACTGACGCCGGAGCCTCAGGGCGACCGCACGCTTGAGGTCAAGGTCGCCCAAGAGCTTTTGCAGACCATGGGGTTCCGGCAGTTTGTGCCCGTTGTTGCCGCCTGTCCGGGGTGCGGACGCACCACTTCGAGCACCTTTCAGGTGCTGGCCAAGGAAATCGAGGAGCATTTGTCGTCCTCAATGCCCAGGTGGCGCAAAACCTATCCCGGAGTTGAGAACCTCTCCGTTGCCGTAATGGGTTGCATCGTCAATGGCCCCGGCGAGAGCAAACATGCCGACATCGGCATTTCCCTGCCCGGTACCGGGGAAACCCCCGCAGCTCCGGTATTCATTGAGGGCAAAAAAGTCGCCACCCTGCGCGGGGATGATGTGGCGGAGCAATTCAAGCAGATGCTGGCGGAGTATATTGAAAAGCGGTTTGGGTAGAAACCTGTCAACTCTCCCGCTCAGCAAAATATCGCGCTGTGGCGCGCAACCCGTCGGCTTCGGGGCCGAACATGGCCAGCGCCGAAACCGCGTGGTGGATGGTGTCGCCCAGATGGCGTTCGGCAGCTTCAAGGCCGATGCGCGACACCAGGGTCGGCTTTGAACGCGTGGCATCTTTTCTTGTAGCCTTTCCCATCTGTTTCGTGCTGGCGGTGAGATCCAGAATATCGTCGGCCAACTGAAAGGCCAGCCCTGCCGCCTCCCCATAGGTGGTGAGGGCCTTAAGCTGGTCGGGGCCGGCGCCACCCAGAATGGCTCCCATGCGTACGGCAGCGCGGATCAGTGCCCCGGTTTTCATGGCCTGCATTTCGGAAATTTCTCTAACTGAAAAACCAGTGGTTTCTCCCTCCAGGTCGCGGGACTGGCCACCAGCCATGCCCCCCGCCCCGGCACCAAAGCTGAGTTCAAGAACCAGAGCCGTGCGTATTTCCGCTTTGGGGTGGCAGTCAGGGTTGCCAAGAAGCCCAAAGGCGTGGGCGAGCAGGGCGTCTCCGGCAAGAATGGCAGTTGCTTCGTCAAATTTTGTATGAACGGTGGGCAGGCCCCGGCGCAGAGCGTCATCATCCATCGCCGGCAGGTCATCATGGATGAGCGAATAACAATGGACAATTTCAACCGAAAGGGCGGCGTTGAGGGTTCGGGCCTCTTCAAGGCCGAAAATTTCAGCGGTCTGCATCACAAGCAGGGGGCGCAGCCTCTTGCCCCCGTTCAGGCAGCCGTGGCGCATGGCGGAAACGAGTGTATCGGGCGGGGAACCGGGGCCAGACAGGTTTTCTGCCGTAAGAAAGTCGCTGAGGGCCGTTTGAATGGTGCGGGCAAACCGGTCGCGTTGTTGTGCATGTTGTGTCATAAAAACTGACTAGCCACTCTTGAGGTCGGTTGCAATTGACAAACCACTCAGTGCGGGAAGTTGTCGTGCGCGTTTCAGGGCTAGCCAAGCCTGAAATTTGCTTGTATAACGCGCGCCGATCCGACAGGAAAATCCATTGACTAACCGCACCGGTTGATTGAAGTGACCGAGGCGGTAAAGACAGCAATCAGAGAGACTTTTCAAAATGGCAGTTCCCAAGCGAAAAACCACGCCATCAAAACGCGGAATGCGCCGTTCCGCTGATGCGCTGAAGCGCCCCGTCTATGTGGAAGACAAGGACAGTGGCGAGTTGCGCCGGCCCCACCATATCGACCTGAAAACGGGCATGTATCGTGGCCGCCAGGTTCTGGAGCCAAAAGAGGGCTAAGCGCCTTTTTTCAGATTCAGCTGCAAAATTTTTGCGGCCGTCTCCTTTGTCATAAGGGGCGGTCGTTTTTGCATTTTGCCTTTTTGTTTGTGTGGCCGGGCACAGACGCGTAGAAGAATCCTGAATCATCCAGGAGGCTCCCCATGACATACCGTACCGAAAGCGACACCATGGGCACCATAAAGGTGCCGGATGATAAATATTATGGAGCACAAACCGCCCGCTCGCTGATGAATTTTGAAATCGGCACCGAACAGATGCCCATAGAGATTATTCACGCGTTCGGCATTCTGAAAAAAGCTGCAGCACTGACCAATAATGAGCTGGGACTGCTTCCTGACGATCTCACGGAGTTGATTGTTAAAGCCGCCGATGAAGTGATTTCAGGCAAGCTGGACGATCATTTCCCGCTGGTGGTCTGGCAGACCGGGTCGGGCACGCAATCCAACATGAATGTCAATGAGGTGATTTCCAATCGCGCTATCGAATTGGCGGGGGGAAAAATGGGCTCCAAAACCCCGGTGCACCCCAACGACCATGTGAACAAGTCCCAGTCGTCAAATGATACCTACCCCACAGCGATGCATATTGCAGCCGTCACACAGATAGAGGGGTATCTGTTTGAGCGGGTACAATTGCTGCGCGATACGCTGGATAAAAAGGCGGCTGAATATGCGGATATCGTAAAAATCGGCCGTACTCACCTTCAGGACGCAACGCCGCTGACTCTGGGGCAGGAAATGTCGGGATGGGTAGCCCAGCTCGATCACGCCATGGATGCGGTCAGGGTTACCCTGCCGCAATTGCGCGAACTGGCGCTTGGGGGAACCGCGGTGGGCACCGGTTTGAACACACACCCGAAATATGCCGAACTGGTTGCAGGCAAAATTTCTGAGCTTTGCGGGTATGAACTGGTTTCGGCGCCCAACAAATTTGCTGTGCTGGCGGCGCACGATGCCTTTGTTGGTACCTCGGGTGCGCTCAAGCAGATGGCGGCGGCGTTCATGAAAATTGCCAACGATGTGCGCTGGCTGGCCTCGGGGCCCCGCTGTGGCATCGGGGAATTGGCGCTACCGGAGAACGAGCCGGGGTCCTCTATCATGCCGGGCAAGGTCAACCCCACTCAGTCCGAGGCCATGACCATGGTCTGTGCGCAGGTGTTTGGCAATGACGCAACAATCGGTTTTGCCGGATCGCAAGGTAATTTTGAACTCAACGTATTCAAGCCGGTGATGGCGTATAACCTGCTTCAGTCCATTCGTCTTCTGGCCGACAGTGCAAAGAGTTTTAACGATAATTGCGCGGTGGGCATCGAGCCGGTACGCAAAAACATCGAGGCACATTTGCGCAATTCCCTGATGCTGGTGACGGCGCTTAACACGTCAATCGGTTATGACAATGCGGCGAAACTGGCCAAACACGCCCACAAAAGCGGCAAGACTTTGCGTGAAACTGCGATTGAGCTTAAGCTGTTGAGCGGGGAAGAGTTCGACAAGGCTGTCAGGCCGCAGGATATGGTGGGCCCGCTTAAAATCTGACTTTCCCAGGTGCGCGGGCGAACGGGGGAAATAAAAATGTGGATACCACCTCTGCTGATTTTACCCTTTTTGATCTATAACGCGGTGGCGTTTGATCTGGTGGGGGACAAGGGTCTTTCCTGGGCTCAACCGGTGGCGAGTTTCAACATGCCTTCGGGGGCGGTGTGGACGCTCAGTGTTGCTGACCTGCTGGTGATTTTTGCCCTCGCGCTGCTTTTGTTTGAAGGTTTGCGCGCCCGGCGCGCAATCGGGAACCAGTTTATTGCAACCACCAGCGCGGCGGTGGTGTTTGCTCTTTATCTGGGGGAGTTTATGTTTTTCCCCGCCGCCTCGACTTCGCTGTTTTTCACCTGCATGGCAATGAGTTTTGTCGATATGGTTGGCAGAGCGGTCTCCTCAGGCCGGGAGCCGGGAATGGACGCAGAGTATTAACTCGCTCACACAGATTGTGCCAGTCCGTACCCGGCGGGCATATGGCGCACCGCGCGTTTAGCCGTTGCCTCATAGGTGCTGCTGGCAAAAACAGAGGGTACCCGTCGCCGGTTTCGCTGGATGGCGAGGCGTTCACGTTCGGCAATCAACTGGGTCAGAAAGTGGGCCGGGATTTTGTGGCGGGCCAGCGAGGGGCGAGGTCGGGCGCGGCTGGTGATGACTGGAAGGTTGGCGGCGCTTTTGGCACGGTTTTGTGCCGCTGCACTTTTGTTGGGGCCATTCTGGTCCTGATTTGACATTGCATACCTCTAAACCTGTTTCAGGGTGAACCATCTGTTTCATTTTGGGACAAATGATGTGGCTCTTACCTGTTACATGGCAATCAGTGTGCCAGAATGTAAGCTTTTGTTAACCTATGGGTACCAATGGGGTTAATCCGGGTGCGAAAACAAAATGATTAAAATCGGTCCTTGGCCTTTCGGATAGCGGCAAAAACCGCTGCCGGGTCGCTGGCGCTGAGGCCCATTCTTGTGGCCAGTTCGGATTTGTCCGCTCTTAAAAACGGGTTGGCGCGTTTGTCCTCGCCAAGATTGAAGGGGATGGTCGGTTTGTTTTCGCTGCGCAATCGGGTGATTTCGGAGGCGCGTTTTTGCAGCGCTTTATTGTCCGGGTCGATACTCAAGGCAAAGGCGGCATTGGCGGCGCTATATTCGTGTCCGCAATAAACCATTGTCTCATCGGGCAGTTCGCGCAGTGCCGCCAGACCTTGCCACATGGGAGCAGCCGTGCCCTCGAACATGCGTCCGCAGCCCAGTGAAAACAGCGCATCACCCGAGAACAGGCTTTTGCTTTCAGGTTCAAAATAGGCGACGTGGCCCAGCGTGTGGCCGGGTGTTTCCAGCACTTCAAATTCAAGGGAACCAACGCTGGTCTGGTCGCCGCCGGATATTGTTTTGTCCAGCCCGGTGATTTTGGTCACCTCTGTCCGGGGGCCGACCACTGTGACATCGAACTCGTCTTTGAGGGGAATTATTCCGTCTGTGTGGTCCCAATGGTGGTGGGTGACAAGAATATGGCTCAGGGTCCAGCCGGTGCGGGCAAGGGCGGCGCGGATGGCACCTGCATCGGCAGCGTCGATGGCGGCGGTGGCGCCGGTTTTATCGTCATGAACCAGAAACCCAAAATTGTCGGCAAGGCACTCAAAGGTCTCAATCTGTGCGGTCATTGTTTTTTCCCTCTTTTTGGAGTTTGCCCCAGGGGGATTGCGTCTGAGGCCCTGATGCTTACCTTTGTAGCAGCTCTGTCAAGGGGAGAGGCGTCTCCTTGTTGGTGAGACGGGAAGTGCGGGAAATCAGATGACTCCGGATGTGTTGCGGCTGATTGAGTTCTACAAGTCACCGCTGGGCCATATCGCCCGGCGCGTGGTGCGCAAGCATGTTGTTGCCATGGCCGGGGATGTTAGGGCAAAGCGTGTGCTGGGCCTTGGTTTTGCCACCCCCTATCTCAGGTTTGCGCTGGAACCGGCAGAACGGGTTCTCACCTTCATGCCTGCGCGCCAGGGCGCTTCCTCATGGCCGCGCGAGGGGCCCTCAACCACGGTGTTGTGCGACCCACTGGAAATGCCCCTGACCGATGCGGCGGTTGATACGGTGATCGGTGTGCATCTTATTGAGCACGCCGCGGACGCTGAAGAGCAGATGCGCGAACTCTGGCGAGTGTGCGCGCCTGATGCCACCCTCATTCTTGTGGTGCCGCGGCGGCGGGGGCTGTGGTCCACCCACGACAACACCCCGTTTGGTGTCGGGCAGCCCTATTCCCGCGGACAGCTTGACCGATTGCTGGGTGAGCATTCCTTCGAAGTTAAAAGCTGCCGCGAAGCGCTGTACCTGCCCCCGAGCCAGCGGCCCCTGCTATTGAAGTCTGCAAAGATATTCGAGCGGGTCGCGCCGCTTTTCGGTCCGGCGCTGGCAGGGGTTCTGGTGGTCAAGGCGCGCAAGAAACTGTTTCCGGCCGTTACCCGCAGAAAGCGGGTGGACAAATTTGTCCGGGTGCCGGTTCTTGCTCCCCAGACCGCCATGGAATGGCCGGGCGGGCAACCCGGTTAAGAGAGAAAAAACGTTGCTTTGCATTCCGCGCGCGTGGGGGCTATGTTCGCGCGCGTTTTTTAACTATCAAGCTCTGATAGCAGTATCAGCGGAAGAATATTCAATGCCAGTCCGTCCAACACCCCAATCCGGCGTGATGCAGATTGCGCCCTATGTTCCGGGCCGCTCAAGTGCCGGGGGTGGCAGTTCGGGCAAAATAGTTAAACTCTCTTCCAATGAAAGCCCGCTGGGGGCCAGCCCGGCAGCGATTGCGGCGCTGGAAGGGCTGGGCAACACTCTGGCCGCCTACCCGGATGGCTCCTCTTCGGACCTGCGCCAGGCCATAGCGCAAACCCAGGGGCTGGAAGCGGAGCGCATCGTTGTCGGGGCGGGATCGGACGAGCTTTTGCACCTTCTGGCCCAGACCTATCTGGGGGAGGGAGACGAAGCCGTTATCAGCCAGTTCGGGTTTCTGGTCTATCCGATTGTCACCAAAGGGGCCGGTGCTCAGCCGATTTTTGCCTGGGATAAAGATTATTGCGTTGATGTGGATGCCATGCTTGGTGCGGTGTCGGAGCGCACAAAACTTGTTTTTCTGGCCAATCCCAACAATCCCACCGGCACCTATGTCAGCGAAGCGGAACTAATGCGCCTGCATGCGGGGTTGCGCCCGGACATTTTGCTCGTCGTTGACAGCGCATATGCGGAATATGTCACGGCGAACGATTATGCAGCCGGTGACAGGCTTGTGCGCGACAGTGACAATGTGGTGATGGTGCGCACCTTTTCAAAAATCGGGTTGGCGGCGCTGCGCATCGGCTGGATGTATGGCCCCGCCCATATTGTCGATGCGGTTAATCGTTTGCGGGGTCCGTTCAACGTCAACCGGGCGGCGCAATTGGCCGGAGAGGCGACGGTGAGAGACGTGGAATTTGTAGCGCGCCTTAAAGCCCACAACAAAAAATGGCGGGACTGGCTGACCTCGGAATTGAACAGAAACCGGATTAGAATTTTGCCCAGTCAGGGCAATTTTGTACTTGCGCTGTTTGAGGAGGATGGAGGCAAGGCTGCAAAAAAAGCCAATGAGGCATTACTGGAAGCGGGCCTGATTGTCCGGGAAATGGGAGCTTATGGGTTGCCGGATGCCTTGCGGATTTCCATTGGTGAGGAAAGAGCAATGCGCGCGGTGGCAAAAGTTCTGAAAGGCCTTAACGAATGAGCGTTCTGTTTGAGAAGCTGGCGCTGGTCGGGGTGGGCCTGATAGGTTCCTCCATTGCCCAGGCGGCCCGGCAAAAGGGGCTGGTCGGCCAGATATCCGTTGCCACGCGCCGGGCCAAGACGCTTGACGAGGCCCGCAATCTGGGTCTGGCCGACAGCTATTCGCAGGATGCCTGTGAAGCCGTTGCCGATGCGGATCTGGTTATTCTGTGCACGCCAGTGGGTGCGTTTGAGCCGGTGATGAAGGACATTGCCGGGGCGCTGAAACCGGGAGCCATTGTCTCTGATGCCGGCTCTGTAAAAGGCCATGTGGTCAAAACGCTGGCGCCGCTCATTCCTGAAGGGGTGCATTTTGTGCCCGGCCACCCCATGGCGGGCACTGAACATTCGGGTCCCGGAGCGGGATTTCCTGAACTGTTCGAGGGGCGCTGGTGCATTCTGACGCCGGAGGCGGGCACCGACAAAAAGGCTGTCGAATGCCTCAGTGCGTTCTGGGAGGCGCTGGGTTCGGACGTCGAACTGATGGACGCCACCCACCACGACATGGTGGTGGCCATTACCAGTCATGTGCCCCATCTTGTTGCCTATAATATCGTGGGGACCGCCGATGACATGGAGACGGTTTCCAAGTCGGAGGTGATAAAATTTTCAGCCGGCGGCTTTCGCGACTTTACCCGCATTGCGGCTTCGGACCCGGTGATGTGGCGGGACGTGTTCCTGACCAACCGCGAGGCGGTGCTGGAGATGCTGGGCCGATTTCTTGAGGACCTCAGCGTGTTGCAAAGGGCGGTGCGCACCAGTGATGGGGATGCGCTTGAAACCCTGTTTACCCGGACAAGGGCCATCCGTCGTTCGATCATTGATGCGGGACAGGAAACTGCGGCTCCCGATTTCGGCCGTACCCAACCCGACCCGGTGCGCAGGGATATTAAGGATAGATAAACTCAATTCCGGGGGGCTCAGCGCAAAGGTGGAAGGGTTGCCACCGGCACGTTACCAGCCATTATAACGCCGTGGCGGACTGAAAACGACTGGTTGTAGCTTCCTGATTCATCCTTGAAACCAAACATGATCTGCAGGGCAACCGGGTCGACAAAATCACTGAGGCGGTCGGCGATATTTTGTGTTTGCAAACCAAATTCCCCGGTCAGCCGGGCCTGTTCAGTGGCGCTGATGCGTCCGTTGAATTCAAAACCGGATTGCTCGTCTTTGCCTTTGAAGGCGATAATCTGAACCCCGGATTCGGTGTCGTACCAGTTTCTGGCAATATTCTGGGCTGAAAAAAGACGCACATCATCGGGCAGGGATTCAATCACTCCTTCAAGAGTTATCTCAGCGTTGTTTATGTCAAACTCGGGTACCTGAGCGCTCTCGACACGAGAATAAATGTTGAGTTGAGCCCGCTTGCCTTCTGCATCATATTCATCCGGGTTATCCAGAATATGAAGCTCAACGCGGTTGGCGCTGGCCACGGGTTTTTCTCCGACAAGTGTGTCAATCAGTTCCAGATTGTCCCCTTCAAGAGAAATGCGGGCCAGGGCCCAGCCATTGGTCCTCACACTGGCCCGCAGGTTCTGCCAGCGCAATTTCCGGGCGGAGCCTGAAAAAGCATCACGGTAAGTGGCAGGGCCGGTGGCAAAAATCAGAGCATGGGTGGGGCGATAAACAAGGATAGTTGCAAGGATGCGCGGAACAGAGAGGCTGACATCGCCGGTGATGAGTTGTGCATCTGTGCACGCAATATCATAACGGAATGGAAAACCGGCCACATCCAGTTGCTTACAGCTCAGCTTTTCGGGAAAGCTCTGGCTGGCAAGCAACTGGTTTGAAACCTGACGGCGGATTTCTCCGGCACCATAGAACCAGGCCGCGCTCCAGCCGGCAACGACAAGTACAACAATTGCGATAAGAATAATAAATCGGGGCATGACAATTCCTTATCGTTCAGACTTCATTCCGTCACCTGCTTTTTTTCCTGCTGTTACAAACGCGTTGCGGCAGGGCGGTGCGGGATGTAGAGGGGAGGGGTGATAAGAGGATTTCTTGACGAAAATGGCACCGAATAACAGCTTTTGGATTTTTGGGTATGGCTCGCTGATCTGGCGGCCCGGTTTTGAGTTTTGTTCTTCCAGTCCCGCCCGCCTTTATGGTGCACACCGGGCCCTGTGCATCTATTCCCATCACTACCGGGGCACGCCGGAAAAACCGGGCCTGGTTTTTGGATTGGTGCCGGGGGGGTCGTGCAACGGAATGGTCTTTGAAGTTGATCTGGCCAACAAGGGTGAAGTCATGAACTATCTGCGCGCACGGGAGCAGGTAACGAGTGTTTATTTTGAGGTGGAGCGCACGGTGCGGCTGGACAGCGGGGAAAAGGTTCGGGCAGCCTGTTTTGTTGTTAACCGCAAACATCCCCAATATACCGGGAACCTTACCGCTGAGGAACAATTGGCACTGGTGCGGGATGCGGTGGGGGATGCGGGAGCGAACAGGGATTATGTGCTCAATACCGTTGCGCATCTTGAGCAGATGAATATCGTGGACCGTCACCTGCACCGGTTGGCGCAAGCGCTCGGGTCCTGAGCCTAAAGCATGTTGTGTTTAACAGTATGCGCGCGTAATGCCTTATTCTTTTGATTGTGCACGCCCTTCATCCCAAAACCGCTGTACACTTTTGGGAGGCGTGCTGTAGGGTCAGGGCAGCTTCAGGCAGCCGAAAGCTGTTGCATGGGGTGCCCGGTTTCCAGGTCGGCCAACAAAAGCAGACGCTGATGTTCATCACAGGGCATGGCGAACTCAAAAGCACTGGTTGCCTTGGCAATAGCCCGGCGGAACCGGGAGCGAGAAATCTGATCATCGATCAGGTTGCGCGCGGTTCCCACCCAGATTGCCCGGCCCGCATTGACCAGCAGGTAAATATGAGAATCGGATAATATGAAGTGCTCCACGGAGACGGGTTTCACCAAATAGGTGTTGCCCGATCCGCCCTGCCAAACCATTGTTTCACCCGCAGTGCAGGTGTTGGGGGATGGAATAATGAAGGTTTGCCCTGACA
The DNA here is from genome assembly GCA_026981645.1 of Hyphomicrobiales bacterium. Taxonomy (GTDB): domain Bacteria; phylum Pseudomonadota; class Alphaproteobacteria; order Rhizobiales; family Devosiaceae; genus DROE01. The sequence continues at coordinate 23,691 of JALSII010000037.1, read as the reverse complement.
TTTTGCCCTCTTGTTTATGCTGCACCGATCATATTCAAGCGTACCCAAAGCGATCAGTACTTGTTTTGCCCCCACGACATGACTGTTCTTGGCGGAACGCTTTGATGCCTTGGAACAAACATAGAACATTTACCGGCGTTTGTCAACGCACCCAAGCGAACTCTACCATATGTATGGTATAGCGCCACAATATTGTCAATATGTCGTATATACTAGCTGCTTTGCGTGGATATTGCCTTTTTGGCAGAATCGATACGCTGGCGAAATTCCGGGTCAATGGGGCGGGCAAGTCCGGTTTCTACCGCCTCGAGAGTCAGGCGGGTGGATTCTTTATCGATGACATCTGCAAGTTGCTTATGCATTTCCCTAGCACTCAAACCCGGTGCGATAGGTGGAAGTATTCTGGCCCTTGCCGTGCCGGGCCACAGAATCAGTGAATTTCGTCCCCAGAACAGACCTGAGTTCAGGGCGATGGGCACTACGGGGACTTCCAGGGCTTCATAGAGCTTTGCCACCCCGAAACGATAATCCTGAGGAGCCAGTGGCAGTTTTCGCGTACCCTCGGGAAATATAAAAATGCGCCCCCCTTGCGCGATGGCCTTCTGACTTTGCTCGATAAGGCTGGCCAGAGCCCCGCCGCGGTTTTTCCGGTTGACAAAAATGATTCCCATGGCGCGCATGGTGGTGCCAACAAGGGGGATTTTCAGAAGCTCCACTTTGGCTGCAAAAGCGGGATGATCGAGTTCGGGATAAAGCGCTACCGTATCCCAGTCGGACTGGTGTTTGGAGGCAATGATACAAGGCCCGTCGGGAATGTTTTCCTGCCCTGTCACTTCGGAGCGAATGCCCACGATAAGCCAGAGCAGAAGTTTGACAATTTTTGTCCAGGTGATGGCGCAGAAACGGGCGATACGCTTTGAAAAAGGCGGGATTAGGGTTCCAAGGGTTGCAATTGTTGCCAGTACCAGAGTGAGTAGCCCGAACGCCAGATAGAACAACCCGGAGCGGATGGCTTGAATAATCATTTATGTGGTTCTCCGTCGTCTATCCGCATCGGCTTGCGCTAAAGGAAACCCCGGAATGAGCACAAATCATGGCTGGTGATATGAGGTCAAGATATCTGCCGGAGAAATCTGCGCACGGTCATTCGCGATGTGATTGCGGTTAATCCGGCAATGATAGGCACCAGAGTTGCAATGGCGAGCATTCCATCCCAGCCAAGGGAAAAGCGTCCAAACAGCACACCAAGCTGAGCGCCTGAAGCATCGGGCAGCACATTGCCTACGGCCAGACTGGCAGCAAAGAAAAAAGCCAGCGCCGCCAGCCCCCCGATTATGCCGCCACGCAGGCCGATAGCCAGAAACCTGTCTTGAAACTCCCCGGCAATAAAACGGTTCGAGGCGCCGATGAAATGCAGCACGTCAACAATGGCCCGGTTCGAAGCCATGGTACCTCTTGTGGCAAAGATGATGGCGAGCACTGTTGCAGTGACGATGAGTGTCAGAACCAGCAGGCCAGAAATCACTACGGTTCCAGCCATGGTGTTCAATTGCTGGCGCCAGGCGGAATGGGTATCAAGACTTGCCCCCCTGATGGCTTCAAGGTTTCGGCGTAACTGGGCGAGGTCGGCTTCGCGCGGATCGGAAAGTTCAACGATCACCAGTCGGGGAATGGAAAGCGCTGAAAAATCCAGGTCGCTTCCAAGCCAGGGTTCGAGAAGTTTTTTACTGTCCTCAAGGGAAAGAATACTGGCTCGGGCAACGCCGGGAACAGCTTGAGCCAGAGAGACCGCGGTGCGCAGGTTGCTTTCCATGACCTCCCCTTCAATAGGACGAATCTGGATGGTGACCTCCCGGCCCACATCATTGGACCAGGCAATGGCGGACTTTTGCACCAGTACAACGCCGCCAAGAGTGACGCAGGACAAAAAAGTCATAATTGCGATGAGCGCCATCAAGGTGCGCCCGGTGACTGAACGCTCGGGCACAATAGATGTGGTCCTGGTGTGCGGGGCGTTGCTATTTTTCATTTATGGTGAGCCTGCCCTTGGAAAGCATCATGTGAGGATATTTGAATTTGTCGAGCAGGGGAAGCTCATGGGTTGCAATGATTATTGTTGTACCCATGCGGTTGAGTTCAGCAAAAAGGTGAACCAGTCGCTCGGAAAGTTCGGGGTCCACATTGCCGGTCGGCTCGTCTGCCAGAAGAATGTCGGGACGTCCGATGACGGCTCTTGCGATGGCGGCGCGTTGTTTTTCTCCACCCGAGAGTACCGGGGGGTGGGCGTCCATTCGCTCGCCCAGTCCCACCCATTCGAGCAACTCCCGTACATTGTCGGTATATTCTGCTTCGGGCTGGCCCAGTACCCTGAGCGGCAGGGCCACATTTTCGAAGGTTGTCAGGTGGTCGAGCAGCCTGAACTCCTGGAACACAATGCCAATATGGCGGCGCATCTGTAACAATCGATCTTGATTGAGCTTGTGCACATTTTCGCCAAACATGGTGATTTGTCCACGGGTGGCGCGCAGGGACAAGAGCAGCAGGCGAAGCAGCGAGGTCTTGCCTGCGCCCGAAGGCCCGGTCAGGAAATGAAAAGAGCCAGGTTCGATGGTAAAAGACAGGTTGGAAAGGACTTCCGGCCCGTCGCCATATCTTAGTCCGACATCCTGAAACTGGATCAAATGCAGGTCTCCACAACATAAAAAAATCTGGCGAATCATAAGCATCCCTATCATAACCGCAAGGGCCCGGATATGATGGCAAAGACCGGGGAGCCTATCACCGGTTCATGGCATAAATTACCCTCAAATACCGGAAAAATCCGGGTTCTTTTGGTCCGGGGTCGATTTTGTTAACCCAAGAGGCGAATTCTCCTGACTTGGGTTAATCGTTTGGGGCTGTGAATACGCTCTATTAACAGGCTTCATTTAGGATATTTGCCAGCATAAACAAGCGTGCGGAATGGGTAAAACGAATGGGTCCTGACCCCAAGATGCTGATCATCTGCCCGAATTGTCAGGCCCGGTACGAGGTTGCCAGCCAAACCATAGGCAATAACGGGCGCAAGGTGCAGTGTGCCAGTTGTCATAAAAACTGGAGAGCCGTGGCTGAGGCGGAACCTTCTGAGGCGGATAAAATATTTTCAGCCGAAGAGGAACAGGCGCTGGATGCCGATTTTTACAAGGAAGAGCAGGCTCAAAGTAAAAAGACCGGAGCCATGGACAAGGTTCGGGGAGGCGCAGGTGCCGACCAGGACGCGCAGCAAGAGCTGACCAAACAGGCTGAGAAGCGCCTGGCGATGAAAAAGCGCCAGCACCTGCTGATACGAAGTCTGCCCCGGGCGCGCATGCAGCGGCTGGTGGTCATGGTCACGAGCGTCCTGTTGATGGTTTTTTTTGGAGGTGGACTGGTTCTCAGAGAAAGAATTGTCATGGTGCTGCCTGATCTGGCAGGCATTTATAGCGCGGTCGGGCTTAGTGTAAATGTTGTGGGGCTGGAGTTTCGCGAGGTTAATACCGTCAAGTCACTGCGCGATGGTTCAGTTGTGATGAGTGTCAGCGCCATGCTCGAAAATGTCAGTGGAGGTCAGGTTTCTGTGCCTCCGATTCTGGTCAGTCTCCTGGATGAGCGCGGTTCTGTACTTTACGAATGGAGCGTCACTTCTCAGGTGGCCGCCATGGGTTACGGGGAATGGGTTGAGTTTGAAACTGAACTTACCTCTCCTCCGGAGGGAGCCGTTGGTATCAGGCTCAGTTTTGTAAACCAGCTTCATCCGGACGGGAATTTCTGAGTTTGCCAAAAGAGTTTTCAAGGTTTTAGTGGAGTAAATCATGGCGCGAATTCTGATCGCAGAAGATGATGACAATGTGCGCCGGTTTGTGGCGCAGGCCCTTAAAATTTCAGGCCATGAAACAGTTGAAGCCGAGGACGGGGGCCTGGCGGCTGAAACCATGGCCGAGGAGGAGGGGCGGTTTGACCTGCTTTTGAGTGATATAAAAATGCCGGTTATGGATGGTATCGGGCTGGCCCTGCAGGTGGGGGCCGAGTTTCCCGATGTCAAAATAGTGCTGATGACCGGTTTTGCCGACCAGCGTGAGCGCGCTCACGGGCTTGATGCGTTGATTTATGATGTGATCACCAAACCGTTTTCGCTTGATGTGCTTTTGGCAAAAGTTGATGATGCGTTGACCAACAGGCCGGTCGAGATCATCTCCCTTGCCCGTCAGCACATGAATGAGGCCTGTTAGGGAGCAAGGCTCAGAGCCACTCCGGCACACTATCCAGTTCAATCAGATCCCTGATGGTCTGGCGCGGGCGTACGGCGTGATATTGTTCGCCATCGACCAGAAGTTCAGCAATCAGTGGCCGGGAATTATAGGTGCCTGCCATTACCGCACCATAGGCTCCAGCGCCCATAACGGCCAGCAAATCACCTCCAGACATTTGAGGAACTGCGCGTGAGCGGGCCAGGAAATCTCCGGTTTCGCAGACCGGGCCGACAATATCGGCGTTGATCATGGGCGTTCCGGGGTCGGCTTTGCGCACGGGAAACAGATCGTGATGGGCTTCGTAAAGTGTGGGGCGAATCAGATCGTTCATGCCGGTGTCAACAATGACAAAGGTCCGGTCAGCGCCCTGTTTGATATATTCAACTCTGGTGACCAAAATCCCCGCATTGCCGGAAATGATCCGGCCGGGTTCCAGAATGAGCGCACAGTCAAGGCTAGCGACCTTGTCACGAACAATTGCGGCGTAGGCCAGTGGGTCAGGGGGGGGCGCATTGTCGTTGTTGTAGGGAATGCCCAGTCCGCCACCAACGTCAACATGGGTGATGTTATGCCCCTGCTGTCGCAACTCATGCACCAGTTCGGCCATCAGGGCGAAGGCGTTGCCAAAAGGCTCCAGGTCGATGATCTGCGAGCCGATATGCATATCAATACCGGTGGCCTGCAGATTATCAGCCCCTGCGATCTTTGCATAAATATCATTCGCTCGCTCATAGGGGATGCCGAATTTGTCCTCTGCCTTGCCGGTGGAAATCTTGGCATGGGTCTTGGCGTCGACATTGGGGTTGATGCGCACTGAAACCGGGGCGACAAGCCCCATTTCGGATGCGACGGCGTTAAGCCGTTCAAGTTCGGGTTCACTTTCGACATTGAAGCAAAGGATGCCCAGTTCAAGCCCGCGGGCCATTTCCTCTTCTGTCTTGGCCACCCCGGAAAAAACGATTTTTTCAGGAGCAATTCCCGCAGCAATTGCCCGTTCCAGTTCACCCAGCGACACCACGTCGGCCCCCGCTCCCTCTTTGGCCAGAAGGGTAAGAACCGCCTGGTTGGAATTGGCTTTCATCGCGTAGGCGACCAGACAGTCAATGCCGGAAAAGGCATCACACATCATGGTAATGTGGCGGCGCAAAGTTGCAGCGCTATAACAATAAAATGGTGTGCCGAATTCCTCTGCCAGTGTTGGCAGGGGGACATCTTCAGCATGTAGAATGCCGCTTTTATATTGAAAATGATGGACCAATTTTTGCCCCCAAAAGAACTCTATTGCGCCAGAATTTTCTGCCAGCGTTGAACCTGTGCATGCACGTTTGCCGGGGCGGTTCCACCATAGCTGGTGCGACTGGCAACGGATTTTTCCACGCTGAGCACATCAAACACTTTTGCGCTGATTTGGGGCTCGATACTCTTGAGTTCCTTCAGCGTCAACCCGTCCAGGGCACAGCCCTTGTTTTCAGCCAGTGCCACAAGTTGCCCGGTCACATGGTGAGCCTGGCGAAACGGCATATTAAGCTCACGCACCAGCCAGTCGGCCAGATCGGTGGCAGTGGAAAAGCCACTTCCTGCGGCTTCATGCATGGCCTTGCGATTGAAGCTCATATCCTTGACCATGCCGGTCATGGCGGCCAGAGACAGGGAAAGAGTATCAAGCGCGTCAAAGGCGCCTTCCTTGTCCTCCTGCATGTCCTTGGAATAGGTCAGGGGCAGGCCCTTCATCACCATGGTCATGGCAACCTGAGCGCCAAATATCCGGCCGATTTTGGCCCGGATGAGTTCAGCGGCATCCGGGTTGCGCTTCTGGGGCATGATGGAAGAGCCGGTGGAAAAGCGGTCCGACAGGGTAACAAAACCGAACTGGGCTGAAGACCAGATGACCAGCTCTTCGGCAAAGCGCGACAGGTGCATGGCGCAGATGGAGGCAGCGTTCAGGGTTTCAATGACAAAATCCCGATCCGATACCGCATCAAGAGAATTGGCGGCGGGACGGGAGAACCCCAGTTCTTCTGCAGTCATATCCCGGTCGATGGGGAAGCCGGTTCCGGCCAGTGCCGCCGCGCCCAGCGGGGAGACATTTAGCCGGGTGCGCGCATCAAGAAAACGGTGATAGTCGCGCGAAAGCATTTCCACATAGGCCAGCAGATGATGGCCAAGAGTTACCGGCTGGGCGCTTTGCAGATGGGTGAAGCCGGGCATGATGGTTGTGGCTTCTTCTTCAGCGCGCGCAACCAGTGCCCTTTGCAGGGAACTGATCTGTTCAACGAGCATGTCGATTGCGTCACGCACATAGAGGCGAAAATCGGTGGCCACCTGGTCATTGCGCGAGCGGGCCGTGTGCAGCCGCCCGGCAGCCTCCCCGATATTGTCGGAAAGTTGGGCTTCAATATTCATGTGAATATCTTCAAGGGCGCGCGAAAACTCAAAATTTCCGCTCTCAATGTCCTTGATCAAACCATTGAGACCGGAGACGATGCTGTCCCGGTCGGTCTCGCTGATTATGCCGGTCTTGGCCAGCATATTGGCATGGGCGATCGAGGCGGCAATGTCCTGAGAGAAAAAGCGTTGGTCAAAGCCGATGGAGGCGTTGATCTCTTCCATGATTTCATCGGGCCCGGCGGAAAAACGTCCGCCCCACATATGGTTGCTCATGCCTTCGTACTCATTTGTTGTGATTACCCAATTGTGATGGTTTGACGAGGATTGTTGGTTTTATGTGAGTATTTGTTTATGCGATAGGTTGATTGCGTTAGTTAAGAGCCTAAAAACCCGGTCAGACCATTATGTTGGCCCTAAATTTGTCAGGAGGTCCCCCCCCATGTCCCAGCCCCAGAAGGAAACTCCGCAAATTCCTCTGTTTCGCCGGTTCCTTGGGCCGGGCATCGGTCTGGCGGCGCTAGGTATAGCGGGGGCCGTCTGGGTTAGCAATGGCTCCAATACCGTGGCTCAGGAGTGCGCTGTCAATGCCGAGGTGCTTGCGGCTATTGATGCGGCAGCCGTCGGTCAGCTTGCGGCTATTCAGGCAACGGGAACCGGGCGGGGCTATGCTGATCTTGAATATATCAATGAAGCGGGTGAGCCCGCCACTCTGGCTGACTTTTCCGGCAAGGCGCTGCTGGTCAATTTCTGGGCGACTTGGTGCGGACCATGCCGGGAGGAAATGCCCTATCTTGATACGCTTTCGGCCCGCTATGGGGGAGATGATTTTGCCGTTGTCACCATCAATCTGGATGTTGGCGAGGATGGCATAGATAAAGCGCGGGTGTTTCTGGATGAGGGGGGCATGGAGAACCTCCCCCTGCTGGCCGATCCGACTTTTGCCGCTTTTGAACGTCTGAAAGCCAACGGAGTGGCGCTGGGGTTGCCCGCGACCTTGTTGCTCGATGGAGAGGGATGTGAGGTCGCCGTTCTTCAGGGACCGGCTGAATGGGCCTCGGACGCGGCGTTTTCGATGATCGAAAGTCTTATTGCGCTGCACAAGGCTTAAAAGTCAGCGTAATCTCAGGCGTATTTGTCGACCCGTGTGCCCTGTCCGGCGGGAGCGGGTGCGCTTTTGGCAACAGCGCTCACCATGTCGATGGCCATTTTTTCCATCTCATTTTGTTTTTTGAGGATGGTATATTGGGCGGTCGTCTGGGCTTTTACCTGTTGCAGAGCAACAGCCTGGGTCGTCAAATCTACACTCATGCGCAACATTATAGCGCCGGGCGGTAAACAAACGGTGTTTGGCCGTCAACAATCTGTTTTGTTCTGAAGAAAGCGGGCTGATTTGTTTCTCCGCCCTGCTTCCATCAGAATTGCTTCAGCTTTGCTTGAGTCGGGAAAGTCCAAAACGGCGCACCGCCCAGTCAAGGGAAATCTGTCCGGGGCCAAGAACAATGATCAGGATGGAAAGGGCAAACCAGACCGAGTGGGTATCCCAGAAGGTCGCGGGGTTCCAGAACGCGCCGGGAAACACCAGCTGGATGACAAATGTCATGACAAACAGCCCCAAGGCCCACAGGCGGGAAAACAGGCCGATGACCAGAAGGATTGGAAGAATGATTTCCGCCATCCCGGTCATATAGCCGACAAATCCGGGGAAAGGTATGGGATAGCTTCCCCAGAAAAAATTCAGCTTGAATTCGTTGGCGAACAGGTAATTGGTACTTGAGGCCAGATCCGTTGGGAAACTGACCCAGCGTGTCTGCCCCGAATTCCAGAAGGGCCGGGCCAGTGCCAGCCGTAAAGCCAGCATGACAATCCCGAATGTTGCCATCAGTGCAAGGGGCCTGTTTTCGATGGGCGCAAAACGGCCCAGCAACCAGTCAAATATCTTTTGTCCCATTATCAAAACTCCACATCCATAAAAAAACCAGAAGTCAGCAGGCGGTTAAGAACCCGCGTCAAGTCAAAGCCCTTAATGTCCGCCACCTTTTCCACTGCAGCTCCCAGTGGCTCCTTCTCCATCAACGCGCGAATGAAAATTGCGGAAACCGGCGTGACCCCAAAGGTTTGGATTTCGTAACGGGGGCGGGTAATGGCAACATTCTGAACAAGAGAGGGGTCTATGCCTGCAGCGCTTTTTGCAGCTCTGCCCGCCTGCCACAAATCGTGGAGGGGAAAGCCTGAATTTATGAACCGTACCGCGGGGTGGACAAAAAACCGTGCGCCAGTCAGCACGTCGTCATTAAGCCCTGCAAGGCGGGCCGGGTTCAGAGGCTGCGCGTCGGCAGCGTGATAAACATCGAGCCAGGCACGGTCCAGCCGTGCCACATCAGGCAGAAACGGCAGTGAGGCCGCCGGTTCAAATTGTTCTATAAATTCGGCAAACCCGTGCCCGTATTCGATCATTACGGGACTGGCGGGGGGGTGGGTGCGCAGATAGGTGCGTGCCATTTCCCGAAAGAAGACCTCTCCCACCAGTGCGCATACCGCCGGAAAGGCGGCCTGCAACGCTTCAATGAGGGAAACCGTCACATTGTTGCGATAAACATCAAAGCGCTTGGGAGCGGGGTTGCCAAAAGGATCCACGATACCTTTGGGCAGGGGTGCGTCGGGCGCCCGTAGCGCCTTTGCAAAATCTTCAAGAGCAAATTCAGGCGGCATGAGTGTTGCCGGCCTTTTGCTCCAGAATACGGCCGGCCGCATCCACATCGGCTTTCAGAATGTGCCAGGCGGGTACATCATTGTCCCATTCGATCAGGGTCGGACGGGGGCCAATATTTCCAATCAGATGAGCATAAAGCCCCCAGACAGCATCATCCACCTCGCGGTCGTGGGCGTCTATGAGCAGGGGCGCACCCTGGTCGTCCACATCCCGGGCGTGGCCACCAAGATGAATTTCCCCCACATGTTCAACCGGAAATGATGCCAGATAGTCCTTTGCGTCATAGTTCTGATTGGTTGCGGAAACATGCACATTGTTGACATCGAGCAGCAAACCGCAGCCCGTTCGTTTCTGCACCTGGCGGATAAAATCCACCTCCTTCATTTCGCTTTGTGAAAAAGCCACATAGGTCGAAGGGTTTTCCAGCAGAATCTGTCGTCCAAGGGTGGTTTGCACCTGGTCGATATGTTCGACTACCCGGTCAAGCACGGCCTTTGTATAGGGTACAGGCAGCAGGTCGTTGAGAAAATTCGTGTCATGGGTGGACCAGGCCAGATGCTCTGAAACCAGTCCGGGTTGATAACGGTCCACCACATTTTTAAGGCGGGTCAGATGTTCTGTGTCCAAGGGGCCTTCGGCGCCAATTGACAGACCTACGCCATGGACGCTGAGAGGATATTTTTCCCGGATTGCGGTCAGCATGCGGTGGGGCAGGCCACCTGCGCCCATGTAGTTTTCCGCATGTATCTCAAAAAACCCGACAGTAGAGTTGCTTTCCATAATGGAAGCAAAATGCTCGCCTTTGAACCCGGCGCCGGACTGGTTTGGAATATTCAAGGGATCAAACACAGGCACACCTTCCACCCACTGAACAAGAACGTGATTATAACAGAAAACCCCCGGCCTGCCACTGGCAGGCCGGGGAGCATAGCGAGTGGTTAGACCATGTCACGATCAATTGCCGTGAGCGAACCGGTGCGATCGCCAGGCAGGACTTTGCCCCAGAACTCAGAGTTTTCGCACAGGCCTGCGGGAACCAAAGTCCAGGCATTCCCCTGGAAGTCGACTTTGGAGGTGCCGGCGCAGGTTGTGCCGGGGCCGGCGGCACAATCATTTTTTCCGGCCAGGGAAACGCCGAAGCATTTTTCCATGTTGTCTTCCTGGGCGAAGGCAGGACCGGCCATGCCAACAGCGCCAACAAGAGATGCCGCCATGGCAGAGCCAAGAATAACTGAAGTAACTTTTTTGGTCGTGGACATATAAGTCTCCATAATTTTACGCGCCGCTTATCGGCGACAAATCAAAGGGAGAAACTCCCTGCACGGATGCCTAGAGCAATGCGTATTGTTTCTGAAATAAAGCGTTATAACACTAGCTGAATTTGCCGTGATTACATTGTGAACAGAGTTTATCGTCCGCCGAACAGGGGCACTTCGCGGCGTTTGAGCACAATTGCAAGGATTGCTCCGGCAAGCGCGCCGCCCAGATGGGCCCACCAGGCCACCGGTTCGTTGCCGGCAAAAAACGCATAGAAGAATTGTGTGCCAATCCAGAACCCCAAAAACCAGAATGCCGGCACCGGCAGGGGGATGGGGATGACGATACGGGCCAGCACGAACACGCGGGCGTGGGGGTAGAGTACCACATAGGCCCCCAGCACTCCGGCAACGGCTCCTGAAGCGCCAATCAGGGGGCCGTTGGAATCTATGTTCATCAACAGGTGGGCCCCGGCGGCGAGCACGGCGCAGGCCATGTAAAACAGGAAATAGCGGACATGGCCCAGCGCATCCTCGATATTGTCGCCAAAAATCAACAGAAACAGCATGTTTGAGAGCAGGTGCAGCCAGTCCGCATGCAAAAAAGCATAAGAAATCAACGGCAACTGGTCGGGGACCCAGGCCAGGGGTTGGGGGATGATATCGCGCACTACCAGCGGAATCATGCCGAAATAGATGGTCAGCTCATAATTTGCCTGCTCGGGCAAAAGCCATTGCACGACAAACACCAGTGTGGTGACGCCAATCAGGGTGTAATTGACGAAGGCAAAACGAATATGCTCGATGGGATTGCGGTCGTGCAGGGGCAGAAACATTAGATATTGCCCTGACGTTTTCCCGTATGGCGGCCCGGCACCCACTTGACATCGGCGCGGCCGTTGTCGTTGGCCATGCGGGCCATGACGAACAGCAGGTCGGACAGGCGGTTGAGGTAGGCAAGAGTTTTTGAGCTTGTGTCTGGCTCCTCAGTGATGAGCGTGACCACATCGCGCTCGGCCCGCCGGACGATGGTGCGGGCAATATGTAATGTTGAAGAGAGTGCGGTTCCGGCAGGAAGAATAAAACTGTCAAGGGGTTCGAGCGCGGCGTTTGAGCTGTCTATCTGGTTTTCAAGCCAGTCAATCTGGGTCTGGGCAATGCGCAGGGAGGGGTAATCCTGACCCTCGTCAGACCCCGGGGTTGCCAGGTCGGCACCAAGGTCGAACAGGTCGTTTTGCACCCGCGCCAGAACGGCATCGATTTTAGGCATGGATTTGGCATGGCAGCGGGCCTGCCCGATAAAGGCGTTGGCCTCGTCCACACTGCCAAAGGCAGCTATGCGTATATCATCTTTTTTGCGGCGGGCCCCCCGGGCCAGCGCGGTGGTGCCATCATCGCCGGTGCGGGTGTAAATCTTGTTGAGCTTGACCATGAATGCAAATGTTCCCCTTGCCGCTGAAAGCTGTTTATCGCCCCGGCGCGAAAAAATATACCGAGAGTAAAAGCAGGATGATGGCGACGAACTGGATAATCACCCGGGCCCGCATGAGCTTCTGGGAGAGCTGCCCGCCACCGCGAAACATGCTCCACAGCCCGGCTCCCAGCACCAGCACAAGTGCTGCCAGAAGGATAAAAATTGCGGTGTTCAAAATGCCCTGCATGGCTACTCTTCTCTTTATTCTGTTTTACGCAACCTAAGCTGTGCGGTGGGCAAAATACTCTGTCAGCAATTGGCCCAGCCGGTCATAGATGACACGAATGCGCCTGCTGGTGAAGAGTTCCCGGTGGGTTGTGAGCCATATTTCCAGGGGAGGGATAACCAATTGAGGCAGAAGCGGCTCCATTCCCCCTGTTGAGACTACCAATTCGCGTTGGGCAAAGCCAATGCCCAGACCGGCGCGCACCAGTTCCCATATTGCGGTCTGGCTGTCGGTACGCAGGGCAAAGTCCCTGCGGCCAAGCTCAAAGCCGATGTCCTTTGCGCCTGAGGTCAACAGGTCGGAGCGATCAAAACCCACCAGGTCATGGGCAAACAGGTCGGAAATCTGTTCGGGGGTGCCGGCCCTGTCCAGGTAACTTTGGTGGGCGCAGCAGATGATGGGGCTCTCGCCCAGCTTGCGGGCGATCAACTCAAGCTGGGTGGGGCGGAACATTCTCACCGCAATATCGCTTTCGCGCATCAGCAGGTTTTCCGCTGAGTCCGAAGGCACCAGTTCCAGCTCGATTGCAGGGAACTCATCGCGGATTTTTCTCAGCAATGCCGGCAGAATGTAGTGCGAGGTAACGGTGGAGGCGGTTATGCGTACCGCGCCACTGAGTTCGCTCGAGGTGCCTTCGGCCAGAATGGAAGCTTCGTTTAATGCCTGGTGGGCGACAGTAACCTGCTCGAACAGGGCCGTGGCGGTGGTGTTGGGTTCAAGGCCCCTGAGAGTGCGGGCAAACAGGGAGGTGCCAAGCGCCTCTTCAAGGGCCTGTATGTGACGGCCAAGGGTGGGCTGGGACAGGCCAAGCTCGCGGGCGGCAGCAGAGAGCGAGCCGTGTTCAACAACGGCTGCGAAACTGCGCCACAGGGTCCAATCGGGAGTGCTGCTATTCATTTGTGAATGCTAAGCATACGAAATTGGGTAATTCAACTACAAAAATGAATGTTCTAGAGTGCTCCCAATTGCACAAGGAGTATGGAACATGACAAACAGGAAAGCGCAGACAATTGCGATTTTGGGCATCAACGGGCGCATCGGACAGGAGGCAGCAAAGGCTTTTGTTGCCGCCAACTGGCGGGTCATTGGCATGGGGCGCGGCAACAGGGCAAAACTTGACGGCGTGGAGTTTGTTGAAGGGGATATTGCGTTTCCCGAGCAGACAAGGCGTGCAGTCTCTGAAGCCGATGTGGTGTTCAACGCCATTAATCTGCCTTATGACAAATGGGACAAGGGTCGGGCCGAGGCTGCTCTGGCCAATGTCCTCAAAGCTCTCAAAGGCAGTGGCAAAACGCTGTTGTTTCCGGGAAATATCTATAATTATGCAGCCGAGCAGCACATGATTACCCCGGACACGCCCCAGCACCCTGAAAAGGACAAGGGCGAAATACGCAAGCGCATGGAAGGCATGCTGGCTCAGGCCTCAAACGAGGATAATATTCAGGTCATCATCCTGCGTCTGGCTGATTTTTTTGCACCCGACGCGGAAGGCAGCAATTTTGACCTGATGATAATGTCGCGCCTGAAATCGGGCATTCTGCAATATCCCGGGGAGTTGAGCACGGGCCATTCATGGGCCTATCTGCCCGATGTGGGCCGGGCGCTGGTGAAAATTGCCGAGGCGCGCAAAAGTCTTCCTCAGTTCGAAAACCTGCATTATTCGGGTCATTTTGCCAGCGGCCATCAGATGATTGGTGCCATTCAGGACGTGCTGGCAAAACCCGCAAAGGTGAAAAAGGTGCCCATGGGGTTGCTTAAAATCATCGGCTGGTTTGTGCCCATCGTGCGCGAAGTGGTGATCATGTCCTATCTGTGGGATGAGCCCCATCAGCTCAAGGACGCAAAGCTGGCCGCGCTTCTGGGTGAAGATTTCGATACGCCCTTCAGGGACGCGGTTCACCGGACAGCGCTTTCCTACCTGCCGGCGGAACAAAAAGCGGCGTCAAAAGCAAGGCTTTCCACGGTCTGAATACAGACTTCTAAAACCCAAGACGGGCGCGGACGGCTTTTGCTGTCCAGCCCTCTTCGCGCAGGTCGCGCAAGCTTTGTGAATCTCTGGATTTGGAGAGTTTGGACTTTTTATCATCGAGGATCAGCTTGTGAAAAGTATAGAGCGGGGATGTCAGGCCCAGCAGGAATTGCAGCAGGATATGGATGTCGGTTACCGCCTCGAGGTCGCGGCCACGGGTGACGTGAGTGATGTTCTGGCTCGCATCATCAACCACCACCGCCAGATGATAGGAAGTGGGTGTGTCTTTGCGCTGAATAACGACATCGCCCCAGCGTTCCGGTTTCGCATAGGTGATTTTTGGACGCTTTAGGGGCGTGGGCTGCACAACCGTAAAAGTCAGCATGCCGGTTTTTTCCAAAGCCTTGCCGGTATCAAGCCGGTATTGTGCCGGTATGCCGGCCTCCAGTTTCTGTTTGATTTGTACATTGCTCAGAGCTTTGCAGGTGCCCGGATAAAGAGGTGCACCATCAGGGTCGGTTTGCCCGTTTGAAGCGCCACGAATTTCGGCACGCGTGCAAAAACAGGGATAAAGCAGACCCACGGCGGCAAGTTGTCCGGCTGCTGCCTTATAGGTTTCCAAACGCTGCGATTGCACCATCACCGGCTCGGGCCATTTCAGGCCCAGCCAGTGCAGGTCTTCAAATATGGCGGTGACAAATTCGGGTTTACTTCGGCCCGGGTCAATGTCTTCGATGCGTAAAATCCACGAGCCGCCAAGCTGTTTTGCCCAGCGCTCGACAACAAGCGCCGAATAAGCGTGGCCAAGGTGCAAAAAGCCATTGGGACTGGGAGCAAATCGCAAAATCGGTTTGGATGGCATGTTTCTTTGCGATACAGTCTAACTCAGCCAGTCATTATTTTCGGCCCGCACAGCAAGCAGGATGAGGCCCAGCGCCACCAGAGCCACCAACGCAACCATCATCGTTCCACCGGGACCAAAAACGGCAAAACTGTTCTGGAAGACAAAGGCATTGATATTCTGAATGATGATGCCAAGCAACGAAAGGATAAACAGATATTTTGCCCAGCGCTGGCGCAGCAACAGGCCAATGCAGCCGATGGTGCCGCAGAATACAGCAATGGCAAAAGCGCCCATGGCCCAGCCCGGCATTGTCTGCATGAGTGCCCGCTCAGCCTCGGGCATGGCTTCAAGGATCTCGGGTGAGACCATCACCTGCATAAAAAAAGCCATGACCCCCAGCAGATTCCACAGCAAGGCAAGAACAGAAATTATCCAGAACCAGGCGGGCACGATTTGGTCGGTGTTTTGGGTATCACTCATCAAAAATCTCCCTATAGTTCGAATGAAGCACACTTGGGGTATTCACTGATAACCGGGGCAGACTGACACATTCTCATGGATTCTGAAAACCGGAGCGCTCCGGAGCGTTTGTTGACAGCCCGTATCCTGCACCAGCATCTGAGCAATCTTGTTGCACTTGATGCAAGGCTTAGACCGGTTCTGGCCGAGGTGGGGGAGGTGCCCTTGCGTCTGGGACAACCCGGTTTTGCCGGACTTGCTTCCATCGTTTCAAGTCAGCTTTTGTCGGTGGCCAGTGCCAGAGCCATACATTCACGGGTGGAAAAACTCACCGGGGAAATGAATGCGGAAAATTTCATGGCGCTGGAGTTTGACGACTTGCATGGTGCGGGTCTCAGCCGTTCAAAAATTGCCTGCATGCGTGCGATTGCCAGGGCCGAGCTTGAGGGGGCACTGGACTATGAGCAAATTCACCGGCTTCCTGTTGACAAGGCGATGACGGCACTCACTTCACTTAAGGGCATCGGGCCATGGAGTGCTGAAATCTATCTGATGAGTTGTGCAGGGCACCCCGATATTTTTCCGGCCGGGGATTTGGTGTTGCAAAAAATGGTTGGCAAAGTGCTCCACAGGCGGCAAAAGCCGGATGAAAAAACAACACGCAAAGTTGCCAGAAAATGGTCACCTTATGGGGGCTCGGCGGCGCGTCTGCTGTGGCGTTATTTTGCCGTGTTACGGAATCGGGAAGGAATAAATCTGTGAAAGAAACCCTTTCGGGGCCCATGGTGCCCCCAAAAAGCGGCAAGGCAAAAAAGGCGGTGGTTCTGTTGCATGGTTACGGTTCGGACGGCAACGACCTGATTTCGCTGGCCCAATACTGGCGTGCGGAGATGGCGGATGCGCTGTTTGTGGCGCCCAACGCCCCGGACCGCTGCGACATCAACCCGATGGGCTTTCAGTGGTTCCCCCTCGCTGCTGACCGAATAAATTCACGCATGGCCGGGGTTGAAACCGCCCGGCCGGTGATTAAAGAATTTCTTGAGGCTTTGTGGAAGCAGACCGGCCTTGGGGCCGCGGACACGCTGCTGGTGGGGTTTTCTCAAGGGGGAATGATGGCCCTTGATGTGGGTTTGCGTCTTGACGAAGCATTGCTTGGCATTGTTTCTTTTTCGGGTGGTCTTATCGGTGTTGAAACAATTGAGAAGGAAATCCAAAGCAAACCGCCGGTCTGCTTCATTCATGGAAAAGCTGATGATGTGGTTCCGTTTCAGATGAGTGAAGCGGGGCACGAGGCGCTGGTTCGTCTCGGGGTGAAAAGCGCCCTGCATCTGGAGCCGGGGGTGGCTCATACCATATCCATGGAGGGCCTGGGCTTTGCTTTGGCCTTCATGCGCGAGGTTGGTGGTGCTTTGAAAACGCAATAGAGAAAACTTTTGCTTCACAGACCGGTTTTTTCCCGCTTAGATCATGTGGAGTATTTTAAGACGGGGTAAGTTGTTGTGGGCGTTCATGTCTCACCGGAAAGCTGTCCGACGCTGGTGCTGAACGCCGACTTCCGGCCACTCAGCTATTACCCCCTGTCGCTGTGGTCATGGCAGGACGCGATTAAGGCTGTTTGTCTTGACCGGGTAAATGTTATTTCCAGATATGATGTGGTGGTGCACAGTCCCAGCATGGAAATCGAGCTGCCCAGCGTGGTTTCCCTGCGTGACTATATACGGCCCAGCACCAACCCCGCTTTTACCCGCTTCAATGTGTTTTTGCGGGACAGGTTTTGCTGCCAGTATTGCGGGTGCCCGGACGACTTGACGTTCGACCATCTCATTCCGCGTTCCAGGGGCGGACGTACTACGTGGGAAAATGTGGTCACTGCCTGCGCGCCGTGCAATTTGCGCAAAAGCAATCGCCTGTCCCAGGAAATCAACATGCACCCGCGCCAGAAGCCCTATCGGCCCAGTGTGTTTGACCTGCACAATAACGGGCGGGCTTTTCCGCCCAACTATCTGCACGAAAGCTGGCTGGATTATCTTTACTGGGATATTGAACTTTTGCCGTAGGCTGTGTCAGGCTTGTTGTTGCATACGCTTGATCTGCCCGAGGGCCGACCAGAGCAGAAATGCCGCTATCAGCGCTGAAATCAGGGCGTTGTAGCCGGCAAAACTTATCCCCAGGAACCTGAACTCGGGATCATCACAGGGCACGACGCGGGCATCGTTTATGCTGCTCAGGGCTGAAAAGTCCAGGCCCTCGCCGGTGCCGGCACAGGCGGTGGGGCCAGGCCAGAATTTCCACTCGACGCCGGCGTGAAAAGCTCCCAGATAAGTGCTCCAGAGAAAAATGCCAGCAACCACCAGAGTTAGGGCAATGCGCAGTTTTTGCGGGAATTTTGTCCAGCCCCCGATGATTACTGCAAGAAGCGGCAGACCGACATAATAGGGGATGCGCTGGCCCAGACACAATTCACACGGTTCATAGCCGCCGATAAGCTCAAAACCCCAGGCCCCAAGGATGGTAAAAAAACCGATCATGAAAGCGGTGTTGGCGCGGTTGGCGTTGTTACCGGAAAACTGTGTCAGAGTGTCTGCCATATGGGGAGCCTATCAAAATCTGTTCAGGTGTCACGCCCCAAAAAAGGGCTGCATTGACCTTATGTGGAGGCCGGGGCGCTGGCGCCAGTTCTAGATCCGGAATTTGTCTACAACAAAAACTTGAGTGCGACAAATCCGCCGATCAACAGGGTGCAGAACAGGATGAACATCAGGCCGAGGCGTTTTTCAATGAACTCACGGATGGGCTCGCCAAAAAGGTAAAGCAAACCCGAGACCAGAAAAAACCTCAGGCCCCGGCCAACCACGGAAACGGCGGCAAACTGAAGAAGATTGAAGCCCACGGAACCGGAAAATATAGTCAGGACCTTATAGGGAAACGGGGTGACTGCGCCTAAGAATATGCCCCACCCTCCCCATTGATCATACCAGGAGACAAAACGCTCAAACGAGTGTTCAGCACCATAAAAGGCCAGAATGGGCTGGCCGACGGCCTGGAACAACAATGCGCCGATGGCGTAGCCGACAAAAGCGCCAAGCACCGAGGTGACAGTGCAGATTGTGGCGTAGATCCACCACTTCTGACGCCGGGCCACCACCATGGGGATAAGGAGTACATCGGGCGGTATCGGGAAAAACGAGCTTTCGGTGAAACTGACGGCGCCCAGCGCCTGGGGGGCGTGACGGCCTGCGGCAAGGGACATCAGCCAATCATAAAGTTTTTGTAACACCGGACTCACAAGCTCCAAAATGGGAATGGTTGTTTTTGGTCTTAGCGCGACAAAGCTAACATTAGATGGACGAATGGACAGAGCGATTGACGTGCTAACCGCTTTGGCGTAAATCGCGGCAACGATCAGATGGTCGCTGCCGTTTGCCCCTCTGGCGGAACTGGTAGACGCGCGGGATTCAAAATCCCGTTCCCGTAAGGGAGTGCCGGTTCGATTCCGGCGGGGGGCACCACTTTTCTTGTTGCGCAGCAACTCACTTCGTTCTTGCCTCCAAAGGGGAGCAACGCCGATCGCTTCAATCATGAAAGATGAAGCGATCAGTATCGGCTGGCACTTTCAAGCTGGCGAATTGGCGTCCCCCTTTATCAGATAACCAGAATTCTGGCACCACTATCGACACGGTCGTAAAGGTCGATGATATCCTGATTGAGGAAACGCACGCAGCCGCTGGAAACGGCCTTGCCGATAGACCATGCTTCTGGAGTCCCGTGCAGGCGATAAAGCGTGTCTTTGCCGTTCTTGAATATATAAAGGGCGCGGGCACCCAGCGGATTGTTGATGCCCGGTTCCATGCCACCATTGGCTGCACTGTATTTTTCCAGTTCGGGCTGGCGCCTGATCATCGAGGCGGGGGGAGTCCATGTCGGCCACTTGCGTTTCCATGCAATATTGGCGCGGCCAGACCAGGCAAACCCGGCGCGACCAAGTCCGACACCATAGCGCATGGCGCGGCCTCCGGGCATCACAAAATGGGCATAAAAAGTCTTGGTGTTGACAATGATGCTTCCAACGCGTTCGTCGGTTTTGAAGTCCACTTCCTTACGGTAAAAACGTGAGGGGACCTGTTTGAGGTCTACAGCGGCGATGGGGAAGCGCTCGTTAGGCAGGGGGCCATACATTTCGGCCACTTCCCGAGCCCGGGCGCGGCTGGTATCGGAGCCCATGGATCCGGTTGAGGCAGCACCCGAGCATCCGGCAAGGGTGAGGGCCAGAGCTGAGGCGGACCCCGCGTTGAACATGCGGCGGGAGATGAGTGGTTTGTCTGTCATGATAAAATACTCCGAGAAAAGCGGTTCTGAGTTGTTCTTTGGGAAAAGGGTGGCACCGGCCCTCGCCGGAAAAGTCAAATGAACTCAGATGATCGGAGGGCGGAAAATAAAATTCTTGTTTTCAAGGGCTGCCTGCACCGGAGTATTCAGGGCTGCAATACGTTCAGGCACAGGACAACACTGGCTGACTGATGCCTGGGCCAGGGCAATGTCACCGGAGCACAGGGAATATCCCAGAGAGATTTCGGAGAGGGGTTTTACGCAGCAGGCCGCAGAGAGTTTTGCGGGTTCGCTGGCGTCTAGTGGGGAGTAAAGGCTTATTTTAGGGCCACTGCCTGATGTGGGCAAGACCGGTGCCGGTTGCGAACTTCCTGCAATATAACCGGGCGCAAAAAAAACAACTCCGGGGCTGGCCCAGACATGGCCGGTTCCCGTCATCAACAACAGCAATATTGCCAACAGCCTCATCATTCAAAATTGTTATCATCGGTGAATAAAAAGCTCCACCGGGGAGGTGATGACGAATTCGTGATCGGGAGTGGTGTTCAGGGTTACAGATCCCTGGTGCAGGAGGAAGATGTTTTCATCTTGCTATTGCAAACTATTTGCATTAAGGAGTGTTGATAATACACCGCTTTGCTAGGCGTTGTGCCGTTGCTCTTTAATCGACATCATCCTGACAGAGTCCGAATATGAACGATATCAAACCTGCTGAAACTGTCTCTGCTGATGGTTTCCGCACCGCTGTTGAAACTCCTTCGCTGGTTGAATCCTTCCGTTCGGTTGCGGTGCCGACAAATGGTACTTTTTTCAGGCGGTTTTTTGCTTTTCTGGGGCCCGGCTTTCTGGTTTCGGTGGGTTATATGGACCCGGGGAACTGGGCGACTTCCATCGCGGGGGGGTCGGAGTTTGGTTATACGCTGCTGGCGGCGGTGCTGCTCTCGTCCTTCATGGCCATATTGCTGCAGGCGCTTTGTGCGCGTTTTGCCATTGCCACCGGACGGGATCTGGCTCAGGCCTGTCGCGACGAATATTCAAGGCCGGTGTCTTTTGTTCTGTGGGTGCTGGCTGAACTTGCCATCATTGCCACCGACCTGGCCGAGGTCATCGGCACCGCCATTGGTCTGCAATTGCTGTTCGGCCTGCCCCTCATCTGGGGCGTCGTGATTACCGCATTTGATGTATTTTTGATTCTATGGTTGCAAGCCAAGGGATTCCGTTATCTGGAAGCCTTTATCATTGCCCTGATTTTGATCATTGCGGGGTGTTTTGTTGGCCAACTCATTCTCTCGCAACCCTCGGTTGCGGGTATTGTTTCGGGCTTCCTTCCCTCGCCGGAAATTGTCACAGACCAGCGTATGCTTTATCTGGCGCTGGGTATTTTGGGCGCAACCGTTATGCCGCACAATCTCTACCTGCACACCGGCATCGTGCAGACACGTGCTTATGACAGAGGCGAAAAGGGAAAAAAGAACGCCATCAGGATGGCGAGCATTGATTCGACCTTTGCCCTTGGTCTTGCATTGATGGTCAATGCTTCCATTCTCATTCTTGCCGCTGCCGCATTCTATGAGAGCGGCTATGGAGTGGTTGAAGATTTAACTGATGCCCATGCGTTGCTGGCCCCGCTTCTGGGGGCAGCGATTGCCCCGATATTGTTTGCGGTGGCCCTGCTGGCTTCGGGTCTTGCCTCTACCGTGACCGCAACCATGGCCGGGCAGATTGTCATGGAGGGTTTTTTGCGTATCCGGCTGCCGCTCTATGCCCGCCGCCTGATTACTCGGGGCACAGCGATTGTTCCTGCGGTTATCATGATTTTCATGTTCGGGGAAAAGGGCGCGACCGAGCTTCTGGTGCTTTCTCAGGTAGTGCTTTCGCTGCAATTGCCGTTTGCCATTGTTCCCCTGGTGATGTTTTCCATGGACCGCAAAAAAATGGGTGTTTTCCGCGCGCCCTCCTGGATGCTGGTGCTTGGTATTCTGATTGCCATTCTGGTGATTGTGCTCAATCTCAAACTGCTGTTTGATTTTGTGGCGCTTGGGCTTTAGTCCCGCTTTACTCCACTACAAACCAGGTGATCATGCCTGCGGCGGTATGTTCGAGCATATGGCAGTGATAGAGCCATTTGCCCGGATTATCGGCGACGAAGGCCACTCTTGTGGTCTGCTCGGGGCTTATCAGAAATGTGTCGCGCCAGGGCTGCCCCTCGTCGATGGTGCTGCCGCTGCGCGAGATGATGCGGAAGTGAAAGCCGTGCACGTGCATGGCGTGCATGAATCTAGTGTCGTTGATGGTTTCGATGATGACTGTTTCACCGGTTTTAACAGTAAAAAACGGCTCCTCTCCCATATTGGCGATACCGTTGAAGGCCCAGACCTGCCCGGTATTGATAAAATCATCCCCCTCCAGTTTTCGGCCCTGATAATAGATGTCTTCAATCCGGCCCATGGCGCCGCCACTCATGCGTAAAGGGAAAGTTTTTGCGTTTGCCATATCCGGTTCGGGAATGGGGTTCGGGGGCAAGGCAACCGGGGGTGTTGCGGGTTTTGCCGGTCCCAAAACCTCAAAGTTGGCAAAAGGATAGGCTTCCATGTTGGAAATTTCGTCAATCTTGAAACTCCCGCCAGCTTCAGGCGCGAGCAAAAGGTCAATTCGCTGGGCCGGGCCCAAGAGATGGGGAGCATAACCCAAAGGTTTTGGCGTGCCGGTTGACTGGCCGTCATAGGCCAGAAGGGTGGCGCCAAAACTGTCGGGGTCAATTTCCAGAATTCGCGAGTTGGAGGTGTTGATGAGGCGCAGACGATAGGCTTCCCCTGCATTGAAATTAAAGATGGGCTGGCTCTGGCCGTTCACTGTCAGCCAGTTGCCAAGCCGACCCTCGTGGGACCAGTCGGTGAGTGAGCCCATGCTGGCCAGGTCAAGCACGCCCCCGGGGGTGAGACGCCAGTCGTCAATAACAAGGGTCAGGTCGTGGTCGCGGTCGAATAGGGGTTCTGGTTCCTCAACAATAAGGGCGCCGTAGAGTCCTCGCGCCACCTGGCTCCAGGTCTTGTTGTGGGAATGATACCAATAGGTGCCGGCGTCCGGCGCGACAAAATCATATTCAAATGTCTCGCCGGGCATCACGGCACGCTGTGTTAATCCGGGTACCCCGTCCATGGCATTAACAATCCTTATGCCGTGCCAGTGGATGGTTGTGGGCTCTTCAAGATTGTTGACGAGGCGCACCCGCACCCGCTCCCCCTGTTTGACGCGAATTTCAGGACCCGGTGTGCTGCCGTTGTAAAGCCACAGGTCCGATACCGGGCCACCCGGACCAACAAGACTTTGTTTTGAGGGGGCGGCGGTAAACTCGATGAAATTCTCATCCGCCTGCACCACCTGCCACAAAGGGGGAGAAGCCAGCAAGGCTGCGCCACCGGCAAGGGATTTCAGGACCTGTCGTTTGTTCAGGTGCATCTGGGGGTGTTCCTTCAAGCGTACGCTCTTCAGGTGATTTTTGCGCGTGTCAGCGCTCGTTTTGAGATGGTGAGGCCGAATGGGGAAGGGAATGGGAGCCCTTTATCTCACCGTGCTCGGGGTGAAGGAGATATAGAGAATATAAGCGTTCAAGTTCACTGCTTGAAAAGCCCAGATTTCGGGCCTTTTCGAGCAAGGGGCGGGTCAGTGTGTCGCCCAAGTCTTCGTCATTGTCTGGCATCAAAGTTTCAACCTGATATCTGATTTTTGAAGCTCTGGCCGGAAATGCCTGCTGTCTGTGCCAGAACCACC
>JALSII010000036.1 GCA_026981645.1 Hyphomicrobiales bacterium | reverse complement strand
AATTTGGCCAGAGCATCTTCGTCTGGCACCGAGCGCCAGAGCCATGAGGGCACGCCGTTTTCTTCCACGCGCTTCAGAATTTTTGCGACGCCAGCCTTGCGGAAATATTTTTGGGCAATGATGTCGGCGGCCACCTGCGACCAGGCGGCGGGAACGGCGATGTCGTCCAGCCGGAATACGATCGAGCCGTCAGGGTTCTTAATCTCGCTGGCCGTGGTTTTGAATTCAATGCCAGCATATCCTGATTGCCCTGATTTGGTGAATTGCCGTTCAACCCGCATTTCTTATCGTCCTTAAATTGTTCAGCGGCACAAAAATACCGCGCACCAGTCTCAGGTTCCAAAACCCAATTCTGCTTAACTGCCCCATGAAGCAACCCGCCAAAGACGTGTTGCCAACCCTGATTTCGCTCCGCGGCCATGCCAATCTCTTGCCATGCTCTCCGGCTGGCTTGTCCGCGTGCGGTTGCCTCAACTGGTTTTGTTTCTCACCTGTGCACCTGGCTTGCTTCAGTGGGTTTTGGCCCCCTGAAATAGGATCCGGCTCCGCAAAACATCTGCAGTTGACCCCAAAACCCCCGGTGCAAAAGGCGCAATTCCTCTTAACTCGCCGCTGACCCGGTAATGAGCCAGAATTGAAAATACTCGATAAAAAAAGAAGGAAAAAACTCACCTAACGCAACATCCAAGTTAGAACCGATTCAACAAACCTGATCAACCATAAACATGACCAAAAAAACCACAACTTGTGGCTGGGCCGCGCCTTTATAGCTAAATCTGGTAGGTTAAGGTGTGGTTAATGGGGAAAACAGCCCATTTTATGAACCCGAAAAAATGCTTGGACAGGGCAGGCTGCCGAGCTGTCGGAATTAGCAGGATACTGATAGTTTATGAGCTAGGCATTCGTATTTATTGACATTTTTTTCTTGCTCCGAAGCAAATAGTTTATGGCGGCACCCGTGCGAATCCTGATGGGGCGCGCACCAACTAGATTTGTTTTTCTGTCAAGGGCATTATTTTTTGGTCTGGTGCGCGCGTATCCTTTTTAAGGAATGTGTCGAGTGAGTAAGAATAGCCAAATGCCACCCTCCGGGATTGGTGCCCCCTTGGTCGTAATTGAGCCAAACCGGCAAATGCAACAGCTTTTGCGGGCCATGCTGATGAATTACGGTTTGCGTTCGGTGCGGGTATTTGCCGAAACCGAATCAGCGATTACTTCCATGCTCAACGACCCCCCATCCATGGTTCTTCTTGATTGGGATGCGGGACCCTATGGGGGGCGTAATTTGCTTAAACTTATCAGGCACCAAAAAATGTACCCGCTATGCCTCATCCCCATTATCGTGATGTTTGCTGAAGCGCGCTCCCGTGCGGTAGAGAGTGCATTGCGTCTCGGGGCTCAGGCGGCTCTGGTCAAACCCATCTCCCCGCGAACTCTCATCCAGTATATTGACTGGGTTGCTGCGGATCAGCGCCCCCTTAAACTTGCCGGAGAACGTTATGTGGTGGAGGGGGTTGCCGAGCAACTCGATCTGGAAAGCGAAAAACGCGAACAGCTCTCGGAAGCACGAGAATATCAGGCTCAGCAGCTCGCCGAGATGGACTCCATCCAGGACGATGTGGACAGAATCCTGACCTCAACATTCTAGTTTCACAAAATTGATGTATGTTAGGGCCAGTCAGGGCTTTGTCTGCCGGTTGAGGCGTGATACATGCAAATCGATCTGTGCATTCTTCCGGAACCTGCGAGGCCCCGGGAATGCGCGGTGGAATTGGGCGCATAATATATCTGTCTGGACATTTGTTATGAAACAGTTTTTTGCCGAACTCTTCATCTGGTGGCACAAGCAAACTCTGGGCACACGGGTCTGGACCTTTCTGCATGGCCAGCACGTGGGAACGGACGAGGCGGGAAACCGTTATTTTAAGTCGCGCAAAGGGGACCGCCGCTGGGTCATCTATAACGGTCCCGTCGAGGCTTCAGCTATTCCGCCGGGCTGGCATGGGTGGATACATCATCGGACCGAGGTTCTGCCTACGGAAGAGCAGTATGTACCCAAGTTCTGGGAAAAGCCTCATAAAGTGAATTTGACTGGCACTGCCGGAGCCTATCGCCCCGAGAGCTCTCTTTTTGCAAAAGGGGAACGGCCCAGGGTGAGCGCAGACTATGATGCGTGGTCACCTGAATGACCGGCTCAATCGGTAAAGAACAGGCTTGAAACATTAGGACCGGGGCAGTGTTGGGGCTTACCTTCAAAACTATCTGCCGACGCGCGGAGTTGGCGCTCGCGGTTCTGATGATGAGTTTTGCAGCCCAGCCAGCGCTGGCGGTTACCATTGCCAATCCTATCGCCAACTTTTCCGGGCTCGACAAGATTACCGGACGGCTTGTGCAGTTTGATGTCTATATGGATGAAACAGTGCAGTTCGGCGCACTTCAGATCACTCCCCGGGCCTGTTACACACGCCCCCCGACAGAAAGTCAGCGAACTTCGGTGTTTATTGAGGTTGACCAGGTCAGCCTGCGGGGTAGCACAACGCGCATATTTACCGGCTGGATGTTTGCCGAAAGCCCGGCGCTCAACGCCATTGACCATGCGGTTTATGATATATGGCTGGTCGCCTGCAAACAAACATCGGATATTCCGCCCCCCTCGGACCGATAGAAATCTGCATCAGCCAGTAGCGCCTCTGATAATTGTTTTTCATAAACTGCGCGAGGGATTTCAATGGCCCCCAGCGTTTTCAGGTGATCTGAAATAAATTGCGTATCAAGCAAACGATAACCGCCAATTCTTAGCCTTGCCACCAGGTGGGCGAGCGCTATCTTTGAGGTATTGGCGCGTCGGTGAAACATGCTTTCGCCAAAAAAAGCGCCCCCGAGTGAGAGGCCATAAAGCCCGCCGACCAGAGTATCTTCTTCCCAAACTTCAACAGTATGGCAGATTTTCCTCTCAAACAGTTCGCCGTAGAGAGTGCGAATGGTGTCGCTGATCCACGTGTTCT
Organism: Hyphomicrobiales bacterium; assembly: GCA_026981645.1. GTDB lineage: Bacteria > Pseudomonadota > Alphaproteobacteria > Rhizobiales > Devosiaceae > DROE01. The sequence continues at coordinate 65,416 of JALSII010000036.1, read as the reverse complement.
CTCTGCCAGTGCCATAATTGGCGCATCCCTCGACAACGGTTGCAAAATCAGTATCAACCCTGATGGAATAGGTGTGGTTGCGCAGGAGTTTGCGTAAACTTCTTGATGTTTTGAAACCATCAAGTGGAATAACGCCCCTTGTTTCGGGGCAGACCCAGAACACATCCGGGTCGTCCTTTGATTCGGACATGGGAAAAATCCCGGCCTGATAGGCACGAATGATGAGATCTGCGCTCAACTCCAGCGAAAAAGGGTCGCTTCTGGAGGTCACGGCATCTTATCCTTGCTCCGCTCCCCAAAATTCGGCATCTGCCTCAGGTCGCCCAGAATGTCTCAGTCATGATGTTCGGCCAGATATTTTTCCAACCAGTGAATGTCATAGTCTCCTGAGATAATGTCGGGTTGTTCCAGAAGGTCCTGAAACAGGGGCAGAGTTGTCTTGATGCCATCGATAATAAATTCGTCCACCGCCCGGCGCAGACGTTGCAGGCATTCTTTGCGATCCCGCCCGTGAGCAATGAGTTTGCCGATCAGACTGTCATAATAGGGGGGCACGGTGTAGCCCTGATAAACAGCGGAATCAACACGTACCCCAACTCCGCCCGCAGGGTGGTAATAGGTGATTTTTCCCGGCGAGGGTGTAAATGTGTGAGGATCTTCAGCGTTGATGCGAATTTCGATCGCATGGCCCCAGAAAGTTATTTCTTCCTGCTTGAGGCTGAGCTCCTCACCAGCCGCCACGCGGATTTGTTCATAAACAATATCGACATTGGTGATGCGTTCTGTGACCGGGTGCTCTACCTGAAGCCGGGTGTTCATCTCGATAAAATAGAACTCTCCATCCTCATATAAAAACTCGATGGTGCCAGCACCGGAATACTTCATCTTTTTCATGGCGTTAGCAACGATCATGCCGATTTCGTTGCGCTGTTCAGAAGTCAGAGAGGGGGCAGTTGCCTCCTCCCATACTTTCTGGTGGCGGCGTTGCAGTGAGCAATCCCTGTCGCCCAGGTGCACAGCATGGCCCCGCCCGTCCCCCATAACCTGAATTTCAATATGCCGCGGTTTTGTGAGATATTTTTCGATATAGACCGCATCATCTCCAAAAGCGGCTTTTGATTCTGAGCGCGCAGTGGACCAGGCGTTTTCCATTTCCGCATCGGTTTTTGCCAGCTTCATACCGCGTCCACCACCCCCAGAGGCGGCTTTTACGAGGACGGGATAACCAATCTGGCGACCGATTTTGCGTGCTTCTTCCAGAGTGGGAACTTCCCCTTCAGAGCCTGGCACGCAAGGGATGCCCAGCTCAATTGCGGTTTTTTTGGCTTCGATCTTATCGCCCATAATTTCGATATGATGAGCCGAGGGACCGATAAAGCTGATTTTATGCTCGTCAAGGATGCGGGCAAAGCGGGCGTTCTCGGACAAAAATCCATATCCCGGGTGGACGGCATCAGCGCCGGTAATTTCGCACGCTGCCAGAATGGAGGGGATGTTGAGGTAGCTTTCAGATGCCGGGTTGGGGCCTATGCATACACTTTCGTCAGCCAAGCGCACATGCATGGCATCAGCATCGACGACCGAATGCACAGCAACGGTCTGAATACCAAGCTCTTTGCAGGCGCGCAATATTCTCAGTGCAATCTCGCCGCGATTGGCGATCAGGACCTTGGAAAACATGATCGGTCCTTTCTGCTATTCAATCACAACAAGCGGTTCGCCATATTCGACGGGCTGGGCGTCTGCCACCAGAATTTTGGTGATTGTGCCTGAACGGTGAGCCGGTATCTGATTCATGGTCTTCATCGCCTCAACGATGACTACCGTCTGTCCTTCGCTGACCTTGGAGCCCACATCCACGAACGGGTCGGCATCGGGTTCAGGCGAGAGGTAGGTGGTGCCAACCATGGGTGAGGGAAGGGTGCCGGGGTTGGCTGCCAGGTCATCGGCAGGAGTGGTCGGTGCGGATTCAACAACGCTGGCAGGGCCGGCACCTGCCGGTGCTGCCGGTGCTGCAGGGGCGGCCTGCGCCACAACAGGCGGAGGAGCGGCATAGGTTAGTGCTTCGGTGGGCCGGGAACGGGTCACGCGGACACGGAAATCGTCCTTTTCAATTTCAATTTCGCTAAGGTCGGCCTCATTAATAAGCTCAGCAATGGTCCTGATCAGATTCTGATCGATCTCTTTGTTTGACGGGGACGATTTTGACATATGTTTTTTTTACTCCACCGGCACGGGCCGGATATTGTCGGGGTTGTGTTTTGTGTGACCCTAAATCAACTCGTTAAGTGCGCTCACAGCCAGTGTATAGCCTGCTAAACCTAGTCCACAAATCACTCCGTTTGCAACTGCGGATACATGAGAATGATGCCGGAAGCTTTCGCGTGCAAAGATGTTTGAAATATGAACTTCGATTACAGGCAGGTCCACCGCCCGCAAAGCGTCCGGGATGCCGATAGAAGTGTGGGAATAGGCGGCGGGATTGATGATTATTCCCACAGCGTTTTCGCGGGCGTCCTGTATCCAGCCGATCAGTTCGCCTTCATGGTTGGATTGGTGAAAATCCACTTCCAACCCCAGCGGCGCGGCAACCTGCCGACAATCCTTTTCCACATCCTCAAGCGTGCCCGAACCATAAAGGTTGGGCTCACGCATGCCCAATAAATTCAGGTTTGGACCGTTGAGTATGAGTATGGTTCTGGTCATGTTTCCGCCTGTCTTCCCGCTTATCTATCACAAGCGCTGAGGCCAGTACACGAATTGCGCAAAAAAGGCAAAGCGCAAAACCCACGCGCACGGCATTGAAAGGGAGAACCGGCCCAGAAACCCAGCGGTTTTCAAGCTCCTTCAATGCATTCAGGGGCAAAACCCGTGGCGCCCGAAGGGTTTGAGCTATGGCATCCATCTGAAACAAAGAGGCCGCTCAAACTCAAAAAGGTGAAAGACATGGTTTTGCGGCAGATTTGCTTCATCTGAACGCTCTTTCTCAAACAGAACCGGATGAATTTAAGGGGGCCTGATCCTAGCTGTCGCAGATGGTGGCCCCGCACTCCCGCATATTATCGATGCGGCTTTTGAGCGCCTCATAACCCACGGCGCCGGGGAGAATTTCGTTGCCGATAATATAGCTGGGTGTGCCGGTAATCCCCAGGCCTTCTGCCAGCACATAGGAGCGCTGGATAACCGCTGTCACCGCTTCACTTCTGGCGTCCAGGCCGATGGTAACGGGATTCAGGCCCACCTCGCGTGCCGCATTGAGCGCAGCTTCACCGGTAATCTGGCCACGGGCGGTGAACAATAGTTCATGGAATTCCTGATAGAGTTCGGGTGCAATGTCGTTGACCACAACGCTGATGCGCGCCGCCGCAACGGAATCGTTGGAGAGAACCGGGAACTCTTTGAGAATGACGCGCAGGTTGGGGTCTTCATCAAGAAGTCGGGTCATGTCCGGCATGGCCTGACGGCAGAACCCGCAATTGTAGTCAAAAAATTCAACGAGGGTGACGTCACCGTCCGGATTGCCGAGCACGACATGGCCCGGGTCGTCGTAGATTTCCGGTTCAAACGAAGCCAGGGCAATTTCAGTCTGCGCTATTTCCTCAACCCGCAACTGCTCCTGAAGAGCGGCAGACACCCTTTGCAGGATTTTGGGATCATCCATCAGGAAGCTTTCAATCATAGGGTTGATCATGTCCTGATCTATGGTTGCAACCAGAGCGGGCGCTTTTTCAGATTCATCGGCCTCTGTGGCACTGACGGCCCTGGCCTGTTCGTCCAGCATCTGGGAAACGATTGCCCGAACCGCCGCATCATCCATGGCCACGGGTTCAGTACGAAAAACCATGGTTGCAAGGGACCCTGCAAGAAGGGCAACGATGGCGACAAGGGCCAGCGTGGTGCGGTTCATATGGGTAGCTCCTCTAAAGAATCTCGATTCGGCCATAATACGAACATGCCTAGATCAAGCTTAAGATATCGTCAGCGCGAAGCCAAGCCGGAGACCCCTCGATCAACTTTTCTTGAGCCTGCCGGGCCAATCCCAGTGCTGTTCCCTTGTCACCACGCGCATAAGCGGCTTCAGCCGCGGCAAGCATGGCCTCGCCCTGTCGGCCCAATGCGCCATAGGCGCGGGCCAGAAGCGTGTAGCCCAGTGCTGAGTTGGGCAACTCCCTGGTTGCCCGACTGAGCTGGAGTATAGCTTCCTCAAGGTTGTTGTTTCCGCCAGCTTCGACAAGAGCAAGACCATAAACCAGCCGGATGAGGGCTTCCCCGGAGGCCAGTTGCAAAGCTCGCTTGAGCGGCGCAAGCGCTTCTTGGGGATTGCCGGTTTCAAGCAATATCTGTCCCTGCAACTCATGGAAATAGGCATTGGAAGGCGCAGCATTCACCAGCCTGGGCATCTGCTGGATAGCGGAAATGGCCGCGCCGGACCTGTAAGCGGTGATAATGCGCGCGTAACGGGCGGGAAGTGAAGTGTCGCCATTGGGGTAGCGGTTTAGCGTTGTCGTCTGGCTTTCCAGAAAGCCGATGATTTTTGCCTGCACCAGTTCAAATTGCAAAATATCCGCGCGGCTGTCTGCACGGTTCCATGCGGCACTGGCCCTTGCAACAGTTTCAACCCGCTCAAGTCGTTCAGCAGGCTCGGGGTGGGAGCGCAGATAGGGCGAGGCGCCGGCCATGGTGCTTTGACTGGAGCTGAGCAACTCAAGGACATCGACCATGCCCTTTGGCGAATAGCCTGCCCGCTCCAGATAGGTCAGGGCCGATGCATCAGCAGCGCTTTCTTCGGTGCGACGGAAGGCCATCAGCGAGTTTACACCGGCTGACTGCGCTGCCAGAATGAAGGCGCTTGCCATGCCACCGATTTCTGAAACACCACCTGCAGACCCGGCGGCCATTGCTCCCATTCCAAGCACCATAGCGATTGCCTGCAGACGTCCCGTGGTTTCAATCCGTTCGCGAATGCGCGCCAGATGTCCCCCGGCGAGGTGGCCGATTTCGTGGGCGAGGACCGCACGCAGAGCATTTGGTGTTTTTGCTTCAAGGATGGTGCCGTAATTTATGAATATGGCGCCACTTTCAACCACAAACGCGTTGAAACGCCGGTCGGCGACTATGTATATACGTCTATTAGTGTTGCCAATTCCGGCAGCCTGCAACAAAGGGTCGGCAAGATCGCGGATGAGACGCTCCACCTCGGCGTCCCGGATGATGCTGATTTGTTGGGCCGCCACTGGCTGAGTGTTCAGAAATACCAGAACAACAAGAGCGGCATACAAATGTCTGAGCGAGAGTTTCAGAAAAGTGGATTGGCGCATGAAAGTAGCCCTAGTGAGAAGTGTTTGAGGATTTTGAACAATGCCATGATCATATCAGGCTTTATCAAGGCTATTGTTTGGCTAAAGGATGATGGCTGCTCTGTTGACGCAAAAAAGCCGAGCTCTGAAGCCCGGCTGATTTGTCAGGTGCCTGCAATGGGAACCCGCCTATTTTAGCGACCACCAACCCCGGCGCTTGGGCTTTTCAGCTTCCGTATCGTCCGAACTTGTCACAATCACGCCTTCTTCGGCCAAGGGTTTTCTTTTCCGGGGCGGGCGTTCTGCACCATTACTTTGAGGGGTCTCCAGTATAGCAGGTTTTTCATCGGAGGCATGTGGAATGGTTTGGGTGGCAATGGCTGGTTGTTCAGTTTCCGTAGCATCCTTGTCAGTGCCATCTGCCTCTGACTTCTGCGCTTTCCCCCTCCCGGAACCCGTTCTGCGCGTGCGTTTTCGGGCTGGTTTTTTGGGTTCGTCATCGCTGACTTCACCCGCGGGGACATCCTTGAGGGAAGCCGCTGTTGGGGTGCTTTCTTCAGCAGTATGTGTTTGCGCATCATTTTGTTGGTCGTGAGATGTGTCCGGGCCTGCCTCATTCACGGGTGCGTCCAGGGGCATGCCAGCTGATTTGGTGGCATTACCTGTGCCCTGATCTGCGTTTTGGCTTGCGACTTCTGCTCCTGCGGTTTCGGCCTCGACAGCGGGATTGCGACGATTGCGCCGTCCACCGCGGCGACCGCGGCGGCGGCGTTTGCGGGGCTGATCTTCCTGCTCACCATTGCCAGGGGTTTCCTCGGATTGGGCTGACTGCTCGCTGCTTTCGCCTGAGTCGGTATTATCTGATGATTTTACGGCGTTGGTATTGTTTGAACCGGTGGAGCGGCGCCTGCGGCGTTTGCGGGGCTGGCGTTCGGTGCTTTCCGGCTCGGTGATCTCTGCCTCGTCCGAGTCAGCGCCTGTCTCTTCTGCGATCTGGGTGTTTTCCATACTCACAACGCCATTATTGGTGGCAATCTGCGCCGGACGTGCCGAACTGCGATCAATGACGAACTGGCTGCCGGAGAGGGTATTGTCGGTAGAGATGGTGATGATCAGATTGAGTCGCTTTTCCAGATCAATCAGCAGCGCCCGTTTGGCGTTCAGGATATAAAGGGCCACGTCCGAGGGCATGCGCACCTCAACGCTCTGGCCGGAACGGCGTACAACATGGTCCTCAATTGCCCTCATTACCATGATGGCCGAGCTTTCCACCGAACGCACAATTCCCGTACCCTCGCAGGTAGGGCAGGCGCTCGTTGAGCTTTCCAGCACACCAAAGCGCATGCGCTGGCGGCTCATTTCCAGCAGTCCAAAATGGGAAATACGGCCGACCTGGATGCGTGCACGGTCGTTTTTGAGCGCATCCTTCATGCGTTTTTCAACATTGCGGATAGAGCGCCGCTCGGTCATGTCTATAAAGTCAATAACAATCAGCCCGGCAAGGTCGCGCAGGCGGAGTTGGCGGGCCAGCTCATCGGCGGCTTCAAGATTGGTCTGTAGTGCTGTGGCTTCGATATTATGCTCTTTTGTGGCCCGGCCCGAGTTTACATCGACAGAGACCAGCGCTTCGGTGGGGTTGATTACCAGATAGCCCCCCGAAGGCAGAGTAACCTGAGGCGAGAACATGGAGTCAAGTTGGGATTCTACGCTAAAGCGGGTGAAAATATGCTGGTCTTCTTTGTAGGCCTGCACGCTTTTGGTGTGGGAGGGCATGATCAGGCGCATGAAGTCCTTGGCTTCGCGATAAGCGGCATCGCCTGCGACCAGAACTTCGCTGATATCCTTGTTATAAAGATCGCGAATGGTCCGCTTTATAAGACTTCCCTCCTCATAGACGAGGGAAGGGGCTGATGACTTCATGGTCAGTTCACGCACGTTCTCCCACAAGCGGGAGAGGTATTCAAAGTCGCGTTTGATTTCGGCCTTGGTACGCGAGGCACCGGCTGTGCGCAGAATAACGCCCATGCCAGATGGAACCTTGAGATCCCCGGCAATCTGTTTGAGGCGTTTGCGGTCAGAGGCGGAAGTGATTTTGCGCGAGATGCCGCCGCCACGGGCGGTGTTTGGCATCAGCACCGAATAGCGTCCGGCCAGGGACAGGTAAGTGGTCAGTGCGGCGCCCTTGTTGCCCCGCTCTTCCTTGACAACCTGTACCAGCAATACCTGTCGGCGCTTGATGACTTCCTGAATCTTGTAGCGGCGTGTCAGTTTGCGGCGCTGCTCAAGCAGGTCTTCGCCTTCGCCTCCACCCAGGTCGTCAAAGTTTTCGTCCTCTTCGAGCCCATCGGAGGCGATGTCCTCTTCCGCAGCATCGGCGTTGTCAGGTTCGGCACCCTCGAATGCGTCAGCTTCAATAGTGTCGTCAGAATCCTCGTCAGGAGTTTCTGTTTCGCCGGCCTCAGGGTCAAGGGCGTTGGCCTCGGCCTCCATTTCAGCACGAGCTGCATTGGCTTCGGCTTCGGCGCGCAAAAGCGCCTCTCTGTCGGCGGCCGGTATCTGATAATAGTCAGGGTGAATTTCAGAAAAAGCCAGAAAACCGTGGCGGTTGCCGCCATAGTCCACAAAAGCAGCCTGCAAGGAGGGTTCTACCCGCGTGACTTTTGCGAGATAGATGTTGCCGCGCAGTTGGCGTCTGTTTGCAGATTCAAAATCAAATTCTTCTAGTTTGTTTCCGCTAGTTACAACAATTCGTGTTTCTTCGGGGTGGCTGGCATCCACCAGCATACGTTTGGTAGCCATTAAGTTTAACTCCGCGCGCTCGCGCGCAATTGAAGATCGGCCGGGAGAAGTGACTCTGCTTCAATGCGCCATGCGAGGCGTATGGTTTGGAAAAAAAAGTGCCAGAGGCACCGATGTGTTTGTGAGGTCTGGCGAAGTCCGCACAAAGGCGCAACACTGTCGAGCCTGTCGGCGTGAGTGCCTTGTGTGTCGGTAATCCGCGCATTTGTCCTCTTTCATTCGGATGGGGGATCATGTTTTCAAAACGCCCCACATCACCGGCTCGTGAAAAAGAGCCGAAATTCCTGTCACGAGGTGCTATGTGTGTTCTGGATTGACCCGTTTCAAGTCGCGTCCCGCCAGAGCGGTATCTCCCGGGGTCATAATTTCCCGGTCGCTTTTGCTGCGCGCGCCCTCTCATAAACTAAAAACTCAAGGTGCCGGGGCAGAAAAAGCCATTCGCAAGTAGCCCTCAACTAGCGCTTTAGGGACAGGCCGGCGGTTTGGCAACAAAAAAGTCACCACGCGGGCCAATCCATATGCCAGTTTTGTGGGGGCAGGTGGAAAAAACTCTTGAAATGCCGCCTGATGCCAGCGATAGACAGATTTGAAACATTTTCTCCTGCGAGTAGTTTTGCACCGGGCTCTTCTTCTGTAAAACACTGCCACGGGCAGGCAGAGATCAACGAATCAGAAAACAAGAGCTTTGTTGGCGTTGTTGTAATGAAAGACGCACGAAATATGCTGCGAATTTTCAATCTGCTACCTCTGCTTGCCCTGGTTCTTGGTCTTATGCTTGTGTCGGCACGGGCTCAAGAGGCCGGTAACGCGGCAGGTGTTGCTGAGCTTCCAGAGGTTTTGGCGGTACGCGTGTCCAGCACTGATGTCCGGGCTCGTCTTGTGGTGGACCTTGAAGAGGTGAGCGCGTTCTCGTTTGTTTCTCTTGCCGATCCCATGGCTATAGCTGTGGATGTGCGGGTTAAGGGCCTTAAAATCGAAGAGGGCGGATTTCCTGTCGGGGACGGGATGATCTCCAGTTACAATCTGGAACAGCTCGGGGCCGATCGGGTGCGCACCACTTTATTTCTGTCCGCACCGATGCAGGTGCAGCAGGCCTATGTGCTGGAGCCGTTTGACGAGCAACCGGCCCGCCTGGTGGTTGACCTGATTGCTGAAACGCCGCAGGCGTTTTTCGAGCGTGCAGCACAGGATCTGGCAAATACGGAAAAAGGGGGAGGGGAAACTGCACCCGAACACCCCTCAAGCGAGCCAGGCACAACGCTGGTTGCGGCCGAGACCCGACCGCTGATCCTTATTGATCCAGGCCATGGAGGAAATGATGGTGGTGCCGAAACACCCAACGGTATTCAGGAAAAAACCATAACTCTTGCTTTCGCCAGGAAGCTTCAGGAATTGCTAATCGCCACCGGACGTTTTGATGTGGCTCTGAGCCGGGACGGGGACCGGTTTGTGCTGCTTGAACAAAGGGTGCAACTGGCCCGGGACAACAAGGCCGATCTGTTCATTTCAATCCACGCGGACACATTTGAAGACCCCGCAATTCGCGGGGCCAGCGTCTATACCCGCGACGAGCAGGCCACTGACGTGCTGGACAAGGTGCTGGCAGAGCAGGAAAACAAGGTGGACCTGCTGGCTGGTTATGAGCTTCCCGAGGCTGAACCCGCTGTAGTAAATATTCTGGTAGATCTGATGCGGCGCGAAATGCGCAGGCAGTCCTTTATTGCCGCCAGTTTTATTGTTGATCAACTCAAGCCCAGTGTAAGGGTGCGCAGGTTTCCCTTGCGCAGAGCAGACTTTTTTGTTCTGCAATCCCCCGATGTGCCCTCGATATTGCTTGAACTGGGTTTCCTCTCCAACGCCGCTGATGCGGAGAACCTGATTTCGCCGCGCTGGCGAGACCGGGCGGCGGAGGCAGTGGCCCGGGGAATCGCGCAATATTTTGGCCAATAACGAATTTGAGCAAGAGGTGAGCCAAGGGTGCATGTGGGCATGGAGCGCACCGGAAAGTGTTCACATTTTTGCCCCGCTTTTGCTATCTAGAGCAAATTGTCCGATATAACATATCTGAATCGGGAAAGAATAGGGTGCCTGCCTGATGTTGCGATTGCTTGGTTGGTTGTTTGGTTTTGGGCTTTTTCTTGGTCTGGGTGCAGTGGCAGTCGTTGGCTACATGGTTTGGTCAATTTCTCAGGACCTGCCAGATTACAACGTACTACGGGATTATACGCCCGATATTACCACTCGCGTGCACGCGGCCGATGGCACTTTGCTGGCAGAGTTTGCCAGGGAACGGCGGCTGTTCCAACCTATAGAAACCGTACCGCCGCTGGTAGTGCAGGCCTTTATTTCCATTGAGGACAAAGATTTTTTCACCCATGGCGGCATTGCATTTGATGGTGTCATGCGGGCGGTGCGTGATAATATCCTGCGCCTGATTGAAGGCGGCGGCGGCCCATTGGTGGGGGCTTCCACAATTACCCAGCAGGTCGCCAAAAACTTTCTGCTGACAAGCGAGCAGACCTGGGACAGAAAAATTCGCGAGGCGCTTCTGGCGCTCAAGATTGAGGCCACCTTTTCCAAGGAAAAAATCCTTGAACTCTATCTGAATGAAATTTTCTTCGGCTTCAATTCCTACGGCATTGCCGCCGCTGCCATGAATTATTTTGACAAGGCACTCTATGAGCTGACGGTTTCCGAGGCCGCCTATCTCGCAGGTCTGCCAAAGGGGCCCGCCAACTACCAGCCCTTCCGCCGCCCCAAAGCGGCTATTGCCCGGCGCAATACCGTCATCAACCGGATGCGGGATGAGGGGTATATTTCCGCCGAGGTGGCAGAATCCGCCAAGCTCGACAGCCTTGATGTTGTCCCCCGCCGGGGTGGTGTCCGCCTCTACTCTGCTGAATATTTTACAGAGGAGGTACGCCGCGAGCTGCTTGAGCGTTACGGGGAAGATCAGCTCTATGGGGGCGGGCTTTCCGTGCGCACCACCCTGGACCCGCGCATGCAGCGCGAAGCGCGCCGGGCGCTGATGGCCGGGCTGATTGGCTATGATCAGTCAAAGGGCTTTCGCGATCCGGTAGCCAAGATTGAATTGGGTGAGGACTGGGGCGAGCCCCTGTTTGAAATTGATCCGCTTTCTGATGTGCCCGAATGGCGGCTTGCGGTCGTGCTTGAAATGGAGGACAATCTTGCAAAAATTGGCCTCCGGCCCACCCCCGCCAAGGATAGCGGTCCTAGTGCGGAGAGGATTGTGGGGCAGGTTCCCGGCGCAGAAATGCCGTGGATTGCCCCAAGGCTGAGCCGGATTCTTGAGGTTGGGGACGTGGTTTATGTGGAACCAGTTGCCGGCAAGGACGGTATCTATGCTTTGCGGCAGGTTCCCGAAGTAGAGGGGGCTCTGGTGGCAATGGACCCGCGTACCGGGCGGGTTCTGGCCATGGTTGGCGGTTTTTCTTTTGACAAATCCGAGTTTAATCGGGCAACGCAGGCGCTACGCCAGCCCGGCTCGTCATTCAAGCCGATCGTTTATGCGGCGGCCCTTGATAATGGCTACACCCCGGCCTCGGTAGTGCTTGATGCGCCGCTCGAAATCATCAACAATGATGGTTCGCGCTGGCGCCCGGAAAACTATACGGATCAGTTCTATGGGCCTCAGACGCTGAGACGTGGCATCGAGCGTTCGCGAAATGTCATGACTGTGCGTCTTGCCCAGGATATCGGCATGCCCATGGTTGCCGAATACGCTAAAATGTTTGGTCTGTATGATGACCTGCTGCCGGTGCTGGCCATGTCACTGGGATCAGGCGAGACCACCGACATGCGCATGACCTCGGCGTTTGCCACAATTGCCAATGGCGGGCGTCGCATTGTACCCACGTTAATTGATCGCATTCAGGATCGTTTCGGAAACACCATATTCAAGCATGATGAGCGTTTATGTGATGGTTGCAGCGCCCAGAATTGGGACAATCAGCCCGAACCGCTGATTATCGACAACCGCCAGCAGGTTCTTGATCCCATGACCGCCTATCAGATCACATCAATGATGGAGGGGGTAGTGGAACGGGGCACAGCGCGCTCAGTGCGTGCGCTCAACCGTCCGGTTGCGGGAAAAACCGGCACCTCGTCCAATTATAAGGATGCCTGGTTTGTGGGCTTTACACCTGAACTGGCTGTTGGGGTTTATGTCGGATTTGACACGCCGGCCAGCATGGGCCGCTCCGCGACGGGGGGGGAGCTTGCGGCGCCGATCTTTACCGACTTTATGCAGGCCGCCCTTGTTGGTTCGCCCCCAACTCCCTTTTCCATGCCCGGAGGCATGACTCAGGTCTGGATTGACCCGGCAACCGGGGTCAAGGCCATTGCGGGCAGTGAAGCCATATTGGAAGGCTTCAAACCCGGCACGGGACCAAACCTTATCACCTCGGTTATAGGTGTTGATTCAGATGCCTTCCTTAATATTGAAGGGGGCAATGTGGACTTTAATGCCGGGCGCGGCGGCTTGTTTTAGAGCCTGTGACAAAGGTTGGCCGAGGGAAAGCCCATTCCTAGCTTGAGCGCCTGTCAGCGCTCTGATAAATCACCTGCGAGCAGTTCAGCGGACAAAATTCATGCGAAGTGAAATCGAACACATTGTTGGTGAAATCAAGCAGGCAATCACACTGCTGAGGAGGCATCTTTGACTGGGATACAGCGCAATCCCGGCTTGATGAGTTGAACGCCGCTGCCGAGGCACCCGATCTTTGGGACAAGCCTGAAGCGGCCCAGGCCGTCATGCGCGACCGGCAGTTGCTTGAAAGCCAGATTGAGACCGTCAACAGGCTGCAAACCAGCCTGAGTGACAATGTGGATCTTATTGCCATGGGCGAAGAGGAGGATGACTCTGAAGTCATCAGCGAGGCAGAAGCCGCTCTTGGGGAACTGCAAAAAGAAGCTGCGCGTCTTCAGATAGAAACTCTTTTGTCTGGCGAGGCTGACGCAAACGATTGTTATGTTGAGGTGCACTCTGGCGCCGGGGGCACGGAAAGTCAGGATTGGGCCCTGATGCTGCTGCGCATGTATCAGCGCTGGGCTGAACGACGCAAATTCAAGGTTGAAATGATTGAATATCATTCGGGCGAAGAGGCAGGCATTAAATCGGCAACTCTGCTTGTTAAAGGGCACAATGCCTATGGCTGGCTCAAGACTGAAAGCGGTGTGCATCGCCTGGTGCGAATCTCCCCTTTTGATTCTCAGGCACGTCGGCACACCAGCTTTTCCAGTGTCTGGGTTTATCCGGTGATTGATGAGTCTATCGAGATCGAGGTCTCTGAATCAGACGTGCGCATTGACACTTACCGCGCTTCGGGTGCTGGGGGGCAGCATGTCAATACTACCGACAGTGCCGTGCGCATTACCCATCTTGCCACAGGCATTGTTGTTCAGTGCCAGAATGACCGCTCCCAACATAAAAACAAGGCCACCGCCTGGCAGATGCTCAGAGCACGCCTCTATGAGGATGAACTGCAAAAACGCGAAGAGGCTGCTAACAGTGAAGCTGCCACTAAGTCAGAAATCGGCTGGGGGCATCAGATCAGATCTTATGTTTTGCAGCCCTATCAGCTGGTCAAGGACTTGCGTACCAATATCGAAAATACAGCGCCAAATGACGTGCTCGATGGTGATCTGGACACGTTCATGGAAGCCGCGCTGGCTTTGCGTGTGGGCAGGGGAAAAGACTGATCGGTTCCCGGCTTGATGCTTTCAGGATATAAAGCGCCTTAGGGCCCTGACCTAGTATTTGCGCAACAGGCCTACAAGCTTGCCCTGAACAGCAACGCGTTCCGGCCCGAAGATGCGTGTTTCATAGGCAGGGTTGGCTGCTTCAAGGGCGATGGAATTGCCTTTGCGACGCAGGCGCTTCAGCGTTGCCTCCTCGTCGTCCACGAGCGCAACGACTATCTCGCCATTGCTGGCGGTTGGCTGTTTGTGGATGAGCACGGTGTCACCATCAAAAATCCCTGCGTCAATCATGGAATCGCCCCTTACCTCAAGGGCGAAATGTTCCCCCGCCCCGAGCATTTCAGGGGGGACTGTAACCGTGTGCGAGTGATTTTGGATGGCTTCAATTGGTGTGCCCGCCGCAATGCGCCCCATGACCGGAACGGAAACAGGTTGGGTGGCACTGGAAGAATTATCCTGGTGGACTGTCGGCTTGGCAACCTTGCCAAGGTTCCCTTCAATAACACTGGGCTGAAAGCGCGATTTCACCCCGCCAAGAGAGGGGTTCATGGAATCGGGCAGGCGCACCACTTCAAGTGCGCGGGCCCGGTTGGGCAGGCGGCGGATAAATCCGCGCTCCTCCAGAGCGGTAATCAGGCGGTGAATGCCTGATTTCGATTTCAGGTCGAGGGCTTCCTTCATTTCATCAAATGATGGTGGAATGCCACTTTCTTTCATCCGCTCGTGGATGAACATTAAAAGCTCGTGTTGTTTGCGGGTCAGCATGGGAGACCTCATGGGTTGCGCCCGGTTTTGAGGGCGAATCAGAACAAAAACTGAACAACGATAATTGTTCCAGTTATGTTCTGCAAGGCCAAGCTGAAAAAATGCTTACCAAAATCCAGTTTGACCTGTATCAACGTAGAAATCGAGCGGCTGTGTTTCATTGGTATCGCGCTGAGCGGAGCGCGGTTCCAGTGTTTCTCAATGTTACAATCTGGAGGTTTTTCGACATGTTCAAGGATATTCTGGTCCACCTGAATGGCACAGAGGGCGATGAGGGGCGTCTTGTCCATGCAGAGGCGATCTGCCGTGCCCATGACGCTTTTCTAACCGGGATTTATCTTAACATTGCCCGTGTGCCGCTGGCCGTCGGTTATGCCGGGTTCGGCACCGCTCCGATACTGGCCGACCCGCAGGGGGCAACCCTTGCCACCGGGGACAAGGTCGCCCAGGACCTCAAGGAGCGCATGGAAAAACTTAGTGGTGTCTCCCATGAATTGCGACGATACGATGTCTATATGGGTGAGGCCATTGAAGCCCTGTGCGCTGAAAGCCGCAGTGCTGACCTGTTTGTCGTGGCCCAACCCTATGGCAAGAATGCCGAGCTTTCCGAATTGACCGAAGCGCTGATTTTTGGCTCTTCGGGGGGCGTGCTTATTGCGCCTGAAAACAGTTCCCCGCCAAAAAACGGCATGAAAACCGTGCTTGTCGCCTGGAGCAGCACAAAGGAATCAGCCCGTGCGGTATCAGAAGCCATGCCGTTTCTGAAAATGGCCGACAAGGTTATTGTCGCGATGGTTGATGAGGGGGGCGCGCCCGAACAGTTTGGCAAGGAACCGGGGGCGGACATTGCCCGGCACTTATCACGGCACAACTGCAATGTGGAGCTCAAACATCTTACGGGCTGGGACAATGTGGCCGAAGCACTGCTCAACGAGGCGGAAAAATCAGGAGCGAACATGGTGGTGATGGGAAGCTATGGTCATTCGCGCATTCGCCAGTGGGTTCTTGGCGGAGTAACCCGCCATATACTGGGCAAGTCTCCCTTGCCGGTGCTGACGGCGCACTAGGTCACGAATCCTAACACTGTCTTTGCGGTTCTTGAAGATTTATCCGATCCTGCTTCTTCCCGAGAGCGGGAGTAATGGCGCTCTTGCTTGATCATCTGGTGGACAGCAGCGTAGAGTATGCACCCAACTGACAGACACTTGTCAGTTGGGGGGCGTTAGCTTTGGCTGGTCAAACACCAGAAAAGGATAAAATATCCATGACCAACCGGATTATTGAAGTTGTCACATTCCGACTGGCTCAAGGGGTCAGTCGTGAGGCGTTTTTGAAAACCGTGCCGGCTTCCAGTGAATTTGTCAGTAAAATGCCCGGCTTTATCGCCCGCCGGCTTTCTGAGAGTGAAGATGGCACATGGCTTGAGCATATCGAATGGGAAACTCTTGAGCACGCAAAGGTTGCTTCCGAGGCGTTCATGAAAAAAGAAAGCCTGAAACCGATGATGGAGGCAATTGACGGACCGGGTGCAAAGATGAGCCATAACAGGCTCTATGTTTCTGTGGGGTAGATGCGCAGAACTGATCGCCTGTTTGAGATTTTGCAAATGTTCCGCGGCGGAAAACTCTGCCGCGGGCGCGATATTGCTGAAAAACTGGAAGTATCTCTGAGAACAATATATCGGGACATCGATACGCTGATTGCATCGGGGGTGCCTATCGAAGGGGAGCGGGGGGTTGGATATATCCTGCGTGAGCCCATATTTCTGCCGCCACTGACCCTGACGCGCAATGAGCTGGCCGCATTACAGCTTGGCATGGGAATTGTTCAGCAGGCCGCAGACGGGGATTTGCGGGAGGCGGCAAAACGGCTCTTGATAAAGGTTGATGCCGTTGTGCCAAGCGACCGGCGGGGATGCAATCATTTACATGATATTTCTATCTATGTTCCCGGCGCCAATCTTGAACCTGGTTGTCTGGCTGCTCTGAGGCGGGCGGTCATTGAGCGCAAACTTGTTGAAATTGACTATATGTCACTTGGTGATGAAGCGAGCACGAGGCGCATCAGACCGTTACAATGCGAATATTGGGGCACCGCATGGACATGCACTGCCTGGTGCGAATTGCGCAATGATTTCAGAGTGTTTCGAATCGACAGGATTGTACGGTTCCGGGAGTGTGCAGAGGTGTTTGCCTACGAGCGGGGTAAAACCTATAATGACTATCTGGCTGCCCTATAACGCTGTTCAGATCAGAATTACCTCAACAAGCTGGCCGACCTGAAGGGCTTGAGTATTTTCGTCCACGATAAGTAAACCATTGGCTGCGGCGAGTGAGGACAGGTGCGAGCTGTCGGTCTGTAATATGGGGTGCACGGAGGAGCTTATGCCTTCGCCTGTTTCAATGGTGCAGCGCATGAAATGGCGGCGGGGTCCGTTGGCGCTCAGGGGGGCGGCTAGCGGCAGGCGCAGGGTTTTGTTTGAGGGGGAGGCAAAACCGCAAGCGGCACGGATGGCCGGAAGAACCAGCGTTATGGCGGTCACATAAGCTGAAACCGGATTGCCGGGCAGGGCAAAAAACAGCTTGTTTTCATACCTGCCGAACATGACCGGCTTGCCCGGGCGCATGGCGATTTTCCAGAAGTCAACGGTGACACCGAGAGATTTGAGAACCGGCAGCACCAGGTCATGGTCGCCAACACTGGCCCCGCCGGTGGAAATGATGATGTCCGCCGGCCCATCCAGTGCTTTTTGAAAGAGGGCACGCAATTGTTCTTCGCTGTCCGGGGCGTTGTCCAGATGCAGAATCCGGCTGGCAAAGGGCGAAAAGAGGGCGTTCAGGGCAAAGCTGTTGGAGCCCACAATCTGACCGGGGGTCAATTCACTGCCGGGAGGTTTGAGTTCATCGCCCGTTGCCAGCAGGCCGATTGCGGGACGTTTGAACACCTCAATTTCAGGAACATTTCCAGCGGCGATGAGGGCGATATGGGCCGGGCTCAGTGCAGTGCCGGAGGTCGCAAGCTCTGCCCCTTGAGAGAAATCCTGTCCTCGGGGGCGCACATTCTGGCCTGGCAATACCATTTTTTCAAACGTAATCTGATTGCCATCTGCCGAAGTGACTTCCTGCATCACCACCGCATCGGCGCCCTCGGGCAGCGGTGCACCGGTAAAGATGCGGATACACTGGCCGGGGCTGAGCGTGCCGTTAAATCCAGCGCCAGCCTGGGATTCTCCGATTTGCATCAGAACCGCGCCGGGATGAACGTCTCCGCTTTGCACCGCATAGCCATCCATGGCCGAGCCATCAAACGGGGGTTGGTCAGTTCGGGCAAAAACAGGTTCGGCCAGCACCCGGTTCAGGGCGTTGCCAATGTCGATATTCTCGGTTCCAAGTGTTGTGACCTGCTCAAGTATGCGCGCCAGTGCTTCATCAAAATTGAGCATCAAACATCGTCCTTTCGCTTGAAGTCGCCGGACTTGCCGCCGGATTTTTCTTGCAGGCAAAGGTTTGAAATCACCATGGCACGGTCAATCGCCTTGGCCATGTCGTAAAGGGTCAGTGAGGCGGTGGCAGCGGCGCTTAAGGCTTCCATTTCAACCCCGGTCTGGCCGGTGGTTTCCGCGATGGCGACAACCAGAATGCTGTTTTCCCCCTCCTGCGAAATATTCACTTCCACATGGCTGAGCGATATTGGGTGGCACAGGGGGATAAGCTCGCTGGTTTTTTTGGCCCCCATAATCCCGGCGATGCGGGCTGTGGCCAGGGCATCGCCTTTTTTAAGCCCATCCGCCATTATGGTGGTTATGGTCTCAGCCTTGCCGCTCAGTACCGCCTGGGCGACTGCGCGCCTTTTCGTGATGGCCTTGTTCCCCACATCGACCATATGGGCTTCGCCGCGCCGGTTGAGGTGGGTGAGGGGGGTGTTGCGCTCTGCCATCTACTCAGCCTCCACGCCACCAAGAAGGGCGATGGTTGCGGCTCTGACATCCCTTTGTCGCATCAGGCTTTCGCCAACCAGAAAGGCGTTGATGCCTGCGCGCTGTCTCAGGTCGCAGATGTGGGCATGGTCTGCAATGCCGCTCTCGGAGATGAGCAAGATGTCGCCGGGCAGACCGGCGGCAAGGTTGACGCTGGTTTCAAGGTTAGTTTCGAAGGTACGCAGGTTGCGGTTGTTGATGCCAATCATGTCAGCTTCAAGGGCGAGCGCCCGGTCCATCTCGGCCCGGTTATGGACCTCGACCAGCGCATCCATCTCCCACTCCTTTGCCGCATCGAGCAAAAACCGCGCTGTATCATCACCGACCCCGGCAAGAATGATGAGGATGCAATCCGCCCCCCAGCTTCGTGCCTCGACCACCTGATAGGTTTCCAGCATGAAGTCCTTGCGCAGGGTTGGCAGGCTGGTCGCCCCGCGCGCTTCGACCAGAAACTCGGGTGCGCCCTGAAATGATGGCCCATCGGTCAGAACCGAAAGGCAGGCAGCGCCCCCTTGCTGGTAGGCCAGCGCGATTTCATGCGGGTTGAACTCATCACGAATGAGGCCCTTGGAGGGGCTGGCTTTTTTTACTTCTGCAATAAGTCCGGTTTTTCCTGCGGCCAATTTATCACGCAAAGCCTGTCTGAAGGGGCGGGGCGGGGAAGCGTCCCCGGCGCGGGCGACAATCTCCTCCCACGAAACAGCGGATTTGGCGGCATCGACCTCGTCGCGCTTGTAGGCAAAAATTTTGCTCAAAATATCGTTCATCTGACTTACCCGTTGGAGACAGTGACCAGCCGGTCCAGCGCCTGACGTGCCTGACCGCTGTCGATGAGTTCTGCGGCCTGAATTGCTCCACGCTTCAGGCTGGCGGCCTTTCCTGCAACCACAAGAGCGGCGCCCGCATTCATCAGCACGATATCACGGTATGCGCCTTGCTCTCCATCAAGAAGCGCAAGAATGGCTTTTGCATTCTGGTCCGGGTCGCCGCCAGCCAGGTCGGCCGGGTTGGCGACTGCCAATCCAGCCTCCTGAGGAGAAATCTCAAAACTCCGCAAGGTGCCGTTTTCAACGGCGGTGACAAAGGTCTTTCCGGTGGTGGTGATTTCGTCCAATCCGTCCGAGCCATGCACGACCCAGGCCGAAGTCGCGCCGTTTTCGAGCAGGGCGGCAGCCACCGGCTCGACCCACTCACGGGAAAACACCCCCAGCAGGTAGCGCGTGACGCCTGCGGGGTTGGACTGGGGACCGAGCAGATTGAACATGGTGCGCACGCCCATTTCGGCGCGTGTGGGGCCCACATGGCGCATGGCCGGGTGATGGTTGGGCGCAAACATGAAGCCAATACCGGCTTCGCTGATGCAGCGCGACACCCCCGCCGGGTCAAGGTCGAGTTTCACCCCAAGCGCCTGCAATGCCTCGGAGGAGCCGGATTTTGAAGAAAGTGCCTTGTTGCCATGTTTGGCCACCGGCACCCCGGATGCCGCAACCACCAGCGCGCTGGCGGTGGAGATATTATAAGTACCAGCGCCATCGCCTCCGGTGCCCACAATGTCCATGGCATTCACAGGCGCTTCGACAGGCACCATTTTTTCGCGCAATATCGCTACCGCACTGGCAATCTCGCTGACGGTTTCGCCTTTCATGCGAAGTCCCATCAGAAATGCACCAGTCTGGGAAGGGGTGGCCTTTCCTTCCATGATGGTTGTCATGGCAGCGCGCATCTGTTCGGCTGTAAGGTCAGCACCAGAACTCAGCGTTCCAAGAACGGATTTGATATCCATGAAGAAGTTCCTGTCGTGCTAGTTTTGCGAATCGTTGAATTTTTGGGCAATATAAAGAAAGTTTTTCATCAACTTGTCACCATTTTTTGAGGCAATGCTTTCGGGATGGAATTGTACACCGTGGGTCGGGCCATGTCTGTGGGCCAGTCCCATGATTACACCATCCTCAGTGCGTGCGGTGATTTCAAAGTCCTGGGAAAAATTTTCGCGGGCAACACAAAGCGAATGATAGCGGGTCGCTTCAAACGGGCTTTCGATCGAGGCAAAAACACCGGTGGCGGTATGGGAGATTGCTGAAACCTTGCCATGCATCAGGGTTGGGGAGGCAACAATGTCGCCGCCAAAGGCCTGGGCAATGGATTGCAGCCCCAGGCAGACGCCAAAAATTGGTGTTTGGCCATGGAACTTCTTCACCAGTTCAAGGCAAATGCCCGCTTCTGTGGGGGTGCAGGGGCCGGGCGACAAAACAATCGCCTCCGGGGCCAGTGCTGCAATTTCTTCAAGGGCAATCTTGTCGTTGCGCCTGACCGTCGGGTTTGCTCCCAGCCCGCCCAGCAGGTGCACCAGATTGTAGGTGAAACTGTCATAGTTGTCGATGACCAGAATATCCATCATTGCCCGACCCGTGACTGCCCGGCAAAGCGTAAAGCCTCTTCGGCAGCGCTGAACAGGGCACGTGATTTGTTGTGGCACTCCAGTTGTTCGAGCTCAGGCCTGGAGTCCGCGACAATTCCGGCCCCCGCCTGCACATGGAGTTTGCCGTCTTTCAAAATGGCGGTGCGCAAAACGATGCAGGTGTCCATATAGCCGTCAGCGCCAAAATAGCCCACGCAGCCCCCGTAAACGCCACGGCGGGATTTTTCCAATTCGTCGATAATCTCCATGGCCCGGACTTTTGGAGCGCCGGACACGGTTCCGGCGGGAAACCCCGCGCTCAAGGCATCCACATAGTCAAAGCGTTTGTCGTCCAGTTGTCCGACCACGTTGGAAACGATGTGCATGACGTGAGAATAATATTCAAGGAAAAAGCTGTCGGTGACTTCAACAGTGCCGATTTTTGCCACCCGCCCCACATCATTGCGGCCCAGATCGAGCAGCATCAGATGCTCGGCCAATTCCTTGGGGTCGTTTATCAGTTCTTCGGCCATCTCCCGGTCGCGTTCAGGTGTTGCGCCGCGCTTGCGGGTGCCGGCAATGGGGCGGATGGTGACTTCGCCCTTGTCGACCCGTACGAGAATTTCCGGGCTTGAACCGGCAACGGAAAATTCTCCGAAGTCCAGAAAATACATATAGGGGGAGGGGTTGGTGCGCCGAAGCGCCCTGTAGAGCGCCATCGGGGGCAGGGGGAAGTCGGCGGAAAAACGCTGGCTTAGCACCACCTGAAAAATATCCCCGGCGGTGATATATTCCTTTGCCCGCTCGACCATGGCAAAATACTCCCCTTCAGAAGTATTGCTGGTCACAGCAATCTCGCCGACATCCTGCTCCAGACCTTGCAGGGGCAAAGCGCGCGCAAGGCGGGCCAGCGCGTCGTCTATGCGGTTTTGTGCCGCTTCATAGGCTTGTTTGGCGCTCACCCCCTCACGGGCATAGACCGGGGCGGTGATATAGAGTTCGTCCTTGAGGGTGTCGAACACCGCCAGCAGCGAGGGACGGATAAGAATTGTGTCAGGGGTGGAAAGCTCGTCCGGGTTGGTGTCCGGTAACTCCTCCATATGGCGCACCATATCGTAACCCAGATAGCCGTAAAGACCGGCGGATTGCGCCGGAACGCCTTCGGGAGCCGCAATCTGGCTTTCACTGACCAGCATACGTAGAGCTTGAAGGGGTTTGAGGTCCAGAGGCTCAAAATTCTCAGGCTCAAAACCTGCATTCCGGTTTACAAACGCTTTTCCACCCTCAACCTTGAGGATGAGGTCGGGTTCAAGCCCGATCATGGAATGGCGACCCCGGGTTGCTCCATTCTCTACCGACTCGAGCAAAAAGCAGTTGGAGCGCCCCTCCGCCAGTTTCAGATAGGTGCTGACAGGTGTTTCCAGATCCGCCACGACCCGGCGCCAGACAATCTGGCCGGTGCCTTTGTTGTAGGCATCGGCAAACTGTTCAAACTCCTGGTCGCGTGGGTTCGCGTTCATGTTTAGTTAAACCCGGATCCGCCCGCCGACAGGCCCAGAACCTGATTAAGCACGCCCTGATTGACCCGAACCTGGGCATCGTCGCGCAAAGCGTTGGCAAAATCGGAATACACATCGTTGCGGAAACCAAGCCATACCAGGTCCAAATCTGCCTGATCAAGATCAGTTTCGCCCGGAATAATGGAGTTTACCTGGAACACGACATGCTCCCCGGTTCCACTGAGCGCTGTTCCGGCATAACCGACACCGCCACCAAACGCCGCTTCAGCCACGCTCTGATCAATTATCGAACTGCCATCTCCAACCCGGCTCACGGGCTGAGAGGTCTGGGGGAACAACCCGTTGGCAACGGCCATATCTGCAAACGGGATACCATCCTCAAGCTGTTGAACCAACTCGTTTGCCCGCTCGGCCAATGCAGCCCGGCGCTGTTCCCATAGCCATGCTGTGGTGAGCGGTCCACGCACTTCTTCAAGGGTCTGGTCCCGTGCTTCCTCGACTTCGAGAAGATCAAACCAGAGCGTTTTGTTTGCATTGAGAAGAATTGAAGCGGTCAGGTCACCAACCTCGCTCTCAAATATTGTACTGGTGACCCTGTTCAGTTCATCGGAGCTGAGGTCAAGCACTTCTCCCAGCGCGGCTCCGGTCTGGGTGATGCTGGTTTGAACAAGCTCCAGTCCGAGGGATTCTGCGATTTTGTCCATGTCAATGAAGGCAGCGCGCTGCTCTTCAATCTGATCCAAAACATCAAGATATTGCTCGCGGGCGCGGGTCAGGGCGAGGCGTTGAGCAATCTGTTCACGAACATCGGCAAGGGGAATTTGCCCGCCCGGCTGAATTGATGTGACTGTAATGGCGCGTTTGCCCTGTGCCCCCTCAACGATGGCAACACCACCCTCCTCAAGGGCAAATGCAGCCTCGGCCAGCCGTTCATCGGTAATATCTGCTTTGCTCAGGGCGCCGAGTTCAGTAGCGTCAAGAGCAGATTCGGCCACCAGGTCATTAAAACTTTTCCCGCTGGCCAGCCCGAATTCGAACCAGCGCACCTGTGCTTCTGTGGGCAGCTGTAACTGGGATATGTTGCGGGTCTCAACGCGGATCAGGTTTTCTTTGGTGCGTTCGTACTCGGCTTCAATTTCAGTATCGCTGATTTCTATGGTTTTGGCCAGAGCCGCAGGGGTGAGTTCCAGAGCGCGAATTTTGCGCATCTCGGGCGTGCGGTATTGAGATTGATTCTCTTCAAGGAACGGGATGAGTACTTCGTCGGTCGGCGTGGTTATGGGCAAAAGCGTGTCTTCGCTGACCACAACATAATCAAGAATTCGCTGGTCTGTGTTAAAACGCCGGGCCAGTTCAGCAACAGTGTCGGGCACATAAATCCGGCTGAAAATACCAAGGGCAACCTGCTGGCGCATGGCAGCTTTGCGCCGAATTTGGAAATATTCGTTTTCAGTATAGCCGCTGCGCCGGATAACCTGCTCGAAAACATTGCGGTCAAATGCCCCCAACGTGCCACCAAATGTGGGGTCCTGGGCCAGAATTTCTCCCAGCTTCTCTTCAGAAACCCCCAGTGAGAATTCTTCACTGAGCGTGTCCAGAGCTTGTTCGGTGGCCAATTGGGTCAGTACATTGCCTGGTATTCCCAAAGCGACCGCCTGCTCAGGTGTAGGGGTGGAGCCGAGTTGGCGGGCGATGCTGCTGATCTGGGTGCTGTAGGCCCTCTGGAAGTCGCGGGTGGAAATATCCTGGTCACCAACACGGGCAACCGTGTTGTTGCCGATTGAGCTGATGACTCCTGTTATGCCAAACCCCGCAAGTCCGACGAGCAAAAAGGCGCCGAGTATCTTTCCGGCCAGAGTGGTGGCAAATTTGCGCAGACTAGTAAGCATTCAAATTCCATTCATCGCGAGCATGTGGTACAGGTTGCAAGATCAGACAATAGCTGTTTTTTTGTCGCTGTCCCGGTTTTCTTGTGGCCATAATTCCGGCCAAAGCTTGCCCCTGTTATTCAAAGTGCTAATAACGCCTTAGGGCGCGCGGCTCAGTTAACACGCCGTTGGCATTTAGAAACGTTTATCGGCCCTTCGGATATGACAATAAGTAGCGTCACGCAAGGGGGAGGTGCATTGCATCATGTCGAACACAATCAAGCCGCTGATTGCGGGTAACTGGAAAATGAACGGGCTGCGCGCCAGTCTTGATCAGATCAGGGATGTTGTTCAGGCCATTTCAGGGAGCAAAACGCCTGATTGCGATGTGCTGATCTGTCCGCCGGTCACTCTGTTGGCCGAGGCCGGTGTGCTAAGCGCCAACAGCAGGCTTGCCACTGGCGGGCAGAACTGCCATGTGGCGCAAAAAGGTGCCCATACCGGTGATATCAGCGCCACCATGCTTGCTGACTGCGGGGCAACCTTCGTCATTGTAGGACATTCCGAACGGCGCAGTGACCATGGTGAGACAGATGGTCTTGTGCGTGCCAAGGCACGGGCGGCTCTTGACGCAGGACTTACGCCAATTATCTGCGTGGGAGAAAATCAGGCTGAACGCATGGATGCGCTGGCCATCACAGTGGTCGAGCATCAACTGGATGGGTCGCTTCCTGAGCTGAATAAGGGCGAGGAGATTGTCATCGCCTATGAGCCGGTATGGGCCATCGGCACCGGGGAAGTGGCAGCCTCCAGTGATATTGTGCGCATGCATTCCTCAATCCGTGACTGGCTGCTCAAAAAGCGGGGTCTCAGGGGTGAAACAACGCGTATTCTATATGGTGGTTCGATGAAGCCGGGCAATGCGGGAGAAATATTGGCGCTCCCTGATGTCAATGGCGGTTTGATTGGTGGTGCCAGCCTGAAGGCGGATGATTTTGTGGCCATTATAAATGCTGCTTGACGTAACGGAATAATCCCCCCATATGCGGGAGAACAAATTATTGACAAAAGCGGCTGGTATTTGCGCGCGCTTGGTAGTAGAACCGCGCAGAAATTTTGCAAAGATCCGCCGAACCCTTTTGACTTTAGAAGAGACTGAACGGCCATGGCCAACGTCCTTATTGCCGCCTATCTGCTTATCGTGCTGGCGCTTATCGCTGTAATTTTGCTGCAACGCTCTGAGGGCGGCGGCCTTGGTATGGGTGGAGGCGGCGGTAGCGGAGGAGGACTGGTCAGTGCACGCGGTTCGGCAAATCTATTGACTCGGACTACCGCTATTCTGGCAGCGCTTTTTATGGGGACCGCAATTGTTCTTACAATTGTTGCCGATCTGGACCGCAGTGCCGACAGGGTTCTGATCGGCGCAGAGGGCAGTGTTGTGGGAGAGGAGGGTATTACGGTTCTTGATGCTCTCAATAACCTGCAAGGTGAGACTGCAGAAGACCTTCCTGTACCGGCTGGTGACCTTCCTGTGCCGACAGATATTGCTCCCCCGACTGAGGGGACAGGCAGCGGGACACCTGATTTGCCAGTGCCGACGGCACCGGGCACGGGAGCGAACAATTAGTGGCCCGGACACACAGCAATTGAAGAGGGGGATGCATGCATCCCCCTCTTTTTTGAAGAGAACTCTCTGCTTTTTCGAAGAAAACTTTGTTGCCGCGTAAAATTTCCTGTCCGAATCACAAGAGCGGCGTTTAAGGTTTGTGCCCATGGCTCAGTACGTTTTTATCACTGGAGGCGTGGTATCCTCTCTTGGCAAAGGTCTGGCATCCGCAGCAATCGGCGCGGTGTTGCAGGCGCGCGGATACAAGGTGCGGCTGCGCAAGCTCGACCCCTACCTGAATGTCGATCCGGGAACCATGTCTCCTACCCAGCACGGCGAGGTTTTTGTAACTGACGACGGGGCTGAAACGGATCTGGACCTGGGCCACTATGAGCGTTTTACCGGGCGCTCAGCCAACCAGCAGGACAATATCACCACCGGACGCATTTATTCCGATATAATCGCTAAAGAACGGCGGGGCGACTATCTGGGGGCAACGGTTCAGGTCATTCCCCATGTAACCGATCGCATCAAATCCTTTGTGCTCGATGGCAATGAGGAGTTCGATTTCGTGCTTTGCGAGATTGGCGGCACGGTGGGGGACATTGAAGCGCTGCCATTTTTCGAGGCCATCCGCCAGTTGGGCAACGAGTTGCCGCGCGGGGATGCCGTATATATCCACCTTACCCTGCTCCCCTATATCTCAAGTGCAGGGGAGCTGAAAACCAAGCCGACGCAGCATTCAGTAAAGGAATTGCGTTCTATCGGCATTCAGCCGGACATTCTTCTGGTGCGGTGTGACCGGCCGATTCCTGCCGCTGAAAAGCGCAAGCTTGCCCTGTTCTGCAACGTGCGCGAGAGCGCGGTTATTCAGGGGCTGGATGTGGAAAGCATTTACGATGTGCCCATAACCTATCACAAAGAGGGGCTGGACGCCGAGTTGCTCAAAGCTCTTGGTATCAAGGACGCTCCCGAACCGGACCTCTCCGCCTGGGAGGCGGTTTCCGATGGCATTCACAACGCCGAGGGCGAGGTCAATATTGCCATTGTGGGTAAATATACCGGTCTGAAGGACGCCTACAAATCCCTGTCCGAAGCGCTGGCCCACGGGGGTATCGCCAACAAAATCAAGGTCAATATCCGCTGGATTGATTCAGAGGTGTTTGAAAGGGATGATCCAGCTCCGTTTCTGGAAGGAATTCATGGCATACTGGTGCCCGGGGGGTTTGGAGAGCGGGGCTCAAAGGGAAAAATTGCAGCAGCCGAGTTCGCCCGCCTCAGGGGTGTTCCCTTTTTTGGCATATGCTTTGGTATGCAGATGGCCTGTATTGAAGCGGCGCGCAACACTGCGGGCATAGAGGAGGCGGATTCAACTGAGTTTGCCCCCACCAAAGAGCCGGTTGTCGGCCTGATGACCGAGTGGGTTAAAGGCAACAAAAAACAGGAGCGCTCCAAGGACGCCGACAAGGGGGGGACCATGCGGTTGGGAGCCTATACGGCACAACTGACCCGAGGCAGCCGCGTTGCAGACATTTACGGGGAGAGGGCGGTTTCCGAACGCCATCGGCACCGTTATGAGGTCAATATGGCTTATCGCAAGGTGCTTGAGGCAAATGGGCTGCTGTTCTCGGGTGTTTCACCGGACGGGGAATTGCCTGAAATTGTTGAACGTACTGACCACCCATGGTTTATAGGGGTGCAGTTTCATCCTGAGTTGAAATCCCGTCCCTTTGAGCCGCACCCGTTGTTTGCTTCTTTCATCAAGGCTGCTATCGACCAGAGTCGTTTGGTTTAGGCGCTGCTCCGGGAAACTAGCTTTGGAGTTTATGTGCATGGCAGACCTTGTGAATTTACGGCATGCGCGCAAACAAAAGGCCAGAGCGGACAAAGAACAGCGGGCCGCGCGGAACCGGGCCAAATTCGGCCGGACAAAGTCTGAAAAACAAAAAACCAAAGCTGAAAAGTCACGCTTTGTGCGCAGGCTGGATGGGCACAAAAAGGAAAGCTGAGTGTGGTAATGGGGTCCTGAAACCTTAAAACGGGTAGTTTTTGACCAGCCACATTTAGTAACAAATAAAACCCATGCTTTCGCTGTAAATCATTTCTGGCTACAGTGGCTGGCAGTTGCAACGGTCCGGGACCTTCGTGAATGTATCTAAATCTACGACATGCTGAAATAATCGACCTTGCAAAGGTGCAGGGCCGTGTTCTGGTGGACGACCTTTCCACCCGCTTCAAAGTCTCCCCGCAAACCATCAGGAAAGACCTCAATGAGTTGTGTGAGCGAAAATATCTGTCGCGCATTCACGGAGGTGCGTTGTTTCCTTCTGGCACGGAAAACATGGAGTATGAGCAGCGACGTCTGATTTCCCGGGATGAAAAAGAGGCTATCGGTCAGGCCGCGGCCCAACTCATTCCCGACAATGCATCACTGTTCATCAATATCGGTACGACCACCGAAGCGGTCAGTCAGGCGTTGCTGCAACATCATGGCCTGATGGTAATCACCAATAATATCAATGTGGCCAACCGCCTGCGGGTCTATCCGGAGTTCGAGGTCATTATTGCCGGTGGTGTGGTGCGCACTTCAGATGGTGGTGTTGTCGGCGAGGCGGCTGTAGACTTTATCCGCCAGTTCAAGGTTGATTATGCAGTTATCAGCGCATCAGCCATGGATCAGAACGGCGCTTTGCTCGACTATGACTTCCGGGAGGTCAAGGTCGCTCGCGCAATCATGGAAAACGCCCGCCATGTCATTCTGGTAGCGGACAGTACCAAATTCGAGCGCACAGCGCCGGTACGTATCGGGCACCTCTCCCAGATTGATACGTTTGTGACCAATCTTTGTCCGCTGGATGAAGTTCGTCAGATATGTGCCGAAAGTGATGTGCGCCTTATTGAAACCAGTTGAAGCTGACGGTCCAGTTTCTGGTGGCTCAGGGAAACATTCCCCCTCTGATAGTTGAAGTGCAGTGCTTTTCCGGCATTTCCCGCCCAAAACATGAAATTTTCCGAATGTTTTGTGCAGGCGCAATCGACACAACTTTACCATACAAGTATGTCTTTATTCGCTTGACAGATCCGCAAATTGCGTTTGTAGTGCGTTTGGTTTCGTTTAAGCAGGTAGTAGGCTGCAAGTGAAACCAGGGAGGCATTCCAGTGAGTGACGTCGAACGCTTTGACATATTTGTCATTGGTGGAGGCATAAACGGGTGCGGTGTCGCACGCGATGCGGCGGGCCGTGGCTACAAGGTATGTCTGGCCGAAATGAATGACCTGGCTAGTGGCACGTCCTCGGGGGCGACAAAACTCATTCATGGGGGTTTGCGCTATCTTGAGCATTATGAATTCCGGCTGGTCCGGGAGGCGCTGTTTGAGCGTGAACGCCTGTGGTCCATTGCACCGCACATTATTTGGCCCTTGCGTTTCGTATTACCCATCCATTCCGGCCTGCGTCCGGCCTGGCTGTTGCGGCTTGGCCTGTTCATTTATGACCATCTGGGGGGGCGCAAACTTCTCCCTCCTGCCAGAACACTTGATATGTCGAGTGATGAGGTCGCCCGCCCTCTCAAACCACTTTATACCAGAGCATTTGAATATTCTGATGCCTGGGTCAATGATGCGCGTCTTGTGGTGCTGAACGCTCGCGATGCCGTAGACCGGGGCGCTGAGATCATGGTGCGCAGCAAGGTGATTTCGGCCCGTCACAAAAAAGACCATTGGGAAGTCGGCGTCGAAACCTTCTCCGGGGAGGTTCTGACTATTCAGGCGCGTGCGCTGATAAACGCTGCAGGTCCCTGGGTCGACCATATCCTTGCCGATGTGGTGGGCGAGGATGACGGAAAGCGGGTACGTCTGGTTCAGGGTAGCCATATCGTGGTCCGCAAGCTTTTTGACCATGACCGCTGCTATATTTTTCAGAATGCCGACGGGCGTATAATTTTTGCCATTCCTTATGAAGAAGACTTCACGCTGATCGGTACCACCGACCATGATTATGATGGTGACCCCGGGGAGGTGAAAGCTTCTGAGGAGGAAATTTCCTACCTCTGCAATGCGGCCAGCGAGTATTTTGCCGACCCGGTCACTCCTGATGATGTGGTCTGGTCATATTCTGCAGTTCGTCCCCTGATGGGAGATGACAGTTCCAAGGCCCAGGAAGCAACACGTGACTATGTGCTCACCCTTTTGCATGAGAAAGAAGGCGCGCCGCTGCTCAATGTCCACGGGGGCAAACTCACAACCTATCGTAAGCTGGCAGAGGCCGTTCTTGATAAGATTTCGCCAATTATAGGCAGCAGGGGCGGGGAGTGGACAGCGAGCGAGCCACTGCCGGGGGGAGACTTCCCCGTGAGCGGGTTCAAGGATCTCGTGACAAAACTTCGCACGCGCTATGAATTTCTTGGCGCACGCCACGGACGACGGCTCGCGCGCCTTTATGGCACCAAAGCTTTTGAGGTTCTGAGTGATGCGGCCAGTTATGATGATTTGGGCACCCTGTTCGGGGACGATCTTTATCAGGCCGAAGTTGACTATCTGGTCTCCAGGGAGTGGGCAGTGACAGTTGAGGATGTTCTGTGGCGGCGCACAAAAAGAGGGCTGTGGTTTTCCAAGGACGAAACGAAAAAACTTGAAGCCTATTTGAAAGAGGCAAGAACAAATTCACAAACCAGGGCAGCGGAATGATGCGCACGTACAAAAAAGGCGGAGGGGCATATGCTTGAGTTGCGGAATGTTTCAAAGCGGGTTGGCGCGGAACTTCATATTCGCGATGTCTCGCTCAAGCTGGAGCCGGGTTCTCTCAACGTCTTGCTGGGACCCACCCTGTCGGGGAAAACCAGCCTGATGCGTCTGATGGCGGGGCTTGACCGCCCCACAGAAGGCAGCGTCTGGGTGGATGGAAAAGACGCCACCGGCGTACCGGTGCAGAAGCGCAATGTTGCTATGGTTTATCAGCAGTTCATCAACTACCCGACCCTCACTGTCTATGAAAACATAGCTTCTCCGCTGCGCCTGAGTGGTGCCAGCAAAGCGGAAATTGACGCAGAGGTGCAAAAGGCTGCCAAACTTATGCAACTGACAGAGTTTCTGGACAGAACACCGCTCTCGCTGTCAGGTGGCCAGCAGCAGCGCACAGCTCTGGCCCGCGCCGTGGTCAAAAAAGCAGACCTGGTTTTGCTCGACGAACCGCTGGCCAATCTGGATTACAAGCTGCGCGAAGAGCTGCGCGAAGAATTGCCCAAGATTTTTGCCGAGTCGGGGACTGTCTTTGTCTATGCGACCACTGAGCCTACAGAGGCGCTTTTATTGGGAGGGAACACGGCCACTTTGAACGAAGGGCGTGTTACCCAGTTTGCACCCACTGTTGAGGCGTTTCGAAATCCGGTGGATATTACGACTGCGCAGACATTTTCTGATCCGCCCATGAACACTATTGAAGTCACAAAGACAAAGAACACATTCAATTTGAGTGGGGGTGCGCAACTGATTGTGCCCAAGGGTTATTGGACGTTGGAAGATGGCCCCTACACGATTGGATTTCGTGCACATCACCTCAAGATGAGCAGCCCCGCAGAGACGACAAAAAATGAACCTCTCAAAGCCGTTGTCCTGATAACTGAAATTACCGGCTCAGAGAGTTTTGTGCATGTGAATTGCACAGGTCAGAACTGGGTGATGATTGCGCGCGGGGTGCACAATTATGACCCCGGCGACGCTATCGAATTGTTCATTGATACAAGGCACCTGCTGGTTTTTGACGCTGAGGGCACGACCATACATTCTGCAACCGAACAACAGGCGGCGTGAGATAATAATCATGGCACGCATTGATCTTCAGCACCTGAAACACTCCTACATCGAAAATCCGATGGTGGAAGATGACTATGCCCTGAAAGAGGTGCACTATACCTGGGAAGATGGCGGAGCCTATGCGCTTCTTGGGCCCTCCGGGTGTGGAAAGACTACGCTTTTGAACATCATTTCGGGCCTGCTCAGGGTGTCTGAAGGCAAAATCCTGTTTGATGGCAAGGATGTTACGGCCTTGCAGCCCGAGGGGCGTAATATCGCGCAGGTGTTCCAGTTCCCGGTTGTTTACGATACCATGAGCGTGCACGACAATCTTGCTTTTCCTTTACGCAACCGCGGTGTTGATGAAGACGAGGTCAAGCGCCGTGTATCTGAAACGCTGGACATGCTCGACCTCACAAAATGGTCGGAGAAGAAGGCACGCGGGCTGACCGCTGACGTCAAACAAAAAATTTCCCTGGGCCGGGGCATGGTGCGCTCCGATGTCAACGCCATACTGTTTGATGAGCCGCTGACCGTTATTGACCCACATCTTAAATGGCAATTGCGTTCGCAGTTGAAGTTGCTGCACAAGCAGTTCGGCCATACCATGGTTTATGTAACCCACGACCAGACCGAAGCGCTGACTTTCGCCGACAAGGTTGTGGTCATGTATGAGGGCGAAATCGTTCAGATCGGGACGCCTGAAGAATTGTTCGAGCGCCCCAGCCACACCTTTGTCGGCTATTTTATTGGGTCGCCGGGCATGAATGTGCTGCCCGTCAATATTGAGGGGCGTACCGCACGAATAGGTGGCACCGAATTTGAACTGGCTGGAACCCCTGAACTCAAGCCCGGTGTGCGTACCGACCTGGGCATCCGCCCCGAGTTCATTGTGCTGGGGGAGAAGGGCATTCCGGTCTCGGTGCAAAAGGTTGAAGACGTGGGCCACCACAAGATTGTCCGCGCCGCCATTGAGGGGCAGGACATTTCAATCGTAATTGGCGAAAGTG
The DNA here is from genome assembly GCA_026981645.1 of Hyphomicrobiales bacterium. Lineage (GTDB taxonomy): Bacteria > Pseudomonadota > Alphaproteobacteria > Rhizobiales > Devosiaceae > DROE01. The sequence continues at coordinate 32,666 of JALSII010000036.1, read as the reverse complement.
CCAGCGTGCCTGCTGACCCCCATGTGGTTTTTGATCGCGAGCGGGTGAGTATTTATGCCGATGACTGGCGTGTGGAAATGGGGGGCTGAGCCGGATGAACAAAACCCAGAACAACAAAGCCTGGTTTCTGGTGCTGCCGGTGCTGGCTATCGTCTCGCTCAACGCTATCGTGCCGTTGATGACGGTTGTCAATTATTCGGTGCAGGAAACCTTCGGCAACAATCTGTTTTTCTTTGAAGGGGTGCGTTGGTTCCGCGAGGTTCTGGACTCGGAGCGTTTTCAGGACTCCCTGCTGCGGCAGTTTTCGTTCACCGGCATCATCCTTGCGATCGAAATCCCCCTGGGGGTCGCTATCGCCCTGTCCATGCCCAAGAAGGGCATCTGGGCCTCGGTCTGCCTGGTGTTGATGTCCCTGCCACTGCTCATTCCGTGGAATGTGGTTGGTGCCATGTGGAATATATTCGCACTGCCCGATATCGGTCTTCTGGGATATACGCTCAACGCCATGGGGTTTGACTATAATTTCACGCGGCAGGCAATTTCGGCCTGGTTCACCGTCATCCTGATGGATGTCTGGCACTGGACTTCTCTGGTGGTTTTGCTGGCCTATGCCGGCCTTCGCTCCATTGATGACAGTTATTATCAGGCTGCCCGTATCGATGGGGCATCCAAATGGGCGGTGTTCCTCTATATTCAGTTGCCCAAGCTCAAGCATGTGCTGACGCTGGCATTCCTGCTACGCTTTATCGACAGCTTCATGATTTATACCGAGCCCTTCGTGCTTACCGGAGGGGGGCCGGGCAACACTACGACCTTCCTCTCTATTGATCTGGTGAAATCGGCACTGGGAGAATTTAACCTTGGGGCCGCCGGAGCCATGAGCCTTATTTATTTCCTGATGACACTGCTGGTGTGCTGGCTGTTTTATACGCTAGCCATGCGGGGAGAAGAAAGATGAAGAATTTCCGCTGGTTTGTGCCGACGCTTTATATCCTGTTTCTGATGGCGCCCATTTATTGGCTTTTGAACATGTCGTTCAAAACTACCAATGAGATTCTTGGGGGGTTCAGCCTGTGGCCAAAGGACTTCACCATCGATTCTTATGTGGAAATTCTAACCAACCCGGTCTGGTACAATGGTTACATCAATTCTCTGAGCTATGTGCTGCTCAACATGATCATATCGGTCAGTTTTGCCCTGCCGGCGGCTTATGCCTTTTCCCGCTATCGTTTTCTGGGTGACAAGCACCTGTTTTTCTGGCTGCTGACCAATCGCATGGCGCCCCCGGCGGTATTTGCCCTGCCATTTCTGCAGCTTTATTCATCCATGGGCCTGTTTGATACGCCACTTGCTGTGGCGCTTGCCCATGCTCTGTTCAACATTCCGCTCTCAGTATGGATTCTTGAAGGTTTCATGTCTGGCGTGCCCAAGGAAATAGACGAGACGGCCTATATTGACGGCTATTCATTCCCGCGCTTTTTTGTCAAGATTTTCATGCCTCTGATTGCCAGTGGTATCGGGGTCACGGCGTTCTTTGTGTTCATGTTTTCCTGGGTCGAACTTCTGCTGGCCAAAACCCTTACTTCGGTGGCTGCAAAACCCATTGCCGCGGTGATGACACGCACTTCCAGCACGGCGGGTTACGAGCTTGGCTTGCTTGCTGCGGCCGGAGTGCTGACCATTATTCCCGGCGCTATCGTCATCTGGTTTGTGCGCAACCACATCGCCAAGGGCTTTGCCATGGGGCGGGTGTAAGATGGGGAGTATATGATCATGGATCTTTCCTGGATGGCATGGACCTGGCAGACGGCAGCGTTTTTCATCTTTATTGGGTTAGCTATTCTGGCCATGGGCCTGTGGGAAAAGATTGAACCCGGCGGCGCTCCCAGGCACGGGGTGCTCGGCCTTGATACAACACGCGGAGACCGGCTTTTTATATCGCTGTTGGGCTCTGCCTATATTCATCTTGGATGGCTCGCCTTTACCGGTGCGCCACTCTGGGGTGCCACGATCATTTCGGTGGTTTTTGCCCTTGCGGTTTTCCGTTGGGTTTGAAGGAGTGCTGAAATGAAAATGCCCCCGCTGCGGTTTCTGGAAGGTTTGAAGCACCAAAGCCGCAGCGAGGGTACGACGCGGACGAGAGGTCAACGCCTTTGGCACAAGTCAACCCTGTTCGGGGAAGACAAGTCCGCGTCGTCTACCCGAATTCCGGGTCAAATGACAACCTTAATGGGAGGAAAACCCAATGAAACTACGATTACTGGCATCAACGGCCGCCCTTGCGGTGCTGCTGGGCTCAGGAATGGCCCTGGCAGGACCGGAAGAAGCGGCGCGCTGGATTGCCGATGAATTCCAACCCTCGACGCTTTCTGTGGATGAGCAGATGGCGGAGATGCAATGGTTCATTGACGCGGCGGCGCCTTTCGCCGGCATGGAAATCAATGTCCTGTCGGAAGGCATTCCAACCCACTCCTATGAATCTGAAGTCCTGACCAAGGCCTTTGAGGAAATCACTGGAATCAAGGTGAACCATCAGATTCTTGGTGAAGGTGAAGTTGTTCAGGCCGTGCAAACGCAGATGCAGACCGGGCGCAATCTTTATGATGGTTATGTCAATGACAGTGACCTGATTGGCACCCACTCGCGTTTGCAGTTGGCAGTCAACCTGACTGACTTCATGGCAGGCGAGGGCGCGGATGTTACCAACCCGGGTCTGGATCTTGACGACTTTATCGGCCTCTCGTTCACAACGGGTCCTGATGGCAAGGTCTACCAGTTGCCCGACCAGCAGTTCGCCAACCTTTACTGGTTCCGCAAGGACTGGTTTGACGATCCCGACCTGCAGGCTCAGTTCAAGGATCTTTATGGTTATGATCTGGGTGTGCCGGTCAACTGGTCCGCCTATGAGGATATTGCTCAGTTTTTCACTGTGACTGTGCAGGAAATCAACGGCGAGCGCATTTATGGCCATATGGACTACGGCAAACGTGCACCTGACCTTGGCTGGCGCATGACTGATGCATGGCTTTCCATGGCCGGTGCCGGTTCTGTCGGCCTTCCAAACGGCCGCCCCATTGATGAATGGGGTATCCGCATGGAAGAAGGTTCTTGCAACCCGGTGGGCGCGTCTGTCACCCGTGGTGGTGGCACCAATGGCCCCGCGGCCGTTTATGCCATTCGCAAGTGGGATGAGTGGCTTCGTGCCTACGCTCCCCCCAGCGCTGCAAGCTATGACTTCTATCAGTCACTCCCGGCTTTGAGCCAGGGCAATGTGGCCCAGCAGATTTTCTGGTACACAGCCTTCACCGCCGACATGGTGAAGCCCCGCTCCGAGGGCAACAACACGGTTGATGAAGACGGAAACCTGTTGTGGCGGATGGCGCCTTCTCCCAAGGGTCCTTATTGGGAAGAGGGGCAGAAGCTTGGCTATCAGGACGCTGGCTCGTGGACATTCTTCAAGTCCACTCCGGTTGACCGTATGAAGGCGGCCTGGCTTTATGCTCAGTTTGTCACCTCCAAAACGGTCGACGTACGCAAGTCCCATGTGGGTCTGACCTTCATCCGGGATTCAACGGTACGCCATGAGAGCTTTACCGAACGCGCACCCAAACTTGGTGGGCTGGTTGAGTTCTATCGCTCACCGGACCGGGTTCTGTGGACACCGACCGGCGTCAACGTTCCCGATTATCCCAAGCTGGCCCAGATCTGGTGGCAGCAGATTGGTGACGTGAACTCGGGTGCCTTTACACCCCAGCAAGCCATGGATCGTCTGGCCGCTGAAATGGACCTGACCATGTCCCGCATGCAGGCAGCCGATGAAGCCGCCAATGTTTACGGTGGTTGTGGTCCGCGCCTGAACCCCGAAGTTGACGCATCCGAATGGATCGGCAAGGGCGGAGCCAAGGCATTGCTGGACAATGAGAAACCTCAGGGCGTCACCATTGCCTATGAGGAAATCATCCAGCGCTGGCAGTAAGCCAAACTTGATGGGGTCATGAAAAAAGACGGAAATTAATTCCGCGCACTTTCAGGATAGGCCCCGCCAAAAATGGCGCCGGAACCCCTGCCGGGTTCCGGCGCTTTTTTCTTTGTCGCAAGGCATTGTTTCACTCTTGTGAATGGCTATATGGGGTGCATCAAATCCAACCCCTTTTCAGGAGCAATTCAAATGAGCGTGCGTCTGGGCGACACCGCCCCCAATTTCACCGCCGATACGACACAGGGCAATATCAACTTCCATGAGTGGATTGGCAATTCATGGGTCTTTTTTTTCAGCCACCCGGCTGATTTTACCCCTGTGTGCACTACAGAGATGGGCCGTACTTCCCAGCTTGCCGAAGAGTTTGCATCGCGCAACGTCAAGCCAATTGGTCTTTCAACGGACAGTGTGGATGAACACAACAAGTGGATTTCCGACGTTAATGACACTCAGAATACCGAATTGAAATTTCCCATCATTGCGGACAAAAGTCTGGAAGTATCTCAACTTTACGACATGATCCATCCCAATGAGGACTCAACCCATGCCGTTCGCTCGGTGTTTATTATCGACCCGGACAAAAAGGTCCGCCTGACCCTGACCTACCCCATGAATGTGGGGCGGAACTTTGATGAAATCTTGCGCGTAATTGATGCGCTGCAACTGGCTGATGCCAAAACCGTTGCCACTCCTGCCGACTGGACGCCGGGCGGCGAGGTGATTATTCCGCTTTCGGTTTCTGATGAGGACGCTGCCAGAAAATATCCTAACGGCTTTGAAACCATCCGGCCCTATCTGCGTACCACGAAACTTTAATCTGGGGCCTTGAAGCAAAAACATGCCCGCGCTGCACAAGAAATGCAGCGCGGGTTTTTTTGTTCTTTTTCTTCTTAGGAATAAGGGCGGGGACCTTCCAATTTTTTCCTTCTAGGCGTATCAACCTCGCGATTTGTATCAAACGGGTAAGTTCCTCGCCAAGATTCGCACAGAAAAATGTCGTCCAGACATAATCGTACCAGCCGGCACCGGCGGCGTTTGTCGGTGAGGTTGGACCCGCGGAAATAATAATCGTTGCCAACAGCCCGTCCAGCGTTTTTTTCAAAGGTACTTTGGGCTCTGTCAGTACTGATATCCTGTAAAATATCGGCTTGAAGTGTTTTACTCATTCCCGCTGTCCCCGTGAATTTTTCTAAATAAACACGGCACAAGGACGGTTGATATCGCCACTGCATAATTTTCTGTTTTGACGCTAAAGCGCCGCAAAACCCTTCGCCCTCCCCAGCGTGAAATACCCGACTGGCAGGCTGGACCGGGCACAAAACCCTTGTCAATGACAGGCGCAATTGCCGGTCAGCCTTGTTGCTGGAGCGACCTTTCATTTTCCCTCAGGCGTATTCTTGCAATTGTGGTAAAAATTATTTATGCCTCCCGCGTGTGATTTTGAGATAATATGATGGCACTTGCATACAGGCCAGACATTGACGGCCTCAGGGCAGTTGCCGTAGTTTCGGTGGTATTGTTTCATGCCGGGATTCCGGGATGGGAAGGCGGTTATACCGGTGTAGACGTTTTTTTTGTCATATCCGGATTTCTCATCACCTCAATAATAATGAACGACATCGTGCAGGGCAATTTTAGTCTTGCCCGCTTCTACGAGCGGCGCATCCGGCGGCTTCTGCCTGCTATTGTTCCCGTAATATTGTTCGCCATAACATACACCTTCCTCTATTACCCAAACGACCTGTTCAAAGATTTTTCTGCCAGCATCCTCGCTTTCTTCGGTTTTGCTTCCAATTGGCTGTTCCTCTCGGAATCTGGATATTTTGATGCTCCGGCAGCAGCCAAACCGCTGCTACACACATGGTCCCTTTCGATTGAAGAGCAGTACTATCTGTTCTTTCCAAGCTTCATGCTGCTGGTTTTCTCAAAAAACCGCAACGCCGCTTTCCTGGCTGTTATTGCATTGTTTGTCGGTTCTTTGTGGCTTTCCATCGACTGGGTTCGGAACGGATATATTGATACCGCCTTTTACAATAGTTTTTCGCGTATTTGGGAGTTGATGCTGGGTTCGGTCCTGGCGTTTAGCGGAAGATCAATCACCAATGCTTCCCTGGCCGCACTTGCACGTCTGGCAGGTATCATCCTTATTGTGCTGCCGGTTATTTTTTATACAGAGGCAACACCATTTCCCGGAATTGCCGCTATTCCTCCGGTCTTGGGTTCCGCACTGATAATAGTCGCTGGAGCCGGAAACGACCTTCTGCGCAGATTTCTTTCTTTTGGGCCGGTCGTCTATGTTGGTAAAATTTCTTACTCCTTGTATCTCTGGCACTGGGTAATTTTTGTATTCATCTTTGTTCGATGGCCCGGAGCAACCCATTTCCATCTGACATTGGGCGTACTGGTTTCGTTTGTGCTCTCTATCGCATCCTATCATTTTATTGAAACACCATTTCGCAGGAAAAGCCTCATGCCGCGAAGACGGCATATTTATGTGTTCTTCTCGATCGCTGTCCTGGCTGGTGTCTCATTTGGCGCATTCGGTGTTCTTACCGGCGGAGTACCCCAGCGTAGTGGTGTATCCTACGGCGTTCAAAATGCTTCAATCTTGGAGTTGTTTCCAAAAGCCCGCCAACAGCGCAGCGCTGCAATTCGAATGGGGGTTTGTCACTTTAAGGAAGGTGAAATTGACGATTATCTAGCTAACTATGATGCTTGCCTGACCATTTCTCAGGAAAAGCCAAATATTCTTGTATTGGGTGATTCTCACGGCGCTGACCTTTATGTAGCACTGTCTGAGAATTATCCGGACATAAATTTCCTGCAGGCAACAGGTGCCGGTTGCGGTTTGCGCACATTTGCTCTCATGGCCCGCAGCGACATGTCAAATGTGAGGCAAAACGCAAGAAGTTGTGCAAAGCTTGTGCGTTACGCGTTGGACACGGCCTCAAAAAGTTCTGTTGATGGCGTCGTGTTGACTTCACGGGGAGGGAAGGCAAGCGTTTTCAACGCTGCTTTAGCAGAAGCCATGGAAAGTATCATTCAGGAATCCCTCCCTGATGCAAAAATAGCAATATTCGGCCCCACGGTTGAATTTTCGCCCGCGCCGCAAAATTATATCCGCAATAATAACATCAGTTCAGAAGTGTCGGACCTTAATTTGCAGATGAATTACGGAATATCCCGCATGCAGCCAGATGTTCAGAAGGGTTTCGTCGACATCATTCAATCACAAGGCAATATATACATCGATAAAATCCAGTTCATCTGCCCCGATGATCAATGTACATTCTTTACCGCAGACGGATTTCCGGTTTTTCCAGACTATGGACATTGGACACTTTCAGGAGCCAGACTTATTGGCAGCCGGATACGTGAACGTTACCCGGACCTGATGGACATTTTTTCTGCCCAGTGAAGGGGGGCGCTACCGTTTCGCTGTTTTCATGTACTCTATTTGCTCCGCATACTCCGTCTGTAAGACTTTTCATCTCTTCCAATTTTTTCCTGCTAGGCGTATCAAGCCCGTGAATTGCTTTTACCAAAAGGAAAACTCCCATGTCATCCATCATTGACGTTGCCGCCCGCCAGATATTTGACAGCCGGGGCAACCCCACAGTGGAGGTTGATGTGTTGCTCGACGACGGCAGTTTCGGGCGCGCGGCAGTGCCCTCGGGCGCTTCGACTGGTGCCCACGAGGCGGTAGAGCTGCGCGATGGCGGTCGCGAATATATGGGCAAAGGTGTTTTGAAAGCAGTGGAGAATGTCAACTCGCTGATCGGAGATGAAATCCACGAAATGGATGCACTGGACCAGATTGGCATCGACCAGGCGATGATGAAACTGGACGGCACTCCCAACAAGGCAAGGCTGGGTGCCAATGCCATTCTGGGTGTCTCGCTTGCTGTTGCCAAGGCCGCCGCGGAAAGCTCCGAGTTGCCCCTGTTTCGTTATCTGGGGGGCCCCAGTGCCCACATCATGCCGGTGCCGATGATGAACATCATCAATGGCGGTGCCCATGCGGACAATCCCATTGATATTCAGGAGTTCATGGTGATGCCCATCGGGGCGCATTCGATAGCTGATGCGGTACGGGTGGGCTCCGAAATTTTCCATACGCTGAAAAAGGCCCTGTCCGATGAAGGTCACAACACCAATGTCGGGGACGAGGGCGGTTTTGCTCCCAATCTGGCTTCAGCCGATGCGGCGCTTGGGTTCATTGTGAATTCGATTGAAAAGGCAGGCTTTCGTCCCGGAGAGGATGTGGCATTGGCGCTGGATTGCGCGGCCAGCGAATATTACCAGAATGGCAAATATGAAATGACCGGGGAGGGCAAAAGCCTGTCCCCGGACGCCCATGTGGCCTATCTGGCCGATCTTGTTGCCCGCTATCCCATCATATCGGTCGAAGACGGCATGGACGAGGATGACTGGGACGGCTGGAAGGCTTTGACGGATGCGCTGGGTGACAAATGCCAGCTGGTGGGCGATGACCTGTTTGTCACCAATACCGAGCGCCTGAAATCCGGAATCAAAATGGGTGTGGCCAACTCCATTCTGGTCAAGGTCAACCAGATTGGTACCCTGAGCGAGACCTTTGAGGCGGTGGAAACCGCCCACCGTGCCGCCTATACCTCTGTCATATCGCACCGGTCCGGGGAGACCGAAGATTCAACCATCGCCGACCTGGCAGTGGCCATGAATTGCGGGCAGATCAAAACCGGCTCGCTCTGCCGCTCCGAACGCCTGGCCAAATATAACCAGCTCATCCGCATCGAGGAACAGTTGGGAACAAGCGCCGTTTATGCGGGCAGGGGTGTGGTGAAGGGGGCCTGATCCCCTTGGTCTCAACCGGAGTCGACTGAACCGATGCCCACCACCGCCAGAAATATGCAAAATGCCGATGACAGGTTTGTGGCGGGTCTCATTTCCAAAGCGCGCCGCAAGTTCAACATTCCCGCCATCGTGGTCACGGTGATGAATTCCAACGGCCTGCAAACGGTGCAGCTGGACGGTGTGCGCCAGTTCGACACCGATGAGGCGATAACTCTCAACGATTTTTTCCATATCGGCTCCTGCTCCAAGTCGGTGCTGGCAGTTGTTGCAGGCAAGCTGGTCGAGCAGGGAAAGCTCACCTGGGAAACAAGGTTTTTTGAGATTTTTCCGGAGATGGAGGCAGAAGCGGACACAAACTATGGCGAAATCACTCTGGAGGACCTGTTCCTGTGTGAGGCAGGTATCAAGCCCTATACTTCGGGGGGAGAGGATTTTCCGGAGATAGACCCGGAGGCCCCTTCGCGGCGGGACGAGTTCATAAAATTCCTGTTGCAATTGCCCCCTGCCGCTCAAAAAAAGAGCAACGGCACCTTCGTGCATCTTTATTCCAATGCCAGCTATACTTTGGCCTCGGCAATGATCGAAAAGGTCCTGGAGACCAATTATGCGGGCGTTGTTGAACACATCTCCAAAGAACTGAGGCTAAAAATCGCCATCGGCTGGCCCAACACGTTGGGCACTGACCAGCCGTGGGGGCATATGATTGGCAACGACAAAATCATCAAGTTTCACCCTACCCACGAATATGCGCTGCCCGACCTGATCGCCCCGGCAGGTGATCTGTCGATGACGCCCCTGGATTTTGCCGAGTTTGTCCGCCTGAACCTTGGCGGCCTGACGGGCAGGGAGGGATATCTGGCCCCCGCGACCTGCAACAAAATTCACTTTGCCTATAAGGGCTTTTGCCTGGGTGTTGCCAATGGCGTGCTGGAAGGGGTGACCTATTCGGGCATAAACGGTTCGGCGGGCACCTTCTTTTGTCAGGCAATCCTTGTGCCCAAGTCGGATTTTGCCTTCACCATCACCATGAATGCAGGCTCCGGCAGCGCACAGATGACAGCGGTGGAATGGCTCACCACAAGAATCGTGAAGCGAAAATTCAACTGGTGGTGGAAATTCTGGCTTTGACCTGATGGTTACGAGGATCTGCGCTGTATTGTTTTCCAGTGCCGTCCGGCATCGCTCAGAAAAGCGTAATAACCCACCAGATTTGGCGCGGTACGGACCAGCCCGCCATTTTCAAAACGCAATTCCAGATCGAATATTCTTACTTCGGTCTGTCCCGGCTCAACCAGCCCATAGATATTTTCTGTGCCGCGACGTTCTGCCAGTTCCTTGAGATCGCTCCACCTGTATTGCCGATGATTTCTACGCCAGTCCGTCACCTCAAGCGTATCTTCGTCCCAGGTGATGCGGAAGCTGAAATAGCGGGTCAGAATCCAGATTCCCATCAGACCGGCAGTCAGCATTACCATCAGTCCAACCAGTACACCGCTGGCCACCACTCGTTCGCTTGCAAGTGCCTTGACTGTCATATAAAGGCCCAGCCCGCTCCAGATGGCCAGCAGAATGCCGGTCCACAGCAACACGCGGGATGGGCGTAAAATTTTTCGCCCGTTGGTATCAAGCTCCGGCTCAGCGCCAATCTTGCGCAACAAAGAAACCAGAACCAGCACCGCCAGAACGATGTGCGCGCCAAAAACAAAAACAACCAGTGCAGTTTCCCAACTCATGAGAAGCTCCCTGAATTATAAGTTAAATATCATGGCCGCGAAAAAGTGCGCTTTTACCCTGTTACCACAGGCGCTACATAATATGTTCTACGGTCGCTATGCCGTTGGCAACCTGCAATTCACGGACATAACGGATAATTTTGAGTACGTCGTCCTCAGTAACGTTGGTGATGGCTGGCATGTTGCCAAAGGCCCAGTGGTGGGCGCGCACGCCGTTCATGGCCGCACGCACAAAGGCTTCATCCCCATGATGCCCGGGATTGTATATATCGTGAACAAGGGGAGGGGCCCGGTCAGAACCTGCGGCGTTGTCGCCATGGCATGATGCACAACTGGCATCAAACAGGACTTTGCCCTCTTCACCCAGTGCTGTAAGTTCAGGGACAATCACCTGGATCGTGTTGCCGCCCCCGGAGCCGTTGTTGCCCGTAAACATAAGCACCAGACCACCAATAAATACACCGGCAATCAGCACGGGCATAAATAGTTCTTTTATCTTTTTGATCATCGCATGATACCCTGTTTCGCTCTGCCCAGCAGTCGGCAAACCCCTCTTTGTCGCTTGTCAGGTGCGGTCACCCGGATGCGGCATCGCACCACTCCAGTCACTGGAAGCCCTTGCAATATAACAACAATTGGTTTTGCCAATACGGTAGTCAGATGTTTCTTTTCATTTTGTGCCAGCAGATTCAAGGCTGGGGCGGGCCTGATAACGGCTTCGTTATCGCTCATGGGCAGAAAAAAAGGGACCGGCTCAAATCTCCCGGTTTGTCTGAGGTAAAACCGTCTTCCGTTTATGGGACTGCATGTGCAAAATCGGGATAAAGACTGGGGGTGTTGCAGTGGGCATATCGGATATACCGTGAATGCTTTACATCAGAGTCGCAAATCTGGCACGGGACTGCCCGGCCCAACCCGGAATCCGGGTGCCGGTTGCGCTTGTATGTTCAAGCGCTTCTCCCAAGCCTGCAAGCAGACGCGCTGTGAATGGCAAGCCCAGCTCTTTGCACCACATGTTTTGGCTGGCAAAAGCCTGGCGAACATTTTCAATATTTTCCATGCTTTGCATTGCGGCACGCCGGACAAGAGCCAACAAGGCAACGCTCCCTTAACGGTTTGTTGATAATAACAACAGCAAGTGCCACCTACCTGCGAACACCTGTCTCATGTCCACGCGCTTCAAACGCTCCACCGTTTATCGCCACTTTGTGATTGGCGCGGCCCTGATCACCTTTCAGGCCTACTTGGGCTATTCGGCGGTCAATGGTCAGTTCGGAACCGACAGTCAAAAACAGATGCTGCTGGATATTGAGGAGCTGCGTGATCAAGAGGCTGCCTTACAGGCGCAAATTGATGCTTATGAACTGCGGATTGATCTGCTTAACCCCAAGAGGCTTGATCCGGATCTGCTGAGCGAAAAGGCGCGTGCTCTTTTATCGATGGCAGATCCTGAAGATATCATCGTGCGTGTCGGCGAAGCGAATTAGCCTGTATCTGGTTGATATTTCTTATTAACCTAATTTCGGTTAAATAGATTTTTCGATTCTATTTCAATGCATTGGCAGCGGTATTAAACGGGATATTCTGCCTTGTGAAATTCTTGTTCAAGCGTAAAATCGAAACTAGTATTTGCGGAGTCGCCTTGGCGGCGATGTTCCGCCGGTTTGTTTTGCACAAAAAGAGGCATCCGCATGGCCAAAAAAGCAGCGACGCGAAAAAGCGGCGCATCAAAGACGCCACCCGCAAAAAAAACGCTGGCGAGCAAAACTGCTGCCGGGCGACGTCCAGCCCGCTCCAACGCGCCGGCTCTTACCAAAGAAGAGGAGCTTTACGCCTATCGCGAAATGCTGCTTATCCGGCGCTTTGAGGAAAAAGCCGGCCAGATGTATGGCATGGGCCTGATTGGCGGTTTCTGTCACCTTTATATCGGTCAGGAAGCGGTGGTCACCGGCATCCATATGGCCTCCAAAGAAGGGGATGCCTCCATCACCGGGTATCGCGACCACGGACACATGCTGGTCGCGGGCATCGACCCCAACGGGGTGATGGCCGAGTTGACCGGGCGCGCCTCCGGTCTGTCCAAAGGCAAGGGTGGCTCCATGCACATGTTCTCCAAGGAGAAAAATTTTTATGGTGGAAACGGCATTGTGGGGGCCCAGGTTTCTTTAGGCACCGGTCTGGCCTTTGCCTACAAATACCGGGGCGAGGACAATGTCTCCCTGACCTATTTCGGCGACGGGGCCTCAAATCAGGGCCAGGTTTACGAGAGCTTCAACATGGCCAAGCTCTGGGACCTGCCGGTTGTCTATATTATCGAGAACAACAAATATGCCATGGGCACTTCGCTGGAACGGGCCTCGGCCATGACCGACCTTTCCCAGCGCGGGGCCAGTTTTGATATCCCGGGCGAAAAAGTCGATGGTATGGATGTTCGTTATGTGCACGAAGCGGCAGCAAGAGCCATCGCCCACGCCCGTTCGGGCAAGGGACCCTATATTCTGGAAATGCTCACCTATCGCTATCGCGGCCACTCCATGTCGGACCCGGCCAAATACCGCTCAAAAGATGAGGTGCAGACCATGCGCTCCGAGCATGACCCTATCGAGCAAGTCAAGCAGCGTATCCTGAGCGAAAAACATGCCAGCGAGGACGACCTCAAGCAGATTGAAAAAGAAGTGCGGGCCATTGTGACCCAGGCCGCTGACTTTGCCACCAACGCGCCGGAGCCCGATATTTCTGAATTGTGGACCGACATAACCATTCAGGCGGGGAGCTAAACCGATGCCAACAGATATCCTGATGCCCGCCCTGTCGCCAACCATGGAAGAGGGCACGCTGGCCAAATGGCTGGTCAATGAAGGGGACGCGGTTGCCCCGGGCGATGTGATTGCCGAAATTGAAACCGACAAGGCCACAATGGAAGTTGAAGCGGTGGACGAGGGCACCATCGGCAAAATCCTTGTTGCTGAGGGCACCGAGGGCGTTCCGGTCAATTCGGTGATGGCGGTTTTGCTGACAGAGGGGGAAAGTGCCGGTGATATTCCTGCTTCCCGCTCTGTTGAGGATGCCCCCACACCCCAGCCTTCTCTCCTTGGGGAAGAAGTTGGCGCACATGCGCCGGGTGAGGGAGCAACTAGTGCATCAGTTCCCCATTTCTCCCCCGCCTCAGACCCGGACCTGCCGACAGGCACTGAAATGGTGGAAATGACCGTGCGTCAGGCCCTGAACGAAGCCATGGCCGAGGAAATGCGCGCTGATGATGACGTGTTCATCATGGGCGAGGAAGTGGCCGAATATCAGGGCGCCTATAAAATCACGCAAGGGTTGCTCGACGAGTTCGGTGCACGCCGGGTGGTCGACACCCCCATCACCGAGCACGGCTTTACCGGCATCGGGGTGGGCGCCTCATTTGCGGGTCTTAAACCCATTGTCGAGTTCATGACCTTTAACTTTGCCATGCAGGCCATCGACCAGATCATCAATTCCGCTGCCAAGCAGCTCTATATGTCGGGCGGTCAGGTGAACGCACCCATCGTGTTTCGCGGGCCCAACGGTGCCGCCTCCCGCGTGGGCGCGCAGCATTCCCAGGACTTTACCGCCTGGTATGCCCATGTGCCGGGCCTGACCGTGATTGCTCCCTATAGCGCCGCTGACGCCAAGGGGCTGCTCAAAGCTGCCATCCGCTCGCCCAATCCGGTAGTGTTTCTTGAGAATGAAATTCTTTACGGCCAGAGCTTTGAAGTGCCAAAAGTGGATGATTTCGTGTTGCCCATCGGCAAGGCGCGGATGGCCCGGGAGGGTAGCGATGTGACTATCGTCTCGTTCTCCATCGGCATGAAATACGCTACAGAAGCGACAGAAAAACTGGTGGCTGACGGGGTTGATGTGGAACTCATCGACTTGCGTACCATTCGCCCCCTGGACATGGAAGCAGTGCTGACATCGGTCAAAAAAACAGGGCGCTGTGTGATTGTCGAAGAGGGCTGGCCGCAAGGCTCGGTCGGCTCGGACATTTCGGCCCGGCTGATGGAGCAGGCTTTTGACTATCTGGATGCGCCGGTGACCCGCATCACCGGCAAAGACGTGCCCATGCCCTATGCCGCCAACCTTGAAAAGCTGGCTTTGCCGAATGCTGACGAAGTGATTGCGGCGGTCAACGCCGTGACCTACAGGGCTTAAGGGGAGAACAGGACATGCCAATCAATATCACCATGCCAGCACTTTCCCCGACCATGGAATCGGGAACGCTTGCCTTGTGGCACGTCAAGGAGGGTGACAGTGTCGCCGCCGGGGATGTGATTGCTGAAATCGAAACCGACAAGGCAACCATGGAAGTGGAAGCGGTGGACGAGGGCACCATCGGCAAAATTCTGGTCGCAGCCGGAACCGAAGATGTCGCGGTCAATTCGGTGATCGCCGTGTTGCTGGAAGAAGGGGAGAGCAGAGATGACTTGCCCACGTCCTTCGAGGCTACGGCGCAAAGCGCCTCCGCACCTCAGGATAAGGGCAGGTCGGGTTCACAAATCACTAAACCTCATCCTGAGGAGGGTGCAACGATAGTTGCAGCCGTCTCGAAGGACGAGGTGCCAGTTCCCGCCACCCGCACTTTCGCTTCGCCTCTGGCCCGCCGTATCGCCAAAGACGCCGGTATTGATGTTGCAGCTCTTTCCGGGTCCGGCCCCAAGGGCCGTATCATCAAGGCCGATGTGGAAAAGGCCATGCGCGAGGGTGTTCCGGCAAAGGCCGCTCCGGCCAGAAGCACAGGTGCGCGGCCAGCCTCAGGCATGGGAGCGGCGCAAGTTCTGGCGCTCTATGAGGAAGGCAGTTACGAAATCCGGCCCAATGATGGTATGCGCACGGTGGTCGCTGAACGCCTGACCGAGGCCAAACAGACGGTACCGCATTTTTATCTCAACCTTGATTGCAATATTGACAAATTGCTGGCGGCGCGCGCCGAAATCAATGCTTCGGCACCAAAGGACAAAGACGGCAAGCCCGAGTTCAAGCTCTCGGTCAATGATTTCATTCTCAAAGCCTGGGCGCTGGCCCTGCAACAGGTGCCCGACGCCAATGCCACCTGGGCCGGGGACAGCATTCTATACCACAAGGCAAGTGATGTGGCGGTTGCAGTGGCGGTGCCGGGCGGATTGTTTACGCCTGTTGTGCGCTCGGCTGAGGCCAAGTCCCTGAAGCAAATCTCGGCTGAGGTGCGTGACTATGCCATTCGCGCCAGGAGCAAAAAACTCGCTCCCCATGAATATCAGGGCGGCTCCAGCTCTGTTTCCAATCTGGGCATGTACGGTATCACCAGTTTTGCCGCGGTTATCAATCCTCCCCACGGCACCATTCTTGCGGTTGGCGCGGGGCAGGAGCGGGTCTATGCAGACAAGGGGGAAATCAAAACCGGCACCTTCATGACGGTGACGCTCTCCTGCGACCATCGTTCTGTCGATGGAGCGCTTGGAGCCACCGCGCTCAATGCCTTCAAGCGAATGATTGAAAACCCGGTAATGATGCTGGTGTGAGGGGCGGGTCCCGATGAAAAACATTCTTTGCTATGGAGACAGTCTGACCTGGGGTGCCATTCCAAATGGCGACCGGCACAGATATGAAGATCGCTGGCCCACGGCCCTGGGCGAAGCTCTTGGTTCTGACAGGGTGCGCATAGTCGCCGAGGGGTTGGGTGGACGGCATACGATATTTGACGAGTTTTCCCTGTTCGCCGACAAGAATGGCGCACGCATCCTGCCCACGCTGCTTGCTTCGCACCAGCCGCTGGATTGCGTCATCATCATGCTGGGGACCAATGATATGAAACCGGCCGCCGCAGGAACGGCAATCGCCTCGGCAACAGGCATGAAACGGCTGGCGGAAATAGTGCTGAATTTCCCTTATTGGGCTGATTATGCAACGCCTGAACTGGTGCTGGTCTCACCGCCCCATTGTGTGGCCACCGACCATGTGGAGCTAGACCCCATGTTTGCCGGTGCACAGGAAGAGAGCAAGCTGCTTGCCTCACACTATCGCCGCGTTGCCGATGAGTTTGGCGCCGCGTTTTTTGATGCGGCGAGCGTGGCGGTGGCTTCGCCGCTTGATGGCGTGCATCTGGATGCACAAAACACAATAGCAATCGGGCGGGGCCTTGCTCCTGTCATTTCAAAACTATTAAAACTCTGATTTTTCAAAAGGGTACGAGGACAGTATGCCAAACTCCTATGATCTGATCGTGCTGGGTTCGGGCCCCGGAGGATATATCGCCGCCATTCGTGCCGCCCAGTTGGGCTTGAAAACAGCAATTGTCGAGCGCGAACATATGGGCGGCATCTGCCTCAACTGGGGGTGCATCCCCACCAAGGCATTGCTGCGCTCAGCCGAGGTCTACGACCATATGACCCACGCCAAGGACTATGGCCTGACGGCGGAAAAATTCAGCGCCGATATCCCGGCAGTAGTGGCCCGTTCACGCGGGGTCACAAAGCAGATGAGCAATGGCGTCGGCTTCCTGATGAAAAAGAACAAAATTGACGTTATCTGGGGTGAGGGCACCATCAGCAAAGTTGGAGAAATTTCTGTCTCCGAACCGAAAAAGGCAGCGGTCGAGCCGCAAAACCCCAAGCCCCGGGGCGTTCTGCCCACCGGCACCTACAAAGCGAAGAATATCATCATAGCCACGGGTGCGAGACCTCGCATCCTGCCCGGCATCGAGCCGGACGGGGACAGGATCTGGACCTATTTTGAGGCCATGAAACCGCAAAAACTGCCCAAATCCATTGTGGTGATGGGCTCGGGCGCCATTGGCATTGAGTTTGCCTCGTTCTACCGCGCCATGGGAAGTGAGGTCACGGTGGTCGAACTTTTGCCGCAGATAATGCCGGTGGAAGACGCCGAAGTTGCCGCGCTGGCCCGCAAGCGTTTTGAAAAGCGCGGAATTCGCATTCTTACTGACACCAAAGTGTCAAAAGTTGAGAAGGCTAAATCCGGCATAGTCGCCCATGTGGAACTAAAAAGCGGCAAAAGCGAAAAGCTCAGCGCCGAAGTGCTGATTTCAGCCGTTGGTGTTCAGGGTAACATCGAAAATATCGGCCTCGAAAATTTGGGTATGAAAACCGAGCGCGGCATCATCAGTGTTGATGGACATGGCCGCACCAGCATCCCCGGCATTTTTGCCATCGGTGATGTGGCAGGGCCTCCCATGCTGGCCCACAAGGCCGAGCACGAGGCCATAATCGCAGTCGAGACCATTGCCGGACAGAAGGTTCACGGGCTGGACAAGTCAAAAATCCCCGGCTGCACCTATTGTGATCCGCAGGTGGCCAGCGTCGGCCTCACCGAGGCGGGGGCAAAAGAAGCGGGTCGCAAGGTGAAAATCGGGCGTTTCCCCTTCATTGCCAACGGCAAGGCTGTGGCTCTTGGCGAACCGGACGGGCTGGTCAAAACCATATTTGACGACAAAACCGGTGAGTTGCTGGGTGCGCACATGGTTGGAGCCGAAGTTACCGAGCTTATTCAGGGCTTTGTGGTGGCCATGAACCTTGAAACTACCGAAGAAGAGCTGATGCACACCATTTTCCCCCATCCCACACTATCCGAAACAATGAAGGAAAGCGTACTTGACGCCTACGGTCGGGCACTCAATATGTAATGGCATCATTATCCGAAAAAGGCTTGTTGTTATGGGTTTCATTCTTGCAGTTATCATTGGCGGAGTTGCCGGCGTAATAGCGGACCGGCTTATGAACGCCAACAACTCGCTGATTCTCAATGTTGTTCTGGGGGTTGTGGGGGCGGCCCTGGCAAATTTCGTTCTCGGCATCATTTTTGGTCTGTGGGGCGGGAACCTGCTTTGGCAGCTCCTGACCGGAATCGCGGGAGCCAGCGCTTTGATCTGGGCCTATCGTCAATATCAGCGGCGCTAAAATTCCTGACACATTGAGGAGGGGCACTATGTCTCTGGCACGCAAGGTATTTTTTATCGTCTTTGGACTGGGGCTGGCCTTTGGAGCAATTCTGGGACTGGTCAATCTGGTCGCGCCCGAGGCGGTTTCGGTTGAGTTGAACGGCGAACAGGTTGAGGGGCTGACCGGGTTGTGGACTTCAATATTTTCCGGAGGCATACCCGGTTTGATCTTCGGGTTGATTGCTTCGGGGATTACCGCGCTGTTCACCCGTAAAAAGAAAACAGGCGATTAATTTCATATGGTTACACTCATCGATATCGCAAAAGTCCGGCACCCTGAAAAGGCCCACAAGCCAGACAGCGAAGTGTTGCGCAAGCCTTCATGGATCCGGGTGAAGGCCCCCGGTGGCGGTGACTACCAGACGACCAAAAAAATCATCCGTGACAATAATATTGTCACCGTATGTGAAGAGGCAGGCTGCCCCAATATCGGGGAGTGTTTTTCCAAAAAGCACGCCACCATGATGATTATGGGCGAGATTTGCACCCGCGCCTGCGCCTTTTGCAACGTGGCCACCGGCATACCTTTGGCACTGGACCCTCACGAACCGGCAAACGTTGCCAATTCGGTTAAAATGCTGGGGCTTAATCACGTGGTGATAACCTCGGTGGACCGCGATGACCTGGCCGACGGGGGTGCCGAGCATTTTGCGGATGTGATCAGGGCAACAAGGGCCGCATGCCCTGAAACCACAATCGAGGTTCTGACTCCCGATTTCCTTCGCAAGGAGGGTGCGCTGGAAATCGTCGTTGCAGCGAAACCCGATGTTTTCAACCACAATCTGGAAACGGTTCCGGGAAACTACCTGAGCGTACGCCCCGGTGCGCGTTATTTCCATTCCATCCGGCTTTTGCAACGGGTCAAGGAGCTTGACCCGACGATGTTTACCAAGTCCGGTATCATGGTGGGGCTGGGGGAGGAACGCAACGAGGTGTTGCAACTGATGGACGATTTGCGCGTTGCCGAGGTCGATTTCCTGACCATCGGGCAATATCTGCAACCGACCCGCAAACATCATCCGGTGAAAAAATTCGTCACCCCGGAAGAATTCAAGGCCTTTGAGACAGTCGCCTACACCAAGGGCTTTCTGCTGGTTTCATCTTCGCCGCTGACCCGCTCCTCGCACCACGCGGGCGATGATTTTGCCAGATTGCGTCTGGCGCGTCAGGCAAAATCCGAGTAATCCATGCCTGAACTGAAGTTTTCACGCACCGTTGATTTTTCGCCAGAGCAAATGCTCAGGCTGGTCAGCGATATGGGTTCCTACCCCGATTTTGTGCCCAACTGTTCTGCGATGGAGGTTTCAGCCGGCCACAATGGAGTGTGCGAGGCCCGCATGCATGTGCAGTTCGGCCCGGTTTCCCAGAATTATACCAGCCGTGTTAAGGTCGATGAAGAGGCGCTAAGCGTACACTCCGAGGCACTGGACGGGCCGTTTTCATATCTGAACAGTTTATGGGAGTTTGCACCCGAAGGGGAGGGCACACTGGTCCAACTCAGCATTGATTTTAAGATATCCAACCCCTTGCTTGCAGCGGTTGCTGAACCGGCCTTTGCCGACAAGCAGGGCGAAATTCTTGACGCTTTTCTGGCCGAAGCGAAACGCCGCTACAGCTGATCTGCCAGCACCTCAAGCACCATCTCAAGGGCGCTCTTCACTGTAGCCAGCCGGATGTTTTCGCGCCCGATGTCGCCAAATCTTTTCTCTATGTGGTATGTTTTGCCCTTCATGGCGCAGCCAATATGCACGAGGCCAACAGGCTTTTGCGGACTGCCCCCACCGGGGCCGGCAATTCCGGTGACGGCGATGGCAATGTCTGCGTTGCTTTTTGTCAGCGCGCCCTCAGCCATGGTTCGTGCCACCGGCCCGGAAACCGCACCAAATTTTTCAATCAACGCCGCCGGAACGTCAATCATCGTCTGCTTGGCCAAGTTGGCATAGGTCACAAACCCGCCATAGACCGCGGCGGAAGAGCCGGGAACGCATGTGAGGGCACCAGCAATCAATCCCCCGGTGCAGCTTTCGGCGGTGACGAGCATCAATCCGCGACCGGTCAATGTTGAGACGGTTTTTCCCGCCAGTTCAAGCGTTTCAGCGGGAAACATCAATCATCCTCGCGGGGCAGTTCGATGGTTGCCGTGGCCAGGGTCATCAGACCCTCCTTGCGCCCGATAAAGCCCATCTTTTCGGAGGTGGTGGCCTTCACCGACACCCGGCTTTCGGAAATCTGGCAGATTTTGGCGACATTTTGGCGGATTTTGGTGGACTTTGGCGCAATTTTTGGTGCTTCGCAGACGATGGTCAGGTCCAGATGAGAAATCCGGCCACCACGGACCAAAACACGTTCAGCGGCAAAGCGTAAAAATATATCGGATGGCGCGTTTTTCCATTTTGTGTCCCCGGGAGGAAAATGAGTGCCGATGTCTCCCTCGGCCAGCGCCCCGAGCAGGGCGTCGGTGAGCACGTGCAGGGCCGCATCGGCATCGGAATGCCCCATCAGTTTTGCGTCATGAGGGAAGTCAATACCTCCGAGGCGCACATTGTTGCCGGGTTCGAACTGATGAATATCCAGACCCGAGCCAACCCGTGTTTCCCTATCTGTCATTCGTCCGATTACCATTTCCGCGTGTTCAAAGTCGGGGGGCGTTGTAATCTTGAAGCTGTTTTGGTCGCCGGGCACAAGCACCACGTCGAGCCCTGCCCATTCGGCAATTGCTGCATCGTCGGTGAATGTGCCTCTGTGATTTGCCGCTTTGCGGTGGGCGGAGAGGATTTTTTCAAACCTGAAACCCTGCGGTGTTTGTGCCGCCCAGAGCTTTGTTCTGTCTTCGGTTGTCTCAATGCTTGAACCATCGGCAGAGCGTTTGATGGTGTCAGTAACAGGCAGTGCCGGCAACGCTCCATCGTGGCTTTGCAAAGCCAGAGCGATTGCTGCGATTGTCTCAGGAGAGACGAAAGGACGTGCAGCATCGTGCAGCAAGACCAGGTCGGGTGCCAAGCCTGTCAGCGCCTCAAGGCCGGCAAGGCAGGAGGCCTGCCTTTGTGCTCCGCCATAAACCGGCTTAAGAAGTTTGGGGCCGCTCAGCCCCAAAGCGCTGAAATGGCCGTCATGTTCAGGGGCGATGACCGGCTGAACAAACTCGATATTGTCATCATTTAGAAATGCTTTAACAGCACGGCTCAGGACTGGTATGCCGGCAATGGTGCAATATTGCTTGGGCAAGGCCCCTTTGTGGCGCTCGGCGCGCGTGCCTGCTCCAGCGGCGACGATAACAGCGGCAATGCCGGTTTTGTTCATTGGGTTTGCTTTGATACAGGTGCCTTGTCCCCGAAGCTCTACCCAACCAGGCGGGCCCGGGCAAGCCGGGCAGTGGGTCCAGGTGCTGTGAGCAACGGGATTTTCTTGCACGCGGCGCAACAAGTGATTAAAACAAGAGCACTATCAGTCATCTGCCTAGAATTGGTGCAAAAATATTATGAATGGACGGGGAATCCTTGTAGGCGATGTAAGCTTGCCCGGGCGAGCGCTTCTTGCCCCCATGGCTGGGATTACCGATGCGCCTTTCCGAGGACTTGCCGAGGAGTTTGGCGCCGGGCTGGTGGTGTCCGAAATGATCGCCAGTGCCAACCTTGTTGCACGACCAAGCAAAGCCCAGCACCGGGAAATGGTGCGCAAGCTCGAACACAGGGGCAAACTGCCCCATGTGGTGCAGATTGCGGGCAATGAGGAAAAGTGGCTGGTGCTGGGCACAAAAATTGCCTCCGATGCGGGGGCTGAAATTATCGACATCAACATGGGCTGCCCCTCCAAAAAAGTCACCAACGGTTATGCCGGTTCAGCTCTGATGCGGGTGCCCGATCGGGCCCTGAGGCTCATTGAAACCGTTGTCAACGCAGCAAAGGTTCCTGTGAGCGTAAAGATGCGGCTGGGCTGGAACGAGGAAAACCTGAACGCTGCACAAATCGCCCGCTCGGCGGAAGGGGCCGGAGTTCAGATGGTTGCTGTGCACGGGCGGACCCGTCAGCAGTTCTACAAGGGTAAGGCGCGTTGGGAACCCGTGCGCGAAGTGGTTGAAGCTGTGAAAATACCAGTGATCATCAATGGAGATATTATTGACCCCGCAAGCGCGCGCAAGGCTTTGACGGAATCGGGAGCCGCCGGGGTGATGATTGGCCGGGGTGCGCAGGGCCAGCCCTGGCTTGTGGGACAGATAGGTGCGGCTCTTAACGGCAGTCAGCCCCAGGGTACACCATCCGGGCCGGTTTTGCTCCAACTTATACTGAACCATTATGAGGATATGCTTTGCGCCTATGGCAAGGAGCTGGGTGTGCGGGTGGCGCGCAAGCACTTGCGCTGGTATTTTGGGGCTGCGAAGTTGGAGTTGAGCAGGGAAACCAGCCGGGCTGTGCTGACGGAGGCAAGTCCTGAAAAGGTCAAGGTTCTTGTGCGCGAAGTTTTTAGCCGGCAGGAAGAGGTTGCGGCGTGATAGGGGGGGCAGAGCAGTTCAATCTGGCCGAAGCTAAGGTCGCGGTTTTGCATTCCCTGCCACAGCCGGTGCTGGTTTGCGGGCCTGGCGACAAAATTTTATGGGCAAATGCGGCAGCGGAAATATTTTTTGGGGTGTCGCTCAATCTGATGTCCCGTCAGCGGCTAAGGGACTTCTTCAGTGTGGGGTCTCCGATTCTCGGGCTGGTTGAGCGCGCGCAGGCCAAGCATCTGCCCATGACCGAATATCGCATCAAGGTCAGCCTGCCGCGGGGAAGCTCTGAACGCTCAAGTGATGTTTATGTGTCGCCGCTGGGGGAGTCGGGCGGACTGGTCAGCGTTTTGTTTCAGGAGCGCGCCATGGCCGAAAAAATCGACCGCCAACTGGTGTCGCGCGGAGCGGCGCGTTCGGCAACCGGTTTGGCCTCGATGCTGGCGCACGAAATCAAGAACCCGCTGTCGGGAATCAGGGGAGCGGCGCAATTGCTGGAGCAGACAGTCAATCAGGACGAAGTGCAACTGGCCCGGCTGATCCGGGATGAAACCGACCGCATAGTCAAGCTGGTTGACCGCATAGAGGTATTTGGGGATGCGCGGCCGCTGGAGCGGGAACCGATAAACATTCACGTGGTTCTGGACCGGGTAAAGCTGCTGGCAACCAATGGAGTTGCCCGGAATGTTGAGATTATTGAGACCTATGACCCTTCTTTGCCACCGGTTCATGGTCACACCGACCAGCTCATTCAGGTTTTTATAAACTTAATTAAAAATGCAGCAGAAGCTCTTGAAAAAACAACGGAACCTAAAATTCGTATTGCAACTTCTTTTCGTCCGGGGGTTAAAATTTCTTTTGCCGGGAACTCTGAGAGGGTCTCCCTGCCGCTGGAAATCGTTATCAGTGATAATGGACCGGGTGTGCCCCCGGACATTCTTCCCTTCCTTTTTGATCCGTTTGTGACCACAAAGGCCAGCGGCTCCGGGTTGGGGCTGGCTTTGGTGGCAAAAACCATCAGCGAGCATGGCGGTGTTATTGAATGCCAGAGCGAGCCGGGCTGTACCAGTTTCCGGGTATTGTTGCCGGTTTCGGCTCGCCAAGAGAAAAACTCCAGGGAGACTGCAACGTGAGCGGACAAACGATCCTGCTGGCTGAGGACGATAATGCCATTCGCACGGTGCTTAATCAGACCCTGACGCGGGCAGGGTATGAGGTGCGCCCAACAAGCAATCTTTCAACCATGTGGAACTGGATTGCCCGCGGGGAAGGTGATCTTCTTATCACTGATGTGGCGCTGCCCGATGGCAATGCCTTTGAGTTGATGCCCAAGATCAGGAAAATGCGCCAGCACCTGCCCATTGTGGTTATGAGTGCCCAAAACACATTCATGACTGCAATTCAGGCCTCAGAGGCCGGTGCCTATGAATATCTGCCCAAGCCGTTCGACATCAACGAGCTTCTTGCCATTGTATCCCGGGCACTCGCCGAGGCAGCAAAACCCAAAAGGGCCACGCCGGGCAATCCCGAAATTGATCAGCAAATGCCTCTTGTGGGGCGTTCGGCAGCTATGCAGGAAATCTACCGGGCACTCGCACGTCTGATGCAAACCGACCTCACTGTGATGGTGACGGGGGAAAGCGGCACCGGCAAAGAGCTGGTGGCAAAGGCACTGCACCAATTTGGAAAACGTCGCAATGGGCCTTTTGTGGCCATCAACATGGCAGCCATTCCCCGTGACCTGATCGAGGCGGAGCTGTTTGGCCATGAAAAAGGGGCGTTCACAGGGGCCACGGCGCGGCTTTCAGGCAGGTTTGAACAGGCCGAGGGGGGCACGCTGTTTCTGGATGAGATCGGGGATATGCCCATGGATGCCCAAACACGTCTGTTGCGGGTGTTGCAGGAGGGCGAATATACAATGGTGGGAGGGCGCACACCCATTCGAACCAATGTGCGCATTGTGGCGGCAACCCACCGTGACCTTACGCAACTCATTGCGCAAGGGCAGTTCAGGGAGGATTTATTCTACCGGCTCAACGTGGTGCCCTTGCGCCTGCCCCCCTTGCGCGAACGCAAGGATGATATTCAAGATCTGGTGAATTTGTTTTTACAGCAGGAACAAAGAGATGAAGATTCACCCAGGTCCATTACTTCAGAAGCAGTCATTGAATTGAAGGCCTATTCATGGCCTGGAAATGTGCGAGAACTGGAAAATTTTATTCGCAGATTATGCGCCTTGCATGCAGAGGAGACCATTGGGGCGCCATTGGTCAGGGCTGAGTTGAGCCAGACGCAAATGCAGGCGCGTGGCGGGGAGGGGCCATCAGTGGACCTTTCGGGAGCAGTGGAATCACATCTGGCAAAACTCTTGCATGAATACGAACCGGAACTGCCCCCTCCCGGTCTATATCAGGATATTGTTGAGCAGGTGGAGGTGCCCCTGATTTCCATGGCGCTCAACGCCTGCCGGGGAAATCAGATACGAGCCGCAGAGCTTTTGGGCCTTAACCGCAATACGCTGCGCAAGAAAATCCGCCATCATTCGATACAGGTCATCCGACAATCGCGGCCCGAACAGTGAGGGCTTTTTCTCAGATGCAGACCGGTGTCACATTTTGGCAACATTGAACTTGAACCATGGGGCCAAATCAGTCACGGTCGAAATTTGCACCTTCTTATAGCGATATGGCGATGACCGGGAGAGAGACCATTCGCAGAATTGGCACCTCATATGAGTAAAGACAACCCCGGAGTGGGTGAGAAACCCGCTATGGATGCAGGTTCAAATATTTATGAGACGCCTGCGCGTTCGCGGACCAATAGGGTTATTCGCCTGCTGGGTCTGCTAATCATTGGGGCGGCGGTGCTTGTCGCTGTTGGTTCCTTCTGGATTATGACCGGCGCCAGCTCCATTGAGCCAACACCACGGGTGTGGACGGCAATCTGGATTTCCAATGCGGCGCTGATTGTTTTGGTGGTTGCGCTGGTGCTCACCGAAATCGTGGTATTGTGGCAGGCGCGGCGACGGAGACAGTCCGGTGCACGCCTCAGGGCTCGCCTTGTGGTGCTGTTCGCCGGAGTCGCAACAATTCCGGCCCTGATTGTGGCAATATTTGCCGCCATCACCCTCAATCAAGGGCTTGATCAGTGGTTTTCGGAGCGCACAAGGGATATTGTGGAAAGCTCACGGCAGGTGGCGCGCTCATATTTGCTCGAACATGCCGGAGTGCTCCGGGATGATGTCATCTGGGTGGCTGCCGAACTTGAAGCGGCGCGGGATACGTTCGAGACCGATAAAGAACGCTTTCAACAGGTGCTGACCGCCCTTGCTGCTACGCGTTCTCTGCCCTTCACCTCTCTGGTCGCCTCAGATGGCGACACGCTGATGCGTGCGCAGATCAACGTGCAGGGCGCCCAGCCTGTCGTTACTCCCGAAATTCTGGCCAATGTGGAGGAGGGGGTGCCCACCCTGCTCTCTCCGGGTGCCACGAACCTTGTGGGTTCTCTGGTAAAACTGCGGGGCTATGAGGATACCTATCTGTTTGCGGCAAAGCCCGTAGATCAGGAAGTGCTCGAATACATGAAGCTTACCGACCAGAACATTTCCGAGTACCGGGTCTATGCTTCCAACCGGGTGGTGTTTCAGTTGACTTTCGGGCTGATGT
Source organism: Hyphomicrobiales bacterium (assembly GCA_026981645.1). Classification (GTDB taxonomy): domain Bacteria; phylum Pseudomonadota; class Alphaproteobacteria; order Rhizobiales; family Devosiaceae; genus DROE01. Next base: position 6,016 of record JALSII010000036.1, on the reverse strand, counting down.
ATCTGGGCCTGGCGCTGGTTCTTCTGCTGGCAGCCCTGTGGATCGGAATGGCTCTGGCCAACCGGTTTGTCGACCCGATACGCAATCTGATGATTGCCTCAAGCCGGGTTTCGCGCGGGAACCTGGATGTCAAAGTGCCCATAGTTGACCGTAGTGGTGATCTGCACGACCTGAGTGAGCGCTTCAACCGCATGATTGTTCAGCTTAGGGATCAACGCCAGGCGCTTCTGGATGCCAACGAAACCAACGAAAAGCGACGTCAGTTCACCGAAGCGGTGGTGGAGGGCGTATCTGCAGGGGTGGTTGGACTGGACCCGGACGGAGTTATCACACTGGTCAACCTGCGCTCGTGTGAAATGTTCGGACGAGATGAAATTTCGCTGATGGGGGAGGAAATTGCCTCGGTGGTGCCCCAGTTGGCGCCGATAATCGAGCGGGCGCGCTCATCGCGCCGCGGACAGATTCGCGATCAGATACAATTGGGGCCGGAGGCGGACCTGCGCACTTATCAGGTTCAACTCACCCGCGAGGGTACGATGACCGAATCCAAAGGTTTTGTGGTGACACTGGATGATATTTCCAACCTGGTCAGCGCCCAGCGTACCAGTGCCTGGGCCGATGTGGCCCAACGCATTGCCCATGAAATCAAAAATCCCCTGACGCCAATCCAATTGTCGGCGGAACGGTTGCGCAAACGCTATGCCAAGAAGCTCGAAGGTGACTTCGAGGTGTTTGACAAGTGCACCAACACCATCATCCGGCAGGTGAGCGACATCGGGCGCATGGTGGACGAGTTTTCTTCTTTTGCGCGCATGCCCGGGGCCGTGCTGGAAAAAGGCGATCTGGCCGATATTATCCGGCAGGCGGTGTTTCTTGAAAGCGTGCGCCTGCCTCAGGTGGAAATCACAGCGGATGTGCCTGAAGGCGAAATGGTAGCCTTTTTTGACAAGCGCCTGATTTCGCAATTGCTGACCAACCTCATCAAGAATGCGGTTGAGGCCCTCGAATCGGATGGTCTGGAAAATATCAAAAAACCCCACGTGATTATTTCAACGCAGGTCGAGGACACGAGGATAAAAGTCAGTGTCAGCGACAATGGCAAGGGCTGGCCTCAGGAGAATCGCCAGAGCCTGCTTGAGCCCTATATGACCACAAGGGAAAAGGGGACGGGTCTGGGGCTGGCGATCGTCGCAAAAATTGTTGAGCAGCACGGGGGCACTGTTGAACTTCTGGACGCAGAACCAGACGCCGAGGGGCGGGTTGGAGCCTGTTTCAGATTCTCTTTGCTGCGTCAGGCGGAAGAACTCGAGCGTTCTGATCTGGATGATCTGGAGCGGCCTCCAGTCTCGAAAACGATAAAGGAAGAAGAGGTTTCGGAGGCACCGGAGACCCCTGAACAAAAAACAAAACGACAAGAAACGTTGGTAAAAGACTGATGGCCCGTGATATTCTGATAATTGACGATGAAGCCGATATTCGCGATCTTATCGCTGGAATACTGGAAGATGAGGGCTTTGACACACGCACTGCCCATGATGCAGATTCAGCGCTTGCAGAAATCGCCGTGCGCCGTCCTAATCTGGTGTTTCTGGATATATGGATGCAAGGGTCGCGATTGGACGGGCTGCAGCTGCTTGATGAATTCCAGACCCAGCACTCCACAATGCCTGTGGTGATGATTTCAGGGCATGGCAACGTGGAAACCGCGGTGTCTGCCATTCAACGCGGTGCGTTTGATTATATCGAAAAGCCTTTCAAGATGGACCGACTGCTGCTCATTACCCAGCGGGCGATGGAACGCAGTCAATTGCAGAGCAAGGTAGCCGAGCTTGAAGTGAAGTCTGCGGTGAACACTTCAGAGCTGGCAGGTGTTTCGGCTGATGTGCAGCAGGCGCGCACCACGATAGAAAAATCGGGGCCAACCAATTCGCGGATTTTTGTTTCGGGCGGATCGGGGACAGGAAAAGGGCTTTATGCCCGACTGATACATAATTCCAGCCTCAGGGCCAGCGCGCCTTTTGTGCAGTTCAATGCATCCTTTTATGCATCCCAAGACATCAACGCTGCCTTGTTTGGTCGTGAGACGCTGGGACCGGACGGCATTGTGCGCACCGAACCGGGAGCTTTTGAAAAAGCGCACTCGGGCACGCTCTATCTGGCGGAAATCTCGGCGTTGCCTGAGGATACACAAGGCATGTTGCTGCGTACCCTTGTGGAAAACAAGTTTTTAAGGATCGGGGGCAGCAGTGCGGTGCCGGTGGATGTGCGTATAGTGTCTTCCAGCACGCAGAACATCCCCAAACTGGTTGAGGAGGGAAAATTTCGCTCCGACCTTTATCACCGGCTGGCGGTTGTTCCCATTAGTATTGCCCGTCTCAAGGACCGCCGTGAGGATGTGCCGGCGCTGATCGACATGTTTGTGGAGCAGGTCTGTCGCATGCATGCGCTGCCTTCGGTCACCATTGGTGAGGATGCTCTTGCCGTATTACAGGCGCAGGAATGGCCAGGGAATGCCCGCCAGTTGCGCAACGCCGTGGAACGCATTCTGATATTAACCAAGGACAAACCGGTGGAAGACGGGGTTATCAGCGCTGCCATGCTGCCCCCCGATATCGGCGAAGTTTTGCCCTCCATGCAAGCAGAAAGCGACTCAGCACACCTGATGAGTCTGCCGCTGCGCGAAGCCCGGGAGGTGTTCGAGAGACAATATCTGCTGGCGCAAATCGAGAGGTTTGGCGGGAATGTTTCAAAAACCGCCCAGTTCGTGGGGATGGAGCGAAGTGCGCTGCACAGAAAAATCAAGTCGCTAGGTCTCTAACGAGGTGCTAGGGTTGGAGCCTAACTGATTTTAGCAACTAAGCTGGGCTGAACTGACGGGGCGATCAATGCGGGTTATTATCAGCGGTGCGGGCCAGGTTGGCTATGGCATAGCCGAAAAGCTCTCCATGGAGGGCATAGAGGTCACCATTATAGATAACGACGCTGATCTGGTGCAGCGGGTACGCGACACGCTGGACGCCCGCGGAGTGCACGGGCACGGATCACACCCTGATGTGCTGGCCATGGCCGGGGCACGGGATGCGGACATGCTGATTGCGGTTACCCAGGTTGATGAGGTCAATATGACCGCCTGTCAGGTTGCCCATTCCATATTCGAGGTGCCGGTTCGCATCGCCCGTATTCGTGCGCAAACCTATCTCAACCCGGAGTGGCAAAACCTGTTTGCGCGGGACCACCTGCCCATTGATGTCATAATCTCTCCCGAAGTGGAGATCGGGGATCTTATTCTTGATCGCCTGGCCTATCCCGGCGCCAATGAAATTGTCAGTTTTGATGATGATCAGGTGGCGGTGCTGGTTATCGAGGTGCGCGAGGATTGCGCTGTGGTCAACACGCCCTTGAAACAGCTGACCGATCTGTTTCCCAACCTGCAGGCCACCGTATTGGGTGTGCGCCGCGAGGGAGAGGCAATGGCGCTTGGTTCAAGCGAGCAGATTATTGCCGGAGATGAGGCGGTGGTTGCTGTGCCGCGTGACCAGGTTGAAAGGATTCTTGCCCTGTTTGGACGCGAAGAGGTCCCTCCAAGGAAGGTCGTTATCGGGGGTGCTGGAAATGTCGGGCGGTATGTGGCGGGCAAACTGGAGAGCAGTGAATCCGGCGTGATGGTAAAACTTATCGAGAGTGACCGGCGGGTCGCTCAGATTGCCGCCGAAGCGATGAAAAACTCTATTGTTGTGTTTGGTGATGCTCTTCACGAAGAATTGCTGCGCGAAGTCGACATTGGCGATGCAGACATGTTTCTGGGCCTCACCAATGATGATGAAACCAACATTTTGTCGTGCGTACTTGCGAGCGAGCTGGGATGCAAGGCCAATTTTGCCCTGGTGAATCAGGCCCAGTACCCACGTTTTGCCCGCCGCCTTGGGGTGGATTCCTTCATCAACCCGCGCTCGGTGACGGTTTCAAAAATCCTGCGTCACGTCCGTCGAGGCCGCATAAGAGGTGTTTATTCTCTTTTTGACGGTGCTGCCGAACTTCTGGAGGCCGAGGCCCTTGAAACCTCAACCCTTGTGGGCAAGCCGCTTAAGGAAGTTGAATTCGGCAAAGGGGTGCGCATCGGCGCCGTAATTCGCAGTAATGAAGTTATCATGCCTACCGGTTCAACGCGAATTGAAGCAGGGGACCTGGTGATTGTTTTTGCGGTTGCCGCCCAGGTCCGACAGGTGGAACAGATGTTTCGCGTGAGCATAGACTTCTTTTGAAAACTAATCTTCAACAGACCCTGGCGAAGCGGAGGGCGGTGTTTTGGGGGGAGTAGGGGTACTCATTGCTCTGGTGCTGCTGTTTTTTACCAGTGCGACCGCTGCGGGCGCGGTGTTTGGTGCCATGACCATGGACTGGCGTGCATTTGAAGCCTTCGCCCTGCTGACGGGTGCCTACCTGTTGCTTGCAGCCTTTGCCTATCTGGTCTCGGCAACACAATTGAAACATCTGAATCGTTCCCACATTTTTGTTGGGGCGATTGTGATGTGGTTCACCCTGATTTTTGCTGCTATGCCTGCTTTCATGATGATTGAGGGCACGGGCCCCTTCGTGGCCTTTTTCGAGGCCTCCTCGGCAGCAACAACTCTTGGCTCCAGCCTGACCCCGGTTTCCTCCATGTCCATGGCCATGACTGTCTATCGCAGTGCCACGGCGTGGCTTGGAGGATTGCTGACGCTGATGTTAGCTATATATGTGTTGGGCCGTTATGCGGTTGGTGGCACTCCCAACCGGGATTTGCGTGTGGTGTTGCACGGAGCCACCCGGGCCGACCCCCGTCTTTTCCAGACCTTTTGGGAGGTGTTTATCCCCTATGCCACGCTTACTCTGATTTGTGCCGCGCTTCTGGTGACGGCCAGGGTTGACCCCACCCAGGCGGTGCTCGGGGCGATAAATATTCTATCCACCAACGGGTTGGTCGCCTGGCAGACCAGCGGCACCATTCTCAACAACCGGCTTGCAGAAATTATCATGATGATTTTTATGATGATTGGAGCAAGTTCCATCATCTGGCTTAGAATGCTCACGCAATTGCAGGGTTATCCACTGGAAAAATACGGAGAGGCCAAGGCATTTCTTGTCGCCGCAACTGTCGCAGTGGTGGTGGGGATAGCATTGTCTCTAGCCACCTTTCCGTTGGGGCGTTTTGTGGGTGAGGGGCTATTCAACCGGGCCTTTGATATTATTTCCGTGTTGACAACAACCGGCGTCAGCCATGACGTGCGTCAGGGTGTCAGTATTCCGTTGGTTTTTCTGATTGGACTGGCGCTCGTGGGAGGGTGTTCTTACTCGACGGCGGGGGGGATCAAGATATTCCGCCTGCGCTCGATGCTGCACCATTCCGCCAATGAAATAAAACGACTGGTTTATCCAAACCAGATTTTACCCGGTTCTGTGGATGCAGACAAAACAGCATTTATTACCGCCAAAGCGACCTGGAGCGCGTTCTTTTCTGTTTTGATCTTTGTCATGCTGATGACCGCCCTGTTTGCATCACTGGGACACGGGTTTACTGCCGCTCTCAGCCTGTCAGTGGGGGCATTCAGTACCGTGGGGAATCTGGTGTCTGATAACCTGTTCAGTACAAACACCCCGGGGGTGCCTGTGTTAAGTCTGGTCGGGGTTTCTCTGGCCGCAGTTGTCGGACGGATTGAACTGCTGGTCATACTTGCTGCGTTCAGTCGTAACCGCTGGTAATCGTTCGTCTATTGATGTATGCAAATTGACATATTTGTGCAATAATAGCGCAGGTTTGATTGGGACCTTTCCAACAAAACAGGCGGGTAGGGCAGTCGCGGCCTCAAATTTTGATACAGTTCAAAATGCGGGCGCAGGAATTGCTATAGGAAAAAGAGGACAATTTTATGCCAAGCGAGCGATCGCAAAATTTGCAAGATATATTTTTAAACCATGTCCGAAAACAAAAAGTGCCACTCACCATATTCCTTGTAAACGGGGTTAAGTTGCAGGGAGT
>JALSII010000035.1 GCA_026981645.1 Hyphomicrobiales bacterium | reverse complement strand
ATAATCGTCATATGCGATCGTCTGGGCCCGAATAAATCCACGCTCGAAATCAGTGTGGATGACACCGGCGGCCTGTGGGGCTCTGGTACCTTTGGCAATGGTCCATGCCCGGGTTTCCTTGGGGCCAGCGGTAAAGTAGGTTTGCAGGCCAAGCAACTCATAACCCTTTTGGATCAGGCGATTGAGCCCAGGCTCGGAAAGGCCGATCGTTTCAAGGTATTCGGCCTGTTCATCGTCGTCGAGCTGGGCCAGTTCCGCTTCGATCTTTGCCGATATCACCACGCTGGCGGCATCGTTTTCTTTTGCGTATTGGGCAACTTTTTTCGTCATTTCATTGCCGTCTTCGGCAGAGTCCTCATCGACATTGCACACATAAAGAACGGGTTTTGAAGTGAGCAATTGCAATCCGCGGAACGGTTTTTCCTCGTCGGGTGCGCGCTCGACATAGCGGGCGGGGCGCCCCTGTTCAAGCACGGCAATGGCACGGTTCACCAGATCCAGGGTTAGTTTTGCTTCCTTGTCGTTGGAGCGGATTTTTTTCTCAAGGCCGCCGACACGTTTTTCAAGGCTTTCAAGGTCGGCCAGCATCAACTCGGTTTCCACGGTTTCGGCATCGGCCAGCGGGTCGATGGTTCCGGTGACGTGGACCACATCGGGGTCGTTGAAGCAGCGCAGCACATAGGCGATGGCGTCGGTTTCGCGGATATTGGCCAGAAACTGGTTGCCCAGCCCTTCACCCTTTGAGGCGCCTTTGACCAGTCCGGCAATATCAACAAAGTTCAAACGGGCGGGCAGGACTTCCTTTGATTTGGCAATGGCGGCGATTTTGGCCAGCCGTTCGTCGGGCACCGAAACTTCGCCCACATTGGGCTCGATGGTGCAAAAGGGGAAGTTGGCCGCCTGGGCGGCTGCGGTGCGGGTCAATGCATTAAAAAGGGTGGATTTGCCCACGTTGGGCAGGCCAACGATCCCACACTTAAAGCCCATTCTTTTTATCCTTGCTGAACAGTTTTTTGAGCATTCCGGCGAGGGGCCCCTCGTTTGATTTGGTGGTAGTTTTGCTATCTGTCGGTTCGGGAAGTGGATTGACCTGCTGTCGCTTTTTGGCTTTTTCGTCCCGTGCCGGCTTGTCGGTCTTGTTGAGGGCGAGCGCCATTTTGTTCATGAAGTTAGCGTCGTTGCCCTTGACAAGAAGCCCGGCATTTTCCGCAATGGCCTCAAGGAGGGGATCAAGCCATTCAAAATCGACTTTGTGGAAATCAGAGAGCACGTGACGGCTGACCAGGTCCTTGTGTCCCGGATGGCCAACACCCAGACGTACGCGACTGTAACCGGTGCCAATCTGAGGGTCTATGGAACGCAAGCCGTTGTGCCCCCCGTTGCCTCCGCCGGTTTTAACGCGCACCTTGCCCGGTGCCAGATCAATTTCATCATAGATGATGATAATATCCCGGGGGGGGATTTTGTAGAATGTGCTTGCCGCCTGTACGGCGTCCCCCGAGCGGTTCATGAATGTTTGCGGTTTGAGCAGCAGAACGCGATGCCCGTCGATCCTGCCATCGGCAATAAGGGAATTGAACTTGTTTTTGAAGGGGGGAAAGCCGTGATGTTGCGCGAGGGCGTCAATGGCCATGGCACCGACATTATGCCGGTTGCGGGCGTATTTTGCGCCGGGATTTCCCAAGCCTACAATCAGGTGCATGACCGGTTCAACCTTCCGGAAAACGGGGCGGCTTTTGAAGAAACAAAAGCCGCCGTCCAATTCATCCTGGGAGGACTATTCCCCGGAAGTGTCCTCCGTTGCCTCTTCTTCTCCCTCACTCTCTTCGACTTCTTCACCATCATCGTCTGATTTCTCAGAGCGCAGAGCCGACGGTGCGGCGATTGTAGCGATGGTGAAGTCGCGGTCGGTGATGGTGGGCGCTGCCCCCTCAGGCAGGGTCACCATGGAAATATTGAGCGAGTCGCCCACTTCCGCACCAGTCAGGTCGATTTCAAAACTCTCCGGAATGGCGCTGGCCAGACAGACAATTTCAACCGTGTGGCGCACGATGTTGAGCACTGCACCGCGCTTGAGACCGGGGCTTTCTTCTTCATTGACGAAGCGCACGGGCACCTCGATGGTGAGGGAGGTCCTGGCGCCAACACGCAGGAAATCCACGTGCAGAACAAAGTCGCGCACGGGGTCCAACTGGTAGTCACGCGGGATGACCTGATGTTTTGCACCGTCGGCATCAATGGTCAGAGTGTGGGACAGAAAACCGCCCCCATGGATGCGTTTGGTCATTTCACGCACAGAAACGGCGATGGAGAGGGGTGGTTTCTTGTCGCCATAAATGACGGCAGGGATCAGACCTTTACGGCGCAGTTCACGAGCGGCCCCCTTGCCCACCCGGTCCCGCACCGAAGCCTTAAGCTCAGTGCTCATGATTTGTTCCAAATCAGGTTGGTGTGGTCATTGAAATATTCAATTTCCACGTGCCCATCCTCCAGGGGTGACAGGCACTTCATAGGAGGCGGGGTATAGGGCAAAGAGGCATTTGGGGCAAGAAAGAATTGCAAATAGGAGGAGATTTCCTGAAGCCAGGGCAGCGATATGGGAAGAAATGATATGAGTGATAAATCAGGTTCCGTGCAAACCTCCTCCGGCACAGTCTGGATTGCAGGCTGGCTTTTTACAATTGGGTATCCGGGCCTTGGGTTTTGGCAAGGATTTCTGGCCCTGTTTATCTGGCCCTATAAAATGGGGGTGGCGCTCGCCGGGTTCTGATCGATTTTTGGTGGTCGTGTTGCCGAACCGGAAAACCGCTATGCACTTTTCCTGGCAACGCTCCTAATCAAAAAGGCTGGAGACCGACTGTTCGGCGGCGGTGCGGGCGATGGCCTCGCCCATATGGTCGGCGATGGAAAGGATGCGGATATTATGCGCGGCCTTTACCCCTTTGGTTTCTGTGATGGAGTCGGTTATCACCAGTTCCTTCAGATTTGAAGCGGCGATGCGCTCGGG
>JALSII010000034.1 GCA_026981645.1 Hyphomicrobiales bacterium | reverse complement strand
TGTCAATCCCATCAACTTCAGCGCTGCTCCACGCTTCGGCAATATATTCCAGAGTGATCTGGCGGTCTTCGATTTATGGTCAATTTTTCCCTAAAATAAAGGTTCTAATTCGCCTAAAAACCGCACGGCAATTTTCTAAAACACGAAACAGCTGATCCCTATCGTGCTCTCCATCAGGGAGAACATGAAATGAAAAAAACGACCAACATAAAATTTTTACTGGGACTGGCTCTTTTGGCGTTCGCAACGATGATCGCCCCGGCACAGGCCTCACGCAACATAGACTTAAGCAACCCCGCCTTTGCAACTGTGTCCGGTCAAACCTCGATACCCATCGGCCACGCGCAGTTTTGTCAGACCCGGCCCCAGGAGTGCCAGGCCTACGCTTCAGTTACAGAGGCGGTAACGCTGACCCAGGAACGCTGGGACGAGCTGCTTGATGTCAATGCCAGGTTCAACCAGTCCATCGTGGCCGTCACCGACCAGGACCTCTATCAGACCGAGGAGTTTTGGACCTATCCACGCGGATATGGCGATTGCGAAGACTTTGTCCTCGCCAAGCGCCGCGACCTTATTGAACGCGGCTGGCCTGCTTCAACGCTGCTGATTTCGGTGGTCCGCCAAACTACGGGCGACGGACATGCCGTATTGCTGGTGCGCACGGATCGCGGCGACCTCGTGCTCGACAATCTGCGTCCGCTGGTCAAGATCTGGAACCAGACCCCATACGAATATATCAAGCGCCAGTCCCAGTCCCATGCCGGTATCTGGGTGGATATGGTTGACAATCGTCCCATGTCCGTATTGGCCAGTCTCTAACTATAGAGGCCCCAATACTCCCGCGCCCGCGCCCCTGATAGTGGGCGTTAAAGAAAGGGCCAGCCCCTTGCCCCGGGCTGGCCCTTTCATTTTGATCATTTTCCAATTGGTCAGGCGCAGTCAGCCAATGATGGCGAAATAAATCCCCAGAAACAGCAGGCCGCTTATGAAACTCCATCCAAAGGCAATCAGCGAGCCAAGCAGCATGCTGGTAATTGAAACAGTTCCGTTTTCCTGTTGCTGGAAACCCATCTGCATCATGATGAACGGCCCGCACACAAAACTCATTGCCAAGTGACCAAGGGAGCCCAGAAAATTCTTGCCGTCATAGCGCAGATAGGCGATCTGCCCGAAGAGACCCTGATAAAGGTAAGTGGCAGCGCCTGAGATACTCAGACCGACGGCCATGATAAAAAGCGCCAGAAAAAACTCAAATGCCATTAAAATATTCCCTGCTCGCCAAATATGCATGTGCGACCCGTTCAATCCGGCCGCCTGTTAACCTTTTGTTAAGTATATGCAGTGTCCTAATCCAAGTCACCTGAACTCGTGATTATTGGTTAACGCACACAGATGCCCCTAAACTCAGCCCAATCCATACCAGCTGAAGAAGGCTCCGCCACTTCCGCGCCTTTTAATTTCACAGCGATTGCGCTTTTGCTTTTGCTGCTTGGCATTGGTGCCGCCTACATTCTGGACGCGCTGGCAAACAGAACAGGCGATGAGAAGGAAAGTCTTTATGCCCCCCCCTTTCTCAGCCAGATTGTGGGAGGAAAAACCTTGCATATCCCCAAGAGATGGTTCCACCCCCCTGCCCCCAAAAATGGCGAATTTTCAGACCAGCTCGACCTGCAGATCAAACTGCGTTTCGCTCCGGACGTTTCGCCGACTCTTCTGGATATCAGGCTGACGCCTGCAAGTGGCGCCCAGCCCAGCGCCTATCTTCTTGATGCGGTCTACCTCAAGCAATTTTCTTCCCGACAGGTCAAGGGGCCCGTGGGGCTGGTGGGCAAACCACTAAGAAATGAGGGTGGATTTCAGAACGAGACAGTCTGGTACGACCCCCTTTCACCCACGCCATTCGTTGCCAAATGCATCAGCGCAGTGGAGCCGGAACAACCCGCCTCCTGCCTGCGCACGGTATATCTGCCAGACCAGATTGCTGTAACCTATCAGTTCCCGGCCGACATCCTTGAATACTGGCGACATTTTGATGCCGTCATGGAGCCCTGGCTGTTCGAAATGGGCCTGTCGTCAAACTTGTGATTTTGGCACTGCCTGCAACCCGCAATCTGCCAGCTCTACAGCTCGACCTCATCCAGATCGATCTCCAGAACAGACATCTGGAAAATATAATCCCGGTCGCCGTCTTCATCATCAACATAGATGACGGCCAGAAATTCATCGGCCAGATAGACCTCGCACGAATCGGTTTTTTGCGGGCGTGGGCGCACCTCAATGCTTGAATTGCCAAACCTCTGACGTAAAAAGCCCTGCAGCTTGCTGATTTCTTCTTTATCCATGATCAATTTTGCTCCAATCGGGCCTAAACAAAGCGCACTTTAACGTTGGCAAACAACCGGGCAAGCCCAAACCTGCCTGTGCGTGATGATTTTCAGACATTTTGCTCCTGCGGAAAAGTTTCAGAGCAAACTTCCATCTGCAGGCGGCAGCATCTGGTTCATGGCGCAGCCCGGACGCGGACACCCTGCATCGCCCACAACCTTCGCCGGCACCCCGGCAACCGTTTTATGGGCAGGAACATCTTTGAGCACCACCGAGCCGGCGGCCACCCGCGCACCCTCCCCGATATTGATATTCCCCAGCACCTTGGCACCGGCTCCAATCAGAACACCTGCGCTCACCTTGGGGTGCCGGTCACCGGTTTCCTTGCCGGTGCCCCCCAGCGTCACACCCTGAAGGATGGAAACATTGTTGCCGATGACTGCGGTTTCGCCGATGACAATTCCCGTACCGTGATCAAACATAATGCCCCGACCCACTTTTGCCGCGGCATTGATATCCACCTGAAAAACCTGGGAAGAGCGGCTTTGCAGATAGTTGGCGAAATCCACCCGTCCCTGTTTCAGAAGCGCATGGGCAAAACGGTGGGTTTGCAGAGCCTGAAAGCCCTTGAAATACAAAATCGGCTCTATCGCCCGCAGGGTCGCGGGGTCCCGTTCCATGATGGCTGCGATATCGGCCCGCATGGCAGCGCCAATTTCAGGCTCTGTTTCAAGCGCTTCGGCAAAAGCCTGCCGGATCAAGTCAGCAGAAACATCGGAATGGTCCAGCCGCTCGGCCAGCCGGAAGGCAAGCGCTTCTTCAAGCTGTTCGTGATTGAGAATTGTTGATACCATGAAGCTTGCGAGCGAGGCTTCATTCCGTGCAATCTGCTCCGCACCCTCGCGCACCGACTGCCATATGGGGTCGACGCTTTCTTCTGCCATGGCATTCTTCAGTTCGGCCATAACCTTCTCCAAATCCTTCAACGGTCACGATCAAAGCCTGCCGGAGGCATTTTTTTGCACCCTGCCCCGCTTGAGGCAGTTTCTATTAGCTGGTCACTCGTGCCAGAAAGTCAAGCACACCGGCCTTGAACACTTTGTCACCAGTAGCCCGCATGTGATCACGCCCCGGGATTACAAGTGCCTCGCCCTTTGGCATTAAAGCTGCGAGTTCCTCAGGCGACCCCCCCAGTTCATCTTCATCACCCACCGCGACCAGCACCGGAATTTCAATCTGCCCCAAATCCTGCTCGCCTATCCTGCTGCGCGACGACTGCATACAGGCCGCAAGCGCCTTCAGATCGCCCCCGGCGTGTTCCGCAAACAGACGAAACTGGCGCCCCACCGGCGAGGTGACATCTTCAAGACTGGGGGCCAGCAGCGCCTCAGCAATATCTTCAGAACCTGAAAGCCCGCGCACCATATTGATGCCAAGCCCGCCGAAAATTGCTGCGGACATCAGTTCTGGGTAGTCCATTACTGCAAAAGCACAGATGCGCGCGCCCATGGAATAGCCCATAACCGGCACCGGCCCCAGATCAAGGTGGGTGATAAGCCCCGCCAGATCATGCGCCATCAACCGCGCCGGATACATTTCCGGGTCGTAGAGTTTTTGTGATTTTCCATGCCCGCGATTGTCGATGGTAACAGGCATGTAACCTGCATTGCAAAGCACCTCCGTCCAGCCTGTATCGCGCCAGTTTATTGCGCCGCTTGAGGCAAAACCGTGCACAAGAACAATGGGTTTGCTGCCCTCACCATAGGTTTGATAAGCAATTTCAATGCCTTCTGAGACGAAGTGTGGCATGGACTGGAAACTTTCAAATCTGTACGAATCTCAGGTGCAGTTTATGCCCGTTCGGGTTTGGATGCGAAGTCATTTCTCACATTCTCTTGTCACATTCAAAACACATACCATGGTTTAGCGGTGACATCGCTGCCCTTCCCAATTCTGTTCCACAGAACATGCAAAGCCTCTGGCAATTCCATGGCCGGGGGCTTATGGTCGCTCCGGTTCTCCAGAGGCATAACATCAAGAGCTAGAAAAACATGGCCCACTCCAGCATTCCCCATTTTCACAATACCGATGGTGTTTCAAAAATTGAAATCGGTGCCAAAGAATTTCAGTGCGTCGGCGCGCTGCCCCCTTTTGACCACCCCCATGTCTATCTGGATATGGGCAAGGAAAATGAAATCGTTTGCCCCTATTGCTCCACCCATTATGTGTTCAGCGCAAAAATCACTGCGGGCCTTTCCGACCCGATTTCGGCTGTCTATCACCCTGAAAAAGCCTGAGCGCTGAACCATGGTGGCTAAGGGGCGCACCATCTATATCGCCGGGGCGGGAATAGCCGGGCTGACCTTGGCGCTGGCGCTGGCAAAATTTGGCGCCACTGTCGTTGTTCTTGAACGCACACAAACTCTGCAAACAGCAGGGGCCGGCATCCAGATCAGCCCCAACGCCCGTTGTGTGCTCGACAGGCTCGGGCTCTCCCGGCAGCTCACACAGTCAGCCTTTGTGCCCCAGGCCATCGACATCTATCCTTTTCGCAGACCCAGGCCGCTGATTTCCTTGCAGATCGGGCAGGAGGCACAAGAAAGGTTTGGCGCGCCCTATGCGGTTATTCATCGTGCAGATCTTGCCGAAATCCTGTTCAATGCCTGCCGGCGCTTTGCAAATATCGACATTCAGTTCGGCGTCCGTCAGTTTGATCTGGAAACCCACGCCCGCGGCCTGTCCATTACTGTTGAGCGGACTGACCATAACACCATTAACGCGCGCGCCTTCGCTTTTATCGGAGCTGACGGGGTGCATTCATGTACCCGCACTCTCATTCTGTCGGGGCCTGAATCTGAATATTCCGGCTATGTTGCCTGGCGGACCATGATTCCCATCTCGATGCTTGCTGATACCGGCATCATCGCAAGAGACCGCACCAGCCTGCTCTGGGGGCCCGGCTTTCACGCCGTAGCCTATCCTCATCCGCGCCACGACCGCTTCAACGTGGCCTTGTTCACAAAAGAAAAGCTTGATGACCCGCAGAAAATCTCAAGCGTTCAAACACCCTCATTGCCCAGGATGCTGCTCAAGAGCCCACAGATAGAAGCCATAATGGAAAATGCCATTGCGGGCTGGTCCATGTGGCCCCTCAATGCGGTTTCCACCAGCACATGGCACAAGGGCCCGGTGGGGCTGATTGGCGATGCAGCCCACGCCATGCTTCCATTTCAGGCTCAGGGCGCGGCCATGGGCATTGAAGACGCGGCCACCCTGGCCCCGCTTCTGGTAACCGAAACCGATGCACAAAGCGCCCTGGCCCGCTATCAGTCTCTCCGCCAGAAACGCGTCGACCGCGTCCAGCGCATATCCGCCAGAAATGGCGTGATCTATCACATGGAATGGCCGTTTTCCCTGGCTCGCGACATGGTTGTCAGTGCGCAAGGGCCAACCGGCCATTTCGACCGCCTCAACTGGCTTTATGGCTATGACCCCAATCCCGAAATCAATACGGTCCAGACAATTCAGCATTTCACCTGAGGGGTGAAGTAGCCCCGCTTGCCAACACCCCATGGAGTGTGTCAATTGCCCTTTGGGGTCAGGACCAAAAACGCCGGAACAATCTATGCCCGCTTCCAGAAATTCCAATCTGACCCTGAGTTTCATACTCATCACCATTCTTCTCGACATGGTTGGCCTGGGCATCATCCTGCCGGTTCTGCCCCAGCTTATTCTGGAATTGACCGGAGAAACCGTAGCCAAAAGCGCAGTGGTGGGTGGCTATCTGGTTTTTGTATACGCGCTTCTTCAGTTCATTTTCTCCCCCGTACTTGGCAATCTTTCAGACCGGTTTGGCAGACGCCCCGTTCTGCTGCTTTCTCTGCTCGGTCTGACGGTGGATTATTTACTGATGGGTTTTGCCCCCACTCTGGGCTGGCTGTTCGTGGGGCGGGCGCTGGCAGGCATTTCGGGGGCAGCCGTTGCCACAGCCACCGCCTATATCGCCGACATCACTCCGCCTGAAAAACGCTCCCAGCGGTTTGGGCTGATCGGCGCTGCTTTTGGTCTTGGCTTTATCATTGGGCCGGTGGTGGGGGGAGAATTGGGCGAGTTTTCCCCGCGCGCGCCCTTTTATGCGGCGGCCGCCCTTGCCTTTTCCAATTTCCTTTTTGGTTATTTCATCCTGCCTGAAAGCCTGAACATCCGAAAAAGGCGGCGTTTTGACATCAAGCGCGCCAATCCGCTGGGTGCCATTCTGGCCTTCCGTCCCTACCCCGCCATACTCTGGCTTCTGGGCACGCTGTTTCTGTTTTCCCTGGCTTCCCAGACCTATCCCTCGGTGTGGAATTTTTTCACCATCGAGCGCTTTGAGTGGTCATCTTCACAGATCGGTCGCTCCCTTGCTGTGTTCGGCCTGTTGTTCGCGCTGGTTCAGGGAGTGCTGATCGGTCCGGTTATCAGGCGGTTTGGTGAAAGCTCGACGGTATTCCTTGGCATGCTCGCCGCCGCGATTGCCTTTTTTGGCACCTCCTTCATCCATACACCTGTCGGTCTTTATTTCTATCTGGTTATCGGCGCCTTTTCCGGGCTGGCAGCACCCGCGATCAACGGCCTCCTGTCTCGCCAGATCCCGGACAATGCACAAGGGGAATTACAGGGTGCTGTCAACGCAACCAATTCACTAACCGCCATCATCGGCCCCCTCGCCGCAACTCAATTGTTTAGTTTTTTCACCACCTCCCCGCGCGCGCCAGGTTATTTTCCGGGCGTGTCATTTTTTGCTGCAGGGATTTTGGTATTAATTGCTTTTGGTCTATTTGTTTACTTGGTGCGCCGGTTTAGCCTGCGGAACCTGCCTGGCCCCGAAGTGAGCACACGCGTGCCAGACATAGCCAAACCGGGCGAAATTGCGACCCCGCCCCGTGCAGGTGACAAGAAGTAATGTTTGAATTTGAAATCCGCCGGGCAGAACCGGGCGACCTGATCGAAATCTGGAGCATTTTGCGCCCGGTAATCCGGGCGGGGGAAACCTATACCTTCCCACGCGACATGAGCGAAAAGCACGCACTGGCCTATTGGCTGGCCCCCGGCCACCAGACCTTTGTCGTCAGCGACGGGCTTAACCTGCTCGGCACCTATTACCTGCGCCCCAATCACACAGGGGGAGGCGCCCATGTGGCCAATTGCGGCTATATCGTCAAAGAACAGGCGCAAGGGCGCGGCATTGCCCGTGCCATGTGCATCCATTCGCAAGGGATTGCCCGAAAGTCCGGCTTCACGGCCATGCAGTACAATTTTGTCATCGCCACAAACAAAGGCGCTATTCACCTCTGGGAAAAACTCGGATTTGACATCGTCGGCCGCCTGCCCGGAGTTTTCGACCACCCCAGGTTCGGTCTGGTCGATGCCGTTGTGATGTTCAAGCACTTGTGAAGACCCGCAGAAACTTCACCAGCGCCCCTAAAGAGTAGAAGGCCAGTTCCCGTGCTGCTCCCCTTCCCGGTCGGTGAGGATAAAACCGTGGGCGCCAAAGAAATCGCGCTGACCCTGAATGAGACTGGCAGTACCGTTGGCCTGACGGTAACCATCGAAATAAGACAGCGCCGCACAAAGGCAGGGGAGAGGAAATGCGCCCCGCGCACCCGCCGCCACAACCTCGCGCAAGGCACCATTGTTGGCCTGCATGATTTTAACGAAATCCGGCGCCACCAGCAGGTTCACCGTCTGCTCCTTCTCATAGGATTTAGCCATCTGATCCAGGAAACCAGACCGGATGATGCAGCCCGCCCGCCAGATGCGGGCAATGGTGCCCAGAGGCAATTCCCAGCCGTTTTCCTCTGAAGCCTTGCTCATAATCGCAAAACCTTGCGCATAGGCGGCAATTTTGCCTGCCAGCAGAGCCTGCTCCAACTGCTCAAGGGAAATATCAGCATTGCCCGCGCCCGGCGCGCCATAAATTGACTGCGCCGCAATGCGCTCGTCTTTAAGGGCAGAAATCGAGCGCGCCGCCACCGCCCCTTCAATGGTGGTGGCAGCAACCCCCAGTTCCTGCGCCGCAATTGCCGACCAGCGCCCGGTGCCTTTTTGCCCGGCCTTGTCCAGAATGAGTTCAACCAGCGGCTTGCCGGTTTTTTCATCCACCGCCTCAAGCACATGAGCGGTGATTTCAACGAGGTAGGAATTAAGTGACCCCTTGTTCCAGTTTTTGAAAACCTGCGCACATTCAGCCGGGGTCATGCCAAGCCCGTCGCGCATCACCCCGAACACTTCTGCAATCATCTGCATATCGGCATATTCAATGCCATTGTGGATGGTCTTGACAAAGTGCCCGGCCCCGCTCGTTCCAAGATAGGCGGCACATGGCTCACCATTGAATTTTGCTGAAATCGCCGTCAGTATTTCCTCTGCATTATGCCATTGCTCCTTTGTACCTCCCACCATGATGGAGGGCCCAAAGCGCGCACCTTCCTCGCCACCTGAAACCCCGACACCCAGAAACCCGATGCCCCG
This sequence comes from Hyphomicrobiales bacterium, assembly GCA_026981645.1. Classification (GTDB taxonomy): domain Bacteria; phylum Pseudomonadota; class Alphaproteobacteria; order Rhizobiales; family Devosiaceae; genus DROE01. The sequence continues at coordinate 10,605 of JALSII010000034.1, read as the reverse complement.
GACGCGCAAATCTTCATAGCGGCGCATGCTGTCGCGGTAGTTGGCATTACCCGCTTCGATGATGGCGTCCCCCTCTTCCATATACTCAAGCAGCGCTTCGATGGTCAGATCGACCGCTTTGCCCGCCTTGACCATGATGATGATGGATCGCGGTTTTTTAACGGATTGCACAAAAGCACCCAGATCAGCATTGGGGATGAATTGGCCGGACAATTCCCCCGCCATATCCATAATGTCGTCAATTTTTGAAGGGCTGCGATTGCTCACCGCCACCTTGTAGCCGTTCTCAGCAATATTCAGCGCCAGGTTCGAGCCCATAACCGCCAGCCCGAACAGGCCAATATCTGCTTTCAACATGAGAAATTCCTTTTGCGCAAAAATCCGAATTCCGAAGGCCGGCAACCCGCTTTTCTCCCTCACACCCTGAAAAACTGTTGCGGTGGCGCAGGCATACGACTGATAGCATGTTTGATATGCTCCTGAAATGCCCCGACCTGCCAGGACCTTGTCCCTAATTCTTTCTAACGAAAAGGATTAGGTCACAGACCTGTAAATAGGGTCTGGAGCCATTAAAGAAAAAACCGGCAGGTTGAGCCGCCGGTTTTCTATTTGCTGCAAAGCTGCATCTGTCCCCTGATTTATTCGCCAAAACCGTAGGTATCAACCACGAAGTCCAGATCCTTGTCGCCGCGCCCTGAAAGGTTGAGCAGGATTTTCTTGCCCGGATGGTTTTTGCCCTCGCGCATGGCCCAGGCTACCGCGTGGGCGCTTTCAAGGGCTGGAATGATGCCTTCAAGTCGCGAAAGTTCATAAAAGGCTTCCAAGGCCTCCTTGTCTGAGGCGCTGGTATAGTTCACCCGACCTGTTTTGTGCAGATGGGCGTGCTCGGGGCCGACGCCGGGATAATCCAGACCCGAGGCAATGGTATTGACCGGAGCCGGATTTCCATCGGCATCTTTCAGCACCAGGGTGCGGAAGGCATGGATATCCCCGTCTTCCCCAAAAGTGATGGTTGCGGCATGGTCACCAAGTTTGCTTGATGTTCCCATGGGCTCCACCCCGTAAAGGGCAACATCTTCATCCTCGATAAACCCGGCAAAAAGACCCATGGCATTGGAGCCGCCACCTACGCAGGCGGCAACCATATCGGGCTTGGTGCCGGTCATTTCCTCAAACTGCTCACGGGATTCTTCGCCCACAACAGCCTGGAAGTTGCGCACCATTTTGGGAAAGGGATGGGGCCCCACAACACTGCCGATGCCAAACATGGCAATGTCGGCCTGCCCGATATAACTGCCAAAAGCGCTGTCCACGGCCTCCTTGAGGGTTTTTGCCCCCTCTCCCACCGGCACAACGGTTGCCCCAAGCAGTTTCATGCGAACAACATTGGGATGCTCCTTTTTGATATCCACTTCGCCCATGTGAATTTCACATTCCATGCCGAAATAGGCAGCAGCCGTAGCCAGCGCCACTCCGTGCTGACCGGCGCCGGTTTCCGCAATCAGCTTGGTTTTCCCCATATGTTTGGCAAGCAGGGCTTCAGCCATGCAATGGTTGAGTTTGTGGGCTCCGGTATGGTTGAGGTCTTCGCGCTTGGCATAGATTTGTGCACCGCCATACTTTTTTGACAGGTTGCGAAAATGGGAGATGGGGGTGGGGCGGCCCTGAAAATGTTTGCGGATATATTTCAGGTCATTAAGAAATTCCGGTGATTGAGAAACCCGTTCATAGGCTTCGGTAAGTTCCTTGAAATGGGGGATCAGTGGAGGCGGAAGCATTGCGCCGCCATACTCACCAAAGAATCCGTCGCCATCGGGTGTCGATTTTAGATATGAAGTCATAGGATTGCCTGCTCACTCAATGTTCTTGTTAATCTTGCAGAATAAACTTGGGCCACAAAGTCAGTTGAATGCAAGGTCATAAACGCTTTTTTCGCTGGCAACCGCAGGCATTCACCCCCTGGAGAGACGCTCTGCTGTTTCCTTCTGAGTGGGCATTGCAGGGGCGGTGCCGGGCCGGGTGACCGAAAGGCCGGCCGCGGCGTTGGCAAAACGAACCGCTTGCAGCGGGTCTTCTCCCCGCGCCAGGGCGGCGGCGAGGTTGCCATTGAAAGCATCCCCCGCCCCGGTGGTGTCGACAACTTTATTCACGCTGATTGCGGGGATCATCTGCGAGGTCTCTCGATTGTGAAAAAGCGCCCCGGCCTCGCCCAAAGTAATAAGGGCAGTTCCCACCCCCTTTTCGAGCAGGGCATCACCAGCGCGTTTTGCATCTTCAACACTTGAAACCTCAATACCGGTCAGGCTTGCAGCTTCGGTTTCATTGGGGGTGATATAGTCACAAAGCGCATAAATTTCCTCAGGAAATTCTTCTGCCGGAGCCGGGTTGAAAACCGTGACTGTGTCCGCGGTCCGGGCGAGTTGAAGTCCAGCCAGCGCCGCTTCAACGGGCTGTTCGAGCTGGGTGACGAAAACTTTGGCGTTCTCGATGATTTCGGCATTGTCCTGCACGGTTTGCGCAGTAATTTTTGCTGCGGCGCCCGGCACGACGATGACAGCATTGTCTCCGGTCTGGTCGTTCACGAATATGAACGCCGCCCCGGTAGGGTCATTTTCACTTTGAGATATGCGGGTAACTATCCCTTCTCTGGCCCAGGTGGCAAGGGCCATCTCCCCGAAGTCATCTTTTCCGAGCCTTGAAATGAAGGCGGTTTTCGCCCCCCCTCTGGCTGAGGCAACGGCCTGGTTTGCCCCCTTCCCGCCCGGCCCCATGGCAAAGCCGGAACCGGCAATGGTTTCCCCGATCACCGGCATTCTGCGGGCACTGAAAGCCAGGTCGGCCACAAATATACCCAAGATTACCACATCACATTTTTGCCCGGTATCAATCATTATTTCGCCTTCCCCTATTGTTCCTCCGGCGCTATCACGCCCTTTTTGAAGACAAAGCAACCGTAAAAGCGGGGTTCGGAAGCCACCACGACGCAATAGGCTTTTTTGGCACGTTCATAAAAGGCAAAACGTTCGATGGACTTCATGGGCCAGGGCTTGCCTTCGGCTGCGTCGATTTCAGCCTGCACTTCGAGTTGAACGGGAGGAATCTCATCAGGTGCCCCGACTATCTCCATACGCTGCGCTGCGTCATCCACAAAAGTATCCAGCGGCATGACCGACAGGATAGCACGAGCCGCACGGGGCGCACCAACGCCTTCAAGGCGAAGCAGTTTGCCCAGAACCGTTTGCCGGGCGATAGAATCGGCGGGGAAATTGGCATCGCAAAGAATAATTTCATCGCCATGGCCCATGGCCCGGAGCGCCCGCAGCACATCCGCATTGAGCAGCGGATCAATATTTTTCAGCATGGATTTTCTCCCTCCACCAGCTTGATAGGTTGAATTTTTGATACCATACAAGTTGCGGGTTGGACAATCGCCACTCTGCTAATCCTGTGAGTCAATAACCGGCGCAAATCCAATCGGGGACAATTCTGGACTGCCCGATGAAGGGCTGCACATTGCGACCTGCAAAAATCCCATAATCAGTGAGCAAAAGGGTTTTGATACCAACAGCCGCGCCGCCCAGAATATCGGTGTGTAGAGTATCTCCAATCATCAAAACCCGGTCTTTTGGCACATCGGGAGCAAGGCGCGAGAGAGCCTGCTCAAACACACTGGTAAAGGGCTTGCCAAAAAATTGTGGGTGAATATTTGTTCGGGCGATAATATCGGCAGCATACCACCCCGCCTGAAGGGAAAAACCGGTTTCACGCGGTGCGGCAATGTCCGGGTTCCCCACCAGAACCGGGCGGGAATTTTCCCTCAGACTCTCCACCAGCATATTCTGCTGCGCATCGCTCCATCCGGCGCTTGAGAGCAGGATAAAGCCATCCACGCCATCAAAATTAGCACGATGGTGCAAAGGGCAAATGGCACGCACTGAAAGCTCCTCACCTCTTGCCCCCTCCGGTGCCATCAGGCCCCAGCGCTGTTCGGGACGTCCCTCAAGTTCGCGGGAGAGAGCCTCGCGGCTGGCTATGAAATGATGAGCATCAAAGTCATAACCCAATTGCCGGAATTTTCTGATGGCAGCCTCTGCGGAAAGTGAAGCGCCGTTGGTGAGAACAAAAACCTGTTTGCCCCGGCGTTGCAGGTCAGCAATGGCCTGAACAGCGCCTGGAATTGGCGTGTCGCCTACGTTGAGCACCCCAAAGGCGTCAAATAAAAATGCGTCAAACCGGTCAAAGACTCCTGCAAGCTCGTCGATACAAACTGAACTGGCCGGAAAGTCAGCATCAGGCAGGATCGAGCGCATGCGCTCATATTGCGCAAACACCCAATCCGCGTTGATTTCGTCCTGCATTCTCTACCAGTCCACAGACCCTAGATGATTGCGGCCCGGACCTTGGCGGAAACCCACTCGCCGATGATGACGGCAATCAGAATGACAAACAGAATAAGTGACACCTGTGGCCAGGCCAGAGTATTCAGCGATGACTGGAGTTGCAGACCAATTCCCCCGGCTCCCACAAGGCCCAGAACAGTGGACTCCCGGATATTGATATCCCAGCGGAAAACAGCAATGCCGGCAAAAGCGGCAAGGATCTGGGGCACAATGCCATAGACCATTACCTGCCAGCCACTGGCTCCGGTTGCCGAGATGGCTTCAACCTGGTTTTCGTCAATTTCTTCAATGGCCTCGTAGAGAAGCTTGGCACAAAACCCGATGGAGCGGATGGAAATGGCGATCAGACCGGCAAACACACCGGGCCCGACAATAGAAACCAGAAGCAGCGCCCATATCAGTGAATTGATGGAACGGGACGAAACAATAATCAGCAGGGCAAAGGGCCGAATGACATTATAAGAAGTCATCGTCCGGCCGGTCATTGCCTTGAGGATTCTGGTTACAAATCGGGGAAGCGGAAATGTCGGTGACGTATTGCGGGCTGCCAGAAAGGCGATCGGCACAGCCATTATCAGCGCAAAAATCGTACCCAGGGTGGCAATATTGAGCGTATCCCAGATGGGGCGTCCCAGTTGGGTGATATATTCCCAGCGCGGCGGCCACGCCCGCCCCCCGATGTCTGCAGCGACGCGCGGTGCATCATAGACGAAAAACCAGGTGGTCTGGTCAGAAATTTTCATCCAGCTGACATAAAATATTATGGCAGTTGCCATCCACAGAGCCCAACGGATAAGTTGTCCGTTGCGGTCGCGCAATTGCCAGACTTTTACGCCTGTTGAAGTTGTTCTTGTGGGCATTACTGAACCCTCGCTCTGATAATGCCTGAAATATATTCCAGTGCCATAACGGTGATGATGATAAGCAGCAATATAGCGGCAACCGTATCAAACTCATAGCGGTCAAACGCGGTGTTAAGAGTTGCGCCGATGCCCCCGGCCCCGACCAGACCAAGCACCGCACTTTCACGGAAATTGATATCGAGGCGATAAATCGACAGACCAATGAGGCGTGGCATCACCTGAGGCTGAACGCCAAAATTCACCCATTGCAGCCAGGAGGAGCCGGTGGATCGCACAGCCTCAGCCTGAGACTTGTTCATGTCTTCAATGTCCTCTGCCAGCAACTTGGCCAGAAAACCGATTGTGGCAAAACTCAAGGTCAGGAAACCCGCCAGAGGCCCAAACCCAAAGATTGCAACAAAAAGAATGGCAACGATAATTTCGTTCAGCGCCCGGGAAATGGAAATGATAAAACGGCAGACGAGATAGATGGGCAGCGGCGCAATATTGCTTGCCGCGCCAAGCGCAACAGGAATGGAGATTGCCACACCCACGATAGTCGAGGTAACCGTCATGATCACGCTTTCGATCATGCCTTCACGAATATCAATGGCCCGGGAGACAAAATCGGGGTTGGCAAAACCCACGATGAACCGCCAGCCGCGTTCAAGCCCCTCATAAACGCGGGGCCAGTTGACCTCAAGGCTGGCAAAAGCGGCAATCAGATAGAGAGTGCCGCCAATAAGAAGTGTCCAGCGGAGCATCGGGTTGGTGATGAAATGAGGTTTGCGCCACCGCTTGCCTACGCGATCCTCAAGGGCAACGCTACTCATGCGCCACCTGCTTCTTCGTCTTCTTCATCCTCATCTTCAACGACTTCAATGGTGGCTTCCCAATCTTCTTCCCCATAAATCTGGGTCAGAACATCCGGGGTAAGTTCCTCTGGTTTTCCATCAAAAATGATCCGGCCTGATTCAAGCCCAACCACGCGCTGTACAAACATTTTTGCCAGGCTCACGTCATGGATATTGATGATGGCTGCCAATTCGCGTTCCCGGCACATTTCCACGATCAGGCGCATAATCTCGCGCGACGTCTTGGGATCCAGTGAAGCGGTGGGCTCATCCACCAGAAGCAGCGCCGGGTCTTGAATGAGGGCGCGGGCTATGCCCACACGCTGGCGCTGACCCCCGGAAAGTTCGTCGGCGCGCTTGTCAGCCATGTGCAAAAGGCCTACCCGGTCAAGCAGGCGAAAAGCCTCATCAATATCCGACTGGGGAAATTTCCTGAAAAACGAGCGCCAGAAACCCACATAGCCCAGACGACCAGAGAGAACATTTTCCATCACGCTGAGGCGCTCAACCAGTGCATATTCCTGAAATATCATGCCCATGCGCCGACGCGCACGACGCAGGCCCCGGGCGCTGAGACTGGTAATATCCACCCCGTCCAATATGGCCCTGCCGCTGGAGGGGTCCACCAGGCGATTGATACAGCGAATAAGTGTGCTTTTGCCGGCACCCGAGGGGCCAATAAGTGCAATCACCTGCCCCTTGGGCACCTCCAGGTCGACGTCTGAAAGAGCCTTGTCGCCGGTTTTGTAAACTTTCGTCAGTTTTTCTAGTTTGAGCATTTCTGAGGTGACCTCGGTTGCGGGCTTGCAATAGCCCTACAATTGTGCCCGCGGCGCCAGAGACGCGGCGGGCACAGTCATGGTTACACTATCTTATTCGCAGGCGTAGGAGACGCCGTTTGCAGCATCAATCTTGCGAATAACGTCCCAGAACTCCTTGTAGGTCATTTCAAGGAACTGACCCTCGTTGGATTTCTCAAACTCTTCCTGAAGAGAAGATCCTTCCCACTCAAAGGTGAAGAAGGTTTTTTCGATATTGGCCCGCAATTCAGGGTCAAGATTGTGCGCAACACCAAAGCCTGTGGTGGGGAATGTCTGTGACTTGTAGATCGAAACCACATCGTCCGCTTCGATCACGCCACGACTGATCATCCGGTTAAGAACCGAGTTGGCAATGGAAGCGGCAGGATAATCCTTGTTGGCAACGCCAAGAATGGAATTGTCATGCTTGCCCGAAAATGCCGGCTCAAAATCGCGGTCCGGCAGCATGTCGAAATCGCTTTTCAGAATGGCTGATGGCGCTTTGAAACCGGAGTTTGATGTAGGCGAAGTGAACGCCAGCACACCACCCCTGATGTCTTCAACAGTTTCAATGCCCGAACCGGGATAGGTCAGGATTTCCATTTCATAGCCAAAATTGCCGTCAAGCGAGGCCATGATAGTGAAAGGGTTAAACCCGGCACAATTCACAGCAAGCGGATTTGAACCGGTGTTGAAGCCGGCAATGTGCAGCCGGCCCGAACGCATGGCTTCAATCTGGGCAGCGTTTGACTGCACAGGGAAAAACACAACTTCCTTGCCGGTTACTTCCTCCATATAGTCAAGAAAATCGGACCATACTTCCTTGTAAACAGCGGGGTCTTCCACAGGTGTATAGGCAAAAATCAGCGTGTCCGGATTTACCAGATCAGCCGGATCAGTAGGCAGATCGGCAACCAGATCACCATCTCTGTCGCAATAACGCTCATCAAGCGTGCCGCGAGGACAATCCTCCTGAGCGGCAACGCCGCCGACGCTGAACAGCAATGCGGCAACTGCCACGCCCAGCATATATTTGGTCTTGTTCATTATGTTCTCCCTCTTGTTGTTGTTCCTGCGATTAAGTCTCATTCAGAGAGAAAACGCAAATTTTTTGTAAAAGATTTTTCACATCCACCGCCCACGTCGGCTTTTATTCAAAACTGGCAACACCATCAACTAAAGCCGCAGCATAGCAGCCTCAGGGCCAGAACCTACCCGGAAAAATACAAAATTCCAGCCCATGGAACATGCCTGTGCCATGGGTTTTCAACAGATAGTTCTCTTTTGTCCGGGCAATAAGCGCCAGGCCCATAAACGGGATTTATCCTGACAGGTCCCGCAAGAGTCCTAAAATGTCTCAAGTATCAGGCGCGAATTGCAGTTCCCCGGATCATAGGTGCCAATCCAGATGTCATACCAGCCCACCGAGGGCCGGGTCAGGCGGATTTTTGCATCGCCATCGCCAAAGTCATCATCATCGAAATACCAGTTTTCATTGGCGGTGTTGATGAGCAGTACCGTGTCACATCCCGGCGCACCCACCACCCGGAACTCGAGCGAATAATTGCCCCCGGTATAATACAATTCAAAGTCCGGCGCCGGCGCAACCCAGCCCAGAGGCCTCTCCCCGGTACCGGTGCGAATGTTGCAGCGCGCAAGCTTTTCAGTGCCCCCGGCAACCACATCGAAATATTTCGCCTCCCACAATTCCCCGCCTGAATAGCGCAACTCGACACCATTCAGATTGACCTGCGGACATGCCAGCGCAATGCCCGGCACCAGCACAAATGCCAGAAACCATAAAGTTTTTTTCACAAGACCGCCCTCCAAACCACATCCCTGATGAGCAAACTATAGGCTCTTTGAAAAGTTTGACAAAACAATTCTGTGACCCTGGCAAAAGTCGTACATCATCAGGCACACCATAGAAAACCCTGCAACAGGACTGTCAGCCCGGGATGTTTTGGACACATATCCACAAGAAACCAGAGTATTTCCGCCCCTTCCTGCAACATTTGATATTTTTGGGTGAACCTGTTCCTCAAAACATGTAGCTTTAGGCATGTGTTATTTGCCATCTCAATGGAGGGAGTGTTCTAATGATTGAGGCGTGGAAAGAAATTGTCATTGCTTCGCCAGATATGTTTGTGGGCTGGGGCGGACTTGCCATCGGCCTTGTGTTCGGCTTTGTGGTTTTCAGAACAAATTTTTGCACCATGGGCTCCATTTCGGACCTTCTGACCTTTGGTGACTACCGGCGTTTCCGCTCCTGGATGCTAGCCATAGCCGTTGCCATTGTTGGCGTTGGCGCGCTGCAATATCTGGGAGTGATGAACAGCGCCGACACCATGTACATGACGCCCAGTTTCGGCTGGGCCGCGGCCATTGCCGGGGGCCTGATGTTTGGCGTTGGCATGGTGCTCGCCGGGGGATGTCTGAGCAAAAATCTGGTGCGTGCCGGAGGCGGAGACCTGCGCTCACTGATTGTTCTCATCGTCACCGGCCTGTTTGCTTTCATGACCATTGGCGGCCTGCTCGGCCCGCTGAGGCTCATTATTTTCGCCCCCCTGACCGCGGACCTCACCCGCTACGGACTTCAAACTCAGGGCACAGGCGAGCTGGTTTCAAAACTCACCGGAATTGCCCCTGCAACAGCCGGCCTTCTTGTGCTTGGCATCGCCGTTGCGGCTTTGTTGTTTTACGTTTTCAAGGACAAGGGCTTCCGCGCCTCCACCTCCCATCTGGTTGCCGGTGTCGTCATCGGTCTGTGCGTGGTGGCGGGCTGGTTTCTGATGGGACTGGCCTATGATGATTTTGCCACCGTGCCGGTTACCCCCATTTCCCTGAGTTTTGTACGCCCCACCGGAGACACGCTGGAATATCTCATGCGCGCCACCGCCCTTGGCGCTCCCGGATTTGGCATTGTCACGCTGGCCGGAACCCTGCTTGGCAGCCTTCTGGCAGCGCTGAGCACAAAAAGCTTCAGCCTCACCACTTTTGCCAATACTTCTGATACTCTGCGCAACCTTTCCGGTGCCGCGCTTATGGGCATCGGGGGAGTGCTGGCCCTTGGCTGCACCGTTGGTCAGGGCCTTACCGGCATTTCAACGCTGGCCATGGGCTCCATTCTGGCGACCCTGGCCATTGTTGCCGGTGGCGTCATCGGCATCAAGGCGATGGAACGCTTCGCCTGACAAACCCTGAAAATGGCAGCGCAAACAGCACTCCGTGCTCCGCAAAAAAAAAGGGCCGCCCAATCGAGCGGCCCTTTTCATTTCATCAAGGTCATCAAAGAGCTGACCCTCAGCCGAACATATCGGCCGATATGGCGTCATACCAGCCAAGAGACTCTTCGTAAGTCGCCTTGCGGGTGGCAGAATCCTCACCCGTCTGGGAGATGAAGTTGGAGGTCACATCTATCTTTTCGGGACCCGCCTCATAAGCCGCACCGACTTTTACGCCATCATTATCGGCAATCAGGCTCCAGCAGGTATTGGCAAACTTGGCGTCAAACATTCTGGACCCCGTCAACGCATTGCGCACAGCCATTGCTGCGACCTTTGCCTGCGAATTGGCGGAGAATCCCGATTTGGGCATGGAGGTCGCCACTGACGCATCACCGATAACATGGATATTTTCGTCCATGCTCGATTGCATGGTCGCCGGAATGATGGGGCACCAGCCCGACTCGTTGGTCAGTCCGGCAAGG
>JALSII010000033.1 GCA_026981645.1 Hyphomicrobiales bacterium | reverse complement strand
GGGGCAAAATCAACAGCGCCCGAAGGGTTTGAAGTAAAGCGCCCATCTGATAGCAAATCGTTGCTCGAAAAAGTAAAAACCTTCCCTTGCGCACGATTTGCTTCATCTGAACACTTTCTTTCAAACAGAATTGCATGAGATTAATGAGTCCTGACCCTAGATAGGCACTCACATAAATCTGCGCAACTTACAATTCATGTATGGAGCATATGTGTCTTTGCATTTGTTGCAATTGCAGGCTTGCTCTTTATCCCTCTTTTCGTATAGAACCCGCCCGAACAGATAAATAAATGGCCCCGCAGGATGCATTGAAATGCACTCGTGTCAGGATTGAGCTGAACGAAGAGTGAAAGACACTCTTGAAAAGAGACACTCAGATGAAAAAAGATATTCACCCCGATTACCACACCATCAACATTGTGATGACAGACGGAACACAATACCAGACTCGCTCGACCTATGGCTCTGAAGGCGACACCCTTCAGCTTGATATCGATATCAAGACCCACCCGGCATGGACCGGTGGCAAGGGCCACCTGATTGATCGTGGCGGTCGTGTTTCCCGCTTCAAGGAAAAGTTCAAGGGCATTCTTGGCAGCTAGAACCGCTTTTCCTGTGTCAAATATCAAGCCCGGCCCGCCTGGCCGGGTTTTTTAATGAGCGATTGCAGAATAAATGGCAATGAATTGTCCTGGCAGATAGGGAACTATTCTTCGTTTTTATAGTTTCTGCCGAACGCCGCCTGCAGCTTCGCCAGCTGGTCGGCAATGTCATTGTCGCCTGTGGAAGGGGTCTGAGGCACCTCCGCCCGTTCCAACTGGTCAAACTTGACGACCTGGTCAAATAAAAGGTCGCCCTGACTTACATATTCAACAAACTGCTGAGGCAGATCGCTCCAGCCCGGGCCACCACGTGTGGAAGGCGTTGCTGAAAACTTGACCTTGGCTTTTTCGACGCGGGCATTTTCGGCCGAAATTTCCCCCTCATTAACCGCCCGTTGCAACAAAAGCCAGGATGCCAGCTGCATCAGCCGTGTGGTCAGGCGCATGGATTCCGTTGCATAAAGAAACGAGGCTTCTCGTGAAAGCGTCCGGCTGCTGGTACGTCCCTCCCCATCCAGATAGGAGGCAACCTCCTCGATAAGGCCCATACCGGTTGAATAAAGGCGGCTGAACCCGCCCGAGGCCGCCAGATGGGGCCCGATAGGAACGGTCTCGGATTTATCTGGGCCTTTGCTCAAACCAGCTCACCTGTGAATGTCGGTTCTTGGGAATTCCAGCGGCTAATCTAGCGGCAAAACCTTAAAATGCGAAGAACCGCCCCGCACTATCCAACGTGACCGGCATTTCCGGCCAAAGTTTGTTGGCCGCCAACCCTGTATGCGGTTTCTGCATCAACCGGCCACGCGTACTTCCTGATGGAGCTCAGAGATTCTCCCTTCAACTGCCATACGCTCCCGTACGTCTTCAGGCAGGGAAGTAAACAGATTAACTGTCACATAAATTCTTTGGTAAAGCTCTTCAAGCAATATGCGATTGCCCACATCATCTCCTGGCCGGAAGGCCGGCTTGGGAATGTTCCAGTGGGCACTGGTGGGCTGGCCGGGCCATACCGGGCAGGCGTCAGCAGTGCTTTTGTCACAGGTGGTTATCACATAGTCGAATTTTACCGCCATCAGGCCGGTGAAATAGTCGAACGTTTTTGCCCTCAGGCGGTCGGTGAAGTGGCCCTTCTCTTTCAGAAGGTTCAATACCCCTTCAGGAATTGGTCCCCTATCCTCGACCCCGGCCGAATAGGCCCGGAACCTTTTTGGCGCAATCTTGTTGGTTATGGCTTCTGCCATAATGGAGCGCCCGCTGTTATACTGACAGATAAACAAAATTCGCTTCAACACAAACCTCCTGTTCGCTCTTCACAAATCTGATAGAGGCAGAAGATAAACAACTGGTTAGAAACTGTATGGAGTGCTGTAAAGTCGCACAGGTCAAGAACATCAGCCCGCCAGGATTGTGCTTGTGGGTGAACGTACCGGAAAATATCAAAAAAAAAGAGCCGCATAGGGCGGCTCTCGAAGTTAACAGGGAGGCGTCAAACAGAGGGAGGAACCGCTCTGTAAAGCTCAGGAAACCCGAGCAGAACGACGTTAACCAGATGAAGTTAATTAAAGGTAAACAGGAGTCATTTTCTTAACCCTGTCCCCTAACGGGGCATAAACCCTGCCACAATTCACCCCTGTTTTATTCAATGATAACTATAATTTAAAGGCGTTCTCCGCCGCGTTTCGGGTTGCGTCCTTTTTTTCGACTTCTTTTTTCAGGCGTTCGATTTCCGAGGTCAGAATCACAATTCTTTCCTTGAGTTCATCCACCGAGAGTGCATCAAGCACCATGCCCACTTCATGCAGTTGCGCACCTGTGGAGCGCAGTTCTTCTTCCATTTTTATTCCCCAGATTGCTGAAGGCCCAGCCTTTCATGTCCTGCTTTCAATAATATGCTGGAACAGCACTTGCGAAACAAGCTCTGCATGTTTCAGTCTGAACCCGATGAAAACAAAAACGCACATGCGCACCATTGAAATCACCCGCCCAGGCGGCCCCGAGGTCCTGACCCTTGCACAGGCACCGATACCGGAACCCAAGGCAAATGAAATATTGATAAAAGTAGCCGCCGCCGGCGTTAACCGGCCCGACATCTTGCAGCGCCAGGGAAAATATCCCCCTCCCCCGGGATCTTCCCCACTACCCGGACTGGAGGTTGCCGGAACCGTCGCCGGTATCGGAGACGCTGTCACCCATTGGCAGCCGGGTGACACAGTGGTTGCGCTGACCAATGGAGGCGGATACGCCGAATTTGTTGCCGTGCCTTCCGGTCAGGTTTTACCTCTGCCGCAGAGCTGCACCATGATTGAGGGCGCAGCCCTGCCCGAAACCCTGTTCACCATCCAGCAGACGCTGATAGACCGGGCACAACTTGAAAGCGGCCAGAACGTGCTCATCCACGGTGGCGCTGGCGGCATTGGCGGGGCAGCGTTGCAACTGGCCCGGCTAAAGGGCGCTCTCCCCTTCGCAACCGTATCAACGCAGGAAAAAGCCGATTACGCCACCTCCATGGGGGCTGAGGCTGTCATTCTCTACCCGGAGCAGGATTTTGTCGGCGCAATCAAAGGCCTGACCGGTGGCCGGGGGGCAGACATTATTGTCGATATTGTGGGCGGGGACTATTTTGAGCGCAACCTGTCGGCCCTCGCCCCCGACGGTACTATCATTCAACTGGCCGTGGCCGGCGGTGCAAAAGCCCAAATCAACCTCGCCAGCCTGCTGATGAAGCGCGCGACCCTGTTTGGCTCAACCCTTCGCTCCCAACCCGACAATATCAAAGCAACAATTGCCAGACATCTGCATGACCAGGTCTGGCCTGCAATTGAAAATGGTGCTTTCACCAAACCACGCATCCGCACTTTTGCACTTGAAGACGCACGCAAAGCCCATGCCGCTATGGAAGTCCCCAGGCATTCCGGAAAAATCGTGCTTTGTTTATAAGTCCTCGCCCCTGAAGTTTTTCCTTGTGCCAAAGCGGTACTCTGACCATTGCGCAAATCATAAATCCTCTCTATATAGCCCCTGTTCCCCTTAGCTTGCTCAACTCGAAGCAAAAAGTGGCGAAGCAGACCGGAAAGCTCCCGGCTGCGCGATAAGAAGGACTTTTGAAATGGCCAACTCACTCCTGATGCCCAAGGCAACCGCCGTTTGGCTGATTGACAATACCGGTCTGACATTTGAGCAGATTGCAGCCTTTTGCACATTGCACACACTTGAGGTGCAGGGCATAGCCGATGGAGATGTGGCCGGGGGCGTGATGGGCGTTAATCCCATTCAGGCCGGACAGTTGACTAAAGAGGAAATTGCTGCCGGAGAAGCCGACCCCAGCTATCGCCTCAAACTCTCGGAACCCAAGGTTCATATTCCTGAAACTAAAAAACGCGGACCGCGCTATACCCCCATTTCCCGGCGCAACGAACGCCCCAACGCCATTAAATGGCTGGTGCGCAACCATCCCGAGCTCAAGGATGCCCAGATTATCCGCCTTGTGGGCACCACCAAATCCACCATCGAAACTGTACGCGACGGGGCACACTGGAACAATGCCAACCTGACCATGATGGATCCGGTTACCCTTGGGCTGTGCTCGCAAATCAATCTGGATATGGAAGTTAAAAAAGCCAACAAGGGTAAAAACATACCCGACGATGCCAATTCCAGTGTCCGCCTGTTGAGTGCTGAAGAAGCACTGAGCACCGCCACCGGCGCTGTTGCTGAGGCCAGCGAGCAATTCTCCCTTCCCGAGGCCGGGCAGCAGGCAGAAACAGAAGACGGCCAGCGCAACGACGATATTGATGTGGACGCAGTGTTTGCCAAACTCTCTTCGCTGAAGACTGAGCCCAAGGAAGACTAGCCGGTACGGCTGGTGCCCGACGCTCTTTTCATCTTCGTTGCCGTCAGCGCGGTGTTTATCGTTGCCCTGTCCAAGTCCGGCCTCCTGGGTTCCCTTGGCATGGTTGGAGTGCCCCTGATGACTCTCGTCATGCCCGCGCGCGAAGCCGCTGGCATGCTGCTCCCCATTTTGCTGGTGATGGACGCTGTTGGCCTTTGGGCCTACAGGCGGCAGTTCGATTTCAATATCCTTAGAATAATGCTGCCCGGTGCTGTCATTGGCATTGCCGTTGGCTGGGCGCTGTCTTCGTTTATCAGTGATGATGCGGTGCTGCTGCTGGTGGGCCTGATAACCTTGGCTTTTGTTGCCGATGAATGGCTGCCTTTGCGAAAAAAGCTCTCCGGTCTGCCCCCCTCCACGCCCTGGGGCCGGTTCTGGGGCTCGCTCGCCGGCTTTACATCATTTGTCAGCCATACGGGCGGACCGCCTTTTCAGGTCTACACCCTGCCCCTGAGGCTGGCCCCGCCCGTCTATGCGGGCACCGCCGTGTGGTTTTTTGCCATCGTCAACACCACAAAACTTGTGCCCTATTTCTTTTTGGGCCAGCTCTCGCTTTCAAACCTGAAACTTTCCCTGGCCCTGGCTCCCGTGGCCATTGTCGGAATGTTGCTCGGTGTCTGGCTGGTCCGGCGTATCTCGATCACAATATTTTACCGCATGACCTATGTTCTGGTTTTTCTTCTTGCCCTCAAGCTCACCTATGACGGCTTTCAAGGTGTTTTTGGCATATAAAAGGCCTCCGGAAATTAAACCCGAAAGCCCCGTAGTCTGCCTTATGAATGAAGCTGGATCTGCTAATGTCGCGTTTGTCGCATGAGCTTGGCAATCTGGTCTTTAATTTCGAGTTTCTTGCGCTTGAGTTCCTGAATTTTCAGAACATCCTGACTGGGATGTTGCATCTCATTGGCGATCTGTTGTTCCAGCAATTCATGCCGACGCTCCAGAGCAGTAAGATGAGAAACACTGGTCATGCGCAACTCCTTTTTTTGCTTGTCTCCAATTGACAGCCTTCATCGTGGCAAAAAAAAGCCGATTCGTCGATTCGGCAAAATGCCCTATGGGGAAAACCGGGAGAAATTTGTGTCAAAAGTTAACCGGGTGTAAAATGTTGTGGGGTCTTGATGAGAAAAAGGACGCGCTTGGCAATGCTCTCGCTTGATAAAGAACAGCAAGCCAGACTGGGCCTCGAACTGGCCACCAAACTTCAGGAGCATGCGGATCTGGACGCCGCCATCCACACGCTTTCCCAGACCAGCAAAGCCGACCCGATGCTGTTGCAGCGCCTCAAAAAACGTAAACTCACCCTGAAAGACCGCATTGTTGAATTGGAGCAATTGCTCCTGCCCGATATTATTGCCTGAAAATATCCGGCCAGAACTCACATCCCGCCCCTTGCTTGATCGCACCGGACGAATAGGCTAAACGCCCGCTTTAGGCCAATTGTTCGGTAATCGCGATGCTTCACACACCACCTGTTGCCATTGTCATGGGTTCCCAGTCTGACTGGCCCACCATGCGCCGCGCTGCCGAAACGCTTGATGCGCTCAAAATAGACTACGAAACCCGCATCGTCTCCGCCCACCGCACCCCTGAACGCATGTATAGTTTCGCCCGCAACGCCCGCGCAAAAGGGTTCAAGGTCATCATTGCCGGAGCGGGTGGTGCTGCGCACCTGCCAGGAATGATTGCGTCCCTCACCACCCTGCCCGTGCTGGGCGTACCTGTGAAATCAGCAGCGCTGAGCGGTCAGGACAGCCTGCTCTCAATAGCCCAGATGCCCGGCGGCATCCCCGTTGGGTGCCTTGCCATCGGCAAGCCGGGGGCCATCAACGCCGCCCTGCTTGCAGCTTCTGTTCTTTCACTTTCAGACCCTGATATCGAGGAAAGCCTGAACGAATATCGCGAACATCAGACCGATTCTGTTGCCGAGTTCCCCATTGATGACATCTGAACCAGCAAGAGCGGTGCCCGCGTCTTTTTTGCCTGCTGGCAGCACCATTGGCATTCTGGGAGGAGGGCAGTTGGGCCGCCTTCTGGCGCTGGCAGCGGCAAAACTGGGCATGCGCACGCATATTTATTGTCCCGACCCCGACAGTCCCGCATTTGAGGTTACCCCGAACAAAACCATTGCCGCCTATGACGACAAAAAGGCGTTGACTGCATTTGCCCGGTCAGTTGATATCGTAACTTACGAATTTGAGAATGTGCCCGCCGCCACCGCCACGCTGATAGCAGACCTTGTGCCCCTTGCGCCGGACGCACGCGCCCTGGCCATCTCCCAGGACCGGTTACAGGAAAAAGCCTTCCTTCAAAACGCAAGGGTCGCGATCTGCCCCTTTGCTCCTGTGTTGAATGCGACCGACCTTAAGGGGGCAATCAAGAGCATCGGTCTGCCTGCGGTATTGAAAACCACACGGCTTGGCTATGACGGCAAAGGTCAGCGCATCGTTAAAACCCGCGAACAGGCCCAGCATGCTTTTAATGAATTGAGTAGAGTTCCAGGTGAAAAACCTCAAATGGTGCTTGAAGCCTTCGTGCCCTTTGAAAAGGAAATTTCCGTCATCGTCGCCCGCAACCACAAGGAAGAAATTGCCGTTTACGACCCGGCTGAAAACATTCACCTCAACCATATTCTGCACACCAGCACTCTCCCGGCAAGAATCACACCCCAAACCGCGCACGAAGCTACTGAAATCGCCACCCGTATCGCCAAAAGTCTGAATTATTGCGGTGTGCTGGGGGTCGAGTTTTTCGTGAGCAAGAGGGGCCAGACCCAACAATTGCTGGTCAACGAAATTGCCCCCCGGGTGCACAATTCGGGCCACTGGACAGAAAGCGTCTGCCCCACCTCCCAGTTCGAGCAGCATATTCGCGCCATCTGCAACTGGCCCCTTGGTTCAACCCGGCGCTATGCCGATGTGGTCATGGAAAACCTTGTGGGTGAGACAATAAGCACGGTTCCCGGCAGCCTTTCACAAAATGAGCAGCCCAATGTTTACGGGAAATCTAAAATCCGTGCCGGGCGTAAAATGGGCCATATCAACCGCATTCTGCCACCCTCCGGCTAGAGCACCGCCCATGCCTCAATGTACCATTCACGCTAGACACCTGCTCCCTTGTCTGCTATGTCCGCGCCAAAGATGCCCGGCCATGGCCGGTCAACGGTGTTTCGGGGTGTATTTGAGCTGCATTCAGAAAACGCTGTTCATTGAAATTTTGTTGAATTGGAAAGGCGGGGTTCCGCGTGCAAGTAGTCGTTCGTGACAACAATGTAGATCAGGCCCTTAAAGCCCTGAAGAAGAAGCTGCAGCGCGAAGGTGTTTTTCGCGAAATGAAACTGCGTAACTATTACGAAAAACCCTCGGAGAAGCGCGCGCGCCAAAAGGCTGAGGCTGTGCGCCGCTCGCGCAAGCTGGCCCGTAAAAAAGCCCAGCGCGAAGGGCTCATTCCGGGCGGTCGCTCATAGTTTTTGTCAGATTTGTCTGTAATTACACCGCGTTGCAAAAAATGCAGGGCGGTGTTTTTTTGCCCTGCAACTGCTCGTTTTTTTGGGAGTTGCAATAATGGTCTGTTGCAGTAGAATCACGCCCGAACAAACACCCATCAGGCCCTCAAAATAAAAGCCACCAGTGCAGGAGACAATAAAATGAAAATGCGCACACTCATCATCACAATCGCTGCATTGCTCTTAAGCTTCACCCCCGCCTATGCCGGATCCAACGTGGAAATAGGGCGTCTGTCCTGTGATGTTGAACCAGGCATCGGGCTGATTTTTGGCTCTTCAAAAGACATGACCTGCACCCTTTACAAAAAATCAGGCGGCAGCGAAACCTATACCGGGCGCATCACCAAGGTTGGCCTTGATGTCGGCATAACCCAGAAAACCCGCATCGAGTGGTTGGTGTTCACTGGCGGCACCCATGTCTATCACAAGGGCGCACTTTCAGGCACCTATGTGGGAGCTAGCGCAGAAGCCTCTGTTGGCCTTGGCGGCGGGACCAACTGGTTGATCGGCGGCACCCGTGACAGTTTCATGCTCCAGCCTTGGAGCGTTCAGGGACAGGTAGGGCTTAATCTGGCCATTGGCCTTGCCGGACTGACACTGGACTGAAACCAGCCAAGGACCACAATGAACGGTTTTGACGCCGCCGGGCTTTTTTTTAAGTTCAGGCGGCGTTTTGTTACGGAGCCGGCGTGGGCCTTGCAATATCCACCAGCCTGCGCAGAAGCAAAATATGGGGGGCAGGTGCATCCCAGTCATGGCTGGTATTCTTCCAATAGGAATTATGAGTGAACACCCGTTCACGGGGGTCCGCACCTGATATTCTCTGGGCAATATCCAGTACCCCGGCTCCGAACAGCTCCTTACCTGAAACCGGCCCGCCAATCGGGTCGCCCAGCATGATCAGCAATGGGTGAAACGGGTCAAAGACATTACTCCAGCGCACCACAGAAAAAACCGAACCATGATGGGCGGAAAATGCACCCGAAGGCTCCTCGTAAAACGAGAAGAACTTCGAATTATAGGGTCTGGGCGGCGCGGTGGGCATGACCCGGTCCTCCCGCAGGCGCTCCATATCATCAGGCCCGTCGGCCACAATGAATTGGGCGCTGGTCAATGGCGAACCCAATGAAATGAAATCACTGATTTTCCAGCCATTCCGGGCTTGATCCTCAGGATGGTCTTTCGCTCCTTGCCTGCGCAAGGCATCAAATGCCTTCCACTGTAATTCCTGATAGGCTTCAACTTCGAAGTCCGACCATTTGTCCTTCGGATGCGTGCGGATAAACTCATCGACCTCACCCAACGCCTCCTGGGCAAACGCAGGCGGCGGATTGGCATTTGTCGGGCCCACCTGGCCCCACAGAATATGCAACAGGTCATAGGCCAGAACAGAACCCAGGGAATGTCCCACAATCACCACTCGGTCATATGCGGGATCATCATGCAGGGAGCGTAACAGACGAAGCCCGCGGGAACGCACCATCTGGCGGCTCTCAACAGTTTCTGTATGGGCGCTCAGATAACTCGCCGCATCACCAAAATAGGGCAGCAGGAATCTGACCGCCAGGAAAACCTCAAGCGCAAGCCCGCTCAAGTACCAGAATGCATAGATGGAAAAATAGACATAGGCCAGACCCAGAAATCCAAGCGCCCCACCAATCCAGCCAGACGTCCCCCACAGAAAATTTGTCAATGGCGTAAGCTTGGGGACCAGTATCAGAACCAGCCCCGCAACAAGGAGATAAAGACCAGGCTGGGCTTCTTTAGTCAGAAAGGCCCCGATCCAGTCAAATTCAACAATTTCGCGCGCCGAAACCACAACCGCTCCAGTCAGCAATGCGGCACAAATAGCCAGTAGCCAGAATACCCGCCACGGCCAGCGCATACGATCCGTCACATGGGCGGGGTTGATCCAAAGGAGCCGGCGCAGCCAGCGCCACAGTGTAAAAAGAGGCGTACCGTTAAAGATATCTGCGTAATAAAGTTCAAAAAAATCGGTGCGCCGTCCTCCTTCAAGCGCAGGGCACGTGACACGCTGAATATCAAAAAGTCCATCCTTGTCATCGGGAACGATCCAACTGCGTTTGCCGCGGTGTTTGTCATCAAGGCGGGGATCCTGAAGTTTCAACGCTGCATCACGAGTCCATAACGCCTCGACAAAATCCCGAATTGTGCCCATCGGGCGCTGTTCACCCTGCCCGTGCACCACAACCACCGCCTGCCGTCGTATAGGCTGAGGGTCACCCCTCCTTGGTGCCTGTTTATTTTTTTTATCCGGTTTGTTCATGGCCTAAAGCCCCAAGTCAGCAAAAAACACTTTGGCCTGCTCCCAAAGTCCATCATCCCAGAGGCTTTCGTGGGTGCCCCCTTCAACAATCCACAGCGTCTTTGCATTTTTGGCCAGGGCAAATATGTCGCGTCCGTGCTGTACAGAAATTGTTCGATCCGCCGTACCGTGGGCCACAAATACCGGCTCCTCCACATCAACAATCCACTCGCGGGACAAAAACTGGTCCTTCATCAGGCTGGCAACGGGGAGTATCGGATAGCGATCCGCCGCCACATCAACCGCAGCAGTGAAAGGCGTTTCCAGAACCAGTGCACTTGCATCCCTGATTGAAGCCACATAATTGGCAGGCCCTGTGCCCAGCGAGCGCCCCCACAAAATGATCGGGCTGGAGAATTGCGCGGTCCAGTCGAACACCGCCAGTGAATCGGCCAGAATATTTTCTTCATTGAGTTCTCCCGGCGACATCGGGAACCCTTCATAATCAAACGCCACCAGCCCGTATCCATCATCAACCATATCTGCGAACCGGTCACGGCCATCGGTGAAGCTGCCCGCATTTCCGCTAAAGTAAACGATTATGGGCATTCCAAGAGCCGGGGGCACGTACCAGCCCCGCACATTAACGAACTCATCAACCGGAATATTTATCAGGCGCAGCCCGGGAATATTTGCGTCCTCAACGGAAAGTATCACACCGCTGGGCGTATATTGCAGGGCCCGCTGGTTCTTGGACAGAAAAAGCATGGCCCCCAGATAAAGGGACACCAAAAAGGCCAACCCCCAAAAAATTACCCTGCGCTTCAACATTTTCTCCTGACGAATTTCGCTTCTCTCAATTGGATTGACTTGCCCTGGGTTGCCCTGACAAGATTTTTTTCAATGCCGCATCGAACACCGCTTCAGGCTGCGCGCCTGAAAGTATAAATTCGTTGTTAAACACAAAAAACGGCACCCCGGTGATGCCAGCCTCCGGTGCCCACCTCGCTTTGGCTTCGACTGCTTTGATGACTTCAGGCGAGTTGACCAGTTCCGCCACTTCTTTGGCGTTGAAACCGTGAGCTGCACCAATGTCCTGCAACACTTCTGTGTCCGCAATATTTTTGGCCTCCATATAACAGGCATGGGAAAGCGCCAGAGCCAGCGCGTGTTGCGTGCCCTTTTCATGGGCCGCAACAATCAGCGCCAAAGCCTTTTGTGAAGGATTGCGCCACTTTTGTTTGCGCATATCAAGCTCAAGCCCGCTGGATTTTGCTTCGTTTTCCAGACGCTCCCACATTTCATCCGGCGAGCGTCCATATTTACGCTGAAGCATCTCGACAACATCCTCCCCTTGCTCCGGGGTGTTGGCATCGAGCAAAAACGGATGATGGGATATGCCGATTGCACCCGGCGTTTCAAAACGTGCAATGGCATTGTTGAGCCGGGTCAGGCCAACAAGGCACCACGGACAGACCGGGTCTGAGAATATGTCAATTTGAGCATCAGCCATCTGGTGGCCCAATTCTGCAATGATTCATTTTATCCAAAAAAAGGCGCCACACAGGTGACGCCCATTTTTTCTGTTCCTGGGAGGGCAATACCCTCAAGCATTCAGCGCCTTGATGATATCCTCTGTCATTTTCTTGGCGTCTGCAAACAACATCATCGTGTTGTCGCGGAAAAACAATTCGTTTTGCACCCCGGCATAACCCGCCGACATGCCGCGCTTGACGAACAGGACCGTACCCGCATTTTCCACATCCAGCACTGGCATCCCATAGATGGGCGATGTTTTGTCGGTCTTGGCTGAGGGATTGGTCACATCGTTGGCCCCAATAACGAAGGCCACATCAGCCTGGGCAAATTCGGAATTGATATCCTCAAGTTCGAAAACTTCATCATAGGGAACATTGGCCTCGGCCAGCAGCACATTCATGTGCCCCGGCATCCGGCCGGCCACCGGATGAATGGCATATTTCACTTCCACCCCTTCGGCCTTGAGCAGATCGGCCATTTCGCGCACCGCATGCTGGGCCTGGGCCACCGCCATGCCATAGCCGGGCACGATAATAACTTTTGCGGCGTTTTTCATCAGGAAGGCCGCATCGTCCGCCGCCCCCTGCTTTACGGGCCGCGTTTCCTCTTCGCCAGAACCTGCAACGGCATCACCGCCAAAACCGCCCAGAATAACCGAGATGAACGAGCGGTTCATCGCCCGGCACATGATATAAGAGAGGATGGCGCCCGAGGAGCCCACCAGCGCCCCGGTGATAATCAGAGCAGTATTTTCCAGCGTAAAACCAATACCGGCTGCCGCCCAGCCCGAATAGGAATTGAGCATCGAAACCACAACCGGCATATCCGCGCCGCCAATGGGAATGATCATCAACACGCCAAGCACCAGAGCAATGATGATAATGGTCCAGAACAACCAATCAGCGTTGGTTACGGTGAATTGCCAGATTAAATAAACCAATAAAAGCCCGAGCGCTATGTGTAACAAATGACGCATCGGCAGAATAATTGGCGTGCCGGACATGCGTCCATCAAGCTTCAGAAAAGCAATCACCGACCCGGTAAAAGTAAAAGCACCAATTGCTGCACCAAGGCTCATTTCCACCAGGTATTTAGCGTAAATGTCGCCAATTTCTCCGATACCGAACGCTTGGGGCGCATAAAGGGCCGCCGCCGCCACAAACACCGCCGCCAGACCGACCAGCGAGTGAAACGCCGCCACCAGTTGGGGCATATCGGTCATGGCTATGCGTTTGGCCATAATCGCACCAATGATGCCCCCAACACCCAATCCGCCAAGGATAAGAACCCAGGACCAGACATCAGGATTGGCCACCCCCAGCGTAGTCAGGATGGCAATGGTCATACCAATCATGCCAAACAGATTGCCCTGTCGTGCTGAAGCTGGCGAGGAAAGCCCGCGCAGGGCCATGATGAATAGAGCGCCCGCGACCAGATAAAGCAGCGCAGCAATGTTTGCCGAAATCATCTGTCGCTAGTCCTTCTTTTTATACATTGAGAGCATACGCTGGGTGACCAGAAAGCCGCCGAATATGTTGACGCTGGCCAGCACAAGAGCCACAAAGCCAAAGGCTCTGGAAACCCAGTTGCCACCATCTATCAGCGAAACGCCAACCGCCAGCAACGCTCCAACAACAATCACCGAAGAAATTGCGTTGGTTACACTCATCAGGGGCGTGTGCAGTGCCGGAGTCACGCTCCAGACGACAAAATAGCCGACAAAAATCGCCAGCACAAAAATCGACAACTGAAATATAAACGGGTCAATCTGGTCCATCTAACTGTCTCCACTTGTCTTTTTCGCCGCAGGTTTTTTTCCTGCCGGCTTTTTGGCAGGAACCTTCTTGGCCACCGATTTTTTGGCCGCCGGCTTTTTGGGTGCGGGTTTTTTAGCCGCTGGCTTTTTTGCCGCCGCGCCCTCTTTAATAAGGCCTGGATGCACAATTACGCCATCCCGCGTCAGAACCGTTGCCTTGACCAGTTCATCCTCCCAGTCCACCGCCAGGCTTTTTGTTTCCTTCTCGATAAGCGTCTCGACAAAAGTCAAGAGGTTGCGCGAATAGAGCTGGGAGGCAGAGTTTGCAATTCGTCCCTGCACATTGGTGAAACCGACAATCTGCACATCATTGTATGCAACAACGCTGCCGGGTTTGCTCGCTTCGCAATTGCCCCCGCGTTCCGCCGCCAGGTCAACGATTACCGAACCCGGTTTCATGCTCGCAACCATTTTTTTGGTAACCAGCACCGGCGCGGGACGCCCCGGTATCAGTGCCGTGGTGATAACGATGTCCTGCTTGGCAATATGGCTGGCAGTCAGTTCCGCCTGCTTTTTCTGATATTGCGCACTCATGGGCTTGGCGTACCCGGCTGCCGTTTCCGCCTGTTTGAACTCTTCGTCCTCCACCGCGATGAACTTTGCCCCAAGGGATTCCACCTGCTCCTTGGCCGCGGGCCGCACATCAGTGGCCGTGACCATGGCGCCAAGACGCCGTGCCGTGGCAATCGCCTGAAGTCCGGCAACCCCGGCCCCCATGACAAACACCTTGGCCGGATGCACGGTGCCGGCCGCCGTCATCATCATGGGCAGCGCCCGGTCAAAATAGAACGCAGCGTCAATCACCGACTGATAACCGGCAAGGTTTGCCTGCGAGGACAGCACATCCATGGACTGTGCCCGGGATATGCGGGGCATGAACTCCATGGAAATTGCAACAGCGCCGGTTTTTGCCAATGCCTCAATGTCTTTTTCGTGGCCGAACGGGTCCAAGGAGCCGATAACCAGCACCCCCTTTTTGGCACCCTTGATGGCGCTGGCCGCCGGACGTCTCACGCAAAATATGACATCGGCATTTTTGACGTTGGCCGCTGCACTGGCAGCAATTCTCGCTCCGGCTTGTTTGAAATCGGTATCAGGGAAGCGCGAACCCGAGCCCGCTCCTTTTTCGATGCTGACACTCGCCCCCAGCGCCACAAGTTTGCCCACTGTCTCAGGTGTCGCGGCAACACGCGGCTCATCCGCCGCACTTTCGCGCACAATCGCAATTTTCATTCATCTGTCCCTGCAAAAAAGGAAGGTCCGCCTCAACAGGCCCGGTATTTGATTATGGATTAATGACGAAATAAAGAAACACCATCAGAACCACCAGGAAAATAGTACTCCACTTGAGCAGTTTCATAAAACTGGCATAGGTTTTTTTGTGTGCGTTGATATCGCTGGAATTGGTGTTGGCCATAATGTCCCCTTTTTGGTGCGCCATCCGGCGCGCATCAGTGTGAGTTGCTCAACTCGAAGTCCGTATAGCAAATTGACGGAATTTTTCTAGTCCGGTTGTGCTTCTTCCAACTCATCAATCAACCCTTCAATCATGGAAAGACCCAGCGACCAGAAAGCGGGGTCCTTGGCATCAAGACCAAATGGCTTGAGCAATTCGGAATGGTGCTTGGAACCTCCGGCCCGGAGCAGGTCAAAATAGCGCTTGGCAAACCCATCGCTTGATTTTTCGTAACTGGCGTAAAGCGAGTTCACCAGACAATCGCCAAACGCGTAGGCATAGACATAAAAAGGCGAGTGGATGAAATGGGGTATATAGGCCCAGAAAATTTCATACCCCTTGTTCAGCTTGATTGCCGGCCCAAGGCTCTCAGCCGAGGTTTCCAGCCACATTTCATTGAGCTGTTCGGTTTTCAACTCGCCTTTTCTGCGCGCCGTATGCACCTTGCGTTCAAAGCTGTAGAACGAAATCTGGCGCACTACCGTGTTGAGCATGTCCTCGACCTTGGAACTTAAAAGCGCAAAGCGCTGTTTGGGGTCGTCGGTTTTTCCCAGCAGGGAGCGAAAGGTCAGCATCTCCCCGAAAACGCTTGCCGTTTCAGCCAGTGTCAGCGGGGTTGGTGCCATCAGTGGCCCCTGTGCAGCGGCCAGGCGCTGGTGCACTCCGTGGCCCAGTTCATGGGCCAGCGTCATTACGTCGCGGGTTTTGCCCAGATAATTCAGCATCAGATAGGGGTGGGCGCTGGGCACGGTGGGGTGGGCAAACGCACCGGGCGATTTTCCCGGCCTCACCGGAGCATCAATCCATCCGTTTTCAAAGAACGGTTCTGCCACCTCCGCCAGATAGGGTGAAAACCCGTGATAGGCTTCAAGCACGATATTTTTGGCGCTGGCCCAGTCATAAATCCTGTCGTCACTTGTGGGCAGCGGAGCATTGCGGTCCCAGGCGTTGAGTTGCTTTTTACCAAACCATTTGGCTTTCATTGCATAATAGCGATGCGAAAGCCGCGGATAGGCTTCGGTGACCGATTGCTCAAGCGCATCAACCACCTCACGTTCCACTGAATTGGCCAGATGCCGACTGTCCGCAATATCTTCAAAGCCCCGCCAGCGGTCCGAAATCTCTTTGTCCTTGGCCAGCACATTGGTGATTTGGGTGAACAGGCGCTGATTGGCATCAAGGGTTTTACTCACGGCCTTGAAGGCACGCTTGCGATTTTTTTTCCTCTTGTCCGTCATCAGGGTGAGCGTGGCTTCAAGCCCCAGCTCTTCCCCCGCGACCTTGAATTTCAACGACGCCATGGTCTCGTCAAACAGCCGGTTCCACGCGCCCCGCCCGGTGACAGACTTATCCAGAAACAATTCCTCGACCCGGTCCTCAAGCTGGTAGGGTTTTGCCT
Source organism: Hyphomicrobiales bacterium (assembly GCA_026981645.1). Classification (GTDB taxonomy): domain Bacteria; phylum Pseudomonadota; class Alphaproteobacteria; order Rhizobiales; family Devosiaceae; genus DROE01. The sequence continues at coordinate 53,462 of JALSII010000033.1, read as the reverse complement.
TGCGCAACTCTTCAAACCAGGGCCGGTAGCGCAAAAGCTCCTCCCCTTTAAGCGCCTGTTCGAGCGTTTCATCCTCAATACGGTTCAGCTCAAGAGAGAAGAAAATCAACTTTGAGGAAAGGTCGGTCAGCGCCTGCTGACAATCTCCCATGAATTTACCCCTGTCGGGGTCTGATGTGTCCAGCACATAGTTCAGATAGGCAAACGAGCTGATACGCCCGGTCAGGTCGCTGAGCGCCTCATAGGCATTGATGGCCTCAATCAGCGTGCCTGCCTCGGCCATGTCCGAAAGCTTGCCCTTGAAGCTCTCTTCAAACTGCGCCGCGTCTTTTTTGGCCTTTTCAAAATCGCTTGCAAACTCGTCTGAGTCCACCCCCGGATAAAGGTCACTCAAGTCCCATTCAGGCAGGGTTCCGAACTGATTGTGGCCCGGCTGGTTTTTTTTCTGACTGCTCATCTGGCACTCCGGCGAGGTTGAAAAGGTTGGGTCGGGGCGGACGCTATTACGTCTGCCTGCCCCTGCCAAGTGCCCTCATGCAATCCTGTCCAACAAGCGCGTGATGAACACTGCTGAAGCCAAAAACTCATTAAAGCCCTGTTAACAGAACGCCCCTAGCCTGCTCCAAAACGGGACAGTGGCGATTCGCCCGTTCCATGCTGCAAACCAATGCTTTTGCCTGAAATCAGAGTTCGAAATCGAGTTAGTGATGACTAAAGTTCTTGTTGTTGATGATGATCCGGTGCATCTGCGCCTGACCGAAGCCCTTATTGAAAAGGATGGTTTTGAAACCCTTTGCGCCACTAGCGGCAGTGAGGCGCTGGAACTGCTTGAGCAGAACCACTCCATTGCCGCCATCATTCTTGATCTGGTGATGCCCGACCTTGATGGCATGGCGGTGATGGAGGAAATGGCGCGTCGTCAGATTTCCTGCCCTGTCATCGTACAGACCGCAAATTCGTCGCTGGACAGCGTTATTACCGCCATGCGTCACGGAGCCATGGATTTTTTTGTCAAGCCGGTAGCGCCTGAACGCCTGATCATTTCCCTGCGCAACGCATTGAAGCTGGGTGAACTTGAAACCTGTGTGCGCCGCGATCAGAACCGGCGCGATGGCCGCATGAAAATTGCTGACATAATTACAGCAAGCCCTGCAATGGACCGGGTGCTCGAACTTGCCGGCAAAGCTGCCCGCTCAAACATCCCGGTTCTTATAGAAGGTGAGAGCGGAGTGGGCAAAGAAGTTGTCGCCCGGGCCATTCAGGGGTCTTCCGAACGGGCCGGCAAGGCTTTTGTAACGGTGAATTGCGGTGCTATTCCACCAAACCTGATCGAATCCACCTTGTTTGGTCACGTAAAAGGAGCGTTCACCGGCGCGATCACCGACCATAAGGGAAAGTTTGTCGAAGCTGATGGCGGCACCTTGTTTCTGGATGAAATCGGCGAACTCCCACCCCAAGCCCAGGTAAAACTCCTGCGCGCCATTCAGTCTGGCGAGATCGAACCTGTCGGAGCAAGCGCAACGAAAAAAGTCAATGTGCGCCTGATTTCCGCCACTAATCGTCGTCTGCTCAACCTCACAAAAGCCGGTGACTTCCGCGAAGACCTCTATTACAGGCTCAATGTTTTCCCGCTCTACGTGCCCCCTTTGCGCGATCGTATCGAGGATATTCCGGTTCTGGCTGAGCACTTCATCGCCCGCCTGGGTGCCGAAGCGGGCCGCCGGGTTCTGGGTTTGGCGCCAGATGCACTGAATTTGCTTAAGTCCTATAACTGGCCGGGCAATGTGCGCCAGCTTGAAAACGCCATATACAGGGCCATCATACTTACCGAAACCTCAAAACTGGTGCCCCTCGACTTCCCCCAGATTATCGCAGGCACCACCGGCAGGAACGAAGCACGCCAACAGTCTGGAACACTTGATGCGCACCCGGCACCGGTCCACATAGATGCCTCAAAAAACATGCGCCCCACCCCCTTCCTGGATGAACAGGGAGCAGAAACCACCCTGTTGGCGCAGAAAAGTTTTCTCTCGGAGGATGGTAGTTTACACACCCTTGCCCGGGTGGAACGCGACCTGATCGCCTTTGCCCTTGAATTTCACGGAGGACGCATGACCCGCATTGCTGCCAGCCTGGGCATAGGGCGTTCCACGCTTTATCGAAAAATCAAGGAATACAATCTTGATTCTCAAACAGATAGTCCCCCCCCTCCCGACACGCCCGACAACAGAAAAGCCGCTTGATAAAAACTAAAAAAATGATGCAACACCGCCTTTTTCTCTTTGAGTGTGTTCTATCGCCTTGTTAGCAATGGTGACTGAGAACCAAGCAAACGAAATCTTGAGCCTGCACGCCACACTGCACCTGGAGTTGACATGAAAAAACTGATTTCAATCCTTCTGCTTGGTACAGCGCTTGTCGCTGGATCAAGTCAGGTGGCTTTGGCGCAGGAAACCGTGATCATAAACGGCGTGGAAGCACAACGCGTTGTCATTGCCCCACCGCAAAATGCCCTCGCCCGCTCAATCAAGGCCGGCCTGGCGCAAAAATATGACGCTGCCCGCCCCGGAACACGCCTCTATGCTGATGCTCAAAAGCTCTATTACTTTTATGGCGCCCGTGGCTTTGAGCCCCTCTGGCTGGATACAGACACGAGCGGCAAAGTTTTGTTTTCACCCGACGCGCAAAAAATTCTCGCTGTTTTTGAGCAATCCCACCTCGAAGGCCTGCGCCCTTCGGACTATCTGACTGAAGAAATTGAGTTGAACGGAGATTTGTCCGACCCCGCCCGCCTTGCCGCCCTTGAAACCGCATTTTCAGCCGCCGCGACCCGTTACGCTCAGCACGCGGCAAACGGCCGGATCAGGCCCCGCGATGTCTCACGCACCATCGACATTGAACAACGAAACATCAATAGCGCGCAGTTTTTGCTCGAACTGGCATCTTCAGACGCCCCCGACAAATTGTTGCTTTCGCTCTCGCCCACCCATCGTGAATTTTTGGCACTGAAAGACGCCCTGGCGCGCAGTTTGGCCGGAGAGAGGAAAGAGCCCATCATCATTGCCGGCGGTAACCTGCTTAAGCCCGGCATGAGCGACGCACGGGTGCCCGCCCTGCGGGCCCGGCTCGGACTGGAGCCTTTGGAAGGCTCCGAGCTTTATGACGATATTCTGGTTGAAGAGATAAAATCGTTTCAGTTGAATTTGGGCCTCACGGTTGATGGTGTGGTCGGCCCCGCAACCATTGCCGCCCTGAACGGGGGTACCGAAGCAACCAGCCAAGACATTATTGCCAACATGGAGCGCTGGCGCTGGATGCCCCGGGACCTGGGTGATTTCTATGTCTTCGTTAATATCCCCGAATTCCGCCTTGCTGTCATGCGTGGAAACGAAGTGACCCATTCAACCCGGGTTGTCGTAGGCAAGCCACAGTTCAAAACACCGGTATTTTCCGACGAAATCGAGCATGTCGTGGTTAATCCGTTCTGGAACGTGCCCGCCTCCATTGCCCGCAATGAAATTGGACCGGCAGTAGCGCGCAACCCGGGCTATCTGGCCGCCAATAATATGGAATTGCTCTCTGGGGGACAGGTCATCAATGCCTCCTCAATCAACTGGTCGACCACCTCCATTAACAGCTTCCGCGTTCGCCAGCGCCCCGGAAGCAACAACGCCCTTGGCACGATAAAATTCCTCTTTCCCAACAAACATGCGGTCTATCTGCATGACACGCCGTCCCGCTCATTGTTTTCGCGTGCAACTAGAGCCTATTCCCACGGTTGTGTGCGAGTGCAGAACCCCATGGAGTTTGCCGAAGCGCTGCTGGCAAACGAAGCCACATTGAGCCGGGCCTCGCTTCAGGCCCAGCGTGGCCCCCGCGAGCGCTGGAACAATTTGGACACCCACGTTCCCGTGCATCTGGCCTATTTTACCCTGAGAGCCGATGAGGATGGCAATATCCGCGGTTATGGTGACATTTATGGCCACCACGAACGGCTCAAGACCCTGCTTGCCGACTGATTTTTGCAATTGCGCCAGACTAAAAAATATTCTTCGGGTATGGATGCACTGCCCGTTCCGGTTTTAACGGTAAAGCGCTTTGGTGGCATTTGCGTGCGCAAATTAACCTGTTGCTTACAGTTTCGCCTTGCTTCAGCCCCGATTGCCCTTTAATCCGGAGGTATGGCCTGCGCTCTGTTTATGTGCAGTGTTTTGGGGGATTTAACGTTAACAATATCTAATCGAGTTGGCGTTAACATGTTGATTGAAGAACTTGAGATAACAGAGCAGCATCTGGCGTGATGGGGCATACAAAAAATTTCAGACAAAAAATCGCGCGCCATCTGGTTGGCACCGTTGTTTTGCTCGTAACAATTTTCTCCGGTACTGCAATGGCACCCCTCAGTGCCGCATCTGGAGAGCGTACGCTCTACCTCTATTACACCCACACCAAAGAAACCAAACGCATCACATTCCGGCGCAACGGGCGTTATGTTCAGTCCGGGCTGAACGAACTCAACACTTTTTTGCGTGACTGGCGGCGCAACGAATCGACAAATATGGACCCCGCCCTGTTTGATCTGCTCTGGCAGGTCTATCAGGATGTAGGGGCCACCAGTCCGATCAATATTGTTTCCGCCTACCGTTCGCCCAAGACCAATGAAATGCTGCGTGCGCGTTCCAACGGCGTGGCCAAAAACTCAACCCATACCAGGGGCCAGGCACTGGACTTTTATATTCCGGGCATCCCCGTTGCCAAATTGCGCGAAGCGGCCCTGCGCCGACAGGTTGGAGGGGTTGGTTATTACCCCACTTCAGGCAGCCCGTTCGTACACCTGGATACAGGAAATGTGCGCGCATGGCCACGCATGACCCGGGCCCAGCTCACCCGCCTCTTTCCTGACGGTCGCACCCTGCACCTGCCCTCCGATGGCGTGCCCATCTCCCAGGAGGGGCGCCGCTACGCAACGAACGAATACGCCAAGTGCGGCTCTGTTCCTTGCATTGGCTCCAACCCCAACACATTCCCGACCCGTGGCGGCGGGGACGACACCACCCGCGGCAATTCAGGGCGCACTTTGCTTGACCTGTTCTTTGGCCGGGGTGAAGAACCTGCTCCTGTGACCCAGGTTGCTGACACCGGTCCCGTTCAGCGCAATGTCACCAGCGTAACTGTGACACCGCCAACCCCGGCAGCCAGAGCTGATTTCCTTGATTTCCGGGACCCTGAAACTCCGCCCATTCCAGCGACCATGCCCCAATCTCTGTTGATTGCAACCCGCGGCGAAACTGCTCCCCTGCCTGACATTTCACCGCTTATCAACGGAATTGACCCCGTCAATGTTGCATCCATTGAAGAGCAGGAACGGCCGACCCCGCGCATTCTTTTGACGCGCAGTCTGGAACAAAGCAACGCCCTCACCGCCTATGCTCCTGTGGCCAACCCCGAACCTGACGCCCAGCGCGCCCTGCAGATGCTGATTGAACGCCGCAACTCCGCTGATGCTTTGATTGCTTCCAATCCTATTGCCCAGGATGCGCACCCCGCATCAACCACCACCCTGACACCGGCGACCCCGGTTTTGCGCGGCAGCATCACCTCCGCCTCGCTGGGCTCAACACCCGGACTTGACGCCGACAATGTTTCTGGCCTGTTCCAGGGCACCTGGGATGCTGTAACACTGGCACAACCCAACCAGAGCACTGCCCTTGTGGAAAGGCTGACCAACACCAGTTCAAGTCCAAATCCACAATTGCAGGCATTGCCTCTGACCATGCGTGCAGTCAGTCTGGTTGCTCCCGATCTTGAACACGTCTCGGATTCAATGGTTGCTCCGGTGGCCATCAGCACCGCGCATTTCGCAATCATGTTCGAACCCGACCGTGCCGACTTTTCGCCTGAAACAGAGCTGGGACCCCGGAGTGGTCAAATCTTTTTCAGCATGGAGAGTACCGGAAATCTGGCGACGAACCGCTTTACCCCCCAATCTCCTTTTATCGTGGCAGCGCTCTGAAACATAAAAACCGCCATGCCTCCTCGCTTCTATAAAAGCGCAGAGCAATGCTCCCCCGGTTTATAAAGCAAGATTGTTCTGCCAGAATAGTTCTGCTAGGTGTTGTTATTGCTTGTCTGATCCGTCAAACTACACCTTCATGCAGTTTTTCGGACCCGCACCGGGCAGGTAAAAACAACAGGGTCATTGACTTGAACAATTTCAGGCTCCCGCATCGGCTCTGGGTTGAGGTGAAGGATTAAAAGCTCTTGAGCACACGACCACTCACACCCTTGCTTGACACCATCGCAGACCCCGCCCAACTGCACGAACTCAGCCCTGAGCAACTTGAGCAGCTCACAGCCGAGCTACGTGCTGAAATGATCGATGTTGTCTCTCTCACCGGCGGCCATCTGGGTGCCGGACTGGGCGTTGTCGAGCTGACGGTGGCGCTGCACGCGGTTTTCAGCACCCCTGACGATCGCCTGATATGGGACGTGGGCCATCAGGCCTACCCCCACAAAATTCTTACAGGGCGTCGTGCGCGCATGCGCACCCTTCGGCAAAAGGATGGCCTTTCCGGTTTTACGCGACGCGCCGAAAGTGTCTTTGACCCCTTTGGCACCGGCCATTCCTCGACCTCCATTTCCGCCGCTCTGGGGATGGCTGTTGCCACAGAACTGAATAGCGAAACCCGCAACTGTGTTGCTGTCATTGGCGATGGAGCCATGTCTGCGGGCATGGCCTATGAAGCCATGAACAATGCCGGGGGCATGGATGCCCGCCTGATCGTTATTCTGAACGACAATGACATGTCCATTGCCCCCCCCACCGGGGCCATGAGCGCCTATCTGGCCAAACTGGTCTCCAGTCCCGCCTATCGGGGCCTGCGCGAAAAAGCCAAAAACATCGTTGAACACCTGCCGCAGTTTTTTGCCGACAAGGCCCGCAAGACCGAAGAGTTTGCCCGCGGTTTCTGGGCCGGAGGAACTCTGTTCGAGGAACTCGGTTTTTATTATGTGGGCCCCATTGACGGCCACAACCTCTCTCATTTGCTGCCCATTCTGAAAAATGTGCGCGACGCAAAGACCGGCCCTATTCTGGTGCATGTGGTCACCCAGAAAGGCAAGGGCTATAGCCCGGCAGAAAAGGCATGCGACAAATATCACGGCGTTTCCCGCTTTAATGTGGTGACCGGCGCCCAGGCCAAGTCCCAAAGCAACGCGCCCTCCTATACCTCGGTTTTTGCCTCAAGCCTGATTGATGAAGCAAAGCGCGACAACAAAATCATTGCGGTAAACGCCGCCATGCCCTCAGGCACCGGGCTCGATAAATTTGGCGAACTGTTCCCCACCCGCACCTTTGACGTGGGCATAGCCGAACAGCACGCAGTAACCTTTGCCGCCGGGCTGGCCTGCGAGGGTTTCAAGCCCGTTGTCGCCATCTATTCCACTTTTTTGCAGCGCGCCTACGACCAGATTATCCATGATGTCGCCCTGCAGAACCTGCCCGTGCGTTTTGCCATTGACCGCGCCGGATATGTGGGTGCGGATGGACCCACCCATGCTGGAAGTTATGACACGGCCTATCTGGGCGCCATCCCCAATATGGTGCTGATGGCTGCCGGGGACGAAGCAGAACTCAGGCACATGGTGGCAACCGCCATTGCCCATGATGAGGGACCCATCGCCCTGCGGTATCCGCGCGGTGAAGGGCTGGGGATTGACCTGCCTGAACACGGAAAAGCACTGGCCATCGGCAAGGGGCGCATTGTTAAACAGGGCACGACAATTGCCCTGCTTTCCTATGGCGCCCGGCTGGGCGAATGCCTTGCCGCTTCAGAACAGCTGGCCTCTCTTGGTCTTTCAGTCACCATTGCCGATGCGCGTTTTGCCAAGCCGCTCGATGAAGAACTGATTGCAAAACTGGCCACCAGCCACGAAGTCCTGCTCAGCATTGAGGAGGGAGCCATCGGCGGCTTTGGCTCCCATGTAGCAACTTTTCTGGCGCAGAATGGATTATTGGACGGGCGGCTGCATTTCCGTCCACTGATGCTGCCCGACCGCAATCTGGAACATGCCACACAAACGGACCTCTATGCCCAGGCCGGGCTTGACCGCACCGGCATTGTCGCCGCCGCTCTTAAGGCATTGGGGGATGATGCGCAGGCCATGAAGATACTTCACGCCACCGCAAGTGACAAAAAACCAGGGTAGTTCTGGTTAGTTTTCCAGGTCCGGCACCATGCCCAGCGCGTGCAGATAGGTGTCCAGAATGGCTTCCTGCTCCATGCGCTCACTTTTATCCTGTTTGCGGATGCGCACAACCTGACGCAGGACCTTGGTATCAAAACCATTGCCCTTGGCTTCGCCATAGACTTCCTTGATGTCTTCCATAATGGCCTTTTTTTCGTCTTCCAGACGCTCAATCCGCTCAACAAGCGCCCGCAGTTGGTCACGCCCCACACCCAAATCCGACATCACTCACCTCACTGTCATTGAAAGACTGTTCAATCCCAGTAAGGGCCTGGGATCAAGTGCAATCGGCCCCTTTCCACATGCTGCACGGGCACAGATCCCTTGTTCACACCAGGGCTGCATCAATCCGGTTTTTACCTGGCCTTCTGGTTCATGAACAAAATCACCCCCGCAATCACCATCGCAGTGCCCAGCGCATGATATACCGTAAATATTTCCCCAAGAATGAAAACCGCAAGAATGGCAGTGACCAGAGGCGAAACATTGCCCAGAACAGCGGTAGCCTGCGGCCCGATGCGCCCGATGGCAGCGGAAAGAAAATAGGCCGGCAAAATAGTTGAGGCCAGGGCAATACCCCCCATGTAAAACATCGCCTTGCCGCTCAGGGCCAGCGAGGCCACATCATTGACCAGCAAAAAGTGGACGATAACCGCAATGCCGGCGCTGGCCATGGCAATCGAGGTAAACAGGCGCGCGCCTATCTCGTCAATAATCGGCTTGGCCAATATCTGATAGCAGGCAAATGCCAAAGCTGCGCCTAGGACCAGTACGCCACCCAAATATATGTCCTGCCCCAACAGGGAAAGGTCGCGAAGAAAAACCACCGCCAGTCCCCCATAGCTGAGCGCCAGCGCACCAATCATTTTCCCGGTAATCCTCATTTTGAGCACCAGCGCGCTGATCAGCACCACAAAAATCGGGTAGGTCATCAATATCAGCCGATCAAACTGAACAGTTACAAATTCAAGTCCCTTGAAGTCCAGATATGAGGCCACATAATAGCCCAGCGCACCAACCAGTGCTGAACGCATCAACAAACTGCCCGTCAGTTTTCCAGTCCTGCCCTGGGTCAGATTATCCCGGTGCCCCCAATAACCGATAGCGATAAAGATGGGTGCAGAAAGGATCATCCGCCAGGTCAGGGTGGTCAGAACATCGACATTCTCCACCAGCGCCAGCTTGATAAAAATGCCCTTTGTGGCAAAAAACGCCGCGCCAAAGACAGCAAAAAGCACACCCGCAATCCGGGATGGCGCAGGCATTATCGCCCCCAGATTTGGCGTAGGCTCATTCATCAGGAGAATACTCCAAGGAAATTGCACAGGTAACAAAAATCCGGTCTAGCAAAATTCACGCCCAGCACAAATTCGCCACCAAATCGCCCTTCATCCCGTTTTAAGACATAATTCTGCCCGCAAAAATGCTGATTAGCATTGACGTAAACCACGCCAATCTGCATGAAACGAACACACCCAGCAATAATGCGTCCCAGGCTAATGAAAAAAACTGCCTTCCACTTCATTTCGGCGCTCATTCTTCTCCTGTCTCTGCTATTGTGGAGCGCAGTCCCTGCTCGCGCGGATTTACGGGTCTGCAACCAGACCGCTACCACCATTTCAATTGCCCTTGGCTACCGCGCTGAGGCAGGCTGGCAGTCCGAGGGCTGGTGGGTCACGGCCCCTGACACCTGCGCCACAGTGTTTCAGGGCGACCTGAATGCACAATATTATTATCTGTTTGCCGCTGATGACATTTCCGGCGGCACCTGGGACGGCCCGGTATATATGTGCACCCGAGACGAAACATTTACGATCTTTGGCGTTGAAGATTGCCTTGCAAGAGGGTACGAGCGGACAGGCTTTTTTGAAGTCGATACTAAAAATCGCAAGAGCTGGACCCTTCAGCTCACTGAAACCGAGCTCGTTGACCAGCAAGATCTTTAGAGTCCTGCCTAATGAAACGCATAAATCCATGAAACGTCTTCGCCGCGTAAAAATACTTGCCACCCTTGGCCCCGCTTCCCACAGTGAAAAAATGATCGCCCGCCTGGCTGAAGCCGGTGCTGATGTATTCAGAATAAACATGTCCCATGCCAGCCACGAGGTTTTGGAAACGCTTGTTGCCCGCATCCGGGCAGTGGAAGAGGTGCTCAACCACCCTCTTGGCATTCTGGTGGACCTGCAGGGACCGAAAATCCGGGTAGGGACATTTGCAAACGGTTCGGCTGAACTGCAAAACGGCGAAACAATCCAGCTTGATACCAACCCGGATGACGGAGATAAAAGCCGGGTGCATCTCCCCCACCCCGAAATTTTCAAGGCACTGAAACCGGGGCACCGTCTGCTGCTCGATGACGGGCGCATTCAGTTGCGCGCAACCAAAGTAACACCCGAAGCCATTGCCTGTGAAATTGTGCACGGCGGAATACTCTCCAACCGCAAGGGTGTAAGCGTTCCCGACACGCTTTTACCCATGAGCGCTATGACAAAAAAGGATCATATCGACCTCATCGCTGCGCTCAAACATGATGTTGACTGGATTGCCCTCAGCTTTGTTCAGCGCCCTGAAGATATAATCGAAGTGCGCAAGATCGTTCAGGGCAAAGCCGGGGTGCTGGCCAAAATTGAAAAACCCCAGGCCATTGAACGTCTGCATGATATCATCAAGCTCTCGGATGCCTTTATGATCGCGCGTGGCGACCTTGGGGTGGAAATGCCCCTCGAACAGGTCCCCGGACTGCAAAAGCGCATGATCCGTCTGGCCCGGCGCTATGGAAAACCTGTGGTCGTGGCCACCCAGATGCTCGAAAGCATGATAAGTGCCCCCATCCCCACAAGGGCCGAGGTTTCCGACGTGTCGGTTGCAGTTTTTGAGGGAGCGGATGCTATTATGCTCTCCGCCGAATCCGCCAGCGGCGAATTCCCTGTTGAGGCGGTTGCCACCATGGATCGCGTTGCCATTGCTGTCGAGAGAGACGATAATTACCCCGCCATCATCCGGGCTCAGGCCCATGAGCCAGAGGCGACCGCAGCCGATGCCATATCCGCAGCCACCCGCCAGGTTGCCGAAACGCTCGATCTGGCCGCCATCGTAACCTATACCTCCTCGGGCTCCACCGGCCTGCGTGCCGCTCGCGAACGCCCCCTTACCCCCATTATCGCCCTGTCCCCAAACCAGCGAACCATGCGGCGTATCTCGCTTGTCTGGGGTCTGCATTGTGTAAGAACCATGGATGCAAAAGATCTGGATGATATGGTGGATCGCGCCTGCGCCATCGCTTACTCTGAAGGTTTTGCCCGTCCCGGTGACCGTATCGCAATTACTGCCGGGGTTCCCCTGCGCACACCGGGTTCAACCAACATGCTGCGCATCGCCTTCGTCTCCCAGGATGGGGCAAGCTCTTCCTGAGCATCATTTCAACATCCTGACAAAAAAAGGCCCGCTCAAAAAGCGGGCCGTCTTGTTCAAGTCAGTCAAAAACAGACATGCTTAGCCCTGACGGGCCTTGAAACGCTTGTTGACCTTGTTGATGATGTAATAACGGCCCCGGCGGCGGACAAGTTTGTTGTCGCGATGCCGCCCCATCAGTGCCCTGAGAGAATTGCGGATTTTCATGTCCGTGCCTTTTGTCAAATTTACCAAAAAAACAAACGCAGGCGAAATCCGCCTGCTGACTGGCGCGAAACATATGGCCTACGCGCGCCGGTGTCAACGCCACAAAACTCGAACCAGACACTTGTCCCGGGCACCTCGGTTAAGGGTTTGTCCTATCCTGTCTTTTTACCCCTTCAAAGCAGCGGACATCTATGATTGGCCCGAAAAAAAGAGGCAAACATGCGCACAATTGATATGTCAGCGCTTTCGGTGCTGGTTGCCGACCCCAATCCTTACATGGTCAAGATTATCCGGGCCATGTTACGCGGCTATGGCATAACAACAATTCATGAAGCCACAGATGGCGCGGTCGCACTCGAAGCATTCAAGATTCACAATATTGATATTGCCATCGTCGATTACGCCCTGACCACCCTCACCGGCATCGAACTGACCGAGCTCCTGCGCGGAGATGAAGCCAGCACCCACAGGCTGGTACCCATAATCATGCTGTCGGCCTACACGGAAAAGAAACGTGTTGTCAGCGCCCGGGACGCAGGCATCACCGAATTCCTGCGCAAGCCTCTTTGCGCCCATGATTTGTATATGCGTCTGTTGGAAGTCATCGAAAATCCTCGGCCATTTGTGCGCTCGAGCAAGTATTTCGGCCCTGATCGGCGACGTCAGACGGATTCAAAATATGCCGATATAGAGCGGCGCGCCGAGGAAGCGGATGAGGGTTTTGCTTCAATTCATGCCTGAAGCTGGATAGAAAGCCACCCCAAACAACCCATGCCTTTATTGGGGGTAATGGCAGGCCACCATATGTTCACCTTCAATCACATCCAATTTGGGTTTTTCCTGTGCGCATCTGTCCTTGGCTCTGGGGCAGCGGGTGCGGAACACACAGCCCGAGGGCGGATTGATCGGCGAAGGCAATTCCCCTTCAATCAGTTGAACTTCTCGCTTGAGCTCAATTTCAGGATCCGGAATAGGCACCGCATCAATCAACAGATTGGTATAAGGGTGGCGAGGATGACGATAGAGTTCATCACTGTTCGCCAGTTCCATGGCATTGCCCAGATAAAGCACCATAATCCGGTCGCTTACATGTTTAACCACACTCAGATCATGTGCGATAAAAATCAGTGATAAACCCAACTCCCGCTGTAGTTCTTTGAGCAGGTTAATGACCTGAGCCTGAATGGAAACATCGAGCGCCGAAACCGGCTCATCGCAAATGATCAGTTTGGGCTCCAGAATAAGTGCCCGTGCAATCCCGATACGCTGGCATTGCCCTCCGGAAAACTCGTGGGGGTATCGGTTGACCAGATTTGGCAGCAGCCCGACCTTGGCCATCATCTCGCCCACCCGCGCCTTTATCTCGACCTTGGGAGTACGCGGATAATGGGTCTTTAGCGGCTCGGCGATTATTTCGCCAATATTCATGCGCGGATCGAGCGAAGCCAGAGGATCCTGAAATATCATCTGGATTTCTTTGCGGTGCGGCCGCATCTGTGCCTTGGACAGGCCCACAAGGTTTTCCCCCAGCCAGACAATTCTGCCCGCTACGGTCGGCACCAGCTTGATGATTGCTCGCGCCAGCGTGGACTTTCCGCACCCGCTTTCACCCACAATCCCCAGCGTCTCCCCGGCCCGTAACTCAAAACTTACCCCGTCAACCGCCCTTAATTTCAACGGGCTTGTCCAGGGCATGGCCCCGGCGGGTTTAATGTTGAAGCTGACCTTGAGACTTTCAACCCGCAGCAAGGTTTCTCCCTTACTCATTTCAAGTCCTCCTCGGCCACATGGCAGGCACGCGAATGAGCGTTTTTATCGAAGGTAACCAGCTCGGGCATGACCTCGTAGCATTTTTCCAGCGCATACTCGCACCGCTCGGCAAACGGGCATCCCTTTGGCAGGGTCATCATATTGGGGGGGCTGCCCGGAATGGTTTCAAGCTCTTCGGAACTGTCATCAAGCCGGGGCACAGCCGAAAGCAACCCCCGCGTGTAAGGGTGTGATGGAGAAGCAAATATATCCCGTGTGCGCCCATATTCCAGAACCCGACCACCATATAGCACCAGCGTGTTTTCGCATGCCCCCGCCACAACCCCCAGATCATGGGTAATCAATATGATCGCGGTTCCGAAATCCTCCTGTATTTCTTTGAGCAAAGTCATGATCTGGGCCTGCACTGTCACATCAAGGGCCGTGGTCGGCTCGTCAGCAATCAGCAGTTTGGGTTTACACAAAAGCGCCATGGCAATCATGATCCGCTGGCGCATGCCCCCTGAACATTCATGGGGAAAGCGTCGAACAACATCTTCGGCATCGGGAAGCCTCACCGCATCAAGCATGCGCACCGATTCCTCAAGTGCTTCAGACCGGGAAAGACCCTTGTGCAGAACCAGAACCTCGATCATCTGCTCGCTTACCCGCATATAGGGGTTCAGCGAGGTCATGGGGTCCTGAAAAATCATGGCGATCTGGCTGGCGCGAATCTTGTTCAACTGTTTGTCGTTCAATCCCACCAGCTCAGAACCATTGAACTTGACGCTGCCGCTTGCCGCACCATTTTCCGCCAACAGTCCCATGATGGCAAAAACCGCCTGACTTTTGCCCGAACCGCTCTCCCCGACAATGGCCAGCGTTTCCCCGGCCTGCACATCAAAGCTAATCTGATTGACGGCACGCACCGTACCATCGGCGGTCGCAAAAGTTACACCAAGGTCATTTACTTCAAGCAGGCTCACTGGTCGCAAAACTCCCCGTTAGCGATCTTTGGGGTCGAGCGCATCGCGCAGCCCGTCACCGATAAAAAAGAAGCTGAACAGCGTTATCACAAAAAAGAACAGGGGAACCAGAAGCTGCCAGATAGTGCCATAGGCAATGGTGCCTGCGCCTTCTGAAATCAACGCACCCCAGGACGTGTTGGGCTCCTGCACCCCAAGCCCCAGAAACGAAATGAAGCTTTCGGTGATGATCATGCCCGGCACCAGCAGCGTTGCGTAAACAACAACAACACCCATCAGGTTTGGCACGATATGGCGTACGATAATGGTAAAACTGGGAACGCCGGTTGCCACCGCCGCCTCAACGAATTCCTTGTTTTTGATGGAAAGGGTCTGGCCACGCACAATCCGCGACATATCAAGCCAGCTGATAAGCCCGATGCCCACAAACAGCATTTGCAGGGAGCGACCAAACACCACCAGCAACAGGATAAGCACAAACATGTAAGGGATAGACATAAGGATATCGACAAGCCGCATCATCACAGAGTCGACCCGACCGCCAAAATAACCCGCCGTTGCCCCATAAAGTGTCCCCACAATAACAGCGATACCGGCCCCGATCAGCCCCACCATCAGCGAGACCTGTGTGCCCTGAATGACCCGCGAGTATAAATCCCGGCCCAGATTATCAATGCCAAAAAAATGGCCGTTGGCGATGGAGGGCGCACCCAGTTCGGCCGCCTTGCCAATTCGGGACCAGTCAATTTCCTCGTTGGTCCATACAGCGAAATAGGGGCCTATCAACGAAAACAGAACCACCAGAGTCAGCACGATAACACTGGTCACCGCCGCCTTGTTCTGCAAAAATCTGTGCATGGCGTCCTGCCACAGGGAACGCCCTTTAACCGGCTCCATGCTGGCAAGATTATCAGCCATTCTTTTTATTCTATCGGTGTTCGGGACCATGCTCATCTTCTGGTCCTAAAGCCTGATCTTTGGATCAATCCAGGCATAAAGGATGTCCACAATCATATTGAAGATAATAACCAGAGAACCCATCAGAATGGTTATCCCCATCATCACGGAATAGTCCCGGCTAAGAGCGGAATTGACAAACATCTGACCGATGCCGCCAGTTGAAAAATACAAATCAATCACCACAGAACCCGTCACCATGCCGACAAAAGCCGGACCCAGATAGGAAATTACCGGCAGCATTGTGGGCTTGAGCGCGTGTTTGATAATGATTCTGCTGTTTGAAAGCCCTTTGGCCCTTGCGGTACGGATGAAATTGGAGTTCAGGACTTCAAGCATGGAAGATCGGGTGATACGGGCGATTGAGGCCATATACGACGTCGATAGCGCGATGACCGGCATGATCAGATATTGCCACTGCCCCCCGTTCCAGCCGCCCCCCGGCAACAATCCCAGCCACAGGGTAAGGGTCAACACCAGAATAGGCGCCATGACAAAATTGGGCAGCACCTGCGCACCGATGGAGATGCCCACCGCCAGATAATCAAGCCATGAATTATGATAAATCGCCGCCGCCGCGCCCAGAGTCACCCCAACGCCGACCGCAACAACGAACGACCAGAATCCGTAGGTAAGCGTTACCGGAAACCCCTGCGCAATAACATCGTTGACCGTGCGGTCCTTGAACCGGAAAGAGGGGCCAAAATCAAATTCAGTGACGATCCCCCAGATATAGTTGCCCATCTGCACATAGACCGGCTGATCCAGCCCGTACTTGGCTTCGATGTTTGCCAAAACCTGGGGCGGAAGCGGTCGCTCCGAAGTGAAGGGCCCGCCCGGCGCAAGATGCATCATGGAAAATGAAAAAATCACCAGAATCAGCAACGTGGGAATAGCGATGCCCAACCGTCTGATGATAAAACTCAGCATAACATTTTATCTCTGTTTATTGAGTCCATAACCTAAAGAACCCCGCACCTTTTGGCGCGGGGTTCCATTTTTCTCAAGCTGATTACTTAGCGACTTTGTAGAGGTCGCGGCTGTACCAGTTCTGCTGCACATTCTGAACCGGCCAGGAATCAACTATCTGGGGGTTCATCATGTACACACCGGTATAGTGATAGATTGGAATAACCGGCATTTCTTCAGCCATGATCTGCTCAATGCGAGTGTAGTTGGCAGTTGCGTCGCCACCGGTTTTGGCATCAGCCAGCAACTGGTCAATTTCGCTGTTGGAATATTTGCCGTCATTATAGCCGGAGTTGGTCTGCACCAGATCCAGGAAGGTGGAGGCTTCGTTATAATCGCCACACCAGGCACCACGGGCCAACTCGAAGTCCTGAGCGCCGCGGGTTTCAAGGAACACTTTCCATTCCATGTTGCCAAGGGTCGCTTCAACGCCAAGCTTTTGTTTCCACATCTGGCTCATAACAGTCGCAATCTGCTTGTGACCTTCCGAGGTGTTGTAGATCATGTCAAACCGGAGCGGGTTGTCTGGGCCGTAACCAGCCTCTGCCAGCAGTTCAACAGCTTTTGCATCACGCTCAGCCTGGGTCATCTGACCAAACGGCACGTCAGGAACCTCAAACCCGGCAGTTGAGCCCGGTGTGAAGGTAAAGGCCGGGAACTGGCCGCCCTGAAGCACATTGTCAGTGATCACTGAACGATCAATGGCATAGGAAAGCGCCTGACGAACCCGCACATCCTTGAAGGCCTCGGGTCCAGAGTCGGACAGGTTGAATGTGTAATAATAGGAGCACAAACGCGGGAACGAAAGAGCCTGATCCGGGTATTCTTCCTTAAGACGCGGATACTGGCCGGTCGGCACTTCGGTACGATCAAGCTCGCCTGCCAGATAGCGGGTCAGAGCTGCATTTTCATCATTGATGATCAAGGCTGTGGTTTTTTCGATAACCGTTTCAGCATCATTCCAGTAGAGCGGGTTGCGCACCCGGACAGAACGCTCGTTGGGCACGTGTTCAGCAAGCGTATAGGCGCCGTTTGAAACGATGTTTTCCGGCTTCGTCCACTCATCGCCATACTTTTCAATTGTGGCCTGATGGGTGGGGAAGGTGGTGGCATGGGTCACCATCTGGGGGAAATAGGAAAGCGGTGTGGTCAGCTTCACCTCAAGGGTCAGGTCATCAACCGCCCGCACACCCAGAGCAACCGGCTCTTTGTCCCCCGAAAGCACATCTGCGACGTTTTCAATGGACATCAGATCCATATACCAGGAATAGGGGGAAGCGGTCTCGGGGTCAGCTGCACGGCGCCATGCGTAAACAAAGTCATTGGCGGTAACAGGATCACCATTTGACCATTTTGCATTGTCACGCAAATAGAAAGTATAGGTCATCTTGTCGTCAGAAGCTTCCCATCTTTCTGCAACACCGGGAACAAGATTGCCATCGGCGTCTTCATTCAGCAGGCCTTCGAAAAGATCGCGGATAATGGCAGAACCCGATACATCTTCCACAATCTGCGGATCAAGCGAGCTGAACTCGTCCAGATCACGATAGGTAAAGGTCTGGTCTTCTGCCAGAACGACGCCCTCAGGCACCTTTGCGGCGTAGGCGGATGTGCCCATCAGAGCAAGGCTGGCAACTCCAAGCGCCAAGACTGATGAGCGGAGGATTGGAGAAAACTTCATGAAATGTCTCCCTGTTTTACAAAGTTTTACTTCTCACCCCCACCAGTCTGCCCGATTGCAGCAAGCCGAATGAGGGTGCGTTAATGTACGCGAATACGAAAAGCATCACGTTACTGTGAGTCAGCCTAAGCCCCCAAATGACGTTTTGGCAAGCTCCTTTCCCTTTAGGTTCGTTTAAGTTCGCTCAACAAGCGCACTGACGCCCATACCCCCGGCAGTACACACCGAAATCAGTGCCCGCTGCTTGCCCGTTTCGTTGAGCAATTTGGCTGTGTGGCCAAGAATGCGCGCGCCCGTGGCCGCAAACGGATGCCCGTAAGCCAGCGAGGATCCCTTGACATTTATCTTGGCGGCGGGAACCTTGCCCATCACCTTTTCGCGCCCCAGAACCTCGCGGCAATATTTGCGGTCCGACCATGCTTTGAGTGTGCACAGGACCTGGGCGGCAAAAGCCTCGTGAATTTCAAACAGGTCAATATCTCCAAACACCATGTTGGCACGCCTGAGCATATCCGACACCGCAATTGTCGGAGCCATTAAAAGCCCGTCCCCGGCGGCAAAATTATTGGCACTGACCGAGCCCATTCTGAGATAGGCCAGAATGGGCAGACCGTTGGCTTTTGCCCAATCCTCCGAGGCCAGAAGCACCGCTGCCGCACCATCGGTCAGCGGCGTTGAGTTGGCCGCTGTCAAGGTGCCGTGGCCTGACTTTTTGTCAAAGGCCGGCTTCATCTCCGCCATTTTTTCAAGCGAACTGTCGGCGCGCACATTATTGTCTTTGACTATCCCCGCACACGGAACAATCAGATCGTCATGGAAACCATCGGCGATGGCCGCCGAGGCATTCTGGTGGCTTTTTAGAGCAAATTCATCCTGTTCTTTGCGGCCAACACCCCATTCGCGCGCCATCAACTCACAATGCTGGCCCATGGCCAGACCGGTGCGCGGCTCGGCCACTGAAGGGGCAACAGGAGCCAGTTCTGCAAAGCTGAAACCCTTGAACGCAGAAAGCTTCTGCCCAAAGGAACGGGCGCGGCTGAGTTTGGCCAGCCGGTGGGCAAACTTGTCGCCAAACACCACGGGGGAATCCGAAATGATGTCCGAGCCCGCCGCAATCCCACTTTCAATTTCCCCGCAGGCGATTTTTGCCCCTAAAGACAGCGCCGCCTGCAATGAGGTGCCGCAGGCAATCTGCATGGTGGTGCCCGGAGTTCTGGGTGAGAGGCCTGCATCCAGCGCTGCCTCCCGCGCCAGATTAAAATCACGCGAGTGCTTGATAACCGCACCGGCCATCACCTCGTCGATTTTTTTCGTACCAAGCCCGTAGGTCTCAACCAGCCCGCCCAGGGCAGCGCTCAAAAGCGAAAGATTGCTCTGCTCCGCATAACCCGTATAGGCCCGGCAGAAGGGTGTGCGCTGGCTGCCCACAATAGCAACGCGGCGAAGTTGAGGTGTTTTTGCTTTTGCCATGATCTTGCCCTTCACGCCTTGCCATCCTGACGTGCCTTAAGCGGCCCGCCAAGAAATGGGGCGAACCCCGTACCCATGATGACGCCGACATCCGCCATGTCGGCGCTCGAAACAATGCCTTCCTTGACGCAGATTTCGCACTCGTCGACCAGCGGTTGCACCAGTTCGCGGCCCAGTTCCGCCAGATTGGAATGTTCGGGGGGCTTGTCTTTTTCGGCCCGCCCCTTCTTCCAGCTGTAAAAACCGCGCCCGGTTTTGCGCCCCAGATTGCCCTGTGCCAGAAGGCGCGCAAACTTGCTGTCTTCAGGTACCGGATGCCCCAGCTCTGCAGCAACGGAATGCCCGATATCCAGCCCCACCACGTCCATGAGCTCAATCGGCCCCATGGGCATGCCAAAGGCCACCGCCGCCGCATCCAGAAGTTCTTGGCTCTCCCCCGCTTCAACCCGCTCGATACTCTTGAGCAGATAGGGCATCAACACCCGGTTGACGAGGAACCCCGGCGCGCTTTTCACCACCACCGGGCTCTTGCCGATAAACGAGGCAAATGAGCACCCGGTGCGAATGGCAAGGTCGGAATTAACCTTGGAGCGCACAACTTCAACCAGCGGCAACTGCGCCACCGGATTGAAAAAATGCAAGCCTATCAGTCGACTGGGGTCTTTGAGATTTTCAGCAATCCTCTCCAACTCGATGGAAGAGGTATTTGTAGCCAGAACTGCGCCAGGTTTTGCGACCTCTTCTATTTGGGCAAAAATCTTCTGTTTGATTTCCAGGTTTTCAACCACCGCTTCGATAATGACATCGGCCCGCGCCGCGCCCTTGCCAGAAACATCGGCCTCAAGTCGCGCCAGTGCCGCGTTGACTGCAATGGGTTTTTTCAGCCGCTTCCTGAACAGTTTTTTGGCCCGGTCGAGCGCGGGCTGGATACGCTCCATATCCAGATCCTGCAAAGTAACGGCAAGCCCGCGATAGGCACACCATGCAGCAATGTCGCCCCCCATAACCCCGGCTCCAATAACATGGACCCGGGCAAATTTCGGCTTTGGCGGCTTGCGCACACCCTGCTTTTTCAGCCCCTCGGACAGGAAGAACAGGCGGCGCAGATTTGCCGCTGTACCTGAATCCATCAGCTTGGGGAACCGTTCGATTTCTCCGGCACGCATGGCCACAGGATTGTCGCCTTTTTCCTCAAACAGGTCGATTAGCGAAAACGGCGCCGGATAATGTTCCGGGCGCGCTTTTTTCTTGACGGTTGCACGCATCTTGTCAGCGATGAACTTGCGCAACGGCCCCATGGCCATCACCCGTTTGGTGAACCCCGCCGGTTTGCTCTTTCTCTTCTGCTGAATGGCTTTGCGGGCCTCCCAGCGCAACTGATCGCGATGCCTCACCAGCTTGTCCACCAGCCCCATTCCGCGCGCCGCTCCGGCCCGGAGGTATTTCCCCGTAAGCATGATCTGCATCGCAGGCACCGGCCCCATCACGTTCATGGAACGCCCGGTGCCGCCAAATCCGGGGAAAATACCCAGCTTGACTTCCGGGAACCCGATGCGGGTTTTGTCATTGTTCACCGCAATGCGATAGTGGGTGGCCAGCGCCAGCTCCAACCCGCCACCAAGGCAAAAACCGTGAATGCCCGAAACAAACGGAATGGGCAGCTTTTCAATCCGATCAAACAAGGCATGGGCACGCCTCAGCGCCCTGGTCATTTCCACCGGATCGCTCAGATCGTCAAACTCGGTAATATCGGCTCCGGCAATAAATCCGCTCGGTTTGCCTGACAAAAGAGCCACACCCACCAATTCATCGCTGGCCGCCAAGTCCTCGAACCGGGCAACCAGTTTCTCCAACTCAAGAATAGCCTCCGTGCTGAGTACATTCACCGGAGCGTCCGGAGTATCAATGGTCAGCCAGCCAATGCGTTCAAAATCAATCTCAAACCGCCACTTGCTCAGTTTGGGCATCATCGGGCTGGGAGTTTTTGGTTTCGCGCCGGAGCGCACTGTTTTGTTTTCTGCCACTTGTTTGTTCGCTTCTTTCGCTTCGTCAATAGTGGCAGGCGTTTCAGCCTGCCTCAATTATTTTCCGGTCGGTCTTTCAGCCACGCCTGTTGCTGAGCCGGTTGATTGCACCAAGTTCGTCTGGAGCAAAATCATCAACTGCAACAGCTTTTTCCGTTGCCTCTTCCGCCAGCCTAAGGAAACCCGCTTCCTCATGAGTCAGGATTTCAGCGGTAACGGCATCGGTGATTGCATCCCGGTCAAGGCGGTTTTCAATCTGGCCTTTCTTGAGCGCCCGAATAAACTTGGCCTCAATTTCCTCTGCCCGCACCACTTTGACCAGCGCATCCTCAAGAACACCTGTGCGATCATCAGGATCAAATGAAAGGTGGATGCCACCAGTAAAGCGGTCGCGTTGTTCCGAGGGGTTCAGGATCGCCCGGGCAAGACGATAATTCTCACGATCACTTGAGCCCATATTGTGCTGGCCGAGAGGGAAAACCAGAAACCGCATAACGGCTGCGACAAAACGATTGGGAAAATTGTCAAATACAGCACGAAAGTTCATTTCAATCGCTGCAATCCGGTCCCTGGCTATAGCTTCGATTACAGGAATGTCGTCCTTGATGCAGCCATCATCCTCATAGCGTTTCAGTGTTGTGGAAAGCAGATAAAGATCTGACAGAATGTCCGCCATCCGCCCCGACAGCCGCTGCTTGCGTTTTATATCGCCACCAAGAATAACCACCACCCAGTCGCCCACCAGTGCAAAATTCTGCGCATAGCGATGCAATTGCCTGTACCAGTGCGCCAGTTCGTGATCCACTGGGCTCGACGCAAACCGGCCAAACGTTATCGACTGCCAGAATGAGCCGGTGATATTGCCCAGCATAAACGAGGTATGGCCGGTAAAAGCGGCATCAAAAGCCTTAAGGCCGGCTTTTGCATCCGGGTTCTGCGCCGCTTTAATTTCACTGTAGAGATGGGGATGCGCCCGGAGCGAACCTTGCGCAAAGGTAATCAGGGTCCGGGTAAGAATATTGGCTCCCTCAACGGTAATCGCCACCGGTGTATTGGCATAACCGGAAAACAGATAATTGGAAGGCCCATCCTGAATGGCCCGGCCCCCGTGAATATCCATGGCGTCATCAATGCGATCGCGCATGGCTTCTGTCGAACGATATTTAAGCAGCGCAGATATGACTGCAGGCTTTTGCCCTTCATCGACCATCGCAGCCGTGACAGCGCGCGCGCCTTCAAACAGATAGGCGGACTTGACCAGCCGGGCCAAAGGCTCGGCCACGCCCTCCATTATCCCCACGGGAATGCCGAACTGCCGCCGAATACGAGCGTAGGCGCTGGTAACACGCAACGCAGATTTAATTGAGGTTGATCCGATGGCGGGCAGCGATATGGCCCGTCCAGTAGAAAGACACTCCATAAGCATGCGCCAACCCTGCCCCGCATATTCAGTGCCCCCAATCAGAAACTCCAACGGAATAAACACTTCGTCCCCACTCGTGGGTCCGTTCATGAAGGCTGAGCGCGAGGGATAATGCCGCCGTCCGATTTTGACGCCTTTATAATCAGCGGGGACCAGCGCCAGTGTAATACCGACCTTTTCACCCTTGCCCAGAAGGTTTTCAGGGTCGAGCAGGTTAAACGCCAGCCCCAGAAGGGTCGCCACCGGCGCCAGCGTTATATAGCGTTTGTCCCAGCTGAGCCGGACGCCAAGAACCTTTTCCCCTTCATACATGCCATGGGTTACCACCCCCACATCAGGCATGCCCGCAGCGTCCGAACCCGCGGTCGGACCCGTAAGCGCAAAACAAGGCACTTCCTTACCCTTGGCCAGCCGTTCCAGATATCGCTCCTTCTGCTCCGGCGTTCCATACTTTTCAAGAAGTTCCCCCGGCCCCAGAGAATTGGGCACCATCACAGTGATACCGGCAGCGACCGAACGGCTGGCAATCTTTGAAACCACCATCGACTGCGCCTGGGCTGAAAAACCAAGCCCCCCGTGCTCCTTGGAAATCAACATGCCAAGAAAGCCGTTTTCCTTCATGAATTTCCAGACGTCGGGGGGAAGGTCAGCCAGATTATGCCTGATATCCCAATCATCAATCATCATGCACAATTCGTTGGTCGGCCCCTCGAGAAATTCCTGCTCCTCATCACTCAGAGTCGGCTTGCGGACTTTGAGCAGATTGTCCCATTTGGGCCTTCCTGAAAAAAGATCGGCATCCCAGCCAACGGTGCCTGCATCCAGCGCTTCCTGCTCTGTTGAGGACACTCGCGGCAAAATACGCTTCACAGCTTTGTAAATCGGCCCGCTCAGACTGAGGCGTCTGAGCAGGGGAATCGAAAATATGCCCAGAATCACCGCTGGCGACACGGCAAAAATCCAGGCCCATGTTCCACTGGCAGAAGTGAGCAACATGGAAATCATACCGATAGCCAGCGCCACCGCAGCCCACAGCCAGATCGGCGTCCGGTGATAGGACAGAAGGAATACTGCTATAAATATTACAAACAAAATTGCAAAAAACATGCCCTGCTCCGGATGACTTACTCTATGGCCTGCCCTTGCGGACAGTACCATTACGCGTAACGAATATCACAGTTGACGTATACGTCAACCTGTCAGTCTAGCCACCCGGCATCTCACAAGGCCACCGCTTGCCGGACCCATACATTCATTATAGCCGGTTAATAGCTTTTCCGCACCTTTCTCATTAACATTTTTTTGGCCCCTCATTCAAACTGCGACCATATGAACCAAATCCCCCCTGAGTCCTTGACCTTGTCCATCAGGAAATTTACGTTCACTCAATTGGCAAGGCTTCAAAAAACAAAAAGCATTCGCGCCTGGAGGGAGCAGTATAATGGGTAAAGCACCGGAACCGGATCAACTTTACAGACCCTGGATTGACAATTATCCCGAAGGAATTGACTGGGATGTGGATGTTGATACTACGCCGGTCCACTTACAGATCCTTGATGCGTGTAAAAAACACGAGTCATCAAATGCTCTGGACTTTATGGGAGCAAAAACCACATTCAAGACGCTCGAAAAAGATATTAAAGCCTTTGCCGGGGCATTGCAGAGCCAGTTTGGTGTGAAAAAGGGCTCCCGGGTCGCACTTCTTCTGCCAAACACGCCATTTTTCCCGGTGGCTTATTATGGTACTCTTCTTGCCGGCGGAACAGTAGTCAATTGCAATCCGCTTTATACTGTTTCTGAACTGTCTCACATCACAAAGGACGCTGGCGCAGATGTGCTGGTCACCCTAAATCTCAAGTTGATTTTTGATAAAGCCGAAGCACTCTGCAAGGCGGGCAATGTCAAAAAAATTATCGTTTGCGACTTCCCTTCCGCCCTTCCGCTGGTCAAGCGCGTGCTGTTTAGCATCGTAAAGGCAAAGGAACTGGCCAAACCCTCCCAGTCATCAGTGGCAGAGCATGTGACCTGGTTTTCCTCCATGCTCAGTGCACGTAAATCCGTCGAACCTGCTGAAATTGACTCGGCGAACGATGTTGCAGTGCAACAATATACCGGGGGCACTACCGGCCTGCCCAAGGGCGCTATGCTTTCCCACGCCAATATTGCCGCCAATGTTGACCAGATCAACCGATGGGCGGACGGGCTGTTCGAACCACCATCAAAAACCGTGGCAGTGCTGCCATTCTTCCACATATTTGCCATGACCGTGTGCATGAACGTGCCCCTTGGCAGGGGATCTGAAGTGGTGCTGATGCCGCGCTTCGAACTCAAGATGCTTCTTGACCTGCTGGTACGCACCAAGGCCAACATCCTGCCCGCAATCCCAACCTTGATCCACGCGATTGCCGCCAACAAAAAGGTTACCCCCGAACAGGTCGCAAGTATCGAAACCATCATTTCGGGTGGCGCGGGCCTGCCCCAGGACACTCGCGAAGCATTTGCCAAACTGTCCTCGGCGACCCTTGCCGAAGGCTATGGCCTTACCGAATGCTCCCCGGTCCTTTGCTGCCAGGCATTGCGTGTCCCCTCAATTCCCGGCTCCATCGGCATGCCGCTTCCTGGAACCGATGTGCAGTTTATTGACCTGGATGATCCCACAAAATTTGTCGAGCCCGGGGAGCGCGGAGAACTCGCCGCCAAGGGCAAGCAGGTGATGCTGGGCTATTACAACAATGAAGAGGCAACCAAAGAGGCGTTTGTAAACGGCTATTTCCGCACCGGAGATGTGGGCTATATTGATGAGAAGGGCAATGTGTTTCTGGTTGACCGGATCAAGGATCTTATCATCTGCTCGGGCTACAATGTTTATCCCCGCCATATCGAGGAAGCCATTTATCGCCATGAAAGCGTTGACGAATGCAACGTCATCGGTGTCAAAGACAGTTATCGGGGCGAAGCACCCATCGCTTTTATCAAACTCAAAGATGGCAAGGAACTTACCAAAGCCGAACTCAAGACCTTCCTGGGTGAGTATATTTCCAAGATACAAATGCCCCGAGAATTCATCTTCAAGGATGAACTGCCAAAAACTCTGGTTGGAAAGCTCTCCAAAAAGGAACTGCGTGAAGAATATGCTGAGCGAGAAAAACAAAAACAATCAAAAAGCTGACGCTGAAGGCCTTTATTCCATCACTGAACTGGCCGGTGAGTTGGGAATTTCCACGCGCACCATCCGCTTTTATGAAACAAAGAAGCTGCTGTCCCCCGACAGGGTTGGCAATACCCGTGTTTTTCGCAAACGTGACCGGGCGCGACTATTGCTGATTTTACGCGGCAAGCGACTGGGTTTCTCCCTGCGTGACATCTCCGAATATCTTTCACTCTATGATGCTGACGAAACCCAGGCCCATCAGATGGCCCTGCTGCGGGCCAAGGTCAACGAGCGGCTGGCGCTCCTTGAAAGTCAGAAGCAGGATCTTGAAACCACCATTGCCGAATTAAAAGAAATTCGTGAACTTTCTGAGGCTGACGTGCAGAAATCCTGATATGCAGGTTCTTTCGGGTAAATCATGTCTTCCCGACTAAAGTCAGGGCCGGCCCCATAGAGAACGGGGCTGACTACAAAACGAGAAGCTCGACAAACCTTTCAAGGTTTTTCTTCAGTCTTCGGCGCTGTTTGGGCTTGAGTTCACCCATCAGCGCCCCATCAAGTTCCCGCCAGCGGTCAAACAAATCGTTTCGGACAGAGCACCCTTTTTTGCTGAGGCGCGAAAGGGAGAAACCATCGGCTTTGAATTTGGGCCGACAAACCAGGGAAAGTTTTAGCAACCGCTCCATTCGCGGGTATAGCTGCTCGGGACTGAGACCGGTTTTTTGGCACAGGGTCTGCTCGGAAATCAGCTTCTTCCTTTTAAGCAGAAAAAGAATGGCATCATCGCCGGCCTGCAGCCCAGCATCCGCAAGGGGCGCCTGCAAAGCTCGGCGCGCCAGATGACCCGCTTCAATCAGCCTGAATAAAGCACTATTGGTAATATCCCTGGACATGGAGATAAAGGTACACGCTTTCACCCCGAAAGGTCGATTGCATGACGCACCTATCGTTAACGCATCAGCCCCCCGGAAAACGCATTTCTGCTTCCGGGGGGACTGGGAAGTGCTCTATTTTTGAGCGATGCGCCCGTCCAGATAAGGTTCATACCCGTCAGCATCTGCCAGATAGTCGGCTACCACTTCGGCCAGATCCGGGCCGAAGTCATAAACATTCTCGGCATCACGGAACATGCGGTATCCATCGCCTCCGCCGCGCACATAATTGTTGGACACGACATAGTAGACACCTTCAGGATCAAGAGGCACCCATTCTCCATCCTGCATGGTCAGGACTTCCACTATACGGCCTTCATTGGGGGCAACCGCTGGATCCCAGGTGAACCTCAAGCCTGCCACCTGTGGAAAGCGGCCCTTGACTTCCTCAACCTGGCTGACGCCGTTCTCAAGGGCAGCCAGAATAGTGGCCCCGGTAACCTGAAAGGTTGAAAGCGTATTCTGGAACGGCAATACGGTAAACACCTCTCCCATGGTCACCTCGCCAGCATCTATCGAAGCACGAAGCCCCCCGCCATTCTGTATGGCGATGGTAACACCCTGATCCTTGACCCGGTCCAGCATTGCATCGGCAACGAGGTTGCCCATCTCACACTCTCCGACACGGCAAAACGAGCGATCTCCCTCGATAGGCGCATTGGCCTGAGCAACCACCTTCTGGCGAATTTCTTCAAGCGGTTCAGCCCTTTCTGCAACCCGCGCGACGATGCCGGCATTTTCCGCAACACTTGCGTCAATCAGAATGGGTTCGCCGGACGCCCGGACGACTTCTCCCTCATCATTGAAGGTAACGTTCAGCTCGCCCAGATACTTGCCGTAGGCATAAGCCGAAACTATGGCTGTACCATTGACAAATGTCGGGTATGGCCCGGCCCCCCGGGGGTCCGACGAGTTCAGATAAGTATTGGAGTGACCTCCAACAATGACATCGACACCGGTGGTGCCAGCTGCCACGGCCAGGTCCACATCGAACCCGGAATGGGAAAGTACGATGATTTTGTTCACACCCTGTTCGGTCAGCTTGTCCACTTCCGCCTGCACGGAAGATATCGGCTCAAAGAAAACCACATTGTCGCCGGGGCTGGCGAGTTCATCCGTATCCTGCGGGGTCAACCCGATCAGCCCTATTTTTTCGCCGCCCCGCTCAATGACAGTGGACTTTTGCAGAACTCCGGCCAGCTTGTCTTCGGCTGAAACATCCGCATTGGACATGAGAACGGGAAAGCCGACGGCATCCATAAATCCACGGAGGACCTCGGGGCCGTCATCAAATTCATGATTGCCCACAGTCATCCCGTCATAGGCCAGATTGTTCATCATTTCGGCGGCAAACTCACCCTTGTAATAGGTATAAAAGAGCGTGCCCTGGAACTGGTCTCCCCCGTCTACGAGAATGGTATTATCAGAGCGGCTTCGCGCCTCGGCAATCGCTGTAAACAGACGGGCATATCCCCCGAAACACTTGCCTTCGGCATTGTCCTCAGCCGAACATCCGCTGTCAAAACGCGATATTGGCTCAAAGCGGGAGTGAAAGTCGTTTGTATGCAGTATGGTAAGCTGATACTGGGCCAGCGCAGGGGCTGCTCCCAGCCCCGCCAACGCCACGGACCCCAGAAGGGCCAGTCTGAGTATTTTTTTCATCGTTTCCTCCTTGTTCGAGAACTTATTGTGATTAAGTTCTGGGTTTCACCTTAGCCAACATCCCCGGCCCAAGGAACAGCAATTTTTTGCACTGCCAACTATTGAAGGGGATTCTCCGGCTTGCTTTCATACCCCAAGAACCTAAAAGTCGTTGTAGTTTCAAACTTTTTTGAGACCCCCATCTTCGGCAAATCCATGGAAAAAATTTTGAACACCCAAGCCCCCTCTCATTCAATTCAGAGCACTGCAAAAACTGGTGTGCTCCTGCTCAATCTGGGCACGCCAGATGCCACGGACTATTGGTCCATGCGTCGTTATCTCAAGGAGTTTCTCTCCGACCGCCGGGTAATTGAGACCCCGCGCTGGCTCTGGTGGCCACTGCTGAACCTTATAATTCTGACCACGCGGCCTAAAAAAAGCGGCGCGGCCTATGATAAAATCTGGGACCGGGAAACCAATGACAGCCCCTTGCGGGTCATTTCCGCTTCACAGGCAAAAAAGCTTCAACAGCGGCTGGGGAAAAGCGTGATAGTAGATTTTGCCATGCGCTACGGAAACCCCTCCACCGAACGCGGCATCAAAAGACTAAAGAGCGCCGGGTGCGAAAAAATCCTGCTGTTGCCGCTCTATCCGCAATATTCCGCAGCAACTACAGCCACAGCCAACGACAAGGCCTTTGACGTGCTCAAGACCATGCGCTGGCAGCCCGCCATTCGCACCACACCCCCCTATTTTTCCTGCCCCCCCTATCTCAGGGCACTGGCCGACAGTGTTGAGGCGGCGCTTGGCAAACTGGATTTCAAGCCCGAACGCATCATCACCTCATATCACGGCATGCCCCAGGCCTATGTGGACAAGGGCGACCCCTATTTTGACCAGTGCAAAGCAACTACCTCCCTGCTTTGCCAGGAACTGGGTTGGCCTCAGGAGAAGCTGATATTGGCCTTTCAAAGCCGTTTTGGCCCTGAGGAATGGCTTAAGCCCTATACAGACGAAGTGCTGAAGAACCTGCCTGCGCAGGGAATAAAGAATATTGCCATCATGGCGCCGGCTTTCTCGGTTGACTGTCTTGAGACCCTTGAAGAACTGGCCATGGAGGGACGAGAGATTTTTCTGAACGCCGGAGGTGAAAACTTCGCCTATATAAACTGCCTCAACGACAGTGATGCGGGCATGGAGGCCATCGAAGCCGTTGTGCGCGACGAACTGCAGGGCTGGCTGTAAGCGTCAGCCTGCCCCCAGCCAAAAGTTGCCAAACTGACCCGCTATCCCTACATATGGAAAACTGATTCACCAGGGCAATGATTTGCGGGAGATAGATTATGGATGGTTTAAGTATTACTCTTATTGCATTGGGCGTTTTGCTCATACTGGTATTATTTGCCGGTGCAAAAATGGTGCCGCAGGGGTTTAATTATACTATTGAACGATTCGGAAAATATACGCGTACCCTGCAGCCCGGCCTCAGCCTCATTGTACCCTTTATAGACGGTATCGGCCATAAAATGAACATGATGGAGCAGGTGCTCGACGTGCCCCATCAGGAAGTTATCACCAGAGATAACGCCACGGTCACCGCCAACGGAGTGACCTTTTATCAGGTGGTTGATGCTCCCTCTGCGGCTTACGAAGTGGCCCGGCTTGAACACGCAATCCTCAACCTGACCATGACCAATATCCGTACTGTCATGGGCTCCATGGACCTGGATGAACTGCTCTCCAATCGTGATGAAATCAACAATCGTCTTTTGCGCGTGGTTGATGAAGCGGTCTCCCCATGGGGCGTAAAAATCTCACGCATCGAAATCAAGGACATCGATCCCCCAAAAGACCTTATCGAGGCCATGGGTCGCCAGATGAAGGCAGAGCGTGACAAGCGCGCCACCATTCTTGAATCCGAAGGCGCAAGACAGGCCGCAATCCTTGAAGCCGAAGGCCTGAAAAAGTCCCAGGTTCTTGAAGCCGAGGGACGGCGTGAAGCAGCATTCCGCGACGCCGAGGCACGCGAACGTTCCGCCGAGGCTGAAGCCAAGGCCACAACCATGGTTTCCGAGGCCATAGCCGCCGGTGATGTGCAAGCGATCAATTTCTTTGTTGCCAACAACTATATCAAGGCCCTTGAATCCATCGCAACTTCGCCCAACCAGAAAGTGCTGATGATGCCCCTTGAAGCTGCCAACGTAATCGGGGCCATCGGAGGTATCGCCGAAATCGCCAAGGAGGCCCTGGGAGGCGACGACAAGCCGGCCCGCCGGCCCGCCACCCGTTCAAGGCCACCAAGCGCAGGCAACTAGCCCACTGAACCCCATGACGCAGAAGAGGCGATTGATATGGATCTGATAAACCTGTTTGCCCAGTATGGAGCATGGTCGTGGATTGTCGGCGGTCTCGTTTTACTGGCAATTGAACTCATCGCCCCGGGTGGAATTTTTATCTGGCTTGGTGGCGCAGCGGTGGTTACCGGCCTGATAGCACTGGTCACCCCCTTTGGCCTTCCCATCCAGTTTGCGATTTTTGGCCTCTTGTCCATCATCGCGCTTGCTTTGTGGATCAATTTGCGCCGTCGAATCACACCTGAAACGGACAGCCCTTTTTTGAACAAACGCGCCGCTCGCCATGTGGGCAAAGAGGGTTTTTTAAG
This sequence comes from Hyphomicrobiales bacterium, assembly GCA_026981645.1. Taxonomy (GTDB): domain Bacteria; phylum Pseudomonadota; class Alphaproteobacteria; order Rhizobiales; family Devosiaceae; genus DROE01. Next base: position 21,952 of record JALSII010000033.1, on the reverse strand, counting down.
CGAGCCCATAATTGGCAATACCGGCCGCATGGAGCTGGGCGATACTGTCTGGCGTGTCAAGGGACCCGAACTGCCCGCAGGCCACCGGGTGCGCATCGTCGGCAATGACGGCACAACGCTTGAAGTGGTATCTGCCGAACCCGAACAGACGGGCACTGCCTGAAAATCGGGAACTGGCTACGGACTGAGTTCGGGGGGGACCGGCGGCTCTTCGCGCATCACAAGGATAGATACCCGCTGATTGGCGGCCAGATAGGGATTATTGGGAAAAAACGGCTCCGAATCTGCCACCCCCACGACCGAATGCAGCCGATTGGTGTTTAACCCGAATTCTTCAAGAATTGAACGGGCCACATTGGCCCGGTCGCTGGAAAGCTCCCACTTGCCATAGCGTGGATTGGGATAGGTCATACCCGCGGCGGTGTGCCCGGCGACACGAATTTGGTTGGGCAATTGCTGCAATACCGGCGCAATGGCTGCGATTGCCTTGCGCGTGGTTTCATAAGGGTATTTTGACCCTTCGGGGAACATGGAACGCCCCTCCTGATCAGAAATGATGATGTTAAGACCTTCTTCGGTTTCCTGCACGATCAGATTGTCGGAAATCGAGGTGATATCGGGCAGGTCACGCCAAGCCTGACGCAGGGTTGCCGCCGCCAGGGAAAATGTATCGGGCCGTTCCACATCGTTGGTTTCTATTTCATAGGTATTGGCATTAGGCCCCTGCTGTTGGTTCTGGTCGTTGCGCTCAGTGGCAAATTCAGTATTGTTTTCGTTTTCCGTTAATGCTAGGCGCTTCACATAATCCCTCTGCGGGTTGCCATCACGCTCGATCAGACCGGCGCGGCGCTGTTCCTTTACGATACCAAAAGCCTCCTTTACCGACCCGGCAACAATCTGCAGCTTGCGCGTATCCTGAATCGAGAACGAAATCAGCAGAACAAAAAACACCACAAGAATCGACATCAAGTCGGCAAAGGTCAGCAACCATTCGGGTAAACCAGGCGGACATTTGTGTTTTTTAGCCATTGGTCCAGGTTTCTCAACTCACTGAATTTGAAGTTATGCCGCCACTTCTTCAATCATTGTTTCTTGTTGCGCCTCGGGCAGATAGGCCACCAGCATTTCGCGGATAAGCGCCGGGCTTTTCCCCTCGCGCACCGCAAGAATACCGTCGATGACCAGGGTCTGGTTTATTTCTTCAAACCCCAGTTTTGCCGTCAGTTTGTCCGATACGGGCAGGCAAACCAGATTGGCCAGAATCGCTCCATAAAGCGTGGTCAGCAATGCAATGGCCATCGCAGGACCAATCTTTGAGGGATCATCCATATTGGCCAGCATCTGCACCAGCCCCACCAGCGTGCCGATCATGCCAAAAGCGGGTGCAGCATCACCAAAGGACTTGAACACTCGCTGCCCTTCGGACAGACGCGCTAGATACTGATCACGCGCCAGTTCCATGGATTCGCGAATGAAGGCCAGTTCATACCCGTCGGCAATAAACTGGGCCCCCTTTTTTAGGTTGGGCTCATCCACCTCGATACTTTCCAGTCCCAGGGGGCCGGACTTGCGAACGATATCGCCCATCTCGGCAACTTTTTCGATGATTTCGCGCGGCTCCACCTTCTTGTGAGAAAAGGCAACCTTACCCCCGGTTACAAAAGCCTGAAGGATTCCGGACAGCGGAAAACGGATAAGGGTCGCCGACAATCCGCCCCCGACAACGATCATAACCGAGGGACCGTCCATAAACTGGGAAAATGAACCGCCCAGAAGAATGGCCGTAGCAATAAAAGCCGCGCCCCCTATCATTCCCACAATTGTTGCTATATCCACAAGAATTCCCCGACACCAAACTGAACTTCAACAAAATCCATCCGCTCAATCATGGAGCAGGATGGAAAAGTTTCAGTTAAGTCATAGGGTTAACAAACACTTATTCAAGGATTAGGTAGACACCATAAAAACCATTGGTTAACCATAAACTGGCAGTGTGGGCATTGTTCGAGAAAACCAGCGAAACGCGTGCGCACCATGGCCGACTTCCCTCCTGCAAAGCGCTATCGTTCCCTTTTCTCTGCTTGCACACTCAGTCTGGTTTTTGTTCTGGCTGCAGGCCCCGCCAGCGCCGACCCGGGCACAGATTGGACACCGGCCACACCACCGGGGGTTATCGTTACCCCGACCCGCCTGCTGCCTGAAGTCATCCCGTTGCCGACCGAAAAAGTTCCCCTGCCAATGCCCCCGATGGTGCCTGCAGAACCCTATCAGCCGTTTTTTGAAATTGACTGGTCGGTGGCTCTGCTTGCCTCCCGCACCGGGGGAACCAGGGGTTCGCGCTACGCCACTACCCTGGTGCCCCAATTCACCGCAACCCGTACGGGCCTGCGCTCAAGTTTTGTATTTGGCGCCGAGGCGCGCCTCGGAGTCAATTCGGATCAACTCACCCGTGTTGAAAATGTTCTACTGTCCGCCAACGCTGAATATGCGCTCGACTCGGTTACCCGTCTTAGCGCTACAGCAAGTCTTTCCCTTAATCAGGACGATCCCAATGCACCCGGCTCCAGCGACCAGATAATCCAGACCCCGCTTGAGGGCAACGCGCAGGTTCAACTTGGCATCGCGCGCCAGTTTGGCCGCTTCGCCCTTGCTTTGGACACCGAGCTTTCCCGAGATCAGCAAACTGATACCATTCTGGTTGGTAATGTTATTCGGCAGAATTTGGACCGGAACGTCACTGAACTCGGCACCACCCTGCGTGGGGAATTTGAGCTGACACCTATTCTGACAGGCTTTGTTGAAGGGTCAGTTGCCCGCAATTGGTACGATGCGGCCCCTCAAGATACAAATATAAGACAGGATGGCTGGGATCTGGCGCTGAGCACCGGACTGGCAGCCAACTGGCGCGACGTGTTTCAGATTGAGGCCTCGGTTGGATTGGGGGAGCGCAGGTTTGAAGATGCTTCCATCGACAATTTTTCCAGCCTGCTATATGCCTTCGACTTTGCTTATACGCCCAACAATGCTCTGGCCCTTGATGCACAACTCTCAACAGCGCTTACCCCTGCGAACGCTCCCAGTGGCAGTCAGGCTTCCACCGATTACGCAATAACCACAGGCGCAAGCTATCAGATAGCACCTTGGGTGGGATTGCGCGGCTCACTTGGGCAGTCCTGGAGCGTGCCCGGCACCGACCCCGTGCAAAGCTGGAACTTCTACGCCGGAACCGGCATAGACTTCGCGCTGAACAAGAACATCGCACTCAATCTGGATTATCTCTACACCAAGGCACAAACCCTGCCCCGCATCCCCGAAAACAGCCACCAGATTTCCATGGGCCTCACTTGGTCGCGATAGCCCGCTATATCAGTGCGTTGGTTTTAAGCTCTTTTATAAAATCGTCGGAAATATCGTCGCGTTCCAGCGCATAGGCGATATTGGCTGACAGAAAACCGATTTTTGAGCCACAATCAAACGAGCGCCCCTTGTATTTGACACCGGTAAAGCCCTGCTCAGACAGCAGCTTCTGCATGGCATCGGTGATTTGTATTTCGCCCCCCGCGCCCTTGTCCTGCTTCGAAATCAGGTCAAAAATCTCCGGTTGCAGAATATAGCGTCCCGAAATAATCAGGTTTGAGGGCGCATCCTGAGGCGTCGGTTTTTCCACCATTTCGGTAACTTCAAAGCCTTCATCGGGGCCAGGGCCCCGGCCGACCACGCCATAGGAGGAGATTTCCCCCATGTCGACTTCTTCCACCGCGATGACGTTTTTCCCCGTTTTTTCATAAGCCGCAATCATCTGGGCCAGGACACCCGGATTTGACTTGAACAGCATATCGGGGAGCAGCAGAGCAAACGGCTCGTCTCCCACCATCTCGCGAGCGCACCACACCGCATGCCCCAGCCCCAGCGGTTCCTGCTGACGTGTAAAGCTGGTCTGGCCCGCAATCGGCAAATCGGCACGAAGCTTTTCCAGCGCCTCCAGCTTGCCGCGGCTTTCAAGGGTCCATTCCAATTCGAACTGACGGTCGAAATGGTCCTCGATAACGCCCTTGTTTCGCCCCGTCACAAAGACGAAATGTTCAATACCCGCCTCCTTGGCCTCGTCCACCGCATATTGAATGAGCGGACGGTCAACAACAGGCAGCATCTCCTTGGGCATGGCCTTGGTTGCCGGCAAAAATCTTGTCCCAAGTCCGGCAACGGGGAAAACGGCAATTCTGACACGTTTTGGCAATTTCAATACACCTATACTGCGTTTTTGATTCGAACGGGCTTTAAGCGAGGTTAGCGGGCATGGCGGTTCTAGTTACGGGCGGCGCCGGATATATTGGTTCTCATATGGTACTCAACCTTGTTGACGCCGGCGTTGAAACAATTGTTCTGGACAGTTTGGTTACCGGTTTTGACTGGGCCGTCGATGACAGAGCAAGGCTGGTTGAGGGCAATATTGAAGACACCGGTTTTGTTACTGACCTCATAAAAGCCGAAAAAATTGAAGAAATCGTTCACTTTGCCGGCTCCATCATCGTTCCTGAATCTGTTGAAAACCCGCTAAAATATTATGCCAACAACACCTGCGCCTCAAGAAACCTCATCGAAGCTGCGGTTCTGGGCGGTGTCGAGAGGTTTGTATTTTCCTCAACCGCAGCGGTTTACGGAATGACCGGACTTGAGCCGGTATCCGAGGACATGCCGCTGAACCCCATGTCCCCCTATGGCCGCTCCAAACTGATGACCGAACAGATGCTGGGTGATGTCGCTGCCGCCCATGGTATGATTTACGGGGTGTTGCGCTATTTCAATGTCGCCGGTGCCGACCCCAAAAAACGCTCCGGCCAATCAACAAAGGCTGCAACCCACCTGATCAAGGTTGCTGCTCAGGTAGCCCTTGGAACCCGCGACCATCTGGATGTTTATGGCACCGATTATCCCACTCCCGATGGCACCTGCATTCGTGACTACATCCATGTGAGCGATCTGGTTGAGGCCCACGCCCTGCTGCTTGAGAAATTGCGCAAGGACAAACAAAGTCTCACCCTTAATTGCGGTTATGGACATGGCTTCTCGGTGCGCGAAGTGGTTGATATGGTCAAGAAAGTGTCCGGCGTTGATTTTGAGGTGCGCGAAACCGCCCGCCGGGCCGGAGACCCCCCTGCAATTGTTGCCGGGGCCGACCGGATACGAAGGGAGCTTGACTGGCAGCCCCGCCACGACGACCTGAGTAGGATCGTCCGCTCAGCTCTTGAGTGGGAAAGCTATCTGCGTACCCGCAACCGTTAGGAGACCTGTCATACTTGCTGTTCGCAAAATAATATTGGCAATAGCGCTGTGCCTTGCCGGCCTGTCCACAACTTCTGCGACACCTCTTGGCAGCTTTGAGCAGTTCCTGCAGTCTTTTGAAGCTAAAGCACTGCAAAACGGCATTTCACGAGATACATATCGCAAAGCCACTACGGGCTTGACCCGCGACACCTCTATAGCTGGGCTGATTTCCGGGCAGCCCGAATTCACCACCCCCATATGGACCTATCTGGAACGCAGAGTTTCCTCCAGCCGCATCAACCGCGGGCGCGCAGCCTTTGCCAGGAACAAATCCCTTTTCACCGCAATAGGCCAGCGCTACAGCGTCGACCCCTACATTCTGGCTGCCATTTGGGGCATTGAAACCGACTATGGGGCAGTGCTGGGAAATCGCAACCTCATCAAGCCTGTTGTTCGCTCTCTGGCTTCCCTCGCCTTTGAACGGCGCGGGCGGGTTGAACAGGACGAAGCCGAGCTGATTGCCGCCCTGCGCCTTATTCAGGACCGGGGCTATACCAGCCAGACCCTCGTTGGTTCATGGGCCGGGGCGGTGGGACACTTGCAGGTCACCCCATCGGTACTGGTTGCCAACGCCACCGATGGCAATGGCGACGGAAAAGTGGACCCGCACAACTCCCTTGCCGATGCCCTTGCCACCAGTGCCGTTCTGCTGAACAGCTTTGGTTATCAAAGTGGTCTGGATTGGGGGTATGAAGTGCAACTGCCTGCAGATTTTGACTATGCCCTGGCCAGCCGCAAAGACTTCAGGTCCGTCAGTTTTTTTGCTGAACGCGGCGTTGTTCGAGTTGCAGGGCGCCAGTTCTCAAACCTTGCCGACCAGGTGTTCCTTTATCTGCCAGCAGGTAAACACGGACCCAAATTTTTGATGACCCCCAACTATCTGGTACTCAAAGCCTATAATTTTTCAGATTCTTACGCGCTCTCTGTCGCCCATCTCACCGACCGCCTCAAGGGCAGTGGCCCCTTCATTTCAGACTGGCCGCGCAATACAAAATTTCCCAACCTCGCCCAGCGCACCGCCATCCAGCAATGGTTGAAGGAATTGGGATTTTACCAAGGCGAAGTGGACGGACGTATCGGACCCATTACCCAGGAGGCCTATCAGATGTTTCAGCGCTCTGTCGGTTTGCCCGCAGATGGTTTTGTCACCCTTGGCGCCTACGAACGGTTGCGGGCAGCAGTACAGTAATCATCTGAGCAACTCAATTGCCAGCCTTGGAATTGCCACCCGGCGGGCTATAAGAATGGGCAGGAAGGAAATGAGCCACTGATGCGCAGAATATTTACAGCACTGTTCATTGTATTTCTGGCAGCGCCGGTTCTTGAGACCGCCCTGGTCGCCCAGGAGCGCATCGTTGTGTCCCAGCAGCGCCGAACCCTGTTTGACCTGCTGTTTGGCCCACAGCAGACAACCCCCCCACCCCAGACCACACGCCGCGCGCCCGCGACCCAGCCCCGCGCAACACCGCCCCCTGCCCCCGCAGCCATTGCGCCCGATGCTGTGGAAAAAAATGAGGGCGCCACCCGCCTTGCCGTGTTTGGCGATTCGCTGGCCGTCGATCTGGCAAAAGCCCTGCAACGCGCCTTTGCTGAAGACCCCAATATGATCATCATTGGCAAGGGTGTTGGCTCCTCTGGCTTTGTGCGCGATGATTTTTACGACTGGAACGCCGCTCTGGCCGAAGAAATCGCCGCCAACAGTTTTGATCTTGCAGTGCTGATAATCGGCATAAATGACCGCCAGCCGATTGGCGGGGCTTCCCCACTTTCCGATGAATGGAAAGCTGCCTATCTGGAGCGCCTGAATGAGTTTCTGGGCCAGCTACGGGTTGCGGGCAAACCCATTATCTGGGTTGGCTTGCCCCCCATGCGCGCGCCCACCTATTCCGCCGCCATCAGCGAAATAAGTTCACTCCACCGGCTGGCCAGCGTGACCGCCGGAGTCGAATTTGTTGACATCTATGAACGCTTCACCGACGAAGAGGGGCGTTTTACCAGTCGCGGGCCCGATCTGAACGGCAATGATGCCCTCATGCGAAAAAGCGACGGCATACATTTTTCCGCCGCCGGTTCCGACAAGCTGGTGTTTTTCATCAACCAGTCTTTGCGCCTTTATTATCGCGGGGGTACGGTGAGCATTGAAATCTCCGACCCGCTTGAGGGCACAGATGCCCAGACCATGGTACGCCCACCCTTTCAGGGCACCGGGCAGGTCAGACTGCTTCAGATTGCCGGCGCCGTACTGCCCATTTCAAGCGAACCGCCCCGAGCTGATGAGTTGTTACTGGCAACGCCAGATATCCCCCCGGCGCACCCTTTTGATATCCGGATGATGTTGAACGCACCCCGCGGACGTGCCGATGCATTCGGCGTTGGTATTGAACCGAGCCTTGAGGAAAGCGCCGACAACGGACCCGCCCTTGTTCAGGGGGTCAATGCGGCAGGTCAGTGACCCCCATCAATGCCAGATCCACAGCCCTTGCCGCCTGCCGCCCCTCACGAATGGCCCACACAACCAGAGACTGCCCCCGGCGCATGTCACCGGCTGCAAACACTTTTTTATGGCTGGTTTTGTAGTCGTTTGTGCTGGCCTCAACATTGCCCCGTTTATCAAGCGCAACCCCCAGCATTTTGAGCAGGCCCTCCTGCACGGGAGAAACAAACCCCATAGCCAGAAGAACCAGGTCAGCCCTGAGTTCAAACTCGCTTCCCTCAACGGGTTGAAATTTTTCATCAACCCGCACGCAGTTAAGTTTGCAGACATGCCCGTTTTTGCCCTCAAAACTCTGCGTCATCACAGCAAACTCGCGCACTGCCCCCTCCTCGTGGCTTGAAGAGGTCCGCAATTTCATCGGCCATTCGGGCCATGACATCTGCTTGTCTTCCTTTTCCGGCGGCCGGGGCATGATTTCCAGCTGCGTTACCGAAAGCGCACCCTGCCGGATTGAAGTGCCGATACAATCCGACCCCGTATCCCCGCCCCCAATGACAACCACATGTTTTCCCGTCGCCAGTATCGGTTCCACATCACCAAGCGGCTCATCGCTCACCCGGCGGTTCTGCTGGGGCAGGAAATCCATGGCAAAATGAATGCCGGCCAGATCGCGTCCCTCAACGGGCAGGTCGCGAGGCATCTCAGCGCCGCCGGTCAACACAATGGCATCATGTTTTTTAAGAAGTTTTTTCGGGTTAACGTTCACCCCCACATGGGAGTTGTATTTGAACTTGACCCCCTCGAGCTCCATCTGGCGTACGCGCTGGTCAATATGGTGTTTTTCCAGCTTGAAATCAGGGATGCCATAACGCAGCAAACCGCCCGCTTTTGCGTTCTTTTCAAACAGCTTAACCTTGTGTCCGGCCCGTACCAATTGTTGCGCACATGCCATCCCGGCAGGTCCCGCTCCAATGATGGCAATTTTCTTGCCCGTCTTGTTTTGTGCAATCTCAGGCCGTATCCAGCCCTTGCGCCAGGCCCGGTCCACAATGGCACACTCAATGGATTTGATGGTCACCGGCTCGTCAATAATGTTGAGCGTACACGAAGCCTCACACGGGGCCGGGCAGATGCGGCCCGTAAACTCAGGAAAATTATTGGTTGAATGCAGGTTCATCGAAGCCTGCTTCCAGTCCCCTTTGTAAACCAGGTCGTTCCAGTCGGGAATCTGGTTGTTCACCGGACAGCCCCGCAAACCCTCCGCGTCATGACAGAAGGGAATGCCGCAATCCATGCAGCGCGCCGCCTGGTTTCGCAACTCACGCTGCGAGGGGGGAATGACAAATTCCTTGTAATTGCGCACCCGGTCCGAGGCTGAGCGATAGGAACGATCCTGCCGGTCGATTTCGAGAAATCCCGTTACTTTTCCCATTTCGACTTTCTCCTTAACTAACCTGCCGGGGCACGCGTTTCTGCGCAGCCTGTTCTATTTCCAACAGCGCCCGCCGATATTCAACCGGCATCACTTTGACAAATTTGGGCCGATAGCTTTCCCACTGGTCCAGAATTTTTTTCGCCCGGCTGGAGCCGGTATAACGAAGGTGGTTTGTGATGAGCTGGTGCAGGCGTTCTTCATCCCGCCGCGTCATATCTGCGGAAACATCCACCCGCCCGTGATGTTCAATGTCTCCGGCCTGATGGTGATGGCGCTCCATCAATTCGTCTTCTTCAGGTACGGGCTCGAGTTCAACCATGGAAAGATTGCAGCGCTTAGAAAACGTGCCGCTTTCGTCAAGCACATAGGCAATCCCCCCGCTCATTCCGGCGGCAAAATTACGCCCTGTGCCGCCAAGCACCACAACCACACCCCCGGTCATATATTCGCAGCCATGGTCGCCAACCCCCTCAACAACTGCTATCGCACCGGAGTTACGCACCGCGAACCGCTCCCCGGCAACGCCGCGAAAATAGCATTCCCCCTCGATAGCGCCATAAAGCACCGTGTTGCCCACGATTATAGAACGTTCCGGGGTGATACCGTTTGCTTTGGCTGATGGATAAACGACGAGCCGTCCACCCGAGAGCCCCTTGCCCACATAATCGTTGGCCTCCCCCTCCAGCTCCAATGTCACCCCGCGCGCAACCCATGCCCCAAAGGACTGGCCCGCAGTGCCGGTGAGTTTGATGTGAATGCTGTCCTCGGGCAGCCCCTCATGACCAAACTTCATCGCTACCCGTCCCGAAAGCATGGTACCCACCGTGCGGTTGGTATTGTTGACATCAGTTGTGATCTGCACCGCCCCCTTTCCTTCAAGCGCCCGGGCAGCCTGTTCAATGAGTTTGCGGTCAAGAATATCTTCCAGATGGTGGTCCTGCGGCTCGGAGTGGAACAGACCCACTTCAGGCCCCATGTCCGGCTTGAAAAACAGTTTTGAAAAGTCCAGCCCGTCAGCCTTCCAGTGCTCGATTGCCTGCTGGCGATCAAGGGCTTCGATCTGGCCCACCATCTCGTCAATGCTTGCAAAGCCCAGCTCAGCCATAATCTGGCGCGCCTCTTCGGCAACAAAGAAGAAATAATTGATGATGTGTTCCGGTTTTCCGGTGAAGCGGCGCCGCAAAACCGGGTCCTGCGTGGCAATGCCCACCGGACAGGTGTTGAGGTGGCATTTGCGCATCATGATGCAGCCCGAAGCAATCAGCGGGGCAGTGGCAAAACCAAATTCGTCAGCTCCAAGCAATGCTCCAATTACCACATCACGCCCGGTTTTCAGCCCGCCATCGACCTGCAACGCAACTCGCGAACGCAACTCATTGAGCACCAGTGTCTGGTGAGTCTCGGCCAGCCCGATTTCCCAGGGCGAGCCGGCGTGCTTGATCGAGGTCAGCGGCGAAGCTCCGGTCCCCCCGTCAAAGCCAGATATGGTGATATGGTCGGCCCGCGCCTTGGTAACCCCGGCCGCGACCGTTCCCACCCCCACCTCTGAAACCAGCTTCACCGAAATATCGGCTTCGGGCTGCACATTCTTCAGATCATAGATGAGCTGGGCCAGATCCTCGATGGAATAAATGTCGTGGTGGGGCGGGGGAGAAATCAGACCCACCCCTTGTGTCGAGTGGCGCACCTTGGCGATAACCGCATCAACCTTGTGGCCAGGCAGTTGCCCGCCCTCGCCGGGCTTGGCCCCTTGCGCCATTTTAATCTGAATCATGTCCGAATTTGCCAGATATTCGGCTGTAACCCCGAATCGGCCCGAAGCCACCTGCTTGATGGCCGAGCGCATGGAACGCCCGTCTTTCATCGGGGTGAAGCGCTCCGGCTCTTCCCCCCCTTCCCCGGTGTTGGATTTGCCCCCCAATTCGTTCATGGCCAAAGCCATGTTGGTGTGTGCCTCCCACGATATGGAGCCATAGGACATGGCCCCGGTGGAAAAGCGCTTGACGATTTCTTTTGCCGGTTCCACCTCGTCAATGGAAATGGGCTTGCGCCCGATTTCCTCGGCGTTCTTTATGCGGAACAGCGAACGGATGTTGAGCAGGTGGCCATCATGGCTGTTGATGGCTTCGGCAAACGCACGGTAATGCTCCGCGCTATTGCCACGTACCGCATGTTGCAGGTTGGAAACGGATTTTGCGTTCCAGGCGTGCGCTTCGCCTCTGGTGCGCAGGGCATATTCCCCCCCCACTTCCAGCGAACGGCGCATGGACATTTTGCCTCCGAAAGCCCAGCGGTGACGGCGTTGGGTTTCGTTGGCCACTTCCCTGAGAGACACCCCTTCGATAGAGGTTGCCGTACCAAAAAAGAATTTTTTGACAAAATCCTCGGACAGGCCTACCGCATCAAAAATCTGCGCACCACAATAGGACTGATAGGTTGAGATGCCCATTTTGGACATTACTTTGAGCAAGCCCTTGCCCACCGCCTTGATATAACGCTGAATAACCTCTTTTTCATCCACTTCCTCGGGCAGTTTGCCCTCAGCCTGCATGGCGGAAAGAGTTTCAAAGGCCAGATAGGGGTTGATGGCCTCGGCGCCATATCCTGCAAGCACCGCAAAATGATGGACCTCGCGCGCCTCCCCCGTTTCAACCACCAGCCCGGACGAAGTACGCAAGCCCTTGCGGATCAGATGATGATGCACAGCGGCAGTTGCCAGCAACGCCGGAATGGCGATGCGATCAGCGCGCACCAGCCGATCCGAAAGCACAATGATGTTGTTGCCCTCATGCACGCGCTTCTCTGCCGCCTCGCACAAGTCCAGAAGAGCTTTTTCCATACCCTTTGCCCCAAAGTCAGCGGAGTATGTAATGTCCAGCGTCGCAGTACGGAACTGATTGTCAGCAATATCCCCGATTGTGCGGATTTTCTCCAGATCCTCATTGGTCAGGATAGGTTGGCGCACTTCAAGCCGCTTGACCTTGGAGAGACCCTTGAGGTCAAAAATATTGGGCCGCGGTCCGATAAACGACACCAATGACATCACCGATTCCTCGCGGATCGGATCGATGGGCGGGTTGGTAACCTGGGCAAAGTTCTGCTTGAAATAGGTATAAAGCAGCTTTGGTTTTTCCGAGAGCGCCGAAAGGGGGGTATCAGTACCCATGGAGCCAATGGGCTCTTGGCCAGTGGTTGCCATCGGGGCCAGCAGCAGTTTGATATCCTCTGCCGTATAGCCAAAAGCCTGTTGCCGATCGAGCAGACTTTCAAAAGTTTTGGGAGCTTCGGGCGGTACTGCCGGCAATTCTTCAAGAACGATCTGCGTACATCCCAGCCACTTGGCATACGGGTTGGCTTCCGCCAGCGATTTTTTGATTTCATCATCGGCAATGATACGTCCCTGCTCCAGATCGATAACCAGCATCTTGCCCGGCTGCAGGCGCCATTTTTCAACAATATCCTCTTCGGGGATATCCAGCGTTCCCGCTTCCGAAGCCAGAACCACCAGACCATCCTTGGTCACGAAATAGCGCGCTGGCCGCAAACCGTTGCGATCAAGGGTTGCCACAATCTGGTTGCCATCGGAAAGCGCCATGGAGGCGGGCCCGTCCCAGGGCTCCATCAATGCAGCGTGATATTCGTAAAAAACCCGCCGCGTTTCATCCATTAGCGGATTGCCGGACCATGCTTCGGGGATCAGCATCATAGCCGCATGGGGCAGCGAATACCCCCCCCGCACCAGAAACTCCAACGCATTGTCAAAACAGGCGGTGTCGGACTGGCCCTCATAGGAAATGGGCCAGATTTTGGAGATATCCTCGCCAAACAGATCCGAGGCCACCGAAGCCTGGCGCGCCGCCATCCAGTTCACATTGCCCCTTATCGTGTTGATCTCGCCATTATGGGCCGCCATGCGATAGGGGTGCGCCAGCTTCCACGAGGGAAATGTGTTGGTGGAAAAGCGCTGGTGAATAAGCGCCATCGCCGAGATAAAATCTTCATCGGCCAGATCGGGATAAAATGCCCCCAGCTGATAGGCTAAAAACATGCCCTTGTAGACGATGGTACGGGCCGAGAGCGAAACCACATAAAACCCGTTATCATTGTCAGCTTCCGGGATTTTCCCGTAGATTGTGTTGGAGATGACCTTGCGCGCAATCAACAGCGCCCGCTCGAACTCGTCCGGGCCGAGGCCCTCGGGCTTGCCGATAAAAACCTGCTCGATAATCGGCTTGGTACGAATGACGTTTTCAGAGAGTTCTTTGGTATCGAACGGAACTGCGCGAGTTCCCAGCAGGGCGAGACCTTCGCTTTCCAGCGCTTCGGCAAGTTTTTCCGCACAGCGCACTTTGAGCTCTTCATTGTTGGGATAAAAGATCATGCCCACCGCATAATCCCCGGCCCGGGGAAGCTCAAAATCGACCGCTTTTTTGAAAAACTCATGGGGTATCTGCACCAGCATTCCCGCGCCATCCCCCATCAACGGGTCGGCACCCACTGCCCCCCGGTGTGTGAGATTGACCAGAATTTCCAGCCCCTGCTTGATGATGGAATGTGATTTCTTGTTGTGCATATTGGCCACAAGGCCAAGACCACAGGCATCATGTTCATTGGCGGGATCATAAAACCCCTGAGCGGAAGGGCGGCCTGTTCTGGATAAACTGCTGGAACTCTTCGTCAAATCCTTGCGATCTGAATTTCTGGCCATTTTTCTCTCCGCTTCTTTCACCCCGACAGACTAAGAACCTGTCAGACACGCCGCCGGTCCGGGTCGCACCAAAAGTACGGCTCGAAACGCGCGGCGTCTCAACTCAAACTGTACGTGGCACTATCCGGTTGACGGCCACCTCTTGAAGGAACTTCTTTATTTCAAGAAAGCCCCGGCGGTCCTGAACCCTTTTCCGGTGAGCAGGAAACCGCGTCTGGCGTGGAACAACCTCTTTTTGGGCACGCCTAATGGACAACATTGCTGTCCTATCAGCGGGCACATTGCCAGATTTTGGGAACCCGGGCAAGCGCCCGAAGAAATTTTGTAGCAAAACAAAATAATGGCGCGGCCTCGTCAAGAGGCCACGCCATCGGGGGCGATGACACTAAAGTGTCCCCAAAACCGCCTCAGGCCAAGCAAGTGGGAGGAAAAGTGCCAGAGAGCCTGAAGCGGTCAGGTATCAGCGCTTAGTTCACCGCGCCTTTATCCTCGATTGCCGTCTTGCCATCACTCGAAGTGATCTTGATCTGGCGCGGCTTTTTGCTCTCGGGCAACTCCCGTTTCAAAGAAACATGCAGCAACCCGTTTTCAAGGTCCGCACCGACAACTTCCACATAATCGGCAAGCTGGAATCTGAGGTCAAAGGCACGCTGGGCGATACCGCGATGGAGGAATTCGCGTTCCTTTTTTTCGGTTTCAACGCTCTTGCCGCCTTTGATAATCAGACTGTTTTCCTTGGCTTCGATGGAAATCTCGTCAGCGGAAAACCCCGAGACAGCAACGGAAATGCGATAGGCATCTTCGCCGGTGCGCTCGATATTGTAGGGCGGGTAAGAGGATTTTCCTTCAGGGGTTCCAAGCCCGTCCAAAGCGGAAAACAACCGATCAAAACCCACGGTTGAACGATAGAAGGGTGAAAAATCGAAATTCTGCATAACTGCTTCTCCTGTTCTCATTGAAGTTGAGCAACAAACGATTTCGCGACCAAGTATGCTCCCTCTTGTTAAGGCAAGCCTTGCAGCGCCGCGGTCGCCGGTCCATCCCGGCCGACGCACCAGATGTAGGTGGCAAATTTTCTGGTTCAAGAGGTCAAAATCCGCCATTTTTTCCATTTTGGCCAGATGAACGGCATGTGAACACCCGGGCGTGCTTTGGTTCAGGAGTAAATTGTTAGAAAGTTTCTAGTGCAAGGGAATTGGGCGTCCAACGGCGCTTCAGACCCGCACGAAGCTGGCACCCCATCACCCGCCCCCCCGCATGGGTGTCGCCAGACAAAAGGTCGGCGCATGCCGTTTGCCAAGTTTAAGGCTTTCAGCCAAATGCTTGCACGGTACTGCGTCGGCCTTTATTCGTTTCCCCCCAAAAACAATAATTTCCCGAAGGGTTTTTGTCGCCAGGTCAACTTGCCTGTGCTACCTGCATGTTTTATGGCTGACCCCTTTGGAGTTCTATTGTTTTGGAGTGCGGTATGACGGCAAAAGTTGACCCTGACGGTCCGGGGTTTTGTGTTGTTCCTTCCAATCCCATGCCCGAAGGCGGACGGGTCGGCTATTTCAAAACCGCTGATAATGTGCGTTTGCGCTATGGGATCTGGCCCAAGACATCCAGCACCAGCAAGGGCACCATCTGCCTCGTTCACGGACGCACCGAGTTTATTGAAAAATATTTCGAAACCATCGCTGATTTTCAGGAGCGCGGGTTTCAGGTAGCAACCTTTGACTGGCGCGGACAGGGTGGCTCCGAACGCCTTATCGGCAATCCGCTGCTTGGCCATGTGGAAAACTTTGAAGACTATTGGATAGATCTGCACTCATTCCACTCCCAGATTTTACTGCCCGACTGTCCACCCCCCTTTAATCTGGTGGGCCACTCCATGGGCGCATTTGTCGCGCTTCTGGCCACTGCCCGTGACCGGCTGATGTTTGACCGGCTGTTCCTCTCCGCACCGATGATCTCAATTGCCGGTCTGCCTCTTTCCATGTCGGCAATGGCCAGCATGCTCGAAGGACTTTGTTTCCTGGGTCTGGGGCAGATACCCCTGCCCGGCCGCAAGGATGTCACGCCGACCTCCGAAACTTTTCCTGGCAACCCCATTACCTCCGACTTCACCCGCTATATGCGCATGGCTGATGTGCTGGCCGAATGCCCGGAACTGGAAGTAGCCATCCCCACCCTGCGCTGGACGGCAGCCGCCTCGCGTGCCATGGCCGGGGCCGCCGCCGATGATTTCCCCGACCGCATAAAGGCCCCGGTTCTGATGCTGGCGGCCGCCCGCGAGGAAGTTGTCTCGACCCCGGCCATTGAACATCTGGGATTGCGCATGCGCTCGGGTCGCCATGCGGTAATCGCCCGGGCTCGCCATGAATTGTTTATGGAAACGGATGAAGTCCGCTCGCAAGTCTTTGCCGCATTTGACGCATTTATCACCGAGCAAACCCCTATTTAGCCGACCTCCCGGACTATTTTGAACCCATAATTTCCAGAGCCTGCCGGTGCAGTTCAGGAGTTGCAGCAGCAACAATGTCACCCCCGCCGTCGGGCGCGCCACCTTCAAAAGTGGTAACCTTGCCCCCCCCATATTCAATAATGGGGATGAGCGCTGCAATATCGTAGATGTTGAGTTTGTTCTCCACCACCAGATCGATGTGACCGGCAGCCAGCAGGCAATAGGCATAACAATCGCAGCCATAGCGCGACAGGCGGACCCGGTTTTCGAGCCTGGTGAAATCTTCCCCCTGCTGACCGGCGAACAGCTTCGGGCTGGTCGTAAACAAAGTCGCTTTTTCAAGGGTTCTTACCTTTGAAACACTCAGACAGACATCTTTTTCCCCGGCGCGCAAAAGCGTGGCTGCCCCCTCCACACCCAGATAGATTTCCCCGGTAAAGGGCTGGCTCATCAAACCGGCTATGGTTTTGCCCTGATAAGCCAGCCCGATCAGCGTGCCCCAAACGGGCAGTCCTGAAATAAAAGCGCGGGTGCCGTCTATCGGATCGATAATCCATGAGAAGTCGCTGTCAGTGACCTTGTTATCGTGCTCCTCGCCAATGATATTGTGCTCGGGGAAATTGTTTTCGACGACTTCTCTTATGGCCAGTTCCGCATCTTTGTCAGCCCTGGTGACCGGATCAAAACCGCCATCCTCTTTGTTGTCGACAGCGCTCCCGGAACGGAAAATGGGCAAGGTTATGTTCTCGGCTGCCCGTGCAGCCTCAAGCAGGGTTGCGCGGACCTTTTCCAGTTGCAAATTCCGGGTAAGCATCTGTCGATGTCTCGTATTTCAGGAGTTTTTTTCGAAATCAACCCGCGATGGGTTGGTTCAACGGCAGTATTGGTACGAATATAGGTACTTTTACGAAAGCTTTTCTTGAGTTTCCCACATTTTCTGTTCGTAAATTTCGCCTCAGACTTGTTTGTAGAGGCAAATCAGTTCACACGCAAACAATTACGGATATCGGCGGACCTGTATGAGTGTCGTATTCGCCAGCGTTTCCTCCCTGAACTGGGGCCGCTTCGGCGGCCCGCTTTTTGGGGGCAGTCCCGACCCCAAACAAGAGCAAAATTTCTGTCAGCTTGCACCTTTATGTCTATGTCTGTGGGCTCCTCCGGGTTTCATATTCATTCCGCCGCAACATTCTGTTCCCCGAGCGCTTCCACATCCAGTTGCATCAGCGTGCGTGTCAACATGCTGGCGACATGCTTCATTGCCTCAAGACCTGAGTGCGCCACCCGCGTTGCCTCATTCATATAGAGGTGGCGGCTGATTTCGATCTGCAAGGCGTGAACACCAAATTGGGGCTTTCCATAGGAGCGGGTGACAAAACCTCCTGCATAGGGACGATTGCGCGCAACCCGCAGCCCCGCTTCGTGAAACACCTCTTCAGCCACATCCACAAGCAGAGGCGCGCAAGTGGAGCCAAACCGGTCTCCCAGGACAATATCCGGGGCGGCACGGTGGCGGAATTTTGTCAGCCGCGGCATAGAGTGGCAATCAATCAGAACTGCACATCCGAACCTGTTGACAGATTCGCTCAACAGCTTTTGCAGCGTGGCATGATAGGGGCGGTAAATGCCGTCAATCCGCATCAGCGCATCACCAAGTGTCAACTGTTCCCGATAGATGGGTTTGTTCTCGGCCACAATGCGCGCCAGCGTGCCAAGACCGGCCGCAACCCGGGGCGAGCTGGTATTGAAATGGGTTGGCAGGGGCTCACAAAACATCGACTGATCCAGCTCATAGGGCTCGCGATTGACGTCCAGATAGGCCCGGGGGAACCGTGCTCTGAGCATCAACGCGCCCATATGGGGGCTTCGAGAGAAAATCTCGTCCACATAAGTATCTTCCGACTGGCGGATTGAAAGCCTGTCCAGGCGCGTCATGCCCAGAAAACGCACCGGGTAATCGTCTCCCGAATGGGCCGAATTGAATACCAGCGGTGCCAGCTGGCGCCGGGGCCGAATTGTTTCAAAGGCAGGCCTCTGGGCAAAGTCAGATTCCAATTTCATCCCCCATGACCATTATGAGAACATAAACGCTTTCTATCAGGCACAAGGTTGGCGCAACCCAGCCAGGCTCAATGTGCATTGCGTCGCAAACATTGTCCATATATTTCATGGAGCCACGGCGCCTGGATTGTGGGCGGCATGGCCTTGATGCTTGCATTGTTGGCACTTAGCGTTAAACATCGCTTCGCGGCGCAATTAAAGAGAAATGCCGGAGGGACCCAATGAATATGAATCGCATTTTGCTGGCCGAGGATGACGCGGATATGCGTCAGTTTCTGACCCGCGCTCTCAAGAACGCCGGCTATGATGTGGTTTCCTTCGACAATGGCCGCTCGGCATATGAACGCCTGCGCGAAGAACCTTTCTCGCTGCTCCTGTCCGATATTGTCATGCCTGAAATGGACGGCATCGAACTGGCACGCCGGGCAACGGAACTGGACCCGGACCTCAAGGTAATGTTCATCACCGGATTTGCCGCGGTCGCTCTCAATCCTGACAGCGACACCCCCAAGGACGCTTCGGTTCTCTCCAAGCCCTTCCACCTCAAGGACCTGGTTAACGAAGTTGAGCGCCTTCTTGCTGCGTGATTTTTGTACTGCATCAGGTTCAGTGAAGCAGAACAATGAGTAGCAACAAGTTCTATTACCGAAAATCCTACCTCATTCGCTCCGTGGCGATTACCGTCGCCCTGTTTTCTCTGGCGCTCTACATGATATTTTCCAACCCCGATTACGATCCCCGCGTCGCCATCTTGTTTATTATCATCATTGCGCTTTACAGCATCAAGTCCGCACGGTTTTTGCTGGAACTGGCCAATCCCAGGCCGGTGATCGAAATTGGACCGGAGGGCATTCTTGATCGGCGTTCCATCGGAAAGTTGCCCCTCCCCTGGTCAGCAATTGCCACAATAATTCTCATGAGGCGTCCACGAAGTGTTGCCATTGTCACTAACGACGAAAGACGTCAAACCAGCGCCGAAACCCTGATCTCACGCATGTCCAATTTTCTCCGCCGCAAGTTCAACCGGGGCAGTGCGGCTTTCCTGTTGACTCCACCACTTGCCCTTGATGCTGACCACGATCAGATCATTGAAGCACTGAAGACTCATGCCACCAGCCCCCATATCAGATTTCAGCAATAACTTAGGGTCAGGACCCCAGCGTTGAGAGTGGCATACACCGCCAATTTGTCATTGACCCGGCACCCGGTTTTGTGGTCTATCGCCCCGGTGGCCTGATGAAGAATCTTCTTCAAAATGCCGGTTTATACCGGTATGGTTGCACAAGGCCGCTAAAGATGGGCGTATAGCTCAGCGGGAGAGCACTACATTGACATTGTAGGGGTCACTGGTTCAATCCCAGTTACGCCCACCATCTTTTTTTAGCCCCCGCGGAAGCCGGAAATTCAAGAAATGTGCTCCTTGTTCTGTGGTGTTTTCCATGTTCACCACCTGGCATTGGGCTCAAACCCGTTGGCCTCGCAAATCATGTCTAAGCGTCTGGGCCGAGAAGTGGCGCTATTGCGTTTACGCCATTTGGTGAGCGTTTGACATTGGTCCCCAACTCCCGGCTCAACGCCACGTTCGTAGTGCTCGGCCGCTGTATTGCTGCCCGGATGGCGTGCGTGGCCGTGGCACAGCCGTGACGTATCCGTCCCATAAGGCGTCCTCCCATTCCAACGAACAGAGCCACCAGTAAAACCTGGGATCAAACAACTAACATGGCACGAAGTGCTCTAGCTACGGCGCACTCCAGAAGCCCCAACAGGTGCATTTCTGGCTATTTGCCAGGATAGGGGCAGGTCAGGTTCAGAGAAACTTGTTATTTCCGCAATTGAGTTTTGGTCACTTGTTTAGCAAAAAGATCTGGATTTATACTGGCCTGTTGCAAGCGCAATATTTCTCTCTCGCTGGCTCCGGGGCCTCGTTGTGGTTCTATGTTGCCGGCATCAAGGCTGCCATTACAGTGGGAGCATACTAATTTTGGTGTCGTTAAGTGATTGCAGTCCGTGTGCAAAAAAACCACCGGTGTTTGTTCCGGTTTGGTTTGCCACCGATCACCCCAGTTCATCAGGCTTAGCAATATGGGTAAAAGATCAAGGCCCTTTCTTGTCAGGCGATACTCAAAGCGGGTTGGATTATTCTGATAAGGGACTTTCTTTAAGACTTTTTCATCAGTTAGCCGCCGCAACCGGTCTGCCAGGACCTTGCGCGATATTCCCAAATGATCATGGAAGGCTTCAAAACGGCGCACACCATAAAACACATCCCGCAAAATCAGGAGTGTCCACCATTCGCCGACAACATTCAGTGATTGGGCAATTGAGCAGGGCATATCTGAAAAAGAGCTTCTTTGCATTTTTTCATCTTATACGGTTTCTTTAAGATATTAAATCATTTAGAGATAAGTATCTTTAGGAAACTAATAGGATGTTTTTAGATGAACCCTCTTGCCTTGGCCCTAACAAGGCTGTTTTTTTTGGTAACCAGCCGGATAATGCCATTTGTTGCGGTTGGTGCAGCTGAAAGGCTGTTCACAACCCCACCTTTTTCAAGGCGGCGGGATGTTGAAAAGGAACTTTTAAACGCTGGTGAACAATTCCTGATACCATATGAAAACAGCTTTGATTTGGCAGGGTATCGTTGGGGGAAAAAATCTGATCCGATAGTTCTGTTTGTGCATGGCTGGACATCTACCGCCACCTGCTTCCTCAGCTTTATCGATGCGCTGGTTGGCAGGAATTACCAGTGCATATCATTTGATCTGGTTGCCCATGGAAATTCGCCGGGAAAAACAATTATGATGACTCAGGCGGCGGATAGTCTTGTAGCCACGTTGAAATGCATTGGTCCTGTTGACTGCATTGTCGGGCATTCCATGGGGGCTGGCGCAACGGTTATTGCATCTTCACTTGGTCTTGATACCCGTAAAATTGTTCTCATTTCACCTGCGACAGACATAGTGGATGTGACTGAGCGCTTTGCCAAAACTCTTTGTATACCCCAGGAAACGATGGCTAAAGTGCGTCAGTATGCTTGGGAAAAATACGACAGCGCCTCAAAATACGGGAGAGATTGGGTGGATATTTTTAATTCAGATTGCAGCAAACCAACGCTTATCGTGCACGATAAGGACGATAAGGAAATCAGCGTCAAGAACGCCAGGCGGCTCGTGAAGCAGTGGCCCAAAGCGCAACTAGTGGAAACAGAGCGGTTGGGGCACAGAAGAATTTTGCTGAGCCCTGATGTTGTAAATGCTGTGACGGAGTTTGTGGAAACCTCTGCCTAAGCGCTTATGACCGGCCCGCAATGAAGCCGGCGGCCGGGATTGGCCCCTTGGTTTGAAGGTGAACTCGCCATTGCACGAAACATGATTGCAAGAAACATGGCGACGAAGCAGTTCAAAATTATCCTCTTCGGGATATTCCGGGTCAGGTATGGGCGGTGGCGGTAGGGGGGACCATCTCCGCACAGGGGGAAGGCAAGTACGACCCACCCCACAAAAGAAGGAGGAAGAAGAAGCCGGGTCAGCCGCCAGCGCCGGCAAA
>JALSII010000032.1 GCA_026981645.1 Hyphomicrobiales bacterium | reverse complement strand
AGCGTGGAACAGCGCTGAAGTTGATGGGATTGACAGCGAAACCCTTTCCCATGCGGCGCTGTTTGCAGCGCTTGCAACACTGGTCGATATCTATGGGGAGGACACAACCGCAAAGCTGATTGCCGATATTTCAAAACGTGTCGCGCAGGGTGAATATACCCTGGAGCGTTCAATTCAGTAGGCTTGGGTCCTGACCCTGAGCTTGCGTGTGTTTGAGGGAAGTTGTCTTGATGGCCAGGGTTTGCAGTGAAAGCCAAGCGGGTGGCAATCAAAGGAAACGAATATGCTTGAAAGACAGGTCGGTTCGCGCCATTCTTTTGCCTGCACGGAGCCGGTTTTGCCGGCACGGAACGGGTGCGTTCAACGGGCCCCTGACGGGTAACAAGCGGGGGCAAACCACATGCAGGCCGACCAACCCGAGTATTTTTTGAATGTTGCGCAGTCTGTATCCGGGAAAAGCTGGCGCGACCGCCTGGACGTATCCGCCCAGCGCGCGGCCAAAGCCATATCCCAGCAGACCGGGGCCAGTGAAATCCTGGCGCGTATTCTTGCGGGGCGCGGGGTCGAGGTGGAAGAAGCGGAAGCGTTTCTGGCACCCACAGTGCGTGATCTGATGCCTGACCCCTCAACGCTGACGGATATGGATGCTCTGGCGGAGCGGCTGGCTGAGGCCATCCAGAACAAGGAACAAATTGCGCTATTTGGCGATTATGACGTTGATGGAGCAAGCTCGTGTGCACTGATGATACGTTATCTCAGCGCCTTTGGACTTGAGCCTCTGTGCCATATACCGGACCGGATTTTTGAGGGGTATGGGCCCAACATTGCAGCGATTGACAAGCTGATAGAGCAGGGGTGCGAACTGCTGATCACACTTGATTGTGGCACCACCAGCCATGCACCGGTTGCCCATGCCCGCTCGCGGGGCTGCGATGTGCTGATTTTGGACCATCATCTGGCAGAGGGGGAACTGCCTCAGGCCAATGCCCTGGTTAACCCCAACCGGCCCGATGACGTCTCCCAACTGGGGTATCTGAGTGCTGCCGGAGTTGTGCTTATGGCTCTGGTGGCAACCAGCCGGGTTCTGCGCAACCGGGGTGCAAGCGGTTTGCCCGATCTGATGGGGTATTCAGACCTGGTGGCACTGGCAACTATTTGCGATGTTGTGCCGCTGCAGGGCTTGAACAGGGCTTTTGTCAATCGCGGCATCGAGATTATGCATGAGGGTCGAAATCTGGGGATCGCCTGCCTGGCGCTGGCGGCCAGAATTACCGGCCCGCTCAATCCCTATCACCTGGGATTCGTCATTGGGCCGCGCATCAATGCCGGGGGGAGGATCGGGGATGCGGGGCTGGGTGCACGCCTGCTTTCGACAACTTCTGAAGAAGAAGCAATGGTTATCGCGGCAAATCTTGATGAACTCAATTCCGAACGCCAGCGCATAGAAATCAGCGCGGTGGAAGAAGCAATAGCTGTAGCCGAGGCCGAAATCGGCGGCGGAGAGGGGCCGGCGGTTCTGGTGCTGGCCTCGGAACACTGGCACCCCGGGGTTGTGGGGCTGGTGGCCTCGCGCCTGAAGGAGCGCTTCAGCCGCCCCGCCTTTGCCATTGCTTTGCGGGCCGATGGCACCGGCACCGGTTCGGGACGCTCGATACCGGGTGTTGACATCGGGCAGGCGGTTTTGCTTGCCGTTCAGCGCGAATTGGTTGTCAAGGGCGGCGGCCACGCCATGGCAGCGGGAATAACACTTTCGCAGGAGCAGATTGCAGGTTTTCGTGCCCATTTGAACGAAGAGATGGAAGCTGCGGTGGCGGCGGCCCGGCAAAAAACCTTTGTGTCCATTGATGCTGCTATTACAGCGCGCACGGCGAGTGTCGATTTTGTCGAAGAATTTAATAGAGCGGGACCTTTTGGTGCGGGTAATTCCAATCCGGTATTTGCCTTGGCTGGACACAAGGTCAAGTTTGCCGACATCGTGGGGAAAGGGGGCCATGTGCGGTGTACGCTGGCCAGTGATGAGGGGGCTTCCATCAAGGCTATTGCTTTTCGTGCAGCAAATACCGAGCTGGGCCAGTTGCTGCTCAATGCGCCCGGGGACCGCCCCTTGCATGTTTGCGGAACACTGGGAATTGACCATTGGCAGGGTCGGAAAACGGTGCAAATGCGCCTGATTGATGCAGCGGATCCCGTGCGCTCTGGTTGGTGAAGCCAAAGATTATTTCACCTGAACAAAGGCTTGCCCGATTTTTGTTCTATACCAGCACTTGCAGTTGCGCCTCCGGGCGTTAATATGTGGGTCAGGAACATCCGAGGGAGGCGAATAGCACGCCAGCAAGCGGCCGTGTGGGTGAGAAATCCGCCATAGAGATATAATCAGATGCTGACGGTTGGTGCGGGGCCTTGAAGCCGATGAGTGAAAGTTCAGTTCAAGTCAAACCCGGTTCAGTCGGGGTATTCACCCGACTTCTCTCCAATGTCGTGGAGCGGGTTGCGGCAAAACTCATGGGGGAGCCCAATCACGGGGCGCTTACGATAAAATTTCCCAATGGCAGTTCACGGACCATGGGCAATCCGGCCACAAGGCCTCATGGTGTTCTCAGGCTTAATAATTTCAGTGTGTTACGACAGGCCATGCGCAGGGGAACGGTGGGGTTCGCTGCTGCTTATATGAATGGCGACGTGGAGTCTGAGGACCTGACATCCCTGTTCAGGTTTTTCCTGCAAAATATTGAACTATTTGAAAACGCCAATCCAGGATTGTTTCGGCGTGCGGCCCAGGATTTGGCCTACCACCTGTCGCGGGGGAATACACGCGAGGGGGCCAAGCAGAATATTTCTGAGCATTATGACCTTGGCAATGAGTTTTACGCCAAGTGGCTCGACCCCTCAATGACCTATTCGTCGGCCCTGTTTACCTCTGAGGACCAGACTTTGGAACAGGCGCAACTCCAGAAATACCGCCAGGTTGCAGACATGGCAGGTATCAGGTCAGGGCATAAGGTGTTGGAAATAGGCTGCGGCTGGGGCGGGCTGGCCGAAGTGGTCGCGCGGGATTACGGGGCGGAATTGTTTGGTATTACCCTCTCGCGCGAGCAACTCAAATTTGCGCGGGAACGCTTGAAGCGGCAGGGACTGGAGGGGGCAGCCAAGCTGGGCTTTCAGGATTACCGGGACAGCGAGGGGCAATATGACCATGTGTGTTCAATCGAGATGATTGAAGCTGTGGGGGAAGCGCATTGGCCCGATTATTTCAAAACGGTGCACGACCGCCTCAAACCGGGCGGAACGGCTTCAATTCAGGCGATTACAATTGCCGAGGAACATTTTGACGCCTACCGCTCCGGTCCTGACTTCATTCAGCGTTATATTTTCCCGGGCGGGATGCTGCTGACCAAAAAAGCCATGCTGGAGCAGGGCAGCAGAGTGGGCCTGGTGCTTGAAAACACCAATAATTTCCGTCTTTCCTACGCCAGAACACTGCGTCTCTGGCGTGAACGTTTCCTTGAGCGCTGGTCTGAAATCACGGCGCTCGGGTTTGACGAGGAGTTCAAGCGCAAATGGGTGTATTATCTTTCCTATTGTGAAGCGGGCTTTACCGAAGGCTTCATAGATGTTGGTGTTTATCAATACCGGCGAGCGGACGGCGGGTCGGTATGATATCTGGGTCGGTACCTGTGGTTCAGGGAACTGCAATTTATGCCCGATACTCGAGGCGTTTTAGTCAGCTGATCAGGGACGTTTTACTGCCCGGCTCGGAAACGCGGCATCAATAATGGTACTCCAAACCGCTGTAATCTGGTTTCGTCAAAGGTCTCACCTGTGTCAAAACACGATTATTGACTTTTTCTTGCATATTTTTGCAATTTGAAGCGCTATAGAAATCCTGTTTTTGAGACCTGTGATCTGGCACCGGGGAGAGGGAGTAAGGCATGGAACAGATAAGCCTTTTGGCGGTTTTTGCCGGAACTGCAGTGGCGGTGATATTGAGTTTACTGGCCGGAATGACGCTGGGGCTCGGTTTTGCGGCGGATACGGCCAGAGAAATGAGAGAGCGGGGTCAGGATATAAGCGAGCCGGCGGGCGAAGAAGCTTTTGATCGAGCTTTTGATGAGGTCAGCGGCAAACCTGATTTCGTGTTTCAGATCATGCTTGTTTCGGTGCTGAGTTCTGTGGTGAGCGGTGCTGTTACCGCATTGCTGGCACCGGAAGCTCCTTATCTTAACGCTGCCATCGTCGGTGCCGTGGGTGTGGCCGTTGGACTGGCGGGAGTGTTGGTGATGCCGAACTTCCCAAGGGTTATTGCCATTGCCGGCGCGTTTGCCACTCTGCCGGCAACTTTAGCCGGGGCCTGGGTTTTGTCTTTGGCATAAGGCCAGGTCACGGGTCCTGAGTTAAAAAGAAATAATTTCAGTATGTTGTGCTTTTCGGTTCAGGAATTGATTCCGCTTATGGCAAACAGGGCGATGGCGGCCGCGTTAGAGACATTGAGGCTTTTTATGGGGCCGGGCATGTCAAGGGCCAGCATCTGGTCGCAGAGCTGGCGGGTTTTGTGGCGCAAGCCCTTGCCCTCGGCCCCCAGCACCAGTGCGATATTCTTTTCATCCTGTGGCTGGCCAAGTGCCGTTTCGGCTTCTGAATCGAGACCGATACACCAAACAGCCTGTTTTTTCAGGGTCTTGATGGCCTCGCCCAGATTGTTGACCTCGATATAGGGCACAAGGTCGAGCGCGCCGGAGGCGGATTTGGCCAGCACTCCGGTCTCGTTCGGTGCGTGGCGGGCGGTAGTGATGACCGCGTCAGCGCCAAAGGCACAGGCAGTTCGCAATATGGCGCCCACATTGTGGGGATCGGTTATCTGATCGAGAATGACAATCAGCTTGTAGTTTTCAAGAGAAGCCAGATCGGGGCGGGGAAGGGGCATGACCTTGAGCACCAGCCCCTGGTGCACAGCGCCAGAACCCACCAACCTGTCCAGTTCGCCGGGTGTGCGCTGCTCAATTTCAAGTTCAGGCACACCGGTGTCGGTTCTGTCCTGTAATCGCCCCAAAGCGTTGGGGGTGGAAAACAGGGTGGTTTTTTCACGATTCGGATTTTCAATGGCTGCGCGCACCGCATGCAGGCCGTAAATATAGTGGCTTTGAGCAGGCTGGGGTTTAAGATTGCGGGTGGAACGCCTGCCGGAGAAGTTGCGTCCCCTCTGGCGGGGCTTTGGTTTTTCCTTCATGGTTCAGTTGCCTAAATGCTTCGCCTGTGTACGGCAAGGGTTTTGGTTCAACCGCAGGAAACGAATGTTACTTGTCTGCAGCTTTTGCTCAACTTATGTGTTGACACTTTGCCATGCACTTAGCATAAACCGCCGGACGGATTTGCCAGCCGGCTGGCCCGTTTGACGCTCTCAAAATCTTTTTTGTTTTGGGGGCGTGATTAACCGGAGGGGTGGGAGAGTGGTTAAATCCACCAGACTGTAAATCTGGCCGCTTAGCGTACGTTGGTTCGAATCCAACCCCCTCCACCAATAATTTGCCGCGACTCAACAAACGCGGGCGGGTGTAGCTCAATGGTAGAGCAGCAGCCTTCCAAGCTGAATATGAGGGTTCGATTCCCTTCACCCGCTCCATTTGTTTCGCTCGCGACGGTTTCGCTACACTCAACATCTCCGCGAGGGCGGGTTGACCGCCCGGCGACCGTTTGGTCGCTTTGGCACACCGTGTTCGAGGTTTCTCTGACCCGGCGCTCCATTTTGCAGTTCCCCAGACGCTTGAGGTTCAGATGATGGCCCCAAGGCATGTCGCATTTGGTAATGTTCCGGCACGAATTGACGCCCATATTTTTGCACTTTTCTTTTACCTCAATTGCGGGTGTGCACCCCTGGAAATATGGGAGTGCCTATTGGACAACGCACAAAGGCCAAGTTAGGCTTGCATCGAAAAGGCCTGAAAACATTTCAGGCGTAATGAACTTATAGGGCGGCGGGGACGATGACCAGAAATGTGGAAAAATCAAACAATGGGACTGCCGGGGCCAAAGTGGATGGAGGGGGCCCGGAGAAAAAAATCAAGAACTCAGCCTATGAGAGGGAACTGGCCCGTCTGCAGATAGAACTGGTCAAAATGCAGGAATGGATAAAGCATGAGGGCCTGAAGGTGGTCGTGATTTTTGAGGGTCGCGATGCCGCCGGCAAAGGGGGCACTATCAAACGCATCACCGAACCGCTCAATCCGCGCATCTGCCGGGTGGTGGCACTGCCCGCGCCAACGGAACGGGAAAAAGGGCAATGGTATTTCCAGCGCTATGTCGCCCATCTGCCCACCAGGGGGGAAATGGTGATACTTGATCGCTCCTGGTACAACCGGGCCGGTGTCGAACGGGTAATGGGCTTTTGCACCGATGAGGAATATGAGGAGTTTTTGCGCTCGTGCCCGGAGTTTGAACGCATGCTGGTGCGCTCTGGCATTAAGGTGATAAAATACTGGTTTTCTGTCAGTGATGCCGAGCAGGAACGCCGGTTTCAGAAGCGCCTCAAGACACCGACCAAACGCTGGAAACTCTCGCCTATGGATTTGCAATCCCGCCAGCGCTGGCAGGCCTATTCAAGGGCCAAGGATGAGATGTTCGCCCATACGGACATCAAGCAGGCTCCCTGGTATGTGGTACGCTCGGACGTCAAAAAACACGCGCGGCTCAATTGCATCTCTCATCTGCTTACTCAAATTCCTTACGAGGACCTGACGCCTGAACCCATCGTGCTTGATGAACGCCCCAAAGAGCAGGGCTATGTGCGCCCGCCCATGGACGACCAGACGTTTGTGCCCGAGATTCATCACAAGATCTAAAGAAAAGTCTTTCCTGGCAAGCTGATGAAAGAGGGGGAGGCGGGAGCGGCTTAATCCTGTTGTTTAACCTTCCTGTCAGGCGGAGCTTGCCATAATGCCGCACTTTCAGCAAAATACCCTTTGGAAATGGGGGTGTTCGTTTGATGGGCCAAGGCCTGCAACAGACAAGAAACTGCATTGCCACGGCGGCCGCTTTTGTAGTCGCTGACCTTGAGCGCTCGGTGAATTGGTATACCGAACAGCTCAATTTCACTTCTGCAAGACTGGACTGGAGCGAACACCCAACATTTTCCATTGTGGAGCTGGAGGGTGCGGCCATCATGCTCAAAGAGGGCGAAAAGGCCCGGGTGGCAAACCGCCATCACACCCCTGGTGAGGCGATGTTCGACGCTTATATCTGGGTGAGGGACCTGGACAAGCTGGCGCTGACCATCAAGGTTTGCGGCACACCGGTATTTGCCGGCCCCACCAAACGCACCTATGGCTGTACCGAACTGATGGTTGTGGACCCGGACGATTATCTGATTTGCTTCGGGTTCTGCCCCTGAGTCGGCCCGGGTGGATTAATGGTTGCGCCGAAGCCGGTTTGCAATTAGACCGATGCACGACCTTAAAGGGGTGTAGCTCAGTTGGTAGAGCATCGGTCTCCAAAACCGAGGGTCGTGGGTTCGAGTCCCTCCGCCCCTGCCAAGGCAAGGCATATTCTGCGCCGGGTTCTTCCCGGGGGCAAGGTTGCACACATGCATTCAAAGGCAGGTCAATTTTGGTGCTGTTTCTGATCTTTTTGCCCTTGCCAAGGGGGGAAAGAGTGTCTAGACAGGTGGCAATCCAGCCGCGCAGGTGACTCGCGCGGCGTTTGGCTGTGGCTGGAACACCCTGATTTCAATTCTGAGGCCTGAGCGGGTGGGGTGTTTTTATAAATATCAATTGTCGGCTTTTTCCATGGTCGGCACCAAATCGAGAGCTTGTCGGCATCAATGGCCAAATCAAATCCGGTTGAATTTCTGCGGCAGGTCCGCATTGAACTGAACAAGGTCGTCTGGCCCAGCCGCAACGAAACCCTGATTTCAACAATCATGGTTCTGGTCATGGTGATGCTGGCCAGCCTGTTTTTTCTCACAGCCGACCAGGTGATTTCCTGGTTTGTGCAATTGCTACTTTCGAACCGCTAGTCGGCGAACTTTTTTCAGGAGCGGTGAAACGCCATGGCCAAGCGCTGGTACATTGTCCAGTCTTACTCCAACTTTGAACGCAAGGTGGCCGAAGCCATACGCGAAAAAGTTGAAGCCTCACATCTGGAAGACTATTTCGACAACGTTCTGGTGCCCACCGAAAAGGTGGTGGAAGTGCGTCGCGGTCGCAAGGTTGATGCGGAGCGCAAGTTTTTTCCCGGCTATGTGCTGGTGAAGATGGAATTGACCGACGAAACCTTTCATCTGGTCAAGAACACGCCCAAGGTCACCGGTTTTTTAGGGTCTGACAACAAGCCAATCCCGATTTCTGAAGCCGAAGCGCAGGCCATCCTGCAGCAGGTTCAGGAGGGCGTTGACCGTCCCAAGCCCTCTATCAGCTTTGAGGTCGGTGAGCAGGTGCGGGTGTCCGACGGGCCATTTGCCAGCTTTAACGGGCTGGTGGAAGATGTTGACGAAGAGCGGGCGCGTCTGAAAGTTGAGGTTTCCATCTTTGGCCGGGCAACCCCGGTCGAGCTGGAATATGGTCAGGTGGAAAAGCTCTGACAGAATAATGGAGATTCAGCGGCCTTTACGGCCCTGATTAAATCCGTGGAAGAAGCCGGGCGGGAGCCACCCGTTCAACAAAAGCTTTGTTGACCACGGCGTTGTCAACCGGTCGGAAAATTTCGGCCAACAGGATAAAGAGACGAACATGGCAAAAAAAATAGCCGGTTATTTGAAGTTGCAGGTGCCTGCGGGCTCGGCGACGCCTTCGCCCCCCATCGGCCCGGCTCTGGGTCAGCGCGGGCTGAACATCATGGAATTCTGCAAGGCGTTTAACGCGGCCTCCCAGGAAATAGACAAGGGTGCGCCGGTGCCCTGCATTATTACCATCTATGCGGACAAGAGCTTCTCGTTCGAGATGAAGATGCCTCCCGTCAGCTACATGATAAAGCAGGCGGCAAAAATCAAATCCGGGTCCAACAAGCCCGGCCATGAAGTGGCTGCCACCATCTCATCCAGTCAGGTGCGCGAAATCGCCGAATCCAAGATGAAAGACCTCAACGCCGATACGATCGAGGCCGCAATGGCCCAGGTTGCCGGTTCCGCCCGCTCCATGGGCATAGAGGTTGGAGGCTGAAATCATGGCAAAGATCGGAAAAAGAACCAAAGCCGCCCGCGCCAATGTTGATCGCGCAAAGCTCTATGGGCTGGATGAGGCGGTAAAGCTGGCCAAGGATAATGCCGGAGCCAAGTTCGACGAAACCATTGAAATTTCGATGAATCTGGGCGTTGACCCCCGCCATGCCGACCAGATGGTACGCGGGGTCATCAACCTGCCCAACGGCACGGGCCGATCGGTGCGTGTTGCGGTATTCGCCAAGGACGCCAAGGCCGATGAGGCGCGCGAAGCCGGGGCCGACATCGTTGGTGCCGAGGACCTGATGGAAGAGGTGCAGAAGGGCAATATCAATTTTGACCGCTGCATCGCCACCCCGGACATGATGCCGCTGGTTGGTCGTCTGGGTAAAATTCTTGGCCCCCGCAACATGATGCCCAACCCCAAAGTGGGTACCGTCACCCCCAATGTGGGCGAAGCGGTGAAAAACGCCAAGGGCGGTGCCGTGGAATTTCGTGTTGAGAAAAACGGTATTGTTCATGCGGGTGTGGGCAAAGCCTCCTTCAGCGAAAACGCATTGCTGGAAAATGTCAAAGCCTTCGCCGATGCGGTGGCCAAAGCCAAACCGGCCGGAGCCAAAGGAACTTATATCAAGCGCGTGGCCATCTCCTCGACCATGGGGCCGGGCGTGCACGTTGACCCTTCGTCAGTGAGTTAGAGGCTGACGAAACAAGAGAATTTCGGGCGGCTGCAAGGTTGCCTGAAATGCCAAAAAGCGGATTGCTGTCCATCGGGGATGCATTTCATTTTTTGGCAAAGACCTGTCCGAGACTGCAGGTGTGCATGTTTCTCTTTTTTTTGGAAGCATGGGCCTAAACCAAATGGGCCTGCAATAGACGGGGTGAGAAGCAAAATTGAAGCGGACCCTTAGGGGGGATGCGGAAGTTTTGGTTCGATCCAGGCCAGTTGTCCGGGGCAGAGATGTCCGGGGCGGCGGTTTACAGGCATTGAACCGCTGCGCTTTGGCCCTGAAACTTTTCAGGGCGCATTGAAAAGAGCAGCAATTGGCAAAGTTGGGCACTATTGCTCAACCAATGTGGAGAGAAGCAGTGGATAGAGCGCAAAAAGCCGAGCTCATTTCATCGCTCACGCAATCCTTTGAGGGTGCGGGAGCGATTGTGGTGGCTCACTATTCCGGTCTGACGGTGGCTGATATGGAAAATCTGCGCGTGCAGATGAAGCAGGCCGGCGGACAGGTTAAAGTCGCGAAAAACCGTCTCGCTAAACTCGCCCTTGCTCAAACTGAACAGGCAGACATTTCGGACCTCTTTGTGGGGCCGACACTGGTTGCCTATTCACACGACCCTGTCACTGCGCCAAAGGTTGCGGTGAAGTTCGCCAAGACAAACGAGAATTTTGTTGTTCTTGGCGGCGCCATGGGCGCAACCGCTCTTGATGCCGATGGCGTCAAGGCGTTGGCGTCTGTTCCTTCGCTGGACGAATTGCGCGCAAAGATCGCCGGTATGCTCACGCAGCCTGCGGCCAAGATCGCAACCGTCCTGCAGGCACCTGGTTCTCAGGTGGCGCGGGTTGTTGGTGCTTATGCAGACAAGGGCGCTGCGGCGTAAATTTTCGCGGCCCATCTCACATGAAAATCGAACTGAAACGAAAGAAGATAAACAATGGCTGATCTTGCTAAACTGGTTGACGATCTGTCGGCCCTTACCGTGCTCGAAGCATCCGAATTGTCCAAGATGCTGGAAGAAAAATGGGGTGTTTCCGCCGCGGCTCCGGTGGCAGTTGCTGCTGCTGCTGGCGGTGGCGATACTGGCGGCAGTGCTGAAGAGAAAGCAGAATTTGACGTGGTTCTGACCTCCTTCGGCGAGAAGAAGATTAATGTGATTAAAGAAGTGCGTGCCATCACCGGTCTGGGCCTTAAAGAAGCCAAGGATCTGGTTGAAGCGGCACCCAAGGCCGTCAAGGAAGGTGTTGCCAAGGCAGAAGCCGAGGAAATCAAGACCAAACTT
This sequence comes from Hyphomicrobiales bacterium, assembly GCA_026981645.1. Taxonomy (GTDB): domain Bacteria; phylum Pseudomonadota; class Alphaproteobacteria; order Rhizobiales; family Devosiaceae; genus DROE01. Next base: position 60,034 of record JALSII010000032.1, on the reverse strand, counting down.
GAAGACGCGGGCGCTTCTGTCGAACTGAAATAGTTCGACGCTGACAATCAACAGGGCAGGGCGGATTTTTCGCCCTGCTCGTGAATGTTCTGACATGAGTTCATGGCTAAAAGTATAGCGGCGTAAAAAGAACAAAACTACAGGCCCCAAGCGGGCAAATGTCCTGAAAACCGACGGCGGATGGTCGGGTTTTTGGACAATTGCCCCCCGGGAAAATTTCGAGACATCAAGGAGCTGGTATGGCGACCACGTTTAATGGCCGAAGAAAGATGCGCAAGTCTTTCGGGAGCATTCGCGAAGTGACTCAAATGCCCAACCTGATCGAGGTGCAAAAAACCTCCTACGATCAGTTTCTGATTATGGATGAACCTGAAGGGGGCCGCGAGGATGTGGGACTGCAGGCGGTTTTCAAGTCTGTGTTCCCGATCAAGGATTTTTCCGATACCGCCTCGCTGGAATTCGTGAGATATGATTTTTCCCAGCCCAAATTTGATACCGAGGAATGCCGCCAGCGTGACATGACCTTTGCCGCCCCCTTGCGGGTGACGTTGCGCCTCATCGTCTTTGAGATTGATGAGGATACCGGTGCGCGTTCGGTCAAGGATATCAAGGAGCAGGAAGTCTATATGGGCGACCTGCCGCTGATGACCGCCAACGGCACTTTTGTCATCAACGGCACCGAGCGGGTGATTGTATCCCAGATGCACCGTTCGCCGGGCGTGTTTTTCGACCATGACAAGGGTAAATCCCACTCCTCGGGCAAGTTGTTGTTTGCGGCTCGCATCATTCCCTATCGCGGTTCCTGGCTTGATCTGGAATTCGATGCCAAGGATATCGTCTTTGCCCGTATCGACCGCCGCCGGAAAATCCCGGTGACCTCCCTGCTCAAAGCTCTTGGCATGGATGCCGAGGAAATTCTGGATACTTATTATAATTCCATCGCCCTTGAGCGCACCAAAAAGGGCTGGAAACGCCCGTTTGACCCCGAGAAGATGAAGGGTACCAAGCCTGCCACTGATCTGGTAGATGCCAAAACCGGAAAAGTCGTGCATGAGGCGGGCAAAAAGCTCTCGTTTCGCGCGGCGCGCAAGCTTGCCGAAGGCGGCGTGAGCCATTTGCTGGTTGCCGATGAAGATCTTTTGGGTTTGTACCTTGCTCAGGATATGATGAGTATGGAAACCGGGGAGATTTTTGCGGAAGCCGGTGATGAAATCGACGAGGCGGTGCTTGAAAAACTCACAGAGAAGGGTTTTGACAAGTTGCCAATTCTGGACATCGATCACGTTCTGGTCGGTGCCTATATCCGCAATACGCTGGCTGTTGACAAGAACGAGAGCCGCGAGGATGCCCTGTTTGATATCTACCGGGTCATGCGTCCGGGCGAGCCTCCCACCATCGAAACCGCCGAAGCCATGTTCAAGTCGCTGTTCTTTGATGCAGAACGCTATGATTTGAGCGCGGTGGGCCGCGTCAAGATGAATATGCGTCTTGATCTGGATGCCGAGGACACAGTCCGCATCCTGCGCAAGGAAGACATTGTTGAAGTGGTGCGCACGCTGGTCAATCTGCGTGACGGCATTGGCGATATCGACGACATTGACAATCTGGGCAACCGCCGGGTGCGTTCAGTGGGCGAGTTGATGGAAAATCAGTATCGCGTCGGACTGCTGCGTATGGAGCGGGCAATCAAGGAGCGCATGAGCTCCATTGAGATTGACACCGTGATGCCTCAGGACCTGATCAACGCCAAACCGGCAGCGGCCGCAGTACGCGAATTTTTCGGCTCCTCGCAGCTCTCCCAGTTTATGGATCAGACCAATCCCCTGAGCGAGATCACCCACAAGCGGCGTCTCTCGGCACTGGGGCCTGGTGGCCTGACCCGTGAGCGGGCCGGGTTTGAGGTGCGCGACGTCCACACAACCCATTATGGCCGTATCTGTCCCATCGAAACGCCTGAAGGGCCCAATATCGGGCTCATCAACTCACTGGCAACATTTGCCCGCATCAACAAATATGGCTTTATCGAAACCCCTTATCGCAAGGTGGTGGACGGGGTGGTTACCGATGATGTGGTCTATCTTTCGGCCATCGAAGAGGCCAAATATCACGTGGCCCAGGCCAACGCGCATATTTCCAAGGACAACAGGTTTGTCAACGAGCTGGTCACGGCCCGTCATGCGGGCAATGTGTCGCTGACCCCGCGCGATATGATCGACATGATGGATGTGTCACCCAAGCAGGTTATTTCTGTTGCTGCCTCCCTCATTCCGTTCCTTGAAAATGATGATGCGAACCGGGCTTTGATGGGTTCGAACATGCAGCGTCAGGCAGTGCCGCTTCTCAGGAGTGAGGCGCCATTCGTGGGCACGGGCATGGAGAGTATTGTTGCAAGGGATTCCGGGGCGGCCATTGTTGCCAAGCGCACCGGAGTCATCGACCAGGTGGATGCTACCCGTATCGTTATCCGGGCCACCCAGGAAACCGATGCCTCCAAAACCGGCGTTGATATCTACAATCTGATGAAATTCCAGCGCTCCAACCAGTCAACCTGTATCAACCAGCGTCCGCTGGTTGTGGTGGGCGACCAGGTGGAAGCGGGGGATATCATCGCTGACGGTCCTTCAACCGACCTTGGCGATCTGGCGCTGGGGCGCAACGTGCTGGTCGCGTTCATGCCCTGGAACGGCTACAATTACGAGGATTCCATTCTGCTGTCAGAGCGTATTGCCAAGGACGATGTTTTCACCTCAATTCATATCGAGGAATATGAAATCATGGCCCGGGATACCAAGCTGGGGCCGGAAGATATCACCCGTGATATTCCCAATGTTTCCGAAGAGGCGCTGAAAAATCTCGATGAGGCCGGTATCGTGCATATCGGTGCCCAGGTTGGTCCGCGCGACATTCTGGTGGGTAAAATCACACCCAAGGGTGAAAGCCCGATGACGCCGGAGGAAAAACTCCTGCGCGCTATCTTTGGTGAAAAGGCTTCGGACGTTCGTGATACTTCGCTTCGGGTTCCCCCCGGCGATTCAGGAACCGTGGTCGAGGTGCGGGTCTTTAACCGCCACGGCATTGAAAAAGACGAGCGTGCGATGGCTATCGAACGCGAGGAAATTGAACATCTGGCCAAGGACAGGGATGACGAGCAATCCATTCTTGACCGCAATGTCTATGCCCGCCTGAAAGAAATGCTGTTTGGCAAAAAAGCCACAGCAGGCCCCAAGGGCTATATTGCTGGCACCAAGCTCAATGATTCCATTTTTGAAGCGCATCCGCGTTCCAAATGGTGGCAGTTCGCTGTCAAGGACGACAAGATCATGGGCGAGATGGAAGCGCTGCATGCTCAGTATGAAGAGAGCCGCAAACTTCTGGAACAGCGTTTTATCGACAAGGTTGACAAGTTGCAGCGCGGGGACGAATTGCCGCCGGGCGTGATGAAGATGGTCAAGGTTTTTGTGGCGACAAAACGCAAAATCCAGTCCGGCGATAAAATGGCAGGACGCCACGGCAACAAGGGTGTGGTCAGCCGTATCATGCCCATTGAAGACATGCCCTATCTTGAGGACGGCACCCATGTGGATGTGGTTTTGAACCCGCTGGGCGTTCCAAGCCGCATGAATGTGGGTCAGATTCTTGAAACCCATCTGGGTTGGGCCTGTGCGGGCATGGGCAAGAAGATTGATGATATGCTTGATGCCTATCATCGAAAGGGCGACCTCAAACCCCTGAAGGGTGAAATAGAAGCGCTTTATGCGGGGGACGAAACCGTTGCCAACTTGGACGATGACGGCGTTGTCAGGCTGGCCGAGCAGGTCTCCAAAGGTGTTTCCATCGCCACTCCGGTGTTTGACGGGGCCAAAGAGTCTGACATTGAAGTTATGCTGGAAAGTGCCGGTCTGGAAAAATCAGGCCAGAGTGTCCTTTATGACGGGCGCACGGGAGAGAAGTTCGACCGTCCGGTGACCGTGGGGTATATCTATATTTTGAAACTTCACCATCTGGTGGACGACAAAATTCACGCCCGCTCCATTGGCCCCTATTCACTGGTTACCCAGCAGCCCCTGGGCGGCAAGGCCCAGTTTGGCGGCCAGCGCTTTGGTGAAATGGAGGTGTGGGCGCTTGAAGCCTATGGTGCCGCGTACACCTTGCAGGAAATGCTCACCATCAAGTCTGATGACGTGGCGGGACGCACCAAAGTCTATGAGGCAATCGTGCGCGGGGATGAGGCATTTGAAAGCGGCATCCCTGAAAGCTTCAATGTGCTGGTCAAGGAAATGCGTTCTCTGGGTCTGGATGTCGAGTTGAGCAAAGCCGAGGATGATGAGCCCGACGAGGCTGGCACCCACGAACTTCCACCTGCGGACGCGGCAGAATAAGCAAGCGCCAGCGCCCATATCCAAAATCAATCCCGCCGGATTTTTCCGGGTCACCGGACCGGTCGGGAAAGAGGAGACAAAACAGATGAACCATCATCACCAGGTCATGGACCCGTTTAATCCGCAGGCTCCGATCGAACATTTCGACCAGATGAAAATCAATATCGCCAGCCCGGAGAAAATTCTCTCCTGGTCTTTTGGCGAGATTAAAAAACCCGAAACCATCAACTACCGGACCTTCAAGCCGGAGCGCGACGGGCTGTTCTGCTCGCGGATATTTGGTCCGCAAAAAGATTATGAATGCCTGTGCGGCAAATATAAGCGCATGAAGTTCAAGGGCGTCATCTGCGAAAAATGTGGCGTTGAAGTCACCCTGTCGCGGGTCAGGCGCGAACGTATGGGCCATATCGAGTTGGCCGCACCGGTAGCGCATATCTGGTTTTTGAAATCGCTGCCTTCGCGCATCGCCTCGATGCTGGACATGACGCTCAAGGATATCGAGCGCATTCTTTATTTCGAGTATTATGTGGTTATCGAGCCAGGCCTGTCACCATTCTCCCAGCTCGAACTGCTGAGCGAAGACCAATATCTGGATGCCCAGGAAGAATATGGTGCCGACAGCTTCACCGCCATGATTGGCGCTGAGGCCATCCGCGAAATGCTCATGTCGCTGGACCTTGAAAAAATTGCCGCCGACCTGCGCGTGGAGATTGCCGAGGCAACCACCGAACTCAAGCCCAAGAAGCTGGCCAAGCGCCTCAAGCTGATTGAGCAGTTCATCGTTTCGGGCAATAAGCCCGAGTGGATGATTCTCAAGGTGGTGCCGGTCATTCCACCCGAGCTGCGCCCGCTGGTGCCGTTGGATGGCGGCCGGTTTGCGACGTCGGATCTGAATGATCTTTATCGTCGGGTTATCAACCGCAACAATCGCCTTAAACGCCTGATTGAACTCAGGGCTCCCGATATTATTGTGCGTAATGAAAAGCGCATGCTTCAGGAAAGCGTGGACGCATTGTTCGACAATGGGCGCCGGGGCCGCACCATTACCGGTGCCAACAAACGTCCGCTGAAATCCCTCTCCGACATGCTCAAGGGCAAACAGGGTCGTTTCCGGCAAAACCTGCTTGGCAAGCGCGTGGACTATTCGGGCCGTTCAGTGATTACCGTTGGCCCCGAACTTATGCTGCATCAGTGCGGGTTGCCCAAGAAGATGGCGCTCGAACTGTTCAAGCCGTTCATCTATTCGAGGCTTGAAGCCAAGGGCTTTTCTTCAACAGTCAAGCAGGCCAAGAAGCTGGTTGAAAAACAGCGCCCCGAGGTCTGGGACATTCTGGACGAAGTCATCCGTGAGCACCCCGTGCTTCTGAACCGGGCCCCGACCCTGCACCGTCTTGGTATTCAGGCCTTTGAGCCGCTGCTGATTGAAGGCAAGGCGATCCAGTTGCATCCGCTGGTCTGTGCGGCGTTCAATGCTGACTTTGATGGTGACCAGATGGCGGTGCACGTGCCGCTTTCGCTCGAATCCCAGCTCGAGGCCCGGGTGCTGATGATGTCGACCAACAACATCCTGCACCCAGCCAACGGGCAGCCGATTATTGTGCCTTCGCAGGACATTGTGCTTGGCCTTTATCATATGTCGCTGATCTATGAGAACGAGCCGGGGCAGGGAATGGCCTTCGGGTCGATGGCTGAAATCGAGCACGCGCTTGAAAATAAAATCATCACTGTGCACACGCGTATCAAGGCGCGGGTGAAAAACCTGAACACCGAAGGGGAGTTGGTTTCTGAAACAGTTGAAACCTCGCCGGGCCGGATGATGATTGGTGCGCTTCTGCCCAAACATGCCGCGGTGCCTTTTTCCACCTGCAACACACTGCTGACCAAGAAAATGGTCTCTCAGATGATTGATACGGTCTATAGGGCCTGCGGCCAGAAACAGACCGTGATTTTCTGTGACAGGATTATGGATGTGGGCTTCAAGCATGCGTGCAAGGCTGGCATTTCGTTCGGCAAGGACGACATGGTTATTCCTGACACCAAGGTAAAAACCGTCGAAGAAGCGCGGGCTCAGGTCGAAAGGTTCGAGCAGCAGTATAATGACGGGCTGATTACCCAGGGCGAAAAATACAACAAGGTCGTGGACGCCTGGGCCAAATGCGGCGACAAGGTTGCCGACGACATGATGAACCGCATTGCCGCGGTTGAGTATGATGAGGAAACCGGTCGCCAGAAACCCATCAACTCGGTCTATATGATGTCGCATTCGGGAGCCCGTGGTTCCCCGGCGCAGATGAAACAGCTTGCCGGTATGCGTGGCCTGATGGCCCGGCCTGATGGCTCCATCATCGAAACTCCCATCCTGTCAAACTTCAAGGAAGGTTTGACGGTGATGGAGTATTTCAACTCCACCCACGGGGCGCGGAAGGGGCTGGCCGATACGGCGATGAAAACCGCCAACTCGGGTTATCTTACCCGGCGTCTGGTTGATGTGGCCCAGGACAGCATCATCACACAGATTGACTGTGGGACTGACGCGGGTCTCACAACCGAGCCCATTGTTGACTCGGGCCAGGTGGTTGCCACTCTGGGTCAGCGTATTCTGGGCCGAACTTTGGCTGACGATGTGATCAACTCCGATGGTGAAGTCATCGGTAAAAAGGGCACATTGCTTGAAGAGAGCGATGTGGAAATCATCGAAAATGCCAAAATCCAGTCGGTGCGCATCCGCTCTCCGCTCACCTGCGAAGTGCGTCAGGGCGTGTGTGCGGCCTGTTATGGTCGTGATCTGGCCCGGGGTACTCCGGTCAATCAGGGCGAGGCGGTTGGTGTTATTGCCGCACAGTCCATTGGTGAACCAGGCACCCAGCTTACCATGCGCACCTTCCATATCGGGGGCACAGCGCAGGTGGTTGACAGCTCGTTCCTTGAGGCGGGCGCGGAAGGAAAGCTGGAAATCCGCAACCGCAACGTTGTCAAGAATACCGCTGGCGACCTGATCGCCATGGGGCGAAATGTTGCCCTGGCCATTGTTGATGCGGAAGGCAAGGAATTGGTTTCGCACCGGGTGAACTATGGTGCCAAGCTGCTTGTTGACGAAGGCGACGACATCAAACGCGGTCAGCGTATTGCCGAGTGGGACCCCTATACCCGTCCCATCCTGACCGAGGTTGGCGGTGAAGTCGCCTTTGAAGACCTGATTGATGGTGTCTCGATTGCCGAATCAACAGACGAGACCACAGGCTTTACCAAGCGTGTTGTGGTTGACTGGCGCTCTTCCAAGCGTGGGGACGGGCTGAGTCCGGCAATTAGCTTGCTCGACAAAAAGGGCAAGGTGGTCAAACTGGCGCGGGGCAGTGATGCCCGTTATATCCTTTCGGTGGATGCGGTGATTGCTGTGGATCCGGGTCAAAAAATCGCTCCGGGTGATGTACTGGCCCGTATTCCGCTGGAAAGTGCCAAAACCAAAGACATTACCGGTGGCCTGCCCCGGGTTGCAGAGCTTTTTGAAGCCCGCCGGCCCAAGGATTTCGCGGTGATTGCCGAAATTGGAGGCACTATTCGCTTCGGACGGGATTATAAAAACAAGCGGCGCATCATCATTGAACCCGCTGAGGGCGAGGGGGATCCGGTTGAATACCTCATTCCCAAAGGCAAGCCCTTCCATCTTCAGGAGGGGGATCAGATTGATCGTGGCGATTACCTGCTTGATGGCAACCCGGCGCCCCATGACATTCTGGCCATCCACGGTGTGGAGGAGTTGGCAAGATATCTGGTCAACGAAATTCAGGAAGTCTACCGCCTGCAGGGCGTGACCATAAATGACAAGCATATCGAGGTGATTGTTCGCCAGATGCTGCAAAAGGTTGAGGTCACTGTGCCGGGTGATTCCGGCCTGCTCAAGGATGAGCAGGTTGATCGGGTTGATCTGGACATGCTCAATGAGCAGTTGGAGGCCGAGGGCAAAAAACCTGCTCAATCCGTGCCGGTGCTTTTGGGTATCACCAAGGCTTCGCTGCAGACGCGCTCGTTTATCTCGGCGGCTTCTTTCCAGGAGACCACACGGGTGCTGACGGAAGCGTCGGTCAGCGGCAAGGCGGATTTGCTTGAGGGGCTGAAGGAAAACGTCATTGTTGGACGTCTCATTCCTGCAGGGACCGGGGCGGCGACCTCTGCCATCAAGCATATTGCCACCAAGCGGGACGACCTTATTCTTGAAGAACGGCGTCGTCAGGCGGAAGCTGCAGCACTTGCTGCGCCCAAGCTTGATGAAGGCGTGTTTGCTGATGATGGCGAAAGCGAGCAAACTGAAGGTCAGCCCAGCGCGCCCGAGGGGGAGCCGGCCCAATAGGAGCAGGTGTTTTCCCAAAATCTGCCAAGGGTCGCCTCAGGGGCGGCCCTTTTTTATTCACAAACGGAACAAGAGGCTGAAAGAAAACCGGCCTTCTGTGCCGGGGGAGTTTGGCGCAGTTGCTCCGGCCAATCCCAACCCTAATATATGCGATGTTTGACTTTTTTTACCGGAATCTCTTGACGCCCTCTTGGGGCAAGGGTATAGCCAGCGCACCTTAACGGTCGGTCGTGAATTTTAACCGAACAACATCCGCCCCGGAAGTCGTTCAAAAAGGTTCAAACACATCGTTCTGGTGAAAAGACGTAGCAATTGTCGGAGCATGAACGCTTTTCCTTCTTGGAGGGCGGTCCCCTGCAGTTTCAAGCGCCACCAGCCTTAAGAGATAAAGGCTGAGCTGGTGTTGTTTGCTGTGTTTTTTGAAAAACGTTTAGATGACAACGCAACCAAGGGTTCAAGCCTGATGCCGACCATCAACCAGCTGGTACGCAAGCCCCGGCAACCAAAGCCAAAGCGGAACAAGGTTCCGGCCATGGAGGCAAACCCGCAAAAGCGCGGCGTGTGCACAAGGGTCTATACGACAACACCAAAAAAGCCGAACTCGGCTTTGCGCAAGGTTGCAAAGGTGCGGCTGACCAATCAGCGCGAAGTCATTTCCTATATCCCGGGTGAGGGACACAACCTGCAGGAGCACTCAGTGGTGCTCATTCGCGGTGGCCGTGTGCGCGACCTTCCCGGTGTCCGCTATCACATTCTGCGCGGGGTGCTCGACACGCAAAGTGTCAAGGATCGCAAGCAGCGTCGTTCCAAATATGGCGCAAAACGTCCCAAATAGGGTCGTCCTGAAGGAGAGATTTAGCCCATGTCCCGTCGGCATCGTGCAGAAAAGCGTGAGATTGTTCCTGATCCCAAATTTGGTGATCTTGTAGTCTCCAAGTTCATGAATTCGCTCATGAAAGATGGCAAGAAATCCGCAGCCGAACGTATCGTTTACGGCGCGTTCGACATGGTGCAGGACCGGGTGAAGCAGGATCCTGTCGGTGTGTTTCACCAGGCGCTTGAAAACATTCGTCCTTCGGTTGAAGTGCGTTCGCGCCGCGTTGGTGGTGCTACCTATCAGATTCCCGTTGAAGTGCGTGCCGACCGGCAGCAGGCGCTTGCCATCCGCTGGCTGATCGACAGCTCGCGCAAGCGTGGCGAGAACACCATGGTCGAGCGCCTGTCCGGCGAATTGCTCGATGCCATGAACGGGCGCGGCCAGGCCGTAAAAAAACGCGAGGATACGCACCGGATGGCCGAAGCCAACCGCGCTTTCTCGCATTATCGCTGGTAGAGATCGGAGAACAAGATCATGGCTCGCGAGTACGACATCAGGAATTATCGAAATTTCGGCATCATGGCTCACATTGATGCAGGCAAAACCACGACCACTGAACGTGTCCTTTATTATACGGGCAAGAGCCACAAGATCGGCGAAGTGCACGACGGCGCTGCCACCATGGACTGGATGGAGCAGGAGCAGGAACGCGGCATCACCATTACTTCGGCTGCAACAACTACGTTCTGGAAAGACCGGGACGGCGTTGAGCATCGTTTCAATATCATTGACACCCCGGGCCATGTGGACTTTACCATTGAAGTTGAGCGTTCCTTGCGCGTGCTCGATGGTGCCATCGCTCTGCTTGATGCCAATGCGGGGGTCGAGCCGCAGACAGAAACCGTCTGGCGGCAGGCTGATAAGTACAATGTGCCGCGTATGATTTTTGTCAACAAGATGGACAAGATCGGCGCTGATTTTTACCGCTCGGTCGAAATGATCGAAAGCCGCCTCGGCGGCAAGTCGCTGGTGTTGCAATTGCCCATCGGCGCAGAAAACGAGTTTGCGGGTATTGTCGATCTTATCGAAATGAAGGCGCTGGTCTGGCGCGACGAATCTTTGGGTGCTCAGTGGGATGTTGTTGAAATTCCCGAGGACTTGAAGGAAAAGGCTGAAGAATTCCGTGAGCAGATGATCGAGCGTGCCGTTGATATTGATGACGCGGCAATGGAAGCTTATCTGGAAGGTGAAATGCCTGACAATGACACCCTTCGGCGCCTTATCCGACAGGGTACGATTGATGTGCAGTTCTTCCCCGTTCTTTGCGGTTCTGCTTTCAAAAACAAGGGAGTGCAGCCACTTCTTGATGCCGTGATTGATTTTCTGCCGTCCCCGATCGACATTCCGGCAGTCAAGGGGATTGATGCCGATACCGAAGAGCCCATTGAACGCGAAGCCAGCGATGATGCGCCTTTGTCAATGCTTGCCTTCAAGATTGCCAATGATCCCCATATGGGTTCATTGACATTCTGTCGTATTTATTCTGGCAGGCTGGAAGCCGGCGGCATGCTGGAAAACTCGGTCAAGGGCAAGCGCGAGCGGGTGGGGCGCATGTTCCAGATGCACTCCAATTCCCGTGAGCAGATTTCGGAGGCTTTTGCCGGTGATATCGTGGCTATTGTCGGCCTGAAGGACACGACAACGGGTGACACGCTTTGTGCCTCCAACTCCCGGGTCATTCTGGAACGCATGGAGTTTCCCGATCCGGTCATTTCCATTGCCGTTGAGCCAAAAACCAAGGCCGACCAGGAGAAAATGGGCATTGCCCTGAACCGTCTGGCTGCCGAGGATCCCAGCTTCCGGGTGGCGACCGACGAGGAGAGCGGGCAGACCATCATTTCAGGCATGGGTGAGTTGCATCTTGATATTCTCATTGACCGCATGAAGCGCGAGTTCAATGTTGAGGCCAATATCGGTCAGCCTCAGGTGGCTTATCGTGAAACCATCACCAAATCGACCAAGGTTGATTATACGCACAAAAAACAGTCCGGCGGCTCGGGTCAGTTTGCCCGCGTCAAGCTTACGGTTGAACCCAATGAGGCAGGGGCCGGATTTGAATTTGACAATACAATCGTTGGCGGCAACGTGCCCAAGGAATACATTCCGGGTGTGCAAAAGGGTGTTGCCAGTGTCATGGAGGCGGGTGTTCTCATCGGCTTCCCGGTTGTTGATGTTAAAGTAACCCTGACTGACGGCGCCTATCATGATGTGGATAGTTCGGTTCTGGCCTTTGAGATTGCCGGACGGGCGGGTTTCCGCGAGGCGCTTAATCAGGCCGGGCCCAAATTGCTGGAGCCCATCATGAAGGTCGAAGTTGTTACCCCTGAGGACTATATGGGTGATGTTATCGGTGACCTGAACTCGCGTCGTGGCCAGATTCAGGGGACAGAATCCCGTGGTGTTGCCACAACTATCGAAGCGTTTGTACCTCTGGCTAACATGTTTGGTTATGTGAACAACTTGCGTTCCATGAGCCAGGGCCGGGCCCAGTACAGTATGCAGTTTGACCACTATGAACAGGTGCCGCAGGCCACTGCCACCGAAATCATGGCAAAATACGCTTAAAGGGCGGATTTGTCTGACCACACGAATGACCTTGCGCGAAGCCCTGGAGCTGAGGCAATTACGGAGAGAAAAAAATGGCGAAAGTTAAGTTTGATCGCACCAAGCCCCATGTGAACATCGGCACAATCGGCCACGTTGATCACGGCAAAACAACTCTTACAGCGGCAATCACCAAAGTGCTGTCTGAAAGCGGTGGCGCTGAGGTAACAGCGTTTGACCAGATCGACAAAGCGCCCGAAGAAAAAGCGCGCGGGATCACGATTTCCACTTCGCACGTTGAGTATGAAACCGATAATCGCCACTACGCCCACGTTGATTGTCCGGGACACGCCGACTATGTGAAAAACATGATCACCGGCGCCGCGCAGATGGATGGTGCAATTCTTGTGGTTTCGGCGGCCGATGGTCCTATGCCCCAGACCCGCGAGCACATTCTGCTTGCCCGCCAGGTTGGCGTGCCTTCGCTGGTTGTTTACCTGAACAAGGTTGACCAGGTCGACGACGAAGAACTGCTCGAACTGGTCGAGATGGAAATTCGCGAACTGCTTTCCTCATACGAGTTCCCCGGTGACGATATTCCAATCATCAAGGGCTCGGCTCTGGCCGCTCTTGAGGGGCGCGACGATGAAATCGGCAAGAACTCGATTCTTGAACTTATGAAGGCCGTGGACGAATATATTCCCACACCTTCACGTCCCAAGGATCAGCCTTTCCTGATGCCCATTGAAGATGTGTTCTCGATTTCGGGTCGTGGTACTGTTGTTACCGGCCGTGTTGAACGTGGTATTGTCAATGTGGGCGACGAAGTTGAAATCGTGGGCATCAAAGACACCACAAAAACCACGGTTACCGGCGTTGAGATGTTCCGCAAGCTGCTCGACAGCGGCGAAGCAGGCGACAATATCGGTGCTCTGATCCGTGGTATTGATCGGACTGAAGTTGAGCGTGGACAGGTGCTGTGCAAGCCCGGTTCGGTTACTCCGCACACCAAGTTTATTGGTGAGGCCTATATCCTAAGCAAGGATGAAGGCGGTCGTCACACGCCGTTCTTTACCAATTATCGTCCCCAGTTCTATTTCCGCACCACTGACGTGACCGGTGTTGTAACTTTGCCTGAGGGTACGGAAATGGTTATGCCCGGTGATCGTGTTGAAGTGAATGTGGAACTGATCGTTCCCATCGCCATGGAAGAAAAGCTGCGCTTTGCTATCCGTGAAGGTGGTCGTACGGTTGGCTCCGGTATCGTCTCCAAAATCATCGAGTAGACACGGCTCAACAATCGCGGCGCTCTTGTAAAAAGAGGGCGCCGCAACGACCGTATTCGGGAAAACGTTTATGAACAGTCAAAATATTCGCATCCGGCTCAAAGCTTTCGATCACCGTGTTCTTGACACCTCGACGCGTGAAATCGTTTCTACGGCGAAACGCACCGGCGCTCAGGTTCGCGGGCCGATTCCATTGCCGACACGAATTGAGAAATTTACCGTCAATCGGTCTCCCCATGTCGATAAAAAGAGCCGGGAACAGTTTGAAATCCGCACTCACAAGCGTCTGCTGGATATTATTGATCCGACACCGCAGACCGTTGACGCACTTATGAAACTCGATCTCGCCGCTGGCGTTGATGTCGAAATCAAGCTCTAAAAGAGCAGAAGAGGTTGAACCGATGCGTTCTGGATTGATCGCACAGAAGCTGGGCATGACCCGCATTTTCACCGAAGAGGGCACTAATGTGCCTGTCACGGTGCTGGGTCTGCAAAACTGCCAGGTGGTGGGCCAGCGGACGGAAGATAAAGATGGGTACACCGCGCTGCAATTGGGCGCTGGTGTGGCCAAGGTAAAAAATGTCGTCAAGGCACTTCGGGGGCAGTTCGCTGTTGCCAAGGTCGAGCCCAAGCGCCATGTGGCAGAGTTCCGCGTGAGCCCTGATAACCTCATTGAAGTGGGAGCCTCATTGCAGGCTGACCATTTTGTTGACGGTCAGTTGGTTGATGTGACTGGAACTTCTATCGGCAAGGGCTTTGCCGGAGCGATGAAGCGGCACAATTTTAGAGGACTTCGCGCTTCGCACGGTGTGTCCATTTCTCACCGCTCGCACGGTTCCACCGGCAACAGCCAGGACCCGGGCAAGGTGTTCAAGGGCAAAAAAATGGCCGGTCACATGGGCAATGCAAGGGTGACGACCCAAAATCTGGAAGTGGTCAAAACCGATGTTGAGCGCGGTCTGATCATGATCAAGGGTTCGGTGCCTGGCTCCAAGGGTGGGTGGGTTCTCATCCGCGATGCGGTCAAAAGCTCGGCACCCGAGGGCGCAGCCTTTCCCGGTTCGTTCACAGCGCCCGATGCTGCCAATAATGATGAGGCGACAGCGCCCGAAAATGCTGCAACCGGGGGCGAGGAATAATGGAACTTAAAGTCACCAGCCTTTCGGGCAAGTCACCGGGGAAGGTCAGTCTGAATGAGAGTGTATTTGGTCTTGAGCCGCGTCAGGATATCCTGCAGCGCATGGTTCGTTATCAACTTCTCAAACGCCAGGCAGGCACTCATGCGGTGAAGAACCGCGCTGATATCGCCGGCTCGATGCGCAAGTTCGTCCGGCAAAAGGGTTCTGGCGGGGCGCGCCACAGTACCCGCAAGGTCAATATTTTCCGTTCTGGCGGTCGTGCTTTTGGTCCCACCCCCAGAAGCCATGCCATTGCCATGCCCAAGAAGGTACGCCAACTTGCCCTCAAGCATGCTCTGAGCGCCAAGGCCAAATCGGGCGATCTTGTTGTGCTCGACAAGGCTGAAGTCAAGGAAGCAAAAACCGCAGCTTTGCGGGCCGCTTTGAGCAAGGCCGAGCTTTCCAACGCCTTGATCATTGCCGGTGCTGAAGTGGACAGTAATTTTGCGCTGGCGGCGCGCAACATTCCCCTTATCGACGTGCTGCCGGTTCAGGGCATCAATGTTTATGATATTCTGCGCCGTTCCAAACTGGTTCTGACCAAGGCGGCTCTGGAAGCTCTGGAGGCGCGTTTCGCATGAGCAAGATTTCCAACTATGACGTGATCGTCGCTCCGGTGGTTACTGAAAAATCAACCATGGCTTCCGAGCACAATCAGGTTGTGTTTGATGTGGCCATTGACGCAAGCAAGCCCGAGATCAAGGCGGCCGTTGAACAGCTGTTTTCGGTCAAGGTCAAGGCTGTCAACGTAAACGTCCGCAAGGGCAAGACCAAACGCTTTCGCGGCCAGATCGGCAAACGCAAGGATGTCAAGAAGGCCATTGTGACGCTGGTTGATGGGCAAACCATCGACATTGCGTCGGGTCTTTGAAGCGCGAAAACGGTAAGGATTAGATTATGGCATTAAAAACATATAACGCCACGTCCGCCGGTCGGCGCGCACTGATCGGCATTGACCGATCGGAATTGTGGAAAGGCTCTCCGGTCAAGAAACTGACAGAAGGGCTCAGCTCCAAAGGCGGGCGCAACAATCGCGGGCGCATCACCATGCGCCGTCGCGGTGGCGGGCACAAGCAGACCTATCGCCTGATTGACTTCAAGCGCACACGTTTTGATGTTGAAGCCACGGTTGAACGCCTTGAATATGACCCCAATCGTACGGCCTTTATTGCGTTGATCACCTATTCGGATGGCGAGCAGGCCTATATCATTGCTCCCCAGCGTCTGAGTGCAGGTGACAAGGTTATGTCCTCTATGAATTCGGTGGACATCAAGCCGGGCAACGCCATGCCGCTTGAAAAAATGCCGGTTGGCACCATTGTCCACAATATTGAACTCAAGCCGCGCAAAGGCGGGCAGGTTGCACGCTCCGCCGGCGCTTATGCGCAGTATGTGGGCCGCGATCAGGGCTGGGCGATTTTGCGGTTCAACTCGGGTGAACAGCGCATCGTGCACGGCTCCTGCCTTGCAACGGTTGGTGCAGTTTCCAACCCGGACCACTCAAATACCAACCTTGGAAAAGCGGGTCGTAAACGCTGGCTGGGCAAACGCCCCTCGGTTCGCGGTGTGGCCATGAATCCGGTGGATCACCCCCACGGCGGCGGCGAAGGCCGCACCTCGGGTGGCCGCCATCCGGTTACACCCTGGGGTGTGCCGACCAAGGGCAAGAAAACCCGCACCAACAAATCAACGGACAAGTTTATTGTCCGCTCACGGCACGCCAGGAAGGGTCGTTAAGAGATGTCTCGTTCCGTATGGAAAGGCCCGTATGTCGACGGGTATCTGCTCAAGAAAGCTGAAAAGGTCCGCGAAGGCGGCCGCAGTGAAGTCATCAAAACCTGGAGCCGGCGCTCGACGATCCTGCCCCAGTTTGTTGGCCTGACATTTGGGGTCTACAACGGCAAAAAGCATATCCCGGTTCTGATTTCCGAGGACATGATCGGTCACAAGTTCGGCGAGTTTTCGCCAACCCGGACCTATTATGGCCACGGCGCCGACAAGCGCGCGAGAAGGGGCTAGATCATGGGTAAGCAAAAAAGAGGGCGCTCCCTTAAGGACAACGAGGCCCGCGCGGTTTTGCGCCGGGTGCGCACCAGCCCACAAAAGCTCAACCTTGTGGCCCAGTCCATTCGGGGAAAGAAGGTCGAAGCCGCACTGGCCGACCTGTCCTTTTCGCCCAAGCGCATTGCAATTGCCGTCAAAAAGACGCTGGAAAGCGCCATTGCCAACGCCGAGAACAACCACAATCTGGACACCGACGCTTTGGTCGTTGCCGAAGCCTATGTGGGCAAGTCTTTGGTTATGAAGCGTTTTAAGCCCCGGGCGCGAGGTCGCGGTGCACAGATTTTGAAGCCGTTTTCGAACCTGACCATAATCGTTCGTGAAGCTGAGGAGGCCGCATAATGGGTCAAAAAGTCAATCCGATCGGTATGCGTCTGGGCATCAACCGCACCTGGGATTCACGCTGGTATGCGAACAAGGGTGAATATGGTGACCTTCTTCAGGAAGACATCAAAATCCGCAATATGCTCACCAAAGAGCTGAAACAGGCAGCGGTTTCCAAAATTGTTATCGAGCGTCCGCACCGCAAGTGCCGGGTATCCATTCATACGGCGCGGCCGGGCATTGTTATCGGCAAAAAGGGCGCTGACATCGAAAAACTGCGCTCCAAGGTGCGCAAGTTCACCGATTCAGAGGTGCACATCAACATTGTTGAGGTGCGCAAACCCGAAACCGACGCAACCCTGGTAGCGCAAGGCATCGCCCAGCAGCTCGAACGCCGGGTGGCGTTTCGCCGGGCAACCAAGCGTGGCGTACAAACTGCCATGCGCATGGGTGCTCTTGGTATTCGCGCCAATGTGGCGGGTCGTCTGGGGGGCGCTGATATTGCACGTACCGAATGGTATCGCGAGGGTCGGGTGCCGCTGCATACGCTTCGCGCAGACATAGATTACGGGGTTGCCGAGGCATCAACCACCTATGGTGTTATTGGCATCAAGGTCTGGATTTTCAAGGGCGAAGTCATGGAGCATGATCCGACTGCCCACGAGCGTCGGGCAACCGAGGGTGGAAAACCTGGCGGTAGCGGACAGGGCCGGGGGGGCAGTAATCGCCCCGCACCGGGTGGCGCGAAATAGAGGACAAGGGCAATGCTGCAACCAAAACGTACCAAATTCCGCAAAGCTCATAAGGGCCGTATCCATGGCGCTGCCAAGGGTGGCACTGCGCTGACTTTTGGCCAGTATGGCCTCAAGGCTCAGGAGCCTGAACGCATCACTGCCCGTCAGATTGAAGCGGCGCGTCGTGCGATGACCCGTCACATGAAACGTGCAGGCCGGGTGTGGATTCGGATTTTTCCTGATCTTCCCGTTACTGCCAAGCCCACCGAAGTGCGCATGGGCAAGGGCAAGGGCGCGCCTGAATACTGGGCTGCCCGGGTCAAGCCTGGCCGGATCATGTTTGAGCTTGATGGTGTGAGTGAAGAAGTTGCGCGCGAAGCCTTGCGGCTTGCGGCCATGAAACTGCCGATCAAGACGCGCTTTGTTTCGCGCATTGCAGACTAGGAAAGCGTTGAGAGATGGATATTGCAGATGTAAGGGCCAAAACGGTCGATGAGCTGAAGGACCAGCTTGAGGCCTTGAAGAAAGAGCAGTTCAACCTGCGTTTTCAACGGGCCACCCAACAATTGGAATCAACGGCGCGTGTGCGTCAGGTTCGCCGCGAAGTCGCGCAGGTTAAAACTGTTCTGCGCGAAAAACGCACAGCTACAAGTTAAGGGCAAGCTTATGCCAAAACGAATTCTTCAGGGGACTGTCGTCTCTGACGTAAATGACAAAACGGTTGTGGTGCGTGTCGAAAGACGCTTCCCCCACCCCTTGTACAAAAAAACGGTGCGCCGTTCCAAAAAATACCAGGCCCACGACGAGACTAATGCGGTCAAGATCGGGGACAAGGTGGCTATTGAGGAATGTGCGCCGATTTCAAAGAACAAACGCTGGTCGGTTGTAAAATCGGTTTAGTGAATTTTTGAGGCTAAACGGCAGCGTGCATTGTTCGCGGCCCGATAACAAGAAGGCATCGATACTATGATTCAGATGCAATCAAATTTGGATATTGCTGACAATTCCGGCGCCAAGCGGGTCATGTGCATCAAGGTGCTGGGCGGCTCAAAACGCAAATACGCACATGTGGGCGATACCATTGTGGTTTCCATCAAGGATGCCATTCCGCGCGGCAAGGTCAAAAAAGGTGAGGTCGCCAAGGCGGTTGTTGTGCGCACTGCGGCCAACATCCGGCGCCCCGATGGCACAGTTATTCGTTTTGATCGCAGTGCTGCGGTTCTGGTGAACAACAATAATGAGCCCATCGGCACCCGTATTTTTGGCCCGGTTCCCCGTGAACTGCGCGCCAAAAACCACCTGAAGATTATTTCTCTGGCACCGGAGGTGCTCTAAATGGCTGCTAAACTCAAAAAGGGCGACAAGGTTGTTGTTCTGACCGGCAAAGACAAGGGCAAGACAGGAGATATCCTGCAAATTCTTCCTGAGAAAAACCGCGCTTTGGTGCAGGGCATCAATATCGTGCGCCGCCACACCAAACAGTCGGCAAGCCAGGAGGCGGGCATCTATTCCAAGGAAGCCCCAATTCACCTGTCCAACCTTGCCTATGCCGACCCCAAGGACAACAAACCGACCCGTGTCGGCTTTCAAATCAAGGATGGCGCAAAGTTGCGCGTCGCCAAGCGTTCCGGAGAAGTGATCAATGGCTGAGGTACCCGTTCCGCGCCTGCGCACCCATTATGAGGAGGTCGTGCGCGCCGGATTGACAGAGAAATTCGGGTATAAAAACCCCATGGAAGTGCCCCGACTCGACAAAATCGTGCTCAATATGGGCGTTGGCGAAGCTGTAAATGACACCAAGAAGGTCAAGGCGGCGGTTGCCGACATGACTCTGATTGCCGGGCAGCAAGCGCAGACAACTTATGCCGGCAAATCCATCGCCGGGTTCAAGGTGCGCGAAGACATGCCTCTTGGGTGCAAGGTTACCTTGCGCAAGGCCCGTATGTATGAATTCGTTGACAGGCTCATCAATATCGCATTGCCCCGAGTCCGGGACTTTCGCGGGCTGAACCCCAAGAGCTTTGACGGAAACGGCAATTTTGCCATGGGCATCAAGGAGCACATTGTGTTCCCCGAAATTGATTATGACAAGGTCGACCAAATCTGGGGTATGGACATTATCGTTTGTACCACAGCCAGGACCGACGAAGAGGCAATCGCATTGCTTAGAGCGTTCAGCTTCCCGTTTCCGCAATAGTGGCGAACAGGGCAGAAGCAAGAGAGGAAATCTGATGGCAAAAAAGAGCGCCATTGAAAAGAACAACAAACGCCGCAAGCTAGCCGCACAGTATGCGGAGCGGCGGGCAAGGCTTAAAGCCATGGTCTCTGACAAGACCGTGACGCTGGAAGAGCGATTTAACGCCCAGCTGAAGCTGAATGAGTTGCCGCGCAATGCGTCTCCGGTTC
This sequence comes from Hyphomicrobiales bacterium, assembly GCA_026981645.1. GTDB lineage: Bacteria > Pseudomonadota > Alphaproteobacteria > Rhizobiales > Devosiaceae > DROE01. Next base: position 39,897 of record JALSII010000032.1, on the reverse strand, counting down.
GGATTCGCAATCGCTGTGAAGTTTCGGGCCGTCCGCGCGGGGTTTACCGCAAATTGAAGATGAGCCGTATCGCCCTGCGTGAACTGGGCAATGGCGGGCATGTGCCCGGCATGGTCAAGTCGAGCTGGTAAGGAGCAGGATATGACACTTATTGATCCCCTTGGTGATATGCTCACGCGTATTCGCAACGCACAGATGCGCTCCAAAGAGACCACACGCACGCCTGCGTCCAAGTTGCGCGGCAATGTGCTTGATGTGCTCAAGAGTGAAGGCTATATCCGCGGCTATAGCGAGAGCAAACTGGAGAATGGTATCTCTGAATTCCAGATTGAGCTGAAATATTCCAATTCCAGCCCGGTCATTCAGGAAATTCAGCGTGTATCGCGCCCCGGTCGCCGGGTTTATGCCTCGGTCAAGAATATCCCGCAGGTGGCCAATGGACTGGGTGTTTCCATTCTGTCAACCCCCAAAGGGGTTATGGCTGACCACGAGGCGCGTTCGAACAATGTTGGTGGCGAGGTTTTGTGCCGGGTCTTCTAGAGGACCGGGCGCAGAGAACTTGCAAGAGAATTTGAACCGGGAAGGTTTTAGAGAAAAATGTCACGTACTGGCAAATTACCGGTGTCCACTGAAGGTGTGACGGTGTCTGTTGACGGTCAAAAAGTGACCGCAAAAGGCCCCAAGGGCGAACTGAGTGTCACGGTTCTGGATTACGTCAAGGTTGAGCAGAAAGATGCAGAGCTTGTATTTTCTCCGGCCAATGACACCAAACAGGCCCGGACCAACTGGGGCACATCGCGGGCGCTGGTGCAGAATATTGTCACCGGTGTGCGCGAGGGTTTTGAAAAAAAGCTGCTTATCAGCGGTGTGGGCTATCGCGCCGCCATGCAGGGCAGGGACCTTAAACTGACCCTTGGCTTTAGTCATGATGTGATTTATCAGCCCCCCCAGGGCGTTGACATCAAGGTACCACAGCAGACTGAAATCATCGTTTCGGGGAGCGATAAGCAGGTGGTCGGTCAGGTTGCTGCAAATATTCGCGAATACCGCAGGCCCGAACCCTACAAGGGCAAGGGTGTTCGCTATGAAGGTGAATATATCTTCCGTAAAGAAGGTAAGAAGAAGTAAGGAAAGCGCCCATCATGGCAAACCGTATTCAAGGATTGCGCCGCCGCTCCCAGCGCGTGCGCCGGGCTCTGAAGAGTTCAGCACGGGGGCGCCCGCGCCTTTCCGTATTCCGGTCAGGCAAGAATATCTATGCCCAGATTATCGACGATGCAGCCGGCACAACCCTGGCCGCAGCTTCTTCTCTGGACAAAAGCCTGCGTGGAAAAATCAAGGGGTCCGATCAGAAGGGTGCTGCTGAAGTTGGCAAGCTGATCGCTGAACGTGGAACCAAGGCGGGTATCACAACTGTGGTGTTTGACCGCGGCGGTTATCTTTATCATGGCCGGGTGAAAGCCCTGGCTGACGCGGCCCGTGAAGGCGGTTTGCAGTTTTAATTTTTGAATGAAAAACGAATTAACAAGAGCTGGTTGAAGCAATGAGAAATGTCCAGGAACGCGATAGCGAATTTGTGGATCGCCTGGTTCACATCAATCGTGTGGCCAAAGTGGTAAAGGGCGGACGCCGGTTCGCCTTTGCGGCACTGGTTGTGGTTGGTGATCAGAAGGGCCGGGTCGGCTTTGGCCACGGCAAGGCACGCGAAGTGCCCGAGGCAATCCGCAAGGCCACAGAAGCGGCCAAGCGTCAGATGATCCGCGTTCCTTTGCGCGAGGGGCGGACCCTGCATCACGATATTTCGGGCCGCCATGGTGCAGGAAAGGTTTATCTGCGCGCAGCACCTGCCGGTACCGGCATTATCGCCGGTGGTCCCATGCGCGCTGTGTTTGAGACCCTTGGCATCAATGATATTGTGGCCAAGTCGCAAGGCTCAGCCAACCCCTACAACATGGTGCGGGCAACTTTTGACGCGCTTAAAAACGTGGACAGCCCCCGCTCGGTGGCCTCGCGTCGGGGCCTCAAGGTCTCCGAACTGCAGGCACGCCGCGGCGAATCCGCTGTTGACGCTTAAACAGAAACAGAGACCTCAGAGCTATGGCTGACAAAACCGTAACCGTTGAACAAATCGGAAGCCCCATTCGCCGTGAGAAAAGCCAGCGCGCTACTCTGATCGGTCTGGGCCTGAATAAAATGCATCGCCGCCGGGTTCTTAAAGACACCCCGCAGGTTCGCGGCATGATTAACAAGGTTTCCCATCTCGTACGCGTTGTCGAGACGAACTGAAACCCGAAGGGAACGATAAAATGCGTTTGAACGAACTCAAAGACAATGCCGGAGCCACCAAGGCGCGCACTCGCGTGGGGCGCGGCATTGGCTCGGGCCTTGGCAAAACTGCCGGGCGTGGTGTCAAGGGACAGAAATCCCGCTCCGGCGTCGCAATCAAGGGTTTTGAAGGCGGTCAGATGCCTTTGCACATGCGGATGCCAAAGCGCGGGTTCAATAATCCGTTTGCCAAAAAGTTCAATGCCGTTCGCCTCGATCGCATTCAGGATGCAATCGACGCTGGCCGTCTGGATGCCAAGGGTATCATTGATGGGGAAGCGCTGGTCAAGGCACGGGTTATTCGTCGCGTTCTTGACGGGGTTCGCCTGGTCAATGGCCATGCTGAGTTCAAGGCTTCGAAGGTGACCTTCAGGGTTGCCCACGCCTCCGCAGGCGCCCGCAAGGCAGTGGAAGCAAAGGGCGGAAAAATTGACACGCCCGTAGAAAAAGCTGAGCAGGGCGCCTAAATAGAGAAACGGCGACCCTGAAGGAAAAAATATGGCATCTGCAGCAGAGCAACTCGCACGTAACCTGAGCTTTTCGACTTTTTCAAAAGCCAAGGAGCTGCAAAAGCGTATCATCTTCACCCTTGGGGCGCTGCTGATTTACCGCCTGGGCACCTATATTCCGGTTCCCGGTATTGACCCGGACGCCTATGCGGCCACCTTCGAGCAGGCCTCGCAAGGCCTGACAGGCATGCTCAACATGTTCTCGGGCGGTGCGGTTGAGCGTATGGCAATTTTTGCCCTCAACCTTATTCCCTATATTACCGCCTCCATTGTCATCCAGGTTCTCAGTTCTGCCTCTCCCAAGCTTGAGGCATTGAAAAAAGAGGGCGAGTCCGGCCGTCAGAAAATCAACCAATACACCCGCTATCTGACCGTGGTGTTCTGCACGGTGCAAGCTTATGGTATCGCCATCGGGCTGGAGGCAAGTCAGGGGGTTGTGACCAGTCCTGGCTGGTTTTTCCGCATCTCAACAGTGATTACGCTGGTTGGCGGCACCATGTTTCTGATGTGGCTGGGCGAGCAGATTACCGCCCGGGGCGTTGGCAACGGAATATCGCTGATCATTTTTGCGGGCATTGTGGCCACTTTACCCTCAGCCATCGCCCAGACGCTGGAACTCAGCCGTACCGGCGCACTGCCCACCATTGGCGTGATTGGCCTGCTGGTTCTTGCGATCGTGGTGGTTGCCATTATCGTGTTTTTCGAACGGGCCCAGCGGCGTTTGCTCATTCAGTATCCCAAGCGCCAGGTTGGCAATAAAATGTTCCAGGGCGACACTTCGCACCTGCCGCTGAAACTCAACACAGCCGGTGTTATCCCTGTGATCTTTGCCTCCTCACTCCTGCTTATGCCGGCAACGTTCACCTCTTTTGCAGCCCAGTCGGGGACCGAAGCGAACTGGCTGCAGATTCTGGCGGCCCTTCTGGGGCGTGGACAACCGCTCTATCTGGCTTTCTATGCTTCGCTGATTGCGTTCTTTGCCTTCTTTTACACCTCAATTGTGTTCAACCCCACCGAAACTGCGGACAATCTGAAGCGCTCCGGGGGCTTTATCCCAGGAATCAGGCCGGGAGAACGCACTGCCCAGCACATTGATTTTGTGCTCAGCCGGATTACGGTTATCGGGGCGACCTATCTTACGGTTGTTGCGCTCATTCCCGAGGTTCTGGTTTCCCAGCTCAATGTTTCAGCCTTCCTTGGTGGTACCTCGCTTCTGATTATGGTCACGGTAACGCTTGATACAATTGCGCAAATACAGAGCCACCTGATTGCTCAACAATATGACGGGCTGGTGAAAAAATCGCGACTGGGAGGCAAGAGGCGACGATGAGGCTAATCATTATGGGACCGCCGGGGGCGGGAAAGGGCACACAGGCCCAGATGCTGATTGAACGCTATGGCATTCCCCAGCTTTCCACCGGCGATATTCTGCGCGCAGCGATTGAGGCGCAGACACCCATGGGGCTGGAAGCAAAAGCCATTATGGCCCGGGGCGACTTGGTGCCTGATGAGGTTGTTTGCGGCATTGTGTCGGAACGGCTGGACGATGAAGATGCGTCCAAAGGTTTTGTGCTTGACGGCTTTCCAAGAACGATTGCCCAGGCCGAGGCACTTGATGAAATCATGCAAGAGAGGGGCATTACCCTTGACGGGGTGTTGGTTCTGAACGTTGATGCTGATGCGCTTATCGAGCGCATCAAGGCGCGTGCTGAAGAAACAGGCGGGGCCAGAGCTGATGACAATGTGGAAGTTCTGCGCAATCGGCTGGCGGTATATGCCGAGCAGACCGAACCGCTGATTGCCTATTATAAAAAACAGGGAAATCTGAAAAGCGTTGACGGGATGGCTTCGATAGAAGAGGTGACCCGGAGCATCGCAGAGGTGCTTGAAAAATAGAGTATTGCACCGGGGTGAAGCCTGTTGACTTCACCGGGGCAAATCCTTAGAACCGCGCCAGTCTCGAAAATATCGTGGACTGGATTCGGTTCCTGCACAAAATGAGTGGGGGTCGTATGCCGGTCCCTTGTTGTTGAATTGGGTTTGGTGGCGCTGCCACCGTTAAAAATCCGACCTTTTATTAAGGAGAGCGGCGTGGCTCGAATTGCTGGCGTCAATATCCCGACGAATAAACGTGTGGTTATTGCACTTCAATATATTCACGGGATCGGACCCAAAATCGCTGAAGATATCTGCTCCAGCGTAAAAATACCTGGCGATCGTCGTGTCAACGAACTGACCGATGCCGAGATTATTCAAATCCGTGAATCCATTGACCAGAACCATGTGGTTGAAGGGGATCTGCGCCGCGGTGTGGCCATGAACATCAAACGGCTGATGGATCTGGGTAACTACCGCGGTTTGCGCCATCGGCGCGGGTTGCCGGTTCACGGGCAGCGCACTCATACCAATGCACGGACCCGCAAAGGTCCTGCCAAGCCGATTGCCGGCAAAAAGAAATAAGACCTCCAAAATTTTGGGGTCTTCGGTGGAGCCGCCTGGCGATTTTGTTGGGGCGGTGATGAGATCGAAATTGAGGAACTAAATGGCTAAAAGCGAAACCACTCGCGTTCGCCGCCGCGAGCGCAAGAACATCATTACCGGCGTTGCCCATATAAACGCCTCCTTTAACAATACCATGATCACTATTACGGATGCACAGGGCAATACCATTGCCTGGTCGTCCGCCGGAACCATGGGTTTTAAGGGCTCACGCAAGTCTACTCCGTACGCGGCTCAGGTTGCTGGCGAGGATGTGGCACGCAAGGCTCAGGAGCATGGCATGAAAACCCTTGAGGTTGAGGTGCGTGGTCCGGGCTCGGGCCGGGAGTCGGCGCTGCGTGCATTGCAGGCGGCCGGGTTCAACGTCACTACAATCCGTGACGTGACTTCAATTCCCCATAACGGTTGTCGCCCGCGCAAACGGCGGCGCGTCTAACCCATCAGTTGCGCCCGGGGCGGAGGACTTCTCTCCCGCCCGGGTCGGCTTTTTAATCCAAGTGGCTGTGCGGCAGAGATTTTGCAGCCGCGAACATAAAAGGATGCTGAACGTGATCCAAGACAACTGGCAGGCTTTGATCAAACCGACCAAACTGGATATCGTCATCGACAGTGAAGACAACCGGCTGGCCTCAGTCGTTGCAGAACCGCTGGAGCGCGGCTACGGCCTGACGCTGGGCAATTCACTGCGCCGGGTTTTGTTGTCCTCCCTGCAGGGGGCGGCTGTCACTGCAATGAAAATTGACGGTGTGCTGCACGAATTCACTTCGGTGCCCGGCGTGCGCGAAGATATCACCGATCTGGTGCTGAATGTTAAAGAAATTGCCCTGCGCATGGAAGCGGAAGGCCCCAAGCGCCTGACGCTGAGCAAAAAGGGACCGGGCACGGTCACTGCCGGTGATATCGAAACCACCGGCGATATTGAAGTGCTCAACCCTGAACTGGTTCTGTGTCATCTGGATAATGGCGCTGAAATCAATATCGAGTTCACCGTTGACAGCGGCAAGGGCTATGTGGCGGCTGAACAAAATCTGCCCGAGGACGCGCCCATCGGTTTTGTGCCGGTTGATGCACTTTATTCGCCCGTGCGCCGGGTCAGCTACAAGGTGGAGCCCACCCGCGAGGGGCAGGTGCTCGACTATGACAAGCTGACCATGCAGATCGAAACAAATGGCGGCGTTTCCCCTGAAGATGCTGTGGCTTATGCCGCGCGCATTCTGCAGGATCAGCTTACGGTTTTTGTGAACTTCGAAGAACCCGAAAAAGAGGTTGCTCAGGACACAGTGCCCGAGCTTGCTTTCAACCCGGCACTGCTCAAGAAGGTGGACGAACTGGAGCTTTCGGTGCGTTCGGCAAATTGCCTGAAGAACGACAATATCGTTTACATTGGCGACCTTATTCAAAAGACCGAGGGCGAGATGCTGCGTACTCCGAATTTCGGGCGCAAGTCGCTGAATGAAATCAAGGAAGTGCTGGCGCAGATGGGACTGCATCTTGGAATGGATGTGGCCAACTGGCCGCCGGAGAATATTGACGAACTGTCCAAGCGTTACGAGGATCATTATTGATCGGTTGACGTTTGGGCTGCACGCTCGAACATAACAGAACAGGCATGCCCCTGAAAAAAGAGGGGTGTGAAGTAAAGGAGAGTTCAAATGCGCCATCGCAAAGCCGGCCGCAAACTAAACCGGACGTCCAGCCATCGCAAGGCGATGTTTGTCAACATGTCCATTGCGTTGATCAAGCATGAACAAATCACGACCACGCTGCCCAAGGCCAAAGAGCTGCGCCCGATTGTGGAAAAGCTCATAACCCTTGGCAAACGTGGCGATTTGCATGCCCGCCGCCAGGGCCTTGCCAAACTGGGCGGGGATACTGCAATTGTCGCCAAGCTGTTTGATGTGCTGGCGGAACGCTACAAGGACCGTCAGGGCGGCTACACCCGAGTGCTCAAGGCCGGTTTTCGCTATGGGGACAACGCGCCGATTGCTGTTATAGAGTTTGTCGAACGTGATGTTGAGGCCAAGGGACAGGATTCGGGCCCCACGGCTGACTTCGTCTCTGACGATGCCGATGAGGTTGCTGCTTAGTAGTAGCCAAGAAAATTCCGTGATTGGGCAGTTGCGTGATTAACGCGGCTGCCTTTTTTGTTGATGTCTTCCACAATCCAGTGAATTTTACTTTGCAAATGCTGACACGATGCCACAAATAGTTAAGCTGATGGTTTGCCCGGTTCACTTCTGAACGGATATCCCGGAGATTTTCAAGTAATGGATAGGGAATTGCCGACATGGCAAATTTGAAAACGGTTGTAGTTACGGGGGCTTCCGGCTTCATTGCCAAACACATCATCGCGCAATTGCTCGAACTGGGCTTTGCGGTGCGCGGAACCTTGCGTTCTCAGGCAAAAATCCCCCAGGTGCGGCAATCCATTTCCGAGATGGTCGCCAAACCGGCCTTTCAGCGCTTTTCCCTGTTCACCTGCGATTTGCTGAGCGACACCGGTTGGGCCGAAGCCATGCTGGGGGCTGACGGGGTGATGCATGTGGCAACCGTTGTTCCCATGAAAGAACCCAAGGTGCGTGACGATGTTATCCGCCCGGCCATCGAGGGTACGCAGCGTGTAATGGGCTTTGCTCACAGTGCCGGTATTTCGCGCATCATCATGACCTCATCCATTGCCGCCATCGGTTACGGGGTAAAAAACGACAAGGGCACCGTGCGCTTTACCGAAGCGGACTGGACCAGTGTTGAGGGACTTAAGGGCACATGGGCCTATCCCGAAGCCAAGGTCAGGAGCGAGGTTCTGGCCTGGGAAACGGCCAAGCGCAATGGTGTCAGGCTGACAACGGTGTGCCCTTCCATGGTGTTCGGACCGGCGGTTGATGCTGACACCAGCGCTTCGCTTGAAATTGTGCGCCGGGTTCTGGCGGGCAAGGTTCCTGCAATGCCTCCGGGGGGTATTGGGGTTGTTGACGTGCGGGACGTGGCCAACATTCATGTGGCGGCGTTCCTCAATCCCACCAGCGCCGGGCGGAGGGTCATCGCCAACGCACAATATATGGAGTTTATCTCTATTGCGAGACTGCTGGGGGCCAATTATCCCGAAGTGAAGGTGCCCGGCCGCGCGGCGCCCAAATGGCTGCTGCGCTTTCTTGGACGGTTTGACCGGACTATCCGCCAGATTTCTGCTGACCTTGATACCATCCGGCTCTATGATGGCTCCTATGGGGCGGAACTTATGGGGCGCGACTACCGTACCCCCGAGGAAGCCACCATTTCGGCGGCTGAAAGCCTTTACGAGTTGGGGATTGTCAAACATCCTTCGCGAAAACGATGAAGACAGAAGCCAGCATATTTTGAAACGCGTCAAAACAAGGCTCTTGACGTCTTTGAATTATCCGCGCTTGGGAACCGGATAATCAGGGCCACTTACCCTGGAAGCGCTCTGAAAGGGCAAAGCAATGGGCGACCTGTTCTCGCCTGACAGTAATGGCGACAAGCCAGAGGATGACAGCTCGCGGCCATTGGCCGACCGGCTGCGTCCTGCTGCTCTTGGCGAAGTTATCGGGCAGGACCACCTGCTGGGACCGGAGGGAGCGCTCAGGCGGATGATTGCTTCGGGGCGTCTGAGTTCGCTTATTTTGTGGGGGCCACCGGGCACCGGAAAGACCACGGTCGCACGCCTTCTTGCCGATGAGGTGGGCTTTCAGTTCCAGCAGATTTCGGCAGTATTTTCAGGGGTTGCCGACCTGAAAAAAGTGTTCGAGACGGCGCGCTTTTCCCGACGCACCGGCCAGCGCACGCTTTTGTTTGTCGATGAAATTCACCGTTTCAACCGAGCCCAGCAGGACGGGTTTTTACCCGTAATGGAGGACGGAACGCTGGTTCTGGTTGGGGCAACAACTGAGAATCCCTCGTTTGAACTGAATGCTGCGTTGCTCTCCCGTGCGCAGGTGTTACGCTTTGAAAGCCTTGCCGCCGAGGACCTTGAAAACCTGCTCAAGCGCGCTGAAACCCTGCTTGGGCGTAAACTGCCGCTGACGAAAGAAGCGCGGCTTTCTCTCATCGGGCTGGCAGATGGTGACGGGCGGGCGGTGCTGGGGCTGGCCGAAGAAGTGCTGGCGGCAACCAGTGACACGCAAACGCTGGACCATGAGGGGCTGGTCATGCTGGTGCAGCGGAGGGCGCCGGTTTATGACAAGGCGCAGGACGGCCATTACAACCTGATTTCGGCGCTGCACAAAACCGTGCGCGGCTCGGACGCCGATGCGGCGCTTTATTATTTCTCGCGCATGATTGACGCCGGGGAGGACCCGATGTTTCTGGCACGCCGCCTCATTCGCATGGCGGTTGAGGATATCGGTATGGCCGACCCTCAGGCCCTGGTGCAGGCCATTGCGGCGCGCGATGCCTACCAGATGCTGGGCTCTCCCGAGGGCGAGTTGGCGCTGGCCCAGGCCGTGGTCTATCTGGCCTTGGCCCCCAAATCCAACGCGGTTTACACCGCCTTCAAAGCGGCCAGCGCGCTGGCAAAAAAAACCGGCTCGCCCCAGCCGCCGATGGCTATTCTGAACGTGCCCACAAAACTGATGAAGGGGGAGGGATATGGTGAGGGGTACATCTATGACCACGACACCCCCGAAGGGTTTTCAGGCCAGCAATATTTCCCGGAAAAAATCGGGCGGCAGGAGTTTTACACGCCGCTGGAACGCGGATTTGAGCGTGAGATAAAAAAACGTCTCGACTATTTTGCCCGTCTGCGCTCAAAGAAGGCGCAAAAGGACGAAGAGAGCAAACAGGGGCAGGATAATTTAGAATGAACGCTTTCCTTATGGTGGGGGCAGGGGGCGCACTGGGGGCCATGGGGCGCTATGGCATCGGGGTGCTGGTCGGGCGCATGGGGGTCAGCGGATTTCCTTTCGCTACCCTGATTGTCAATGTTTTTGGCTCTCTGGTCATGGGGCTGCTGGTGGGCCTTTTGGCAAAACTGCTGCCAGGCTGGCAAAACGAAGCGCGCCTTTTTGTTGCCGTGGGCCTTCTGGGCGGGTTCACTACTTTTTCCGCCTTTTCTCTTGATGCAATCGTTCTGATGGAGCGCGGCGAGATGGGGCAGGCGCTGGTTTATATATCCGCGTCCGTGGTACTTTCAATTCTGGCGCTCTTTGCGGGACTTTTGTTCATGCGCGGGTTACCCTTGTGAGCGGGGTAAGTCATCAGCCGGTTGGGGAGGACGAAGAGGGTATGCGGCTGGACCGCTGGTTCTCTCTTCATTATCCGCAGGTGCCCTTTGGCCGCTTGCAGAAACTCTTGCGCACGGGCCAGGTGCGGGTGGACAAGGGGCGGGTCAAGGCCAGTACGCGCCTCAGTGCCGGGCAGGTGGTGCGGGTGCCCCCGGTGGACGACAAGCCGGTGCCGGAGCAAAAGCCTGAGCACAACCGGCGCGAGGACGCGCAGTTTTTGCGCGACCTCATTCTGTATGAGGATGACGACCTCTATGTCTTCAACAAACCGCACGGGCTTGCGGTGCAGGGGGGGAGCGGTACCAAACGTCACATAGACGGCATGCTCAAAAGCCTGCCCGACAAAAAGGGAGAAGCGCCAAGGCTGGTGCATCGGCTCGACCGGGACACGTCGGGCTGTTTGCTGGTGGCCAAGACCCGCGCCGTTGCTTCCCATTTCGGTGGCGTGTTCCGGTCGCGTTCGGCCCGCAAAATCTACTGGGCGATAGTTGCGGGGGTGCCCAATCCGGCGCAGGGCACGATTTCGTGCTTTCTGGCCAAAAAACCAACGCGGGACGGCGAGCAGGTGGTGGTGGTCGAAAAGGGCTTCAAGGGCGCGCAGCACTCCATGAGCCATTATTCGGTAACTGAAAACGCTGCCCGCAAACTCTCGTGGGTGACCTTGAAACCGGTTACCGGGCGCACCCATCAACTCAGGGTGCATATGATGAATCTGGGCACCCCCATTCTGGACGACCCGCGCTATTTTGAGATGGACGACTGGAACTGGCAGGCACCCGAAGGGCTGGGGCGGGGTCTGCATCTGCACGCGCGGCGGTTGGCGCTGCCCTTGCGCAGTGGCAAACGTCTTGATATCAGCGCGCCTCTGCCCCCCCATATGCAAAAGACTTTTGATATGCTGGGTTTTGATGCGGCACGTTATGATGTGCAAAAAATTGACCCGGAGGATGCATGAGCGCACCAAGACTGGTGATTTTTGACCTCGATGGAACCCTTATTGATACAGTGGCGCTGGTGGTTGAGGCGGTCACCAACGCCTTTGTCAGCGTCGGCAGGGAGGGGCCTGATGAAAAAGCAATCCGCTCGATTTCCGGGCTTGGACTTTTTGAGGGGGTGCGCCGCATCGCGCCGGATGCCGACGAAATGCTGGTGACTGAACTGGGCAATCTCTATCGGCGCGAGTATCTCGCCGCCGCTTCCGCTTCCATGCGCGAGGCTCTGTTTCCCGGGGCGCTGGATATGCTTAAAGCACTGGATGCCCGCAATGATACGCTGTTGGCTGTGGCAACCGGCAAGCCGCTGGTGGGCACAAAGCGTGTACTCAAGGCCCATGATTTGCTTTCCCTGTTCACTTCCCTGCAAACCCCAGACACCAACATGTCCAAGCCCAACCCGGAGATGATTTTTACCGCCATGTCCGTGGTTGGCGCTGACCCTGAGCAAACGGTGATGATTGGGGATACCAATCACGATATTGATATGGCGCTTGCTGCTGGAGTGAAGTCCGTCGGCGTGAGTTGGGGCTATCACCCCATAGACGAATTGCGGGCCGCTGGTGCGGATATGATAATTGATGATTTTTCGGCCCTGAGCGATGCAATCGAGAAACTGGTAGAGAACTGATATGCGCGAAATCATTGAAGAAGCCCACAAGCACATGGATGACGGTTTTGGCCGCGCCCAGGCCCATACCAAAACCCAGCTGCCCAAGCGTTTTTATGAAAAGGCTGAGGTTGGGGAGGCCGCAGAAGGCTTTTCCATTCTGCTTGACGGGCGGACGACAAAAACCCCGGGGCGGACGGCAGTCACCGTGCCCTCGCGGGAGCTGGCAGCGCTGATGGTTGCGGAATGGGAGGCACAGGCGAGCCATATTGATGCGGCCTCAATGCCGGTTGTGCGTCTGGTCAACTCAGCAGTTGAAGGGGGAGAGGCGGCACTTGGAGCGCTTCGGGACGAAATCATCAGCTTTGCTGGTAATGACTTGATGCTGTTTCGCGCCGACAGTCCGCAGGAGTTGGTCGCTTTGCAGGAACAGCATTGGGATACCATTCTGTCGAAGGTTTCCCGACATTTTTCGGTGAAATTTCGGCCCGTTGTTGGTATTGTTCACGAAGACCAGCCCGAGGCAACCCTGGCGCGGCTCAAAGACTCTCTTGCCGACCTGAACCATTTTGCGGCCACCACACTTATGTCGATTACCGGGCTTACCGGGTCCGGTCTGCTGGCCATTGCCTTGCGGCACAAACTCACGGAGGGGGATGCCGCCTGGGAGGCTGCCCATGTGGATGAAAATTACAATGCCCGCATCTGGGGTGCAGACAGTGAAGCTGAGGCGCGCCTTGAAAAACGCCGGGCGGAGTTCGACGCCGCGCTCAGGGTTCTGGCGCTGGTGGATGAGGTATAAACGCACCACCGGCACTTTTCTTTCCCTCCCCCAACCCCGACCCTCCCCGCAAAAGGGGGGAGGGAGAAGAGGGTCGATACGCACCCACGCTCTCGCTCGAAAGCTGGCTGTCAACGCGATTTGGGTGTTGCCCGTTGGGCAGCTTCGGCACGCTCAGCAATCCAGCGAGCGGTACGAGGGGCGATTTCGCGCAACGGGTTCATTACGAATATCCGTTCGTGAGCGTGAGGGTGGGGCAGGGTGAGGCGGGGGCTTTGAACTTCCAACCGCTCATAGGCAATTAGGTCGATGTCGATGAGGCGGGGGCCCCACTTTTCACCGCGCACCCGGCCCATTTGTGTTTCAATGTCAAGGCAGGTGGCGAGCAGTTCCTGCGGGGTGAAAGTGGTCGTTACCGCCAGCATCAGATTGTGGAACAGGTTCTGGTCGGTTTTGCCCCATGGCGGGTTGACCAGCGTTGATGAGCGGGCGGAAATTTCAATTTCCTTGTGGGTGCCAAGCCGGGAAATGGCTTCTTCCAGCTGCGCGGGCGGGTCATCCATATTGGCCCCAAGGCCAAGCCATGCCTCAGCCATCGGGGCGCTGCCGGGTCAGCTTTACGGCAAATTCTCCGGTGACTACGGGAATTGGGGCTTCGGGTTTTGCGACCCGGATTTGCACCCAGTTGATTTCCTCATGGGCCTCAAACAGGCGCTCAACAATGTGCTGGGCCAGTGCTTCGAGCAGCTTGAACCGATGCTCGCCAAAGGCGTCACGCACGATATTGAAGATGAACTCATAGGAAATGGTTTCGTCCACGTCGTCGCTTTTTGCCGCCGCCGTCAGGTCCAGCCCGCAGGTGACATCGAGGGAAAAGCGGCACCCCACCTTGCCCTCTTCGGGCATCACCCCGTGATAGCCGTAAAAAGCCAGGCCTTTGAGAATGATAACATCATCGGTTTCAAGGTTCATGTTCACGGCCCTTCGACCAGAGGGGGTCCATATCGGGTGGCCACCGCCACCTGCAGGGCCTGCCGGTTTTCTTTTACATCATGCACACGGAAAAGGTGCGCGCCTTTTTCGTAGGCCAGCACGCTGGTTGCCGCCGTTGCCACCACCCGTTCTTTTGCCGGCACATCAAGCAGCGTGCCAAGCATGGACTTGCGCGAGGTGCCGATGAGCAGCGGGTGGCCCAGTGTAGTGAGTTCGTCCAGACGCCGCAAAAGCTCAAAATTTTCGGCATGGGTTTTGCCAAAACCAAAGCCGGGGTCCAGAATGAGTTTTTTGCGCTCAATCCCGGCCTTGTCGGCAATGGAGATGGACTTTTCGAAATATCGTTTCATCTCGCCAATGAGGTCGAGGGAGATTTCGCGGGACCGGTCCCAGTGCATAATCACCACCGGCGTTCCATAAAGGGCGGCGACATCGGCCATTTCGGGCTCACGCTGCAGGCCATGAACATCATTGATGATGCTGGCGCCGGCCTGAATGGCCTGGTCGGCAACCACCGCCTTGTAGGTGTCGATGGAAAGGGGAACTTTTATGCCCTCGGCCACCAGATGTTGGATGACCGGAACGACACGATCAAGCTCGTGCTGGGTGGTTACTTCGTTGGCGCCGGGACGGGTGCTCTCGCCGCCAATGTCGATGAGGTCGGCGCCTTCCTCAAGCATTGTTTTTGTGTGGCTGAGGGCCAAGTTTAGCGTTGTATATTCGCCGCCGTCGGAAAAGCTGTCAGGAGTAACATTGAGTATGCCCATGATTAGCGGCATCGGCCCCAGCGCCAGCACACCGTTTCGCAAGGGTATTTGATGGGTGCTGTGCACGGTCATTTTTTGGCTTCCAGCGGCGTTGCAAACAGGTCATAGGCATCCGTATCGTTGACAATCACCTCCACCAGATCGCCGGGCTTGATGCCACCTGCATTGTCAATAATCACCTGCCCGTCAATGTCGGGCGCGTCCCATTTGGAGCGGGCCAGCGCCTGATTTTCGTCCCGGCGCACATCATCGACCAGAACTTCAATGGTCTTGCCGATTTTTTGAGCCAGACGCTTGACCGAAACTTCCTGCGCCCGGGCCATCAGACGGTTATAACGATGCAGTTTTATCTCATCGGGCACGATGCCCTCAAGCTCGTTGGCTTTTGCGCCTGCCACCGGTTCATATTCAAAACACCCGGCCCGGTCGATTTCAGCCTCATCCATCCAGTCGAGCAATTGTTCAAAATCCTCCTCGGTTTCGCCGGGAAAACCAACGATGAAGGTCGAGCGGATGGCCAGATCCGGGCATGTTTCTCGCCAGCTTTTGATGCGGGCAAGGGTTTTTTCCTGATTGGCCGGGCGGCGCATGGCCTTGAGCAGGCGGGGGGAGGCGTGCTGGAAGGGAATGTCCAGATAAGGCAGGATTTTGCCCGCCGCCATCAATTCGATTACCGCATCCACATGGGGGTAGGGGTAGACATAGTGCAGGCGCACCCAGGCACCCAACTCCCCCAGTTCGGCACACAAATCATAAAATTTTGCCCGCACTTCTCGCCCGTGAAATTTTGAGGGGGCATATTTCAGATCCTGCCCGTAGGCGCTGGTATCCTGCGAGATTACCAAAAGCTCCTTGGTGCCTGCCTTGATCAGCCTCTCGGCTTCGTAGAGCACGCTGGCCACCGGGCGCGACACCAGATCGCCGCGAATGGAAGGGATTATGCAGAAAGAACAGCGGTTTGAACAGCCTTCTGAAATCTTGAGATAAGAATAGTGTTTTGGCGTGAGTTTTAAGCCTTCGGGGGGGACCAGGTCGACAAAGGGGTCGTGAACGGGGGGCGCAACAGCGTGCACCGCTTCAACCACCTGGCTGTACTGATGGGGACCGGAGACCGCCAGCACCTTGGGGTGAACCTTGCGGATCATATCCTCTTCAATGCCCAGACAGCCGGTGACCACCACCTTGCCGTTTTCGCTGATGGCCTCGCCGATGGCCTCAAGGCTTTCGGCCTTGGCACTGTCGATAAAGCCGCAGGTGTTGACGATCACCATGTCGGCGCCCTGATAATCGGGGGAGAAGGCATATCCCTGCGCCCGCAAAGTGGTCAGAATGCGCTCGGAATCCACCAGCGCCTTGGGGCAGCCAAGGCTGACAAGGCCGATTTTGGGGGCGGTTTTTATGGGTTGGTTCATTGTCTATTCGCCAAAAGTGGTGATGGATTATCTCTTATCCCATCAAGGGGAAAGGTCAAACAATAGCCAAGGTTGGGGGGCAGGGATAGGCGGGTTGCCAAAAGCGAGGGCCTGCATCCCGCCTATTTGGAGGCTCTTGATTTGGTAGTTCTTGGTGCCCGCCTTGCCGTCCGGCGGGGGCTTGCGCGTTTGACGGGTGCTTCCGCCTGCTCTGTTGCCGAAGTTTGACGGGGAGCTGTTTTAGATTCAAACTCTGCAGGGGCGTCATCCTGGGCCAAATCTTCGATGGCTGCGCGCACGTCCTCAATGAGCGAGGGAGAAGTCGCAAGCCGCCTGCTCCGATTGTGGGCGGTAACCACTTTCTCATGGGACTTGAAGAATATCAGTGCAACCTCGCAAATGGCCCTGAGTAAAATAAATGCCAACGTGCTAAAGACAGTGATTTCAAGTATGCTCCAGAGGCCGTTGCCAAAACCAAAGCGGAAGCTGAAAAACAGGTGGTTGATGCTCAAAAGCCCAATAGCAGTCAGTCCGCCCAGATAAAACAGCGTAATCAGTTTTGGAGTGATAATGCGGTCCAGATTTATCAGAACCGGACCGGTGAACAGATTCTTCAGGTCGTTCAGGTTCATATGCGCCCGTCTCTGCAAGAAAATAAAGAGTGATCCCCATACACCAGAATCGCTGCCGGGTCACTTGGTATGGATTGTAGGACCAAAGTGGCTTTCAAATGTCCGGCGCAAAACCAGATCAACTTCCGGCATTGAAACCAGATGGCCCAAATCCTCAAAACTGGTCACACCCTGATCAGAAATGCCGCAGGGCACAATGCCCTCATAATGGGAAAGGTCGGGGCTGATATTGAGGGATATGCCGTGGAAGCTCACCCATTTTGAAACACGCACGCCAATGGCGGCAATCTTGTCCTCGCGCGAGGGGCCCTTGTCAGGTCGCTTCACCCAGACGCCGACACGGCCCTGGCGGCGATAGGCCCTGATATTGAAGGCGTTCAGGGTTTCAATGACCCAGGATTCAAGGTTCCGGACATAAAGGCGGATGTCGCGCCCCCGCTGGCGCAGGTCGAGCATCACATAGGCAATGCGCTGACCGGGGCCATGATAGGTGAATTGCCCGCCCCGCCCGGATTTGAACACTTCAAAACGGTTGGGCGTCAGCAGGTCATCCGGGCTGGCGGAGGTGCCCGAGGTGTAAAGTGGGGGGTGCTCGAGCAGCCATACTTTTTCTGCACCCGTTTGTGAAGCGATTCCCTCGAGCGTGGCCTTCATTTCAGCCAAAGCCGTGGGATAGGGCACAAGGCCATCGCTAATCTGCCATTGCGCCGGCTTCTTGTCGGAGCGCAAAAGTGCCGGGGGACGTGAATTTTCAGCGAAACCTGTCGTCATTAACACTTCACTAACCATGATTTGCGCATTGTTGCTCAGACTTTTTGTGTTTCCCTCAAGCGTGGCGGATATACGCGGTTTTCTCAAGAGCAACATGGCTATAATTGACAGTATCAACGTTGATATAAAAGTGGAACTGGGCGCAACCAGCATGCCTGTTCATCACCTGTTGCGTCTGGGGCGTGGCGCCGTTATCGAGTTGGATACTACTGAAAGCGACCCGATGAGACTCTATGCCAACAATGTGCTTGTGGCGGAGGGGGAAGTCCGCATTGAGGATGGCACTTTGACGATCGAAGTGACTAAAAAAATCGAAAAATAGCAGTTCTTTGAACCGCGCTGCTTAAAGTTAGTTTTAGCCCAATCTCCCCTTGAGAAGCGATAGGCGATTTGCTACACGGAAATCCGCTTCGCCCCGAGGGTGTCGCGTTCTTTGCCAAATGACGTGCGGTCGTGGCGGAATGGTAGACGCGCAGCGTTGAGGTCGCTGTGGGGTAAAACCCGTGGAAGTTCGAGTCTTCTCGACCGCACCAATTTTCAGGCGGCCTTGGCAGTTGCCATCTGCGTGCTATCAAAATCATCTTGATTTCAAAGAAAAGTTCGGGCGCGCCAGCCGTTTTCATAGGTGTTTCAATTGGCGCACAGCCAGTCATCCAGGGTTGAAGAACCAACAGGCAGGCCTTGGTCCTTATCCAGACGGGCGCATAATCCAGCCAATAATATCAGCTCGAAAAGGGTCAGGCTTGCTCTTGCGCGTCTTCGGTTTTTTCACCTCAACATGGCCACCCAGAAATGGGTGCGCGGGGGGGCATAGCTCGGAGCAAGCGGGCGCGCAAAGTCAGGCGGGTGTCTGTTTTATCGGCTCAGCCAGCAGGAGGGCGGAATCCCCGTCAATAATCAGCCCCTTGCCCACGCCGCTGCGCAATAGGGCGCGCGTGGCTTCCACTTTGCGTGAGCCGGCGGACAGAATGACTGTGGTCGAACGCTTCAGGTCGTCAAAACTCACGGCCAGTGTGCGGTCGTTGAGAGAATGTTTTACGGGGCGGCCGGCATTGTCGAAAAATATGCCGTTGGTGTCGCCTACAGCGCCTGCGTCGCGCAAGGCGGCCAGTTCCTGAGAGGTGATCATGCCCTGCTGACGCAACAGGGAGACCTCGGTCAACTCGCCTATGCTTATCAGTGCCAGGTCTGTGTGTCTGGCCAATTCAAGGGAGCGCGCCACGGTGTGCTGGGACAGAAGAACCTCCCGGTCCTCTTTGGTGTCAGCGATGAAGGGCACAGGTAAAAAATACCCCTCAGCGCCGGTTGCATGGGCCAGAGCCTGAACAACCTCAAATGGATTGAATGCGGAATTGGCGGTGAGCGAGCCCATCAAACTGATGAAACGGGCCTTTGGTGCCTTTACCCCGGCCAGGTTCCGGGTGATCTGGTTCAGGGTCCGCCCCCAGCCGGTGCCGATTACCGCGTCGGGTTTGCTCGTGAGCAGGTCACGGAGATATTGTGCTGCGGTCGAGCCTACCGCCCGTTGCGGAAATTCTGCGAAATTTTCATTGCTTTCCATTTGCGCGGGTGACAGCCCCAGGGGTGGGGTGCAGATGCAGAACTGCAGTCCGAATTCCTGCTGGATGGCGTTTTCGACCGGGAGCAGACCGATGTCTCTGTGATCAATGGAGATGCTGACCAGCCCGCTTGCACGGGCCTGGCGCAGCAATCTGTTGACGCGCGCACGGGTCAGCCCCATCCGGGCTGAGGTTTCTTCCTGATTCAATCCGCCCAGATAATAGAGCCAGGCAGCCCGGGCCATGAGCTGGCGTTCACTGATTTCTGTCATTTCCGGGCAAGATACGCCGCAAACCCGGCCGGGGGCAAGCCCTGTTGCAATACAAATGTAATGACGCTAGACAAATGTACCACAATGTCCTATGAGTCATCCTGCAGACGTTAGGAAAATTGCTTTTTCCGAGGAGCGTCTCACCTAAACCCTAGGGAGGAATATGAAGTGAAACATACCAAGATAGTCACGCTTTTCGCAGCCGCGTTGATGGTAACAACAGGTGCTGCGTCGGCCATTGATGTGGCCTGGGTACATTCAAACGCTGCGGCACAGTCCGAGCAACGCGTCAAGGCAGGTTTCCAGGAGTGGTTGGAAGAAACCGGCAAGGACTGGAACGTCTCTTACCTTGATTCTGGTGGTTCGGGTGAAGCGGTTGCTTCAAACCTGGAAGATGCAGCTTCGCGCGGCGTAGATGCAATTATCATCACAATGTCGGATTTGCGGGCGTCCCGTGCAGCCATTTCTGCAGCAGCGGAAGCGGGAATTCCGATTTTTTCCGTAGATAGCGGCTATATTGATGGTGTGGTGGTTGATGTCACCACGAATAACTGGGCAATGTCGGCTGACGTTTCCCCCTATCTGCTGGATGAAATGGGCGGCGAGGGGAATCTCATCTTCCTGCGCATGGCGGAGCATCATGGCACCCGTAAGCGCGGTGATGTCATGCTTGACGTCCTGCGTGAATATCAGGGGGTGAATGTCCTTGTCGAACACAATATCGACTATACTGCGTTCTTTGAAGATACAACCAGCCGGATGCAGGACTATGTAGCCCGTTATGGTGCTGATATCGATGCGGTCTGGGCACCCTGGGACGAGCCCGCGCAGGCAGCAATCAATGTGCTCAAAGCTGCCGGTCTGAGTGATGTGAAAGTGATCGGGATTGACGGACACCCCCAGGCAATTGATGAGGTCTGCAAGCCGGACAGCATGATGATTGCAACTGTCAGCCAGCCCTTTGAGGGGATGGGTGCGCAGGTCGGTCAGTGGATTGCAAGCATCGTTGAAGATGGCAAAGATTCCGCTGATGTGGTTCCGAGCAAGACCGTCTATATGGATGCGCCCCTGGTGACAAAGAATAATTGCGAAGACTTCCGTTAAGGGGGCAACATTACTGCCCGCGATCAGTATTCATGATTGCGGGCAGAGGGTTGGCTTTGCTGTAACCGGTGCCGGGGAGCCGGCAGCTCAGTTTCAGGGTGTTGGCGCTTTTTGGGTTTGCGTATGTAATGGGAGGCCCGGCCCAGAGTGGGGGTCGGATGCATATTATTTTGGAGTGCGGGTCATGAGCGTTAAGCTCGCCAATATCGTGAAGGACTTCCCTGGAGGTCGTGCGTTGAACAATGTTAACGTGGTCTTTGGCTTCGATGAGATTCATGGCCTGATCGGCGAAAACGGGGCAGGAAAATCAACCCTTGTAAATATTCTGGGCGGTTCGCTGGCACCGAGTCATGGTGAAATTCTTATTGAGGGCAATGCTGTCAAGCTGACAACACCGCGCCTGGCGCTGCTGCACGGAATTGCCCATGTCTCTCAGGAGGGCAGCCTGGTTCCACAACTGACGGGGGCAGAAAATATTCTTCTGGGGGCGGAGCCGAGGCGCCTGGGTGGGGTTTTGCGGCATCAGGAACTGATGGAGCAGGCCAACTCCCTTTTGCACAAGTGGTTTCCCGAAGTATCAATTTCTCTGGACCAGCCGGTAGGGGAGCTTGATGTCGCGGATCGAAAGATTATAGAAATTGTACGCGCTCTGCGGGGTGACACCAGCATACTCATCCTGGATGAGCCGACTGCCGCATTGCAGAGTCGGGAAAAGATGCAATTGTGGGAAATTATCCGCAGCCTGCCCGCCAGAGGCGTCGGGGTGGTGCTTATCAGTCATTTCCTTTCCGAAATCAAACAGCTTTCAGACCGCATTACCGTACTGCGTGACGGCGAGCATGTGGATACGCTTGGGGCCGGAGATACCACAGAATCAGGTCTGGTCGACCTGATGCTGCGCCGATCTGCTGACGAGGGAGCGGTGTTCAAGAAGAAACCAAGCCAACCTGTTGGCAAGACCACTGTTCTGGAGGTGAACGACTGGAAAGCGGGAAAGGTTGACGTGCCCGAGTTTTCGCTGAAGGCGGGAGAAATTGTTGGTCTGATCGGGCTGACGGGGGCGGGGCATTTCGGATTTGCGCGCTCCTTGTATTCCCGGCAGGGACTTTTGTCGGGGACCGTCAGGATTTGCGGAAAAGATGTCGCCGGCAACGTACGGGAAATGCAGCGCAACGGCGTTGCCTTCGTACCTGACCATCGTATGGAGAATGCGTTGATGCCTGACGGTTCGGTGACAGAAAACCTTTCCATGGTGCATTCCAGTTTTGCTGCCAACCATGGCGTTTTGAACCTCGCCGCGGAAAAAACCGAGGTCATGCGCATTGTGGACCTGTTAAATATCAAGTTGAACAATCGCAACCAGCTGGTGCGGGAACTGTCCGGGGGGAACAAACAAAAGGTATCTCTTGGCAAGTGGCTCTATGGGGCGGCAGACAGGTATCGGGTGATGATCTTTATTGAGCCGACCGAGGGGGTGGATATTGGCGCCAAGCAGGAAATTTACCGGCAGATACGCGCTCTTGCCGAACAGGGGGTTGGTGTCTTGATCGCATCATCTGATTTGCTCGAAATAGAGCAGGTAACGCAGCGCGTCGTCCCCTTCGTTCACGGGCGTCCCGGCAAGAGCATTCCTGCTGAGGAATTCTCCGAAGCGCGTTTCATCGGTGCGCTGACGGGGGAAGCGGCATGAGCATGAAAGAGCAGAAAATGACATCGTCTCAGAACAAAAAATCCATGATCAACATGGAATGGATTCAGAAATATTCCACCTTTGTTGTATTGATCCTCATGTTTGTGGGGTTTGCAATTTCGATTGATCGCTTTGCAACCATATTCAATCTGACGAATATTCTGCAGCAGATATCCATTCTTACGATCGTGGGATGCGGCCTTACTTTCGGGTTTGCCGCAAAAGAGATTGACCTGTCGGTGGGCTATACTGTTGGCCTTGCGGGTATTCTGGTGCCCATGCTGCTGGTCAACGGATTTGACGTGTGGTTTGCTCTCAGCGCCGGCATGGCTGCGGGGCTCGTCGTGGGGGTTACCAACGGTTTGCTTGTCACCAAGGTGGGCATACCCTCGCTCATTGCAACGCTTGCCATCGGGTCGGTGTTGTTTGGGATAAACTTTCTCTTGACCGGCGGGCGGGCCATATATGGCGGCCTGCCCGACAGTTTTCTTTTTCTCGGCCAGGGGCGCATAATGGGAGTTCCCATATTGGCTTTTTTTATGCTGGGGGCGGTAGTCCTGGCCTGGTTCGTGATGGAAAGAACGGTATTTGGCCGGTACATCTATGCGGTCGGAGGCAACCAGAAGGCGGCCGAGCTTTCCGGTGTACGCATTGTGTTCTACCGCACGGCGGCCCTTGCCATCGTTGCGCTTTTTGCCGCGGCCGCGGGAGCCCTGCTGGCTGCCCGCCTGGGGTCGGGGCAACCCAATGTGGGTGAGCGTTATCTTCTGGACGGGCTGGCCACCGTCTTTATAGGCATGACAATGTTCCGGCCGGGAACAGCCACCATTCTGGGCACATTTTGCGGTGCCCTGTTTATCGGCATCATTGATAACGGATTGAACCTGATCGGGATGGATACGTATGTCCAGAACATCGTCAAGGGCATCGTCATTCTGGTGGCGGTGGCAATCGTATCACGCACCACCAGCCTCAAGCTTTTGTGAGACCATTATGAACGAAACTGCTGCCAATTTGTCTCCCCAGCATATTGTGGGCTCGAACAGAGACCTCAAGGAGCTTTATCGCCAGATGCGCCGGGTACGCACTTTTGAAGAAAGGGTGGGTGAGCTGTTTGTTCGCGGCAAGAGCGCGGGTTCCATGCTGCACCTCTCCATAGGGGAAGAGTCCGCCGCTGTGGGGGTCTGTGCAGTGATGCGCGAGGGAGACACTTTTACAACCCACCATCGCGGGCATGGAATTTTTCTGAGCCGGGGTGCGGATCCCAACAAGATGATGGCAGAAATCGGGGGCAAGGAAACCGGTTATTGCAAGGGCAAGGGCGGCTCGATGCACATCGCCGACATGGGACTGGGGCACCTGGGTGCCAACGCCATTGTGGGGGGTGGAATTCCGGTTGTGGTTGGCG
This sequence comes from Hyphomicrobiales bacterium, assembly GCA_026981645.1. Taxonomy (GTDB): domain Bacteria; phylum Pseudomonadota; class Alphaproteobacteria; order Rhizobiales; family Devosiaceae; genus DROE01. The sequence continues at coordinate 16,333 of JALSII010000032.1, read as the reverse complement.
CAGGGCTGGCCGCAAAACGTGCGGGAAGCGGCGCGGTTTCAGTCGCCTTTTTCGGGGACGGAGCCATGCAGCAGGGTATTTTATATGAAACCATGAACATGGCGGCGCTGTGGGATCTGCCGGTGTTGTTTGTATGTATAAACAATCAGTACGGCATGGGAACCCGGATTGACCAGGCAACAAAAGCGACCGATCTGCACGAACGGGCCTTGGCATTCGGGTTGAATGGGGTGAGCGTGGACGGGCTTGATGTCATGCTCGTGCAGGAAGCTGCGCAGGACTTGTTTGACAGCGCACGTGCAGGAAAACCGGGCTTTCTGGCAGTTTCCTGCTACCGCTTTTACGGCCATGCGCGCATGGACAAAAGCCCGTATCGGAGTGAGGCAGAGGAAAGCGAGGGGCGCAAGAAAGACCCGGTGCTCTTTAGCCGCGACCAATTGATCGCGCAAGGGGAAGAGCCGGATGTTCTTGACAGGCTGGACGAAGAAATAAGTCAGGAAATGGATGGAGCACTGGATTTTGCGGTTGCTTCCGGTCCGCCTCCTCTTTCTTCGATGTTCCGAGATGTCTATGGACCTCTTGAGCCGGAGCCGGAGCCATTACGAACTCGTATCGCACGCATTTTGGCAAGGGACTGACATCATGGCTGAGATAACATATCGCGAGGCGCTGCGCCTGGCACTGCATGATGCCATGGTTGAGGACGAAAGCATTTTTGTTCTGGGCGAGGAAGTGGGCCGCTATGGCGGCGCTTATGGGGTTACCAAGGGGCTCATTGACAAGTTGGGACCTGAGCGCCTGCTCGATACCCCCATTTCCGAGCCGGCAATCATCGGCGCGGCCATTGGCGCGGCAATGAGCGGAATGCGCCCGGTGGCCGAACTCATGTATGTGGATTTCATTGGCATGACCATGGATCAGTTGGGCAACCAGGCTGCCAAAATACGCTATATGTTTGGCGGGCAGATTGGTGTCCCCATGGTTCTGCGCACCCAAGGGGGGACCGGGCGTTCTGCGGGTGCTCAGCACAGCCAGAGCCTGGAAGCCTTCGTGATGCATACGCCGGGCCTGCGTCTGGCCATGCCCGCAACGGTTGGCGATGCCTATCACCTGTTGCGCCAAAGTCTGACCAAGCCTGACCCGGTGGTTTTTATCGAACATAAGAGCCTTTATGCCATGAAGGAGGATGTCGATCTGGCAGAGGAACCTCTGCCCTGGGGCAAGGCGGCAGTGCGCCGCCGGGGCAAGGATGTTGTAATTATCACTTATTCCCGTCAGGTGCAGTTTGTTATGAGGGCTGCCGGGGCACTGGCCGGGCAGGGCATTGAAGCAACGGTGATTGATCTGCGCACACTCAATCCGCTGGATTTTGAAACCGTGCGGGAAGAGGTGGAGAAAGTCGGCAAGGCAGTGGTCGTTTCCGAGGCGGTGCTGACCTGCGGGGTGGCAGCTGAACTTGCAGCAAGGATTTCTGAGGAATGCTTTGATTATCTGACCGATCCCGTGGTGCGGATTGCCGGGGAGGATTGTCCGATTTCTGTTTCGGCAGAACTGGAGGCGGGATCCATTCCCTCTGCCGAACTGATCGAGGAAACCGTTATGCGGCTGGTTGCATGAGCGGTACTGTTCTGAACATGCCCAGACTGGGCGAAACGATGGAAGAGGGAACCATCAGTGCATGGCTGATTGCGCCGGGCGAAACATTCAAGCGCGGCGACCTGCTCATTGTTGTGGAAACGGACAAGACGGCGGTGGAATTTCCTGCCCTTGGCCCCGGGGTGATGAAAGAACATCTGAAACAGGAAGGCGAGCTGGTGCTGGTTGGCGAGCCTATCGCCAGAATTGACCTCGGGGAGGGCCCAGACTGGACGGTTGATGCAGACGGGGAAGGGGAAAAGCAGGAGGAAAAGCATTCTGCTCTCTCATCGCCTGCGCACGGAGAAACTCCCCTCACAGGACAGACAGTGTCTGGCATGGTGCGGGCCACACCGGTTGCGCGACGCCTGGCGCGTCTGAGCAAGTTGGAGATAAATGAAATTTCTGGTACTGGGCGCCGTGGCCGCATCGAAAAGGGAGATGTGGAGGCGGCACTTGCGGCAGATGAAGACGGACAGACACGTTTTTCCCATGAAATTGCTTACACGACTTATGGGCCTGTCGGGGGCGTTCCATTTTTGATGATCCATGGGTTTTCCGGGGATCAGGCAACGTTTGCCGGGTTGGCCAATGGCCTGTCCAGAGCAGGGTGCCGGGTTGTGGCTCTTGATCTGCCCGGACACGGAGCCACCCGGCTTGAAGCTGAGAACCCGCAGGATTTATCAAAAAATCTGGCCAAATTTGTTGCGGAAATAATGGGGCCTCTACCCTTTCATCTGGTGGCCCATTCGCTTGGCGCTGTTCCGGCCCTCGCGCTTGCCAGGGTGGTTTCGTCCGCCTCCCTGACACTGATCGCGCCGGCGGGGCTGGGATTGAAGCTGGACAGGGAATTCATTTCCGGCATGGCGGCCCCGGATTGCGTTGATCAGGTCAGGAATTTGCTGGGGCGGCTGACAGAGCGTCCGGTGAGCCTGTCAGAAACTGCTATTGAAAAGCTCTATCGGGAACTGACAAGAGGAAGGCTTCAGGCACTGGCCAAATCCCTGTTCGGCTCGGTCGGGCAAGCCCATGATATCAAGCCTGCGCTCGAAGAGGTTGCAGGCAAAACACTTGCGCGTGTGCTGGTGGGGCACCGGGACCGTATTATTGACTGGCAGGACGCTTGTGCCCTTAACAGCAGTGTTGCAGTGCATCATTTCGCCCGGGGGGGGCATATGGTGCATTGGGACCAACCCGCCGAAGTGTTGAGGATTTTATTGCAGGGAGTACATGATGAGCAAAGTTCGCGAAAGTCTGAATGAGGCAAAGATGCGGATGGGAGGGCTGGCCAAGGCGGCTCCGGATATGTTTGCGGGTTTCACCAAAATTGCCCGGGCAGCGACGCAGAGCGGGAAGTTTTCCAGTGCGCAAAAAGAGTTGATGGCAACCGCTATAGCAGTGGTGCAGGGATGTGACGATTGCATATTATACCATGTGGAGGGGGCAAAGCGGCAGGGCGCCGATGAGGCCGCACTGGTGGAGGCGCTCGAAGTTGCTGTTGAAATGGGGGGAGGTCCTGCCATTATGTATGCGGGCAGGGCGCTGGCGATATTCAGGGAGGTCTGAACAGGGCCGGGGTTGTGAGGCAGTAGTGGGAGAAGTCATATGTCCTATTTTTTAACAGCGGATGGCGGCACGGAGAGCCTGCGCGCCCGGATTTATGACCGCACCGGGAAATGTCTGGGCAGTTGTGCCTGTGCCTATAAAACAGATTTCAAGCCGGGCAGCCGGGCGGAGCAGGCACCGGCGGACTGGTGGATGAATTTCGTGAAAGCCTCAAAGGGCGCCATTGCGCAGGCGGGGATTTCAGGGGATCAGATTGAGGCCATTGCCTATGCCACGACCTGCTGTTCGGTGGTTGCTTTGGATGAAAACGGAGACGCGTTGCGCCCGGCACTGATCTGGATGGATGTGCGGGCCAGCGATGAAGCGGATGCGGTGCTGGCGACCGGGGATGAGGCTCTTGCGCTGAACGGAGATGGCTCTGGCCCGGTTTCAGCCGAATGGATGATACCCAAGGCGCTCTGGCTCAAGCGCAATGAGCCTGAAACTTTTTCAAAGGCACACCGGATTTGCGAATATCAGGATTACCTGACCTACAAGCTGACCGGCGAGTGGGTGGCAAGTCTGGATAATGCGGGGCTGCGCTGGCACTATTCCACGGACCGGGGAGGCTGGCCCGTGAGCCTTCTTCAGGCGCTCGATCTGGCTGAACTGCAAGACAAATGGCCCCCACGGGTCGCCGCACCCGGAGAGGTTATCGGCACTCTGACAGCCGCCGCTGCCCAAGAACTTGGGCTGTCCCGTTCGGTGAAAGTCGTGCAGGGTGGGGCTGACGCCCTGATCGGGATGATCGGCCTTGGGGTTTCCAGACCGGGACAGCTTGCTCTGATAACGGGGTCTTCCCATCTGCTTTTCGGGGTCACGGACACTCCGATGCACGCGCGTGGGGTCTGGGGGAGCTATCCCGATATTGTTTATCCGGGACGCTATATTGTTGAGGGGGGGCAGACCTCCACCGGCTCGATCATCAACTGGCTGGGCCGTTTGAGCGGGGGCACGCTCGATTTTGACACGCTGAATGCGCAGGCCGCAGAACTGGAGCCGGGCTGTGAGGGACTGATTGTTCAGGACCACTTTCAGGGAAACCGCACGCCCTATACGGACCCCTTGTCCCGTGGCGCGCTGGTGGGGCTGACCTTGTCCCATGAAAAACACCATATTTTTCGCGCCATGATGGAGGGGATTGGTTTTGGCACACGAGCCATACTGGATGCCTTTGAGCGCGCGGGTTATGCCAAAACAGAAATTACAGTCGGGGGCGGGGCCACGGCCTCTGACCTGTGGCTGCAAATCCATGCGGATACGGCAGGGGTGCCGGTGCGGGTTCCTGCCTCCCCCGATGCACCGTCCACCGGCTCGGCGGTTCTTGCAGCGTATGGGGCGGGGCATTTTTCCAGCATTGACGAGGGCATCTCAATAATGGTTCAGCCGGGGCGCATAATTGAGCCGATTGACAGAAACGTCACAAAATACGAAGAAATTTATACGCGCTATCTTGCCCTTTATCCGGCGCTCAAGAAAGTGCTGGCGAAGTAAAGGCGCGCGTGGGAGGCCTCTTTGTTTATTCACAGAACAGTGCCCGGACAGCCTCAGGCTGCTGGCGCGTTTTGTGCCAGGGGTTTGGTGAATATTCCCCGTATGTTAAGCATCAGCAGAGCCAATATAACAACCGCTCCGGCAATCTGGATGCGGATGTCGGAGGGCCACAGGCAGGCCCCGCCAGCGACCAGTGCCACGGCGCGTATGCTCAGCCCCATGGGCCGCTCCATACAGCCCTGCATGGCCGAGGCCAGCCCGTAAATCCCGATCACAGAAAAGGCAAACACGGTGAGCATCGCGCTCCAGTCTCCCGAGAGCAGCGGGGTGTAGGCAAACAATACCGGCACGATATAGATGCCCTTGGCCAGCTTCCAGCTCATCACCGCGGTACCCATGGCAGGGGCGCGGGCAATGGCAGCAGCGGTGAACGCGGCCAGCGCCACCGGAGGGGTGACGTTGCTATCCTGAGACAGCCAGAAGATAATCATATGGGCCGAAAGCAGGGCGGCCAGTGCGATTTCAGTCGGCACGACAAGATCGCGCAGGGGTGCGGCAATTTCAAGGGGCAGGGAGGCGATAAGGGCGCTGGCTTCACCCCGGGAGATTTCTCCGGCCAGCATTTGCATGGCCTCGGGCACCCCCAGCATCAGGATGGCCTTGGCCGGCTCAGACAGGGAGCCTGCGACCAGCGCATCAATGACAAAACGGTCGGCAATCATGCCCGCCAGCGCCGGAGCGGAGAGGGTGGCCAGAACAATATAGGCGGCGGTAACCGGCAGGCCCATGCCCAGAATAAGGCTGGCCAGCGCCACCAGTACAATCGCAGTGAGAATATTGCCTCCGGCCCATTCGGCAATCATCAGGGAGAAGGTATTGCCGATGCCTGCGGTGGTAATCACATTGACTACCAGCCCTACGGCACACAAGAGTACGGCGGTAAGAATCATGTTTCTGGTGCCCAGCGCCAGCGCCTCGAACACGGCACGTGGGCCCATGGGGTTCTGGGTCAGCCAGCTTGAAGCAATGACGGCCACGATGCCGATAACAGCGGCATAGGTGGGGGTGAATCCTGATACAAGCAGGCCGATGAGCAGGGCAATGGGAATGATGAAGCTGGCACCCCCTTTTCGGAAAGCCTGGCCCAGCGTGCGTCCCCTGGCTTCCATGGGCGGCAGGCTGAGCCGTTTGGCTTCGGTGCGCACAAAAATTGCCACCGAGAGAAAATAGAGCAGCGCGGGAAGAGCGGCCACGGCAACGATGGTCTCGTAAGGGATTTGGGTGAAGCTGGCCATGACAAAGGCCCCCGCACCCATGATGGGGGGCATTATCTGGCCGCCGGTGGAGGAGGCGGCTTCGACCCCCCCGGCAAATTTTGGAGAAAATCCGGCCTTGCGCATCAGGGGAATGGTAATGACTCCGGTCGAGGCGGTGTTGGCAACGGCTGAGCCCGATATGGTGCCGGTCAGACCCGAGGCGATGACCGCGACAAGTCCGGGGCCGCCGACCAGTTTACCGGCAACGGCGCGGGCCAGGTCGATGATGAATTCCCCCGCTCCCGAGCGCAACAGAAACGCGCCAAAAATGATGAACAAAAACACATAGGTCGAGGAAATACGGGCGATGGTGCCGAACATGGCGTCGTCGCCGAATATCGAGCGGAAGGCCACCGCTTCCCAGCTCAGGCCGGGAAAGGAGAATATGCCGCCCACGAACTGGCCCCAGAAACCCACATAGGTCACGGACAGGATTATCAGCATCGGAATGACCCAGCCGGTGAGCCTTCGGGTCAGTTCGACAGCACCAATGATGGCAATGCTGGCGGCAATCCAGTCCAGAGTGTTGAATTTCACACCCCGGTCATAGATGCCGTTCTCGGCAAAGGAGAGATAGACGGCGGCGATTGCAACTATGACGCCAAAGCCGATTTCCGCAAACAGGACAGCGCGGTGTTTTTCGGATTTTGCCCTGAAAGCGGGGTAGAAAATCGTTGCCAGAAAGGCAAAGCCGGCAAAGTGGAACACATTGCGCTGAAATTCGGAAATAACGGGCACGAAGGCCACGTAAACATGGGCCAATGCGAACAGGGCGCAGAATATTGTTACTGGCAGGGCGGAGGCGGCTTTGGGCAGAATCGGGGCTGCCGTCTCTTTTTGGTCGCTGGCCTTGGACATTGTTTGTCTCCAAAGGGGAGAATGCAGGTCCGGCCCGGAAAAGATTCCGGGCCGGAAATGATCATGCGCGGTTTTATTCGCGTTTAGTTAGCAATGAGGTTGGCAGGAATTTCAATGCCCACTTCTTCATAATACCTTGCTGCACCGGGATGCAGGGGCAGGGGCAGGCCGGCAATGGCCTTTTCAATGGCCATGGCTTTGGTTGCCGGATGAATGGCCTGCAGGAAGGGCAGGTTCTCATAGATGGTCTTGGTAATCATGTAGACGTTTTCTTCGGATACATCGGCGCTGGTTGCCAGAAAGTTTGGCTGGGCGATGGTTTGAACGTCTTCAGTCTGGCCGGGGTAGGTGCCCGCTTCAATGGTGAAGGGGGTCCACAATCCGCGTCCACCGTCAGCGGCGGCGGCCTCTTCTTCGGTGAAGTTGAGCAGGGCAATGCGGTCACCCGCAGAAGCAAACAACTGGCTCAGGGCACCAGTGGGAACACCGGCGGGAATGCCAATGCCCTTGACCTGACCGTTCTGCAACGCTTCGGCGGAAGGGGTGTAACCGCCATAAACCAGATTGAAATCGGTGTTGATATCGACACCCAGACCTGAAAGCAGGGCGGCGTTGGAGCCGATGGTGCCCGAGTTCTGCTTGCCCATAGCCATGCTTTCGCCGGTCAGAGCAACCATATCGGCCATGGTGCCGGTGTTGACGGCATCAGCGGCAATAACAAACTGCTCAACGTTCTGCCACAGCATGGTGACGGAGCGCAGATTTTCCTGCGGGCCAACCTCGGCCAGCGGTCCGGTACCCGTGGCTGCATAATAGCCGAACAGGCCCTGCATGATGCCAAACTGGGCTTCGCCCTCGCGCAGAAGGCGAACATTTTCGCCTGATCCTGCGGAACTGATGGCTGACATTTCAATTTTGAATTTGGGCTGCAATTTGACCTTTACCAGCGTGGCAATGGCCACACCGACGGGGTAGTAGGTGCCCCCGGTCGAGGCGGTGGCCAGAATATAGCTGGCTTCTTCAGCCTTGACGGGCGCTGCAAGAGAAAGTGAGACGGCCAGTGCTGCAATGGTGGCCTTGCTTAAAAATTTCATGGTTTCCTCCCATAAATCCAGCCACCACGATGGGGCCGGGCGATATTGAGGAACATGCAGCATAAGAGGAGCGCTTCCTATGAAGAAAATTGCAGGGTGCGGAAATTCTACCGGCAAAAACCCGCAAGGGGCGCGTCAGGGGCGGGTTCGCTCGTTAAGAAGAGTTTCTTTTTCGATTCCAAGCTTGACGATTTTTTCGTTCAGGGTACGTCTGCCGATGCCAAGAGCTTCGGCGACCGCGTCCATGCGCCCCTTATGGGTGCGGATGGACTTGGCAACGAGTGTCTTTTCAAACGCTGCCACCGCTTCGCGCAGGGTTTCGGGAATATCGTTTTCCGGATCTTCAAGGCGCAGAGCCGTCGCAACAGAGCCACCTCCGCGCCGGGCGGCCAGAACACGCCTTTCGGCCACGTGGCGCAGTTCGCGCACATTGCCCGGCCAGTCATAGGCCAGAAGTGCCGCTGCGTCCGCGGTGGAGAGTTCGGGAGCTTCAATTTCGTAAGTCTGGCTGAGTTGAGAGACAAAATGCTCAAACAGCATGATGACATCATCCCCGCGGCCGGAAAGGGGAGGCAGATTAATCTGTAGGGTGTTGAGGCGATAGAGAAAATCGGCGCGAAACTCTCCGGCTGCAACTTTTGCTTCCAGGTTTTCGTTTGAAGCAGCGATGATGCGTACATCGGTTGTGATTGTTTCATCGGACCCGGGCGGTGTGAACTCACCGGTTTCCAGAACCCGCAAAAGCTTGACCTGCACTTCCCTGGGACAGGCGGCTACCTCATCCAGAAAAATGGTGCCGCCATGGGCCTTGCGGAACAGGCCCAATTGACCATCTGATTCGCCAAACATCTGTTTTTCAAGGGTTTGTGCAGACATGTTTGCGCAGTTTATCGAAACAAAGATGTGGTCGCGGCGTGCGCTCATGGAGTGCAGCGCGCCTGCGATCAATTCTTTTCCGGTTCCGGTGGCCCCTTGTATGAGCACTGCGGCGTTGGCGTCGGCTATCTCGAAAACTTCGGTTCTAAGGGCTGTCATCTCCTCGCATTCGCCCAGCAGAACCCGGTCAATCCCTGAAAGCTCGCCAAGGCGTTTGCGCAGACGCCTTGTGGTGGAATGAAGCTGATGGTTTTCGGCTGCATGGCGCAGGATACGCAGCAGCTGGCGCGGGTCGAAGGGTTTTTCGAGAAACGAATAAGCCCCGTCCTGCATGGCCTGCACCGCCATGGAAATATCGCCGTGGGCGGAAATCAGTACCAGGGGAGGGCTGTTCTGGCTTTCCATGGATTTGAGTAGTTGCAGACCAGACATGCCCGGCATGCGCACATCGGAAAGAACCACATCCGGTTCTGTCGTCCTGATACGTTCAAGTGCTGTTTTGGCGTTGGAGCAGGCGGTAACCTCCCACCCCGTGCCCTCCAGTAGGTGAATGAGGGAAGCGCGCATTTCGCGGTCGTCATCGGCAATCACTATGCGCAACGGGGCATTATTCATCCGGCTTCTCCGTTGGGTTTTGCGACAGGGGCAGGGTGAGCGTGAAGCGGGCACCACCCTCCGGGGGGGCGTCAGCTTCAATTGTGCCATTGAGGTCACTTGCAATCTGGGAGGAAATAGCCAACCCCAGACCCATGCCCTGCCCGGACGATTTTGTGGTCATAAAAGGTTCCTGCAATTCGGCAAGGGTGCGTCCCTCAAGGCCGGGGCCGGTATCTGTGACACGCACAAATGCATGGAAGCGTCCATGGCCGTTTTCCCGGCCGGCTTCAATAATTATCCGGCGAAGGTCCTGGTCGGCAACAGCATCAATGGCATTGCGCAGAAGATTGACCAGAACCTGTTCGACACGTTGTTTGTTGGCGCTGACCGGTACAGGGTCTTTTGAGTATTTCTTTTCCAGGGAGGTGTTTTCCGGGTTTACTCCGTGGCTGACCAGTTCAACAGCGGCATCAGCGGCGCTGCGAAGGTCGAATTCGGCATTTTCGCCAATTCGGGGAGTTGCGAAAAACCTGAGCTGATTATTGATGTTCTCCATGCGGTCAACCAGTCCGGTGAGCTGTTTGTTCACGCTTCCTGGGGCTGCGCCTTCGGCCAGCTCCTGGGCCGTCAGGTAATTGCGCATGGCGGCAATGGGCTGGCCCAGTTCGTGGGTGATGGAGGCCGAGAGTTGGCCCAGAGCCGCAAGGCGGCTGGAGCGGGCCAATTCATCCTTGGCGGCCTTGAGCCGGGTTTCGGCAACGCGGCGCACGTTCACCTCCCTGGTCAGGCGCATGCGGTCGGCATCGGATTTGGCCAGCGCCTGCTTCAGGCGGGCGGAGCGAAAACCGGTGACTGCAAGAATGATAGCAAACAACACCGCAAGAATACCAACCACGGCAAGGGCGGTGCGCTGGCGGATGCCGGAAAGGGAGGTGAGCAGGTGGACGGTCCAGTTTTCCTGCTCGATGCTGGCCTGGGCCAGAATGTGGTCGGCCCCATTCAGAGTTACCCGACCATCATCCTGAACCTGCCAGTCCAGAGGCAATAGCGGGCGGTCGCCGAACAGCCTGAAATCGGCCATTTCACGCAAAGCTTCCTCGGAGAGGGGGGCGAGAGTTCTGAACTGGTCACTCTCCTTGGATGCCAGCAGCACCACCGATTCGGAATTAGTCACCAGAATGCGTTCGCCCGATGCCTGCCATGAACGGGCAAGGTTTCCCAGGTCGATTTTGACCACGACCACCCCGATAATTGTCCCTTGCGCGTTGCGTACCGGTTCGGAAACAAAATATCCGGGTTCGCCCGTGGTGACGCCGATGGCAAATAACTGGCCAGTTTTCCCTTCAAGGGCATCCCTGAAATAGGGGCGGAAGGTATAAAAATTCCCGATAAAACTTTCCGGGGTCTGGTAGTTCGAGGCTGACAGGGTTTTGCCATTGAGGTCCATCAGAAATACCTGTGAGGCATTGGCGCGGCTGGCGAATGTTTTGAGCAGGGGGTTGAGCGCTGTACCGTCTTTTGTTTCCAGTGCCTGAGCTACCACCGGGTTTTGGGCGATCACGAAGGGCAGATGGTTGAGGCGACGCAGGGCGTCATCAATGGTTTGGGCAAAGAATACTGCGCGTTTCTGGGTCTGGGAGGCTTCCTGTCGAGAAAAATACTGCCCAAGGGTGATATAGGAGGCCACCGAGGCCAAAAGCACTATTACCAGCGCAACAAGAATTCGGCGCTGTAAGATCATGATTTCAGTATCCCGTCCCTGTGTGATTTCGCGCTTTGAAAGTTCAAGGCGCCAGTCTGGTTTTATTCGAGCGCCTGTGATTGTGCCGGATAAAAACCCCAGGGTCAGAGCGCTGTGGCCTGCCATGTCCAAAAATACGGACGCCCGTCTTGCGATATCGCTTTTCGCCCATGAGCGCAATCAGAGGTGAGCTTTTGTGGGTTGGAAGTGTTTTCGCATGAGAGGTGAGAATGATGACTTTGGCCTGCGCAAGAGGCGAGGCAGCGCGAGATACTTAGGTAAAACACCTTATTAACCAATGGTTGGTAATTTTAACGTCTGACAAACAAGGGGGGCGATATGCTGCAATTACGGGGCGAGGAGCGCAAGCTTGGTGAAAATGAACTGATTGTCAGCAAAACCAACCTTAAGGGCCACATTACATATGCCAATGACATATTTCTGGATATTGCCGGTTTCACTCTGAACGAGGTTCTGGACAAGCCCCACGCGCTCATCCGGCACGACATGATGCCGCGCTGCATTTTTCAGCTGCTGTGGGAGCGCCTGCAGGCAGGTGATGAGATTTTTGCCTATGTGGTGAATGTAACCAAAGGTGGGGATTATTATTGGGTGCTTGCCCATGTCACCCCGAGCATGAATGCTGATGGTGAGGTCACTTCTTATCATTCGAATCGGCGGCAGCCCTCCCGGGATGCAATCGCTGCTGTTTCCGCGCTCTATGATGTTCTCTTGAAAGAAGAGAACAGCTACAGCAATCGCAAACAAGGTCAGGAAGCGGGCTACGCATTGCTGATGAATATTTTGGAAGAAAAGGGTCTGGGGTATGATGAATTTGTCCTCTCTCTCTAAGGTAATTATTTTCTCAGCTATTGGCGGTGTTGCCGCGCTGGCTTCGGTATGGATTGCCTATACCGGTGCCGGTGTGGACCTGATTGTTGTTTCTGCCTCGGTCCAACTTCTCGCTGTCGGGCTCGTCATGTTTAATGTCATGGCGGTCAAGCGTTTTTTGAAGAAAATCAAAACTGTTTGCAACGCTGTCCGGGAGGGGGATTTTGACCAGCGGGTTATCGATTCACGGGCGCGGGGCGACGTCAAGCTGACCGCGGATCGGGTCAATTCGATGATTGATATCAATGATGCGTTTGTGCGTGAGGCCTCCCTTGCTCTTACCGCGGCCAGCGAGGGCAAATTTTATCGCAAGATACGTCCTGAGGGAATGATGGGCATGTTTGCACATTCCGTGGGCAGGATAAATGATGCCATCGACCAGATGGCTGCAGCTTCCCAGGAGAGAGACAGAATTATCCAGACGCTTCGCGATCAACTTGGTGATACCATTGAGGCAGCAATCGCCGGAGACTTTACCAAGAGGTTGCAGGGTCAGCGCAAAGGGGATGAATTTGCAATCATTGCCAAACAGGTCAATGACCTGATCGGAACCGTCAATCGTGGTTTGACAGAAACCGGGGCTGTTCTGGGGGCCGTGGCAAACAAAGACCTCAGCCATCGGGTCGAAGGGAACTATCAGGGTGCGTTCCACAAGCTCAAGGAAGACACGAATGATGTGGCGGGCAAGCTTTTCGAAGTCATCAGCCAGTTGAAAGAAACTTCGGGGGCCTTGAAAACCGCAACCAGGGAAATTCTGGAGGGGGCCAACGATCTGAGCGAGCGTACGCTGAAACAGGCGGCAACCATAGAAGAAACCTCCGCCACCATGGAGCAACTTTCTGACGGGGTGGTGAAGAGCGCAAACGCTGCTGACACCGCCAACAAAAACTCGCAGCAACTCTCCCAAACCGCAGAACAAAGCAGGCATATTGTTGCCAAGGCGACCGAGGCCATGGAGCGTATCACCAGTTCTTCGGGCAGGATTTCCAATGTTATCGGTATGATTGATGACATTGCGTTTCAGACCAATCTGCTGGCGCTCAATGCGTCTGTGGAAGCAGCGCGGGCCGGGGAAGCGGGCAAGGGATTTGCAGTTGTTGCGGTAGAGGTCAGGCGACTTGCCCAATCCGCGGCCGAAGCATCTTCTGAGGTCAAGGAGTTGATTGAACAAAGTGCCAGCGAGGTTGGTACCGGGTCAAAATTCGTGACGGAAGTTGCAGAGAACCTTACGAACATGATTGGCGCCATCAAGGAAAACAGCGAGCTGATACATGGACTTGCCAACTCCAGCCGGGAGCAGGCGTCTTCTATTTCTGAAGTGAATTCAGCTGTTCGCCAAATGGATGAGATGACCCAGCACAATGCGGCCCTGGTGGAACAAACCAATGCCGCCATTGAACAAACCGACAATCAGGTTGTTGAACTGGACAAAATTGTTGAAGTGTTCAAGCTTCACGCTACTCCCGAAGAACTTGCCGAGCGCAAAAAAGCCAAGGAGAAGCCCAAGGTGGCGCATAATCGGCGTGCCAGCGACAAAATTGCTTTGGGTTCCGGCGGGCAGCCGAAGGCAGAAACAAAACCTGCTGCAAAATCACCGGCTGAAGCCAGTCCTGTTGTGGGTGGCGCGGACGCCGTTCGGGCAACCGGCTGAACAACAGGTCGCAGGCCTCCAGATAGCGGACCCTTTTTATGAGTTCGCGACCTGGCCTGCCGCAGAACTTCTCCGGCGCCACCCCTGCGGGGTGCGCCGGTTTTGTGCGATTTCGGATTTCTTGTGAAATCAAAGTATCAATTTGCGCCCGGTTGCGAAGTCATAATCGCATCAGGTACTGTTCCATGTTGTCCTGCAACTGTTAGATGAACAAACTGATTCTAAATTGACTTGTTCCTGTTCGATGCTTTGAATGAGTTGATATCAAACTGAAGATGCACACAAAAAACAGTCATTCGGAAATTTCTGCATGAGCCTGATACCGCCCAGAGTTACCCGGATGCTTGAAATGCTGCGCTCGCGTCTGGCGGATACCGATTTTGGCGCGAAGCTGGATCCAGCTAGAAGCGGGAAGCAGGTACCGCGCCTCAGGGTGCGCAAGAATGCCGATGCAGCCTCAGTTGCCGGAATCTGGAGCCGGTTGCGCAAGGACAGCGGCGCGGATGCAAAGGCGCAGGAGGAGATCGCCGACCCGCAAAGCATCGAGAGGGCGGCGCTTTATTCGGGCAATATCGAAAATTATATCGGCACGGTGAAACTGCCGGTGGGTGTTGTCGGTCCGCTCCGGGTCAACGGCGTCAATGCGCAAGGGGATTATTTTGTTCCACTGGCAACCACCGAAGCGGCGCTTGTGGCTTCTTATGCGCGCGGGGCCGATATCGTCTCGCGGGTCGGGGGCATCAGTGCGGCAACCATTGCTGAAGGGGTATTGCGCACCCCGGCCTTTGTCTTTTCGGGCATGGTTGAGGCGGGCCTGTTTATCAACTGGATTGCTGAGAACTCCGAAAGACTGAAGGATGTGGCTGAGTCCACGACTCGTCATGGCAGGCTGGTGGCTATCGAGCCTTATATGGACAGCGAAATTGTCTTTCTGATGTGCTGCTATACCACCGGCGACGCTGCCGGGCAGAACATGGTCACGGTCGCCACCGACGAGATGTGCGCGTTTATTATGAAAAATACCCCGGTCATGCCGCAGCACTGGTTTGTCGAGGGCAATTTTTCCGGTGACAAAAAAGCTTCCTATCTGGGCCTGCAAACGGGCCGCGGGCGCAAGGTGACGGCCAGTGTTTCCATACCCAACGATATAATCCGGCGCTTTTTGCATGCGGAACCCGAAGCGCTGCTCGCCTATGGGCGGGTGGCGGGGCTTGGCTCCATCCTCAGCGGGCAGTTGGGTGCCCAGGCCCACTATTCCAATGCTTTGGCTGCGCTTTATATCGCCACGGGTCAGGATGCGGCCTGTGTTGCGGAATCGGCGGTAGGCTTCACCCGCATGGAGGTGCGGGGTGATGAGATTTATTTCGCCGCAACCCTGCCAAACATTCTTGTGGGTTCGGTGGGGGGAGGCACTGGACTGCCTTCGCAGCAGGCGGGCCTGAAAATGATGGGACTGGCCGGAACGGGCAAGGCGGCAGCCCTTGCCGAGGTCACAGCGGCGCTTTGTCTGTGTGGAGAAATTTCCATCATCGGGGCTATGGCAGCAGGGCATTTCACCCGCGCCCATGAAAAGCTGGCCCGTCAAAGATGAGCGTGCCGCTGCGTCATCCAAAGGCGGGAGAAAACGTGATGCGCCGCCTCTGGCTCTATCAGGCCGAGCGCTTCCCTGTAATCAAAACCGCTGTTCTGGTGGGTGTGTTCAGTGCCGCAAGTATTTCGGTTTCCGCCCATCTGTCAGGCCGCGCTCTGCCAGGTCTGTGGACCTTTGCCGGCGTCTGGGTTGTGGTGATCATCATATTCTTCCAGATGCGTGCCTGTGACGAATACAAGGACCTTGCAGAGGATACCCGCTACCGGCCTGAACGCCCCATTCCTTCCGGGCTGGTCTCCCTGCGCCTGATACTGGGCCTTGCCGGTGCGGGGGGTGCGCTTGCCCTCATCGTTGCGGGCAGTATCCATCATCCGCTGATTGGCGTTCTTCTGCTTGTCTGGTTGTGGCTTGGCCTGATGACGTTTGAGTTTTTTGTTCCCGAGTGGCTCAAAGCACGCCCGGCGCTCTATCTGACCTCCCACATGGTGATTATGCCCCTCATTACCCTATTTGTCACTGCCGCCGAGTGGTTGCCTCATGGCTGGCAGGTCCCGGACGGTCTGTGGCTGTTTCTGGCGCTTAGCTTCATCAATGGCTGTGTGCTGGAAATCGGGCGCAAGGTCTGGGCTCCTGCAAGCGAGCGTGAGGGGGTTGAAACCTATTCCTCTCTTCTGGGGCCGCGCCGGGCGGCGCTTCTCTGGGCAGCGTCCTGCGCACTGGCGTGGGCGCTTTTGATTGCTGTGGGGAGTGCGTTGGGCGTACCCTATCTGGTTGGCGGCGGCGGTCTGGTCGTCCTGCTGATTATTGCCAGGGCTGTGGCAGGCTTTGTGCGCAACCCGAGCGTGAAGGGGCAGAAACTCATTGAAAAACTGTCCGGTGTCTGGGTGTTGATCTGCTATGGGCTGGCCGGGCTTGCGCCCTTAATCGTTGCGGGGGCGGGTTCGTGAGTTCGCTGATAATAGCCATGAGCGAAGCGGGCAGTGC
>JALSII010000031.1 GCA_026981645.1 Hyphomicrobiales bacterium | reverse complement strand
GGCGTTGAAAGATTGCCATCGGTGGCGTCGGTTTTCTGGCGCAGGGTCGTAAAACTGGCCGACCCGGCGCTCGCCAGAAAAGCCATCACCCCAAGCCTCAACTTCCCGTGGATGATCGGATCAAGATCACCCGTGCTAAAGTCACTCATTTGTCGGTTTTACCCTGGGAAAGCGCCGACATGACCGCAATAAACAAAATTGCAAATGCAGCAATCAGATAAATCGTTGAGGTGAGCAGAAACGGAAACATCACCAGTGCCAGCGCATAACTTGCTGCCGAAACCAACCCGCTCCTTAAATTTCCGGTCAGCAAAGCGGCAACACCATTGGCTATGCCATAACAAATGAGCGCAACGGGAAGAATTGCATTGAAAATCCAGTAGGGCACGCCAAACCCGAACATACCAATGACACTGCCAAGGGAAAATGTGAATATTCCGGCACTGGCCAGCATCCACGTGGACCCGGCAATCTGGCTGTTCATCGAATCGGCACCCGGCTCACCAAGCATTCTCCTGACCAGAAGGTATGTGCCAAGAGAACCTACAATCACATAGGCCAGCCAAAGCCAACCGACATTTTGAATCGGCATCGGCAGACGTGAAGTCATCACCCCCCAGTGCACCATCATCATTACAAAAGACAACAAACCCCACCAGATGCCAACAATCCCTCCTGCGATGGGGGAGTTCCGGCCCTCTTCAGCCAGTTGTTTCATCCAGGTAATTTCGTCCTTGAGCTTTTTGTCATCCGGTCTTTCATCGGCCATAATATCCTCCAAGTACTTTGATTTACAAAGTTCTTTGCCACAAAGAAGGGATAATGTCAAGAATGGCGCTCCCCGCCCCAAGCGGCAGGGCCCCGCTTCGGGTCAGAAGAGCATCGCCTCTTGTAATTCGCTCAGGCCTTTTTGCCGACCATCCGCTGCCAGGCATCCGAATTGTGCACCCAGGGGCAAGCCACGGTTCCCGCAAACGCCAGAACCAGAAGCACAGCAGAAGCGAACCACAATTCCACGGGGTTTTTCAGGACATAAAGCAGGTAATATATGAAGCCGTACCAGATTACGGCCTCAACGACACCCCAGAACCATACCGAAGTTTTCATTATACTCGCCTCCGTTTTCCAACAACATTGAAAGCAGGAGCGGCTCCAAGCCAGATCAACCCTCAAGAAAAACCGGGACTGATCCTCCCGCTTCTTACCCATCACAAATGGTGGCTCCCTGCACCGGATTCAACCTTTGTGCAAGCCCTGGGCAGGTTTTAGGGCCAGGACCCTGGAAGCCCGCAGATGCCACCGGAGTTGATACTCAGTACCGGGCGTAGACGCTGGCCGTGCCATCGGCCTTGAACAAGAGCACATCGAAGGGTTCGGGGTCGCCCCCCATGCCGGGGGAACCCATGGGCATTCCCGGCACCGAAATCCCCAACGCATCAGGGCGCTCCGCCAACATGCGCTCGATGTCTGCGGCGGGCACATGACCTTCGACGACATAGCCTTCAACAATAGCTGTGTGGCAGGATTGCAAAGGCTCAGGAACACCCGCAAGTCTTTTGATGTCTTCAAGGTCTTCCAGGTCAGTAACAGAGGCTGTGTGACCTGCTTTTTCCATTTCTTCAATCCAGCCCGAGCAGCATCCGCACCAGGGCGATTTATAGACAGAAAACTCGGCTGCAAGCGCGGGCCCGGCAAAAAATGCACCCGCCAGCATCAGAATTGAACCAAAAACAAGCGTTCTAACTGAACGCCTCTCCGGCTTTTGCTTTTGTTTCTGCTTACCCATCGTAAAGCTCCGCTTCTGCTAAAAAGGCCAACCGCCCGCCACCACTTGACAGAGCCTCCTCCACCAAACCGGACCGGGGCACCCTATGTCAGGGCCTGTTCCAGCGCATTGATTCTGGTCAACGACGAACTCATACTCTCCCAAAGAGGTTACAATCCACCCCGCTCCGAATAATCATCTTCCCGGGCCAGCGCCCGTTCCAGCGCCGGACGTGACAACATGCGCGAAAAATAGTCCCGCACCCGGAGCGACTTCACCTCAAACTTTGCCTTTCTTGCCCACATGCCCGTATGAGCCAGCAATATGTCCGCTGCAGTCAAGCGCGCGCCAACTGCAAATCCCCCGTCGCCCAGTCGTTTTTCCAGACTGGCGATGGCCAGGTCAAATTCATAAGTACAGGCCGCGCTGATTTCCCTTACCCGCAGCTCTTCAGGCAGAACAAAACGGTGCTTGGCCTTGGTCCACAGTGGCGCCTCAAGCTCACTCTGGGCAAAATGCAGGAACGAATCTATCTGCGCCCGTTCCGCACTACCGGGCTCTGCACTCATTTTTTTGTCCGGGTGCCGGTCCGCCAGATAGGTGCAGATTGCCCCGGAGTCGACAATCACTATGTCCTTGTCGCCATGGGAATCGATGAGGGCAGGCACTTTGCCACTTGGATTATAGGTGTTCATCACTTCGGAATGGGGACGCACATTCAAAATGTCATAGGGCTGGCCCAACTCTTCGAGCATCCATGTGACCCGTGTCAGCCGTGTACGCACCATTCCGACAACAACATACATCCGACAAACCTCACCTTGCTTTCCAGGCTGACCGTCTTTGCTCTGGGTCAAAGACAGTCCTGATGCTAACAATATTGCTGCATTAACACACTCTGGAGTACCCGAGCGATGGCTGGCACGGCAAAAAAAATCCACGCCTACACTGGACCGGCTATTTTCTCGCGCGGGTTCAGGCCGTTTTTCCTGACAGGTGCGCTGTTCGCGGGTCTTGTCATGCCGCTTTGGAGCGTAATGCTGAGCCTTGGCCTCGCCCTTCCCGGCCCTCTGGATGGTGCTCCCTGGCACGCTCATGAAATGATGTTCGGCTATGTCGCAGCAGTCATAGCGGGTTTTTTGCTCACTGCGGTGCCCAATTGGACAGGGCGCCTGCCGGTACTTGGCCTACCCCTCGCCGCATTGTGGACCCTGTGGCTGGCCGGTCGCATTGCCATGAATTTTCCCGTACTCCCCCCACTTGGTGCCGCAATAACCGATGCTGCATTTCTGGTGGTTTTTGCAGCAATCCTGTTGCGCGAAATCATCGGCGGAAACAACAGGAAAAACCTGCCTATAGTGCTCATCATCTCGCTTCTGGCCGCTACAAATATCCTGTTTCATTACTATCACCTGACGGAGCAGCCCACAGAACAGGCCGAACGTGCAGCCCTCGGCCTGACAGCAATTCTGATTTCCCTCATTGGCGGGCGCATTATTCCCAGCTTTACCCGAAACTGGATGGTACGCCAGAACATATCCCCTCTGCCCATTCCCATGAGCCGTTTTGACATGGCAGTGATGGCCTTCGGCACCGTTTCAATATTTGCCTGGGTCCTCCTGCCCGCCCACATGCTAACCGGCACACTGTTTGCAATCGCAGCCATCGTCTATCTGTTTCGGCTTGCGCGCTGGCGCGGCTGGGCGACCTTCAGCGAACCCATGGTCGCCATTTTGCATCTGGGTTATCTGTGGCTCGTGGTATGGTTCGCACTCACTGCCCTCTCCATCCTCGCCCCGGATATCATGGACCCTTTTTCAGCGTTGCACGCCCTTACCGCCGGCGCCATCGGCACCATGACCATTGCTGTCGCCACGCGCGCCAGTCTGGGGCACTCCGGCCGTGAAATCACAGCCACCCCGGCAATAAATGCTGTTTTTGCATTGCTTTTTTCAGGCGCGCTGCTCCGCATACTCGCAGGCTGGTTGCCACTCGACTATCTCACAACTGTAAGCGTTGCCGGCCTGCTGTGGGCCGCCGGCATGCTGGTATTTGTCTTCGCTCTGGGGCCGGTTCTGCTGAAAAAGCGCTAGGGTCCTGACCCTAGATCGAAGAGAGGTGTTTCACCAGCTCCTCGGGCCGCGACATAAAGGGAGAATGGTCCGTATCGATGGTAAAGACCTTCTCGCAAGGGTTGGCCGTATACATCTGTTTTTGAGATTTGGGTGTTATGGCGCAATCCCGCAGGCACTCCACATAATATCTGGGCACACTCCCCCAGCGCTCCTCGCTCAACTGAACCGGTGTGCCAAATGGAGCTGAGGCCTGCGCATGCAGACGCTCCTTGGCCCACGCCACATCCTCATCGGAGCATTCCCCGTAAAGAGCGTCTTTTACCGCATCCAGATTGAAGGTCATTTGAGACTGGTCTTCGGAAAAAGTCAGGTTCCGCAATACCAGGTTTTCCGTGTCCGGCTGGGCCTGGTCCAGAAGGCACTGCCCGTTTGAGAGCAAAAAGGCAGCCATAAACACTTGTGCCTTGAATTTTTCCGGGGCGTACTCAACCGCCTGAGAGTTGGAAAGTCCGGTCATGGAATGGCCGACCACAATCACCGGCTCCGAAGCCTGCGCGGCAAAATCCACTGTCGCCCGCGCATAAAGATCCATGCTCACTTCGCTGATGGGTGTCGTGTCATCGCCATGGCCCGGCAGGTCCGGCGCCATCACCGTGTGGCCCTCTGCTTCAAGCAGCGGCTTCACTTTGTCCCAGCACCAGCCTCCGTGCCAGCCTCCGTGTATCAGCAAATAAGTAGACATGTTTCCCCCCTGTTGACGTGCCATTGAGTGCCAGAAACCGGATTTCACCATCGGCCTGAACAGAAAACTCATTTTAGCGTGTTGTCATCACAACCCACGAACGCTAGCAAATCACGAGTTGCCATGTCAACTCGCGGGCATTCACGAAACAATGACAATCGGGCCGCATGAAAGCACCAGTAAAACCGGGGGCGCCACATCAGGCTTTGGGTCACGCTCCCGCGCCCCGTTCCAGAAATTTTGCCTGCCCGGCCCGCTACCAGTCAAAACCGGAAGCGGTTTGAGCGAAGGACTGCGCCAGCGCTTCTACGTCTGCGACCCCGGATTGCCCGCGTACAGCAATCTCTATGCGCTGGGCCGCGTTATAGCCCTGCATCGCATCCGCACCGGGCGCATCCCCATAGGTGCGCGCAAAATTCTCCCCGAAGGCCACCACTTTCGCCCCTTCGCCATCCACCTGGGGCGCACTACCGGGGGACAAAAGACTGACCCCCTGCCCCGCCAGAACGCTTTCGCTCAGCAACAGGTCCTGAATGCCCCAGGGGCCAATTGCAATATCTATGTCATTTTGCCTGGCATGTTCCAAAACCATGTCTTGTCCGCTCCCATTCGCATCAAGCAGGGACACATAGACATCCAGCCCCCCCAGATGCCCGTCTGATTCCTGATTGGCATGGGCATCGCGCTCGGTGGTTGCCAGCATGAATCCGTCCACAAACTGGCGACCCGCCTCTTCCTGCTCACCCGAAAGCGGAACAATCAACATGACATTAAAACTGTGCGCAAATGCCGGACTTGCCAGCACTAGTCCGGCAATCACAATGGCGGCGCCAATCTTGACTGAAATTTTCATTCAACTTGTTTCCTGCTGTTTCAAATCACGAACCAGTATTTACCCACAAACCGCCTTGCCCGTCCCCTCGAACAGCGTTTCCGGTGCCCCCTCCTTCAGGGAGCCATCATAAATCCGAAAAACGAATGTACCTTCATGAATAAACTGGCCGCTTTCGTCGCTGCGCGCACCGGTGGTTTTGGTGCGAATAATTAAATCATAAGAAGTGATTTCACCGGTTCCTTCTGGTTCCTCCTCAAGATAAAATCTGAGATCGGTGCGCCCGTCATTGAGCCATTGCGCAATCATATGCTCGCTGAAAAACTCGACAGTTTTGCGGTTTTCCCCATCACTATATTCAAATTCCGTGTGATAGGTGGACATGGGTATCACCCCGCTATCATACCAGTTCGCGTAGCCGGTGATCAGGGGAAAGACAAAGCGCACCGGTGTCCCAGCATCACCGCTGGAGCATACCAGGTCGGGAGGTGTCGCCCGCGCCGGAGCAATTCCAGCTCCCAGCATCAGGGCAGTCAACAACAGAATACGCATTTTCTTCCCCCCTCCCCGATGCTCGGAACAGCTCACTTGTGCGTCGGTTTTTCAGAGCGTCGGGGCACAAAAGGTACAATAAGCGCAATGACAAACCACACCAAGCCAGCCCCCATCAGCACAACGACGATATCCTCAGTGGGCACCTGCACCTCATTGGCAAAAAACCACGGATAAACCAGCGCTGCCGTCACCGGAGTCAGCGGTAAAAGCGCATAACTCCACCAGGGCGGACGGCTCGTGTGAAGCCGCTCCAGAACTGTTGCCTTGCCCGTGAAGTTTCTCCCTCGCCAAAGCGCCAGAACTGTCAAAGCCACAACCGGAACAATCAGCAATGAAAGGGGCAGATAAGGGAAAGCAATAGCCGGAACCAGCACCATGTAAATCAGCCCGATTACCCCGACCTCCCACTTGCTCACCTTGAAATTCGCGGCTCCAAAACGGTCCGCAAGCACCAGTCCCAAAAGCCAGAACCCGCCGGTGACAGCAACCAGAATCGCAAAGTCACCCGGGCTGAGCGCAGCCATGGCGTCGGTTTCAACCCCACCCCAGAACCATGTGGCCCACATCCCCCACAAAGCACCCAGCACCACAAACATTACCCCGCTGCCCACAATGCCAAGGTGCCGCATGCCAAGACGAACAAAATACCAGCCCAGTATTACGTCAATCAGGGCATGCCAGCCAATACTGGGAAAAATGAACGATACCGGAATATCCTCATAGACAATTGGGATTATCAGCCCCTCGGTGGCCCAGCCGAACAGGCCCCCCGCCAGCAGCAGACCGGAGAGCGTGCGTACATTGAAGGCCGACAACGCCGCCAGAAACGGATAGGTGAACAGCACATAAAAGCTGGCGAACGACACAAAAGCGGGCACTGCCAGCAGCGGGTCGGATTGCAGGGTTTCCAGCAATTCCGAAACCGACCCCTCATTCAGGAAAAAATATTCCGAGAAGAACATCAGAGCGATTGCACTGCCATAGGCAGCACCAAGTCGGCGCAAAAACGCTTTCATTTTGAGTTCCTCCCCTGTTTGAAGACGTTCTCACAATGGTGAGGCAAAATTATTGCCTCGCCAAATCATCCCGAAAGCGGCGCAAATTTTGCCGTGAAGTGGCGCATCATCGGGGGTTCTTCGATGATTTCATAGCCCATTAGCTCGTCCTTCACCGCCGCCAGTTCCTCGAACACTTCAACAATATAGTCAGCGTGGGACTGGGTATAGACCCGCCGTGGAATAGCCATGCGCACCAGGTCCATCGCCGCCGGGCTTTCCCGCCCATCGGGACTGCGGCCAAACATCACCGTGCCGATTTCACAAGACCTGATGCCCCCGATTTCATAAAGCGCCACCGCCAGCGCCTGCCCCGGATATTGCAGGGGTTCGATATGGCTGAGCCAGCTTCGCGCATCGACGAACACTGCATGACCCCCCGCCGGTTTGACCACCGCAACACCCAGCCGATCAAGGCGCTCGATGATATACTCGTTGGTCCTGACCCGATAGCGCAGATAATCCTCGCTAATGATTTCCTTCAACCCTTGTGCAATGGCATCCAGATCGCGCCCCGCCAGCCCGCCATAGGTGGGAAACCCTTCCGTCTGAATAAGCCGGGTGCGCGCCTTTTGCGCCAACGCATCATCATTGAGCGCCAGCCAGCCCCCGATATTGGCAAAGGCGTCCTTTTTGGCGCTCATGGTCATGCCGTCGGCTTCAGCGAAACAATCGCGCACAATATCCTTTATCGAACGCTCCCCCTGCCCCTCTTCGCGCTGTTTTATGAACCAGGCGTTTTCGGCAAACCGGCAGGCATCGATGATGAAGGGCACCTTGTGGGCCTGAGCGATTTTCGCTGTCTCCCGGATATTGGCCAGACTGACCGGCTGACCGCCCCCCGCATTATTGGTGATGGTCATCATCACGCAAGGCACCGCATCTCCATGCTCGGTAAGGAACGCTTCGAGCTTTTCCAGATCCATATTTCCCTTGAAAGGAAAGAGGTTTTGCGGGTCCTTACCCTCAGCGATCACCAGGTCCACGGCTTCGGCCCCGGTGCCCTCGATATTGCCCCGCGTGGTATCAAAATGGGTGTTGGAGGGAATGGTTTTGCCTTTTCCCCCGATGAGGGAAAACAAAATGGCTTCGGCCGCCCGCCCCTGATGGGTGGGAATGATGTGTTTGAAATCCATCAGATCGCGCACCGCCGCTTCAAAGCGGATAAATGATGGCGAACCGGCGTAACTCTCGTCCCCGTTCATCACCGCCCCCCACTGGGCCGCGCTCATCGCCGAAGTGCCCGAATCCGTCAGAAGGTCAATAATGACATCCTCGGATTTCAGCCCGAACAGGTTGTAATCAACATTTTTAAGAAGGTCGCGCCGCTGCTCCCGCGTGGTGAAACGGATGGGTTCGACGGATTTTATGCGAAAAGGTTCAATGATGGTTTTCATCGGGGCGTCTCCAAAAAACAGCCCCGGCAAACGTCAATGAACGCGAGGGGCCAACACGCCACGGTTGTCTGCCCCTCATGGACCGACCGCGTTCAGCGCCCAATATGTGTTGTCTCTTTTATCGCCCCGGGCAGGTCCGGGCAAGTCGGATTTTCTGCTCCAAAGCCATTTCAGACTCCAGCCGGAATGGCAAAAATAATCACCAGAACGGCAAATGCGCCTGCGCCTGCATAAATCAGCCCGCGTGCCGTCCCTGCCGAACTGCGCCCCTCCCTGATCGCAAGAACGGCCTGTGCGCTTTGCAGGCCGTAATAGAGCAGGAATGCCTTGGAGGCGAAGGTAATGATCTGGAATATATCCGCCCACCAGACGATAAGGATTGCGGCCACAGCCGCCAGACCATATCCCACACGCGCGTTGAGTTTTTGCGAAAACACTTCGGAGAGCAGTCCGCCCGAACCGCTCATGTCGGCCACCGCAGCCGAAAGCTGCGAAGCCATGGCCGCCGCTATGAGCAGCGGCACAACCAGAAACCCCACCGGGCGCAACAGGTCGATGATTGCTGTCTCGCCCCCGCTCTCAGGCAAAGTCCCGTCAAAATACCGGGTCGCCAGCAGGATGAACACAATGTAGATTCCGGTTGAAATCCACTGGGCCCGGCGCATGGTTTTCACCCGCAACGCCGCCGGATAGGCGTGGCCCAGATAGCGCGAGGTCTCAAATCCCTGCACCAGAATGACCAACCCCAGAAGAATGCGCACCTCGTCCCAGCCCCGCGAGTGGGCCAGTTCGGGCCAGGCGAACTGCCCCCCGCTCAGGTCAACCAGACTGACCGCAAGCAGAGCCAGACACAAACCGCCAATCACCGAGAGTTTAAGGCCAACCGAATATTCTTCGATCTGTTCCAGAGCTCCAAGCCCCTTCCAGCTTCCCGCAATACCCAGAATTGCCAGCACGGAACTGGTAAGCGCCTTGATCCAGAATTCGTCCGTAATATCTCCTATCCTGAGTGCAAAGGCGGAAAAAAGCGTCAGATAAAACGCCACGGACACGAAATAGGCCAGCACCAGCGCCAGGCCGGACAAGCGTTCAAGCACAACCATGCCGCCCTGTTTCTTGTCCGCCAACTCCGGCTCGATATGCATAATATTGTGTCTGATGACCGAGCCGTAGACATAGCCAATCACACAAAGTCCCAGCATCGCCGCCCAGGCCCAGCGCCCGGACGTGTGGGCCAGAATGGGCCCCGACACCAGAAATCCCGATCCGATGATCGAGGCCAGCGGGGTAACCGTGGCCCGCCAGGCGGGCATGCGCACCAGTTTTGGCTGGAACAGGATAAACAGGCCCAAAAGACTGCCCGCAATCAGCGCAATGTCACCCAGACCCATTTGAAAAATCGCCTTGTTGCCTTGGCCGCTAACCGCCCAGAACTTTCTTGTGTCGCCGCACCGCTTCGGGGAACCCCATGACCAGCGCGTCCGACGTTATGCCGTGGCCGATTGAAACCTCGGCAATATGGGGAGTTGCCGCCAGGAAGGGGGGCAGGTTTTCAAGGGTCAGGTCATGACCCGCATTGATTTCCAGCCCCGCCGCTTCCGCTGCCCGCGCAGTGACCGCAAGCCGACGTAAATGGTGGTCCCCTTCGGGGCCTCTGAAGCTGGCGGCATAGGGGCCCGTATAGAGTTCGACCCGGTCTGCATCCACTTCCCAGGCGTCCGGGGGCACGGATGGGTCTTCGTCGATAAACAGTGCCACCCTGAGGTTTTTGGCTTTCATGCGACGGATGGAGCGCTTGAGCAGTTCAACATTGGCATCAATATCCCAGCCATGATCAGAAGTGGATTGCGCAGGATCATCGGGCACAAATGTCACCTGATTTGGCTGCACTTCTTCAACCAGAGACAGAAATGTTTCGTTTGGGTAGCCCTCGATATTATATTCGGCTTCAGGAAAATCCGCCCGCAGCATTTTGGCCAGATCCCGGACATCGGACTTGCGAATGTGACGCTCATCGGGACGCGGGTGAACGGTAATGCCGTCCGCCCCCGCCTCCAGCACCAGCCGTGCAATTCCGGTAACGCTGGGCCAGCCAATGTCACGCCGGTTGCGCAGCATGGCCACCGCATTGAGATTGACAGAAAGTTTGGTCATCTTGGTTTTTCCATCTGCAAGCGCATGAACGAAGCCATATCAGCAAAGAACGCCGATTCAAAAGCAGATTTACCCAATTCTTCCTGCAAAAAACTACACTGAGGCAAAGCCAAGGGGCTTTTGTCAAACTGGCTCTACATCCCCTCGGGACCGCGCGAAATGGCCGCAAGGCCGGTGCGCACGACTTCAACAAGTCCAAGCGGAATCATCAGGGCAATAAACTGCTCTATCTTGTTGGGGCGTCCGGTTATTTCAAACACGAAGCTCTCGATTGACGCATCAACCACCTGTGCGCGAAACGCTTCGGCCAGCCTGAGAGTTTCCACCCGGTTGTCTCCGGTCCCCGCAACCTTGACCAGCGCCAGTTCACGCTCCAGCGGCTTACCCTCGTCGGTGAGGTCATGCACTCTGTGCACCGGCACCAGCCGCTCCAGTTGAAGCTTGATCTGAGTGAGAGTCTTGGGGCTGGCAACGGTTACAACAGTGACCCGGCTTAGCCCCTTTTCGTGCTCGGTTTCCGAGACAGTCAGACTGTCAATATTAAAACCCCGCGCCGAGAACAACCCGGCAATCCGCGCCAGAATGCCCGGCTCGTTATCCACCAGAACCGAGAGCGTATGGCGTTCGATTTTTGTGGTGTCGGTCGTCAGGAAATAGGCGGAGCCACTGGGGCGAAGGTTTGGGTTCATGTTCTTTCTCCTTGCAGCCCTCTCTAAACGAGTGACTTTCCCTTTTCGTCGATAATATTGCCGATGTCCGCCGTATCAGGAAGAATCATTTCATTGTGCGCTTTGCCCGAGGGGATCATGGGCAGGCAGTTTTCAAGTTTTTCCACCCGGCAGTCGAACAAAACAGGCCCTTCAAAGGCCAGCATTTCTGCAATGGCATCGTCAAGTTTTGCCGGATCCTCGCACCGGATACCTTTGCCACCCAGCGCCTCGGCCAGCTTGACAAAATCAGGCAGACTTTCCGAATAAGACTGGGAATAACGGTTTCCGTGCAGCAGTTCCTGCCACTGGCGCACCATGCCCATATATTCGTTGTTCAGGATAAATACCTTTATTGGCAGGCGAAACTGCACCGCTGTTGAAAACTCCTGCATGGTCATCTGCACCGAAGCCTCCCCCGCAATGTCAATGACCACTGCATCACGGTGGGCCACCTGCACCCCAACGGCGGCGGGCAATCCGTATCCCATTGTGCCCAGCCCCCCCGAAGTCATAAAGCGGTTGGGTTTTTCAAACGGGAAATACTGCGCCGCCCACATCTGGTGCTGGCCGACCTCGGTGGTGATATAGACATCCCTGTCCTTCACCGCATCCGCCAGCCGTTCGATGGCATACTGGGGTTTGATGACGCTATCGGAATTTTTGTAGCCCAGACACCCAACCTTGCGCCAGCTTTCGATTTCATCGAGCCAGGGCTGAATAGCCTCGGTTCTGGGTTCATTGGTTCTGGTGCGCCACAAGCGGATCATTTCGTCAAGCACATGGGTGCAATCCCCGATTATCGGCAGATCAATTACAACGTTTTTGTTGATGGAAGAGGGGTCAATATCCACATGAATTTTTGTTGAGTTTGGAGAAAATGCATCAACCCTGCCCGTTATCCGGTCATCAAATCGAGCTCCGATATTTATCATCAGATCGCAATCATGCATGGCCAGATTTGCCTCATAAGTGCCATGCATGCCCAGCATACCCAGCCATTGCGGGCTTGAAGCGGGAAACGCCCCCAGCCCCATCAGGGTTGAAGTGACCGGAAAACCTGTCAGTTCCGCCAGTTCCCTCAGCCCCTCAGAAGCGTCCGGCCCGGCATTGATGACCCCGCCGCCGGTATAAAATACCGGTTTTTTTGCCTTGAGCATCAAATCAACCGCTTCACTGATCGCTTCCAGATCACCCTCGGTTTGGGGGCGATAGCTCTTGTGATCAGTATGGGTCTGGGGCTTGAAATAGTCCCCGAGCGCAAACTGCACATCCTTGGGAATATCAACCACCACCGGGCCGGGACGCCCCGAAGAAGCGATATAAAACGCCTCGTGAAGCACGCGCGGCAGGTCCTCGATACGTTTGACCAGATAATTGTGCTTTGTGCAATTTCGGGTGATCCCCACCGTGTCACACTCCTGAAAAGCGTCCGAGCCTATAAGGGGCGTGGGCACCTGACCCGTCAGGCAGACCATGGGGATGGAATCAAGCAACGCATCTGTCAGGCCGGTAATGGCGTTGGTGGCACCGGGACCCGAGGTGACCAGAACCACCCCGACCTTTCCGGTGGAGCGCGCATAGCCTTCTGCCATGTGGGTTGCACCCTGCTCGTGGCGCACCAGAATATGCTCAAGCTCTTCTTGCTGAAACAGCGTATCATAAATGGGAAGCACAGCACCGCCGGGATATCCAAACACGTGTTTCACACCCTGATCCAGCAACGCCCTTATCACCATCTCCGCGCCGGTTATTTGTTCAGCCATCTGTTGGTCCTCGTTCCATTTTAGTTCAGGCAAAATTCACGCAACAAAAAAGGCCCCCGGGGGAGCCTTGGACGCGCACCATCGTTCGCGGGTTTTTTAATCCGCGACGCCGGTGCGCTCCATAACCACAAGAATAAGTCTCATCCGCACAGGGACTACCCTCTTTCAAAAAATCTGGATTAAATTGTTAAGCGGGATAATCGCGCAGGTCAAGAGGCCATCCCCAGAGCGATTGTTTCGGGATCAGGCTGCATCTGACAGACGTTGAATATTAAGGGGCCTGCCAACAAACTCCAGAAATTCCTTTGCCGGGACAGGTGG
This sequence comes from Hyphomicrobiales bacterium, assembly GCA_026981645.1. GTDB lineage: Bacteria > Pseudomonadota > Alphaproteobacteria > Rhizobiales > Devosiaceae > DROE01. Next base: position 7,358 of record JALSII010000031.1, on the reverse strand, counting down.
AGAAATCAAAAAGCCCTGCCCCTCGTCAACCTGACAATCCAGCAATGCCTTCATCTGTTGCTCGGTTTCAATCCCCTCAGCCACAGTGCTCATGCCCAGTTCTTTCGCCAGTCTCACCAGAATCTGCACGATGGTTGTCGCAGTTCCATCTATTCCGATACGGTCGATAAAGTGCTTGTCTATCTTGATAATGTCCGCACCAAGCTGCTGCACATAGGAGAGACCGTTATGACCGGTTCCCGTATCATCCAGAGACACCATGAAGCCCATTCCCCTCAACTCTTTTATGGCGCCAATGGCAACATCAATGTCGGCAAAATCCTGACGTTCGGTCAACTCAAGAACAATCTGGCGTCGCGCAACCCCTGCCTCCCGGACTATGGAACACAATTCCCCGGCAAACTGATCCGAAACCAGATCGGCGGGCATAATATTAAACGCAATCTTGAACAGCGGATCCGCTTTCAGGTGAGGCCCTAATTGCTCAAAAGCTTTGCGCATGATTGAACGCGTCATGGGGACAATCAGTCCCCTCGCTTCGGCCTGGGGAATAAAGCGGTTTGGCGGCACGATTGAACCATCGGGTTTGATCCATCGGGTCAGCACCTCACAACCAACGACCCTCCTTTCACCGATAGTAAATATAGGCTGCATATAGGGAACAAACTCCCCACCCTCGATTGCACAGCGCAGCTCCTCATCCGGGTCCTTGGGACGTATGAGCAATGAAATGGAAAGCGTAGCCAATACCAGTCCAAGCAATACACCGGCAGCCACCACATAGGGCTCTGCCTGCCGGTTCCAGTTATGCAACACCGTGGTGTGTACATCGAGCTTGATCACCAGCGGCAAATGCGTGGATTGTGAAACTATCGTCATAAATTCGTCAAGTACGGACTGACTTTCGACATCTGAAACATGGGTGGCAATTTCGACATCACCACCCAGCAACAGGTCGGCCCGCGCGTGGTCCTTGAGCGCTGATGGAAAAACATCCAACATCAGAACGTCCAGGTTGAGAATTGCCAGCAAGGTCCGTCCGCTGGCCAGGCGCAGACCGACACCAAGCAAGCCGGGCTTGGGTCCGCTAATGTCGTAAAGCGTGACATTTGCCTTGTCCGAAGCAAAAGCCCGGTTGTTTTCAAAACTCGAAAGACCAAAAGTCCGGGAGAGGGCATCCCCTGCACATATCTGGCGCCCGGCCTGATCGAGCACCTGAACATCCTTGAACGAGCCCCGCAGAAAACCAATCCGCCGGTATTCAAAAATCGCAGCCACCGAACACTCATCCAGCCCCTTTGAGGCCAATGCACGCAGGGTCTCAATCGAACTGTCCACAATAAGCTCAGCACGCTGCAAGGAACGCTGACTGAGTTCTTCGATCTGGGCAATGTTGGAATTTACGATGATCAGTTCATAGGTCAACCGCGTCAGCCCGGTGGCACCAAAAACGATAAGGCTGAATAAAATCAACAATCCCCAGAAGGATCGAACCGCTTTGTTAACAAACCCCAACCACCAGCTCCCAAGACCGCAAACTCTGAAGTTAGCATGAATATGTTGGTCAGATATTAACTCTCACGCCAGTCCCAGCCCACCATCTGGTTTCGAAACCAGGTGCGCTGACGTTTGGCATATTGCCTTGTGGCTGTTATCGTCAGTTCTGCAGCTTTATTCTTGGAAATTTCCCCCGCTTTCCACCTGAGGATTTCACGCACCCCGATTGCCTTCATTGCCGGAAGGGTGGGGTCCAGTTGCAGCGCCGCCAATTGCTCAACCTCCTGCACCGCCCCGGTATCAAGCATTGCAAAAAACCTGTCACCAATGCGCTGGCGCAAAAGATCGCGCCCCGGATTGAGCACGATTTTTTCCAGCCGGTACTCACCAAGCAAACCATCCTGTGCATCGGCCTGCCAACTGGCAAGAGAGCGCCCGGTCGCCTCCAGCACCCCAAGCGCCCGCACCAGTCTCTGGCGGTCCGGCTCTGCCAGCAGCGCCGCCATTTCGGGGTCCCGGCTTTGAAAAAGGGCGCGGCGCTCCTCCCGCCCAAGTGTTGAAACTTCGGCTTCCAGCCGGGCAATAATTTCTTGAGGCACTTCAGGCGCTTGCGTGAACCCATTCAGCAATGCCTTGAAATAAAGACCTGTTCCGCCCACAAATATCGGTATTCGCCCAGCCAGGTCTATCCGCTCAAGCACGGTTTTGACTGCCTCAAGCCACGCACCGGTCGAAAAGCGCACAGATGGATCGACAAACCCGTAAAGAGCATGCTCTGCCCGGGCAAGGTCATCGGGCTGGGGTCGTGCCGAGAGCCTGTTCAGTACTTTATAAACCTGCATTGAATCGGTGTTGATAATAACGCCATCAACCCGCTGTGCCATTTCCAGCGCCAGAACCGACTTGCCGCTTGCGGTGGGACCGGCTATCAGAATTGCATCTTTGCTCATGCCTTGTCTTGCCCCGAATACAGGCGCCCGATCAACCCCGCTCTTGCAACCCAAGGTGTATTTTCCCGACATGTCCGAGCAATCAGTCCCCGCCCAGGCCGACAGTATCTTGTGTCTCATTTCCAACCCGCTTGACCCGGTTTTGAACTCCAAAATCGTCGCCCGGATACAGGATGAGACGGGCGGCGAAATCAACTGGCTTGCTCAAAAAACAGCCTGCGAGATAATCGCCCCCAAAACCGGCAACACCGAACAAATCGCGCGCGAAATTTTAGCCGGCCTCCCGGTCGATGTGGCGCTGGTCCCAAAGCAAAACCGGCGCAAAAAACTCCTGCTCGCCGACATGGACTCCACCATGATCAACGAGGAATGTATCGACGAACTGGCTGACGAACTGGGCCTGAAACCTGAAATTGCCGAAATTACCGCAAAAGCCATGCGCGGCGAACTCGATTTTACTGAGGCCCTTGCCACCCGCGTAAAACTGCTCAGAGGACTTGACCTGCAAGCCATCAAACAGGTGCGCCGCGAGCGCATCAGCCTCGCCCCCGGAGGCCGGGTTCTGGTGCACACCATGAAGGAATACGGCAGCTACTGTGCCCTTGTTTCAGGCGGCTTCACCCTGTTCGCCGACTATTTCGCCAAGCGCATCGGCTTTGATGAGGCAACCGCCAATGTGCTGGAATTTGATAAGAGCGAAACACTCACCGGCCGGGTTGTTCCACCCATTGTTGACAGTTCAACCAAGGTCAGACGCCTTGATGAACTGAGAAAAAAACTGGGCATCCAAGACCGGCAAACCTTGGCGGTTGGAGATGGAGCCAATGATCTGGCCATGCTCAAGAAAGCTGGAATGGGCGTGGCCCTGCATGCAAAACCCGCCATTGCTGCCGCCGCTCCGTTCCGCATCGAACATGGCGACCTCAGCGCCCTGCTCTATCTTCAGGGTTACAATGAAGAAGAGTTTGTCCGGTGACTGTTGAACCCGGACACTTGCCGTTTGCGCCCGGTTTCATATCAAGCCCAACGGCCAAGGGCGGAGCTAACCCAGACGCACGGCCACATAGCGGCTGATTCCGCTGGCATCAAACACTCTGAACAGAACAGCCAGCCTCCCCGCCTCACGCGCCGCCTTGATCAAACTATCCAGTTCTGTGACATTTTGAACAGCATTTTGATTGACCTCGGAAATTATCAACCCCGGCAGCAGGCCCTTTTCCTCCGCGTCTGAATTGGCAAGCACCTCAGCAATGAGAACACCGCTGACACTGCCCACAACGCCCAGCTCATCTCGCAACTCACGCGTTAGCGGCGCCACCGAAAGACCAATCATCTCCCGCACATCCGGCGACAGACGTTTGCCGTCATCAGTTGCAGGCACATCCTCATCTTTGGGCGGCTTTGTCTGCGTGCGGGCTTCCGCAATCAGGCGCTCGCCGGTTTCAAGGCGCCCCAGCTCTATGGCAATTTCAAGACTCTCCCCATCACGAATAATCTGGACGGTAACGGATTTCCCCACCGGCGTCAGCGCCACAATACGCGGCAGGTCGGTCATGGTCACAATGTCGCGTCCGTCAAAATTCAAAATGAGATCGCCAGACTTCAAAGCTCCTTCCGAGGGACCGCCGGGCGTGACATCCACCACCAAAGCGCCCGCTGTACCCCGATGGCCCAATGAAACGGCCACATCTTCGGTAACATCCTGAATGCCAACCCCCAGCCAGCCGCGCCGGGTTTCGCCAAATTCGCTCAATTGTTCAATTACCGGGCGTGCCAGATTGACAGGAATGGCAAATCCAATGCCCCGTGAACTGCCCCCGCGTGCAATAATCGCGGTGGCTATGCCAACCACATCACCATTCATATCAAACAGCGGTCCCCCCGAATTCCCCTGGTTTATCGCAGCATCTGTTTGAATAAAGTCATCATAGGGTCCGGTATTGATGTCACGGTGGCGGGCTGAAACAATTCCCAAAGAAACCGATCCTCCAAGTCCAAAAGGATTGCCTATGGCCATAACCCAGTCGCCGACCTCAGCCGTATCGCTGTCGCCAAACTCAACGAAAGGCACCGGAGCGCCCGCATCAATCTTGAGCACGGCCAAATCGGTTTTTTCATCTGCGCCCACCAGTTCGGCCACAAATCTTTCTCCATCCGCCGTATAGATCAGAATTTCCTCCGCCCCCTCAATCACATGATTGTTGGTGACAACCAGCCCCTCGGCACTGATGAAAAAACCTGAACCAAGGCTGCGCGCCTCCTGTGGCAAGCGCTCCCTCTGTCCGTAATTAGGGTTCAGTTCCTCGAACAGTTCGCGCAAAGGGGAGCCTTCGGGAAGCCGCGGGAACGGAACCCCGTTCCCCCCCTCAACCACCCGGGAAGTCCCGATGTTGACAACGGCCCCGGAAAGCTCAGTTACCAGTTCTGAAACCGAAGCAGGGCCCACCGTCTGGGCCACCACCGCAGAAACCATAAAACCGGCCGTCCAACCCATCAGGGTGAACAACAAAATTCGAAGGTAAATTCTTTGGAAACGGGGAAAAACACGCACGGCTATAACACTCCCTTTGTCAAAACTGGCTGGTCCTCTGGTGCTGATTAGCTCAGGACGCTTAAAGTATCATAAGCCCCGCCGCCGCACATGTCAGCGCCGTTATACGCAACTTTGAATTGGGTGTGCCCAGAAGTGAAAGCAGCGCCCGCTTCATCTGCTCTGGAAAGGCTGCATGAAGCAGCCTTTCCAAACAATTGTCAAAGCGGGCGCCGCAAAGAAGTCGTTCATTGACCCGGCGTTACAGCCGATGTAACTGCGGGGGTCGTAGTCGGAGCAGGTTCCGGTCGCGGCTGAGCATTACCAAAATAGGTAAAGAACTCAGAATCCGGCGACAGCACAAGGCTGGTTCCATCGCCCCCCAGCGCAAACCGGTAGGATTGCAGGGAACGATAGAATTCAAAGAACTCCGGATCGCGCGAGAACGCCTCGGCAAATACGCGGTTACGCTCAGCATCGCCCTCACCACGAAGGATTTCGGACAGTTTGTTGGCCTCCGCTGTAATCTGTATGGCCTGCCGGTCAGCAGCGGCTTTAAGAGTTTGAGCCAGTTCCTGGCCTTTAGCTCTCAGGCCCGCAGCTTCCGCCAGACGTTCAGCCTTCATCCTGTCAAAGGTTTGGGTTGAAACCTGACGCGTCAGATCGGTACGAACCACCCGGACATCAACAACATCAATTCCCAGATCAGCAACGCCGGCCCGGATCAGATCGCGGGCTTCGCGCATCATTTCGGTGCGCTGGGCACTCAATGCGGCGGAAAAGTTCCTCAGACCGTAGACCTGACGTAAAGCTGATTCAAAACGCGTATTGATGCGTTGCTCGGCCAAAGTAATGCTTCCCAGCACGCTTTCACGGAATCGGATGGGGCTCGCAATCCTGTAGGTGACAAACGCATCCACCGTATAGAACTTGCCGTCCGAAACCTGCAGGGTGATGTCATCCAGATCATAGCGCAGAAGCCGATCTTCAATGATTTGAACCGATTCAACAATATCGGTGGGAACTTTGAAATAAATCCCCGGCTCCGTGTGCACACGGGTAATTTCACCAAAACGGGTTACAATAGCCTGATTGCGCTCATTGACCACAAACAGCGATGAAAAAAGTATGTAAAGCGCAGCCAGAACTGCAACAACAACAAGGGTCATCTTGTTCATGGCTTAACCTCCCGCCCGGCTGGTGTTTGATCTGAGTTCAGGCAACGGCAGATAGGGCACAACCCCGGTCCCCGCATCACCCTCGATAATAACTTTGTTCGAAGAACCCAGAACCTGCTCCATGGTTTCAAGGAACAGACGCTTGCGGGTGACTTCGGGGGCCTTGGCATATTCCTCATAGACCGAAATGAAGCGCGCCGCCTCACCCTCAGCCTCTTTTACCACCCGGTCCTTATAGGCTGCGGCCTCTTCGCGGATTTGCGCCGCCTGTCCGCGGGCACTACCCAAAAGCGTGTTTGAATACTGACGCGCCTCTTCCTGAAAACGGTCCTGATCCTGCTCGGCGCGCTGCACCTCGTCAAAGGCGTCAGCCACTTCGGAGGGCGGAGCCGCCTGCTCAAGCTTGATGTTGGCAACCGTCACGCCGGCATCGTAGGAGTTCAAAATTTCCTGCGTTATCTGGGCAACTTCCAACTCGATACCAGCACGGTCGTCGCGGAACACGTCCTGCGCTGGACGCCGACCGACAACTTCACGCATGGCGCTCTCGCCGATCTTGCGCACAATTTCATCCGGGTCTGCAACATTGAACAGATATTTCACCGGGTCATCCACCCGCCACAGGATCGACATCGACACATCAACAATATTCTGATCCGAGGAAAGCATAAAGCCTTCGTCGGTGCGCGTACGACCGCCCACCACAGAAGCGATACGGGTCTGGTTTTCCGTAATGGTTACTTTTTCGACAGTTTCAAACGGCCAGAAATTGAAATGCAACCCGGATTCGCTCAGCTCTGTCTTGGGCTTGCCAAACAGCAGCTCAACACCAATTTCCTGTGGGTCAACCGTATAAATGGATTGCGTTGCCCAGAACACCAGAGCCGCCAGCGCACCGCCCAGAAACAGCCAGCGTCCGCCGGGAAGTTCACCACCGAACTGCTCCCGCCCACGCTTGAGCAAATCTTCCAGATCCGGAGTATTATTGTTGCTGGGCCGCCTTGGACCCCCGCCACGTCCGGAGCCGCCCCCGGGTCCCTGTCCCCACGGCCCGCCGCCGCCACTATTATTATCCCAAGGCATGTGCGCCCTTTCGTTTGTAAGAAAATTGTTTTAACTCGCCGCTCTATATAGGCACCCCGGTCCCCGGGATCAATGCGCCAGCGGCCCAATGCGTGTATAAACTTTAATTGAGTAGGTTAC
>JALSII010000030.1 GCA_026981645.1 Hyphomicrobiales bacterium | reverse complement strand
AAAACAGGCGGGTAGGGCAGTCGCGGCCTCAAATTTTGATACAGTTCAAAATGCGGGCGCAGGAATTGCTATAGGAAAAAGAGGACAATTTTATGCCAAGCGAGCGATCGCAAAATTTGCAAGATACATTTTTAAACCATGTCCGAAAACAAAAAGTGCCACTCACCATATTCCTTGTAAACGGGGTTAAGTTGCAGGGAGTTGTTACCTGGTTTGACAATTTTTGCCTGCTTCTGCGGCGTGACGCACAGTCTCAGCTCGTCTATAAGCATGCCATTTCAACCATTATGCCAGGTGCGCCAATTCAACTTTTTGATGCTGATGACAGCGACGCCGAGGACAACAACGAATAGGCAATGACAGAATTTGAACGTGGACAACAATACCGGAGTTGAGTTTCAGCGAGGCCCGCAGGCCTTTATCGAAAGACGAAAAAAACCAACCCGCACAGCGCTTCTAAGCCCTGATATCAGAACAAGGGGAGGGCGGAGGCAAAGCTTTGTCGCACGCTGTGAGGAGTTTGCTTCGCTTGCCGGGGCGATACGGCTTGATGTGCTGGCCCGCGAAACCGTGCCCGTACGCACGGTGCGTCCGGCAACCTATTTTGGTGGCGGACAGGTGGAAGCGTTTGCGGCCCGGTTTGGCGAACTTGAAATTGAGCTGGTGCTGGTGGATGCGGCACTGACACCCATTCAGCAACGCAATCTTGAGCGCGAGCTAAAGGTCAAGGTTCTTGACCGTACAGCCCTCATTCTGGAGATTTTTGGGGAACGGGCGGCAACCCGTGAGGGCGTATTGCAAGTGGAACTGGCGCACCTGAACTATCAGCGCTCGCGGCTGGTGCGTTCATGGACCCATCTGGAGCGCCAGCGCGGCGGTTTCGGCTTTCTTGGCGGCCCGGGCGAAACCCAGATTGAAGCCGATCGCCGCCAGTTGCGCGAGCGCATCGCGCTGCTGGAAAAACGCCTGCAAAAGGTGCGCAAGACCCGCCAGATGCAGCGCAAGCCCCGCGATGCGGTGCCGTTCCCGCTGGTGGCTCTGGTCGGGTACACCAATGCGGGAAAATCAACACTTTTCAATCGTCTCACCGGCGCTGAGGTGATGGCAAAAGATGTGCTGTTCGCTACGCTGGACACCACGGTGCGCAAAGTGGTTCTGCCCCATCAGCGCGAAATTATCCTTTCTGACACCGTTGGGTTTATCGCCGACCTGCCCACGGACCTCGTGGCTGCGTTCCGGGCAACGCTGGAAGAAGTGGTGCTGGCTGATATTATCTTGCATGTGCGCGATGTTTCCGACCCTGGCCATGAAGCACAGGCCGCAGAAGTGCTCAAGGTTTTGTCGGACCTCGGGGTCAACCCGGAGACTGCGCCGGTTATCGAGGTCTGGAACAAGGTTGATCTATTGGCTCAGGGCATTGAAACAGCGGGCATAAAACCTGCCGGAACCAGCATCGCCCAAACTGGCGTTTCTGCAGCAACAGGGCAGGGGACCGATGCGCTTCTTGAAGCCATCGAAACCGCACTGGCCGCAACCTCGCACACCTATGAAGTGAGCGTGCCTCATGAAAAGGGCGAGGACATCGGCTGGCTTTATGGGCATACGGAGGTTCTGGGCCAAAGCGAGCCGGATGATGAAGGCACGCTTTATAAAGTGCGTGTGCAACCCCGCCACCGGGGGGCGCTACTTGACAAATTCAAGGGACGCTTGAAGGTGAGGGAAGCGCACTGAATCCGGGCGGGAAGCCGCAACTACTTTTCCTTGTTGCGTATCTCATCCCAATAAAGCTGCAACCGGTCAAGGCCCGCTTGCGCCGGGTCGATATCTTCGTCGGCGCAACGCTGCTCCACATATTCAAACCGGTGGACAAACTTGGCGTTGGCATCACTCAGTGCAGCTTCGGGAGAAACACCGGCTTTACGCGCCAGATTGGCCACGGCAAACAGCAGGTCGCCTATCTCCTCGTGACTTCTCCCCGAATTGCCACGGGCCATTTCCACCTCAACCTCGTCAAGCTCTTCGCGGCACTTGGCCAGCACGCCCTCCATGTCAGGCCAGTCAAACCCCACCTTAGCGGCCCGTTTGGAGAGTTTTTCAGCCCGGAGCAGAGAGGGAAGGGGCCTTGGCACATCATCGAGCAGGGAGGGGACCTTGGCCTCCCCCCGTTTCAGCGCTCGTTTTTTGCGCTCCTCCGTTTTGATTTGTTCCCACTGGTCCAGAACAGCGCCGCTGTTCAGGTTGTTTTCGCTGTCAAAAATATGGGGGTGCCTGCGAATAAGTTTTTCACAAATGCCTTCGATGACATCGCCGATATCAAAATAATTGATTTCGCTGGCCATTTGCGCATGGAACACGGGCTGTAAAAGCAGGTCGCCAAGTTCGGCACAGAGGTCGTCAAAATCGTCACGCTCAATGGCGTCTGCAACCTCGTAGGCTTCTTCTATGGTGAAGTGCCGGATGGATTTGAAATCCTGTTCCACGTCCCAGGGGCATCCGGTTTCGGGGTCGCGCAGGGCCGCCATTATTTCAACAAGGGTGGAAAATTCTCTGGAAGGTTTCATGGGTCCGTGACCTAAGCTGGCTGGTTGGCATACGCGCCCGGCGTTTTTTCTAATTTATTGCAGCCCGATTGCAACCTTGTTAGCGTTGTCACAGGAACAACAGACCGGGGGACAAACCTATGTGGAAAAAGGGACGGGGTAAACTGGGTCTGTTTCAACCGCTGTTGGGCGACTGGTCTGCCAGCTCCGACTCTGAGATGGGCTCTGTTGTCTGCACAAGGCGGTTTGAACTGGTTCTAAAGGGAAAGTTCGTTCAACTGCGGGCAGACTGGCAAATCGGCGAGCCATCGGCCGGGAAAACCTATGGCGAAATGTGCCTGTTTGGGCCGGGCGAAGAAGGCTCCTTGTGCTTCTGGTCCTTCACATCAGATGGCAAACGCTCCACCGGCTGGGTTTCAGAAGCCCCGGACATTCACCCCAAGGCCATTTGTTTTGAGGCCGACATGCCCGCCGGACGCGCCCGCCAGACCTATTGGCCCCATTCGGGGACGGGAATGCGCTGGGCAGTGGAGAGCAGAACCAAAAAGGGCTGGAACCGGTTTGTGGAGCATCATTATGAGGAGGTTTGAGTGCGGGGGAAATCAACCTCCACGCCCGCGTTCGCCATAAAATTTGCTTCACACAAGTTCGCATAATATATATTATGGAACTTTTGAGGGGGGTGAATGGAGGATTTGTTGAGGTGTTGAGGTAAATTATATCAATCTGTTCAATCCAGAACCTGCCCACCAGACACATCAATGCGCATCCCGTCATAGGCTGGAGTGATGCCGTCAGGCGTTGTGGCCTT
>JALSII010000029.1 GCA_026981645.1 Hyphomicrobiales bacterium | reverse complement strand
TATCCCCACAACGCACCAACAGGAACAGCCAGCAACTTTTCGCCAAAGGGAACCACGACCCTGCCCGTATAAAGAACAATACCACAGACAAAATCATCCCCGGCAGCTTCCTGTAAAACCTTCAGGCCTTTGAAGTCGCCCGACCTGACCGTATCAGAAGACTTCACTTCAATTCCCGCCAGCCTGCCATCGGGCCGTTCCAGAACGAAATCGACTTCCTTGTTGTCGCTGGTTCTGAAATGCAACAGCCGGGCGCGCAGGTTAGTAAAGGTCAGGAGTTTGGTTAGTTCGGTGGCAACGAAATTTTCGACCACATGGCCGTAGACATCAGGTCTGCGGTCACGCAGATCATCGAGGCTCCATTCCAGTAGATGGCACAACAACAACGTGTCGGTCAGATAGCCTTTGGGGGATTTTACCAGACGCTTGGAGATATTGCGATACCAGGGTTGCACATCAAAGGTCAGGAACATGGCCTGTAAAATGGCGCGATAACTTTTGCTGGTCACCGGGTTGAGACCGGCATCGCGGGAAATCGAGGCATCGTTCATCAGGCTTCCGGCCCGCGCAGCCAGCAGGCGCAGCAGGGTTGGCAGTACGGCGATCTTTTCAAGTTCGGATAACATACGCACATCGCGTTGCAACATGGTGGTCAGATAGCCGTCAAACCATTCGCTACGCTCGCGCATCTGCCTGCCGGATATTTCCGGGAAGGTTGCAAGGCGCATGACATCGTTCAAAGGTATTTTGTCTGTCTTCAGGTCGGCGAAATCCAGATTGAATAATCGTTCCAGAAAATCACCACGCCCACCCAGTGCTTCGCACCCGGCAAAGGGCAGAAGCGTTTTGACACTCATGCGACCGACCAGCGGATCGGAAAGCTTTGGCAGTGCCATAATGTTGGCAGAGCCGGTGAGCAGGAAACGACAATTGACGGTTCCCTCATTTGCAAGGCGCAGATTATCAACCACAATCTTCAAAGCCCGAAAGATGTCTGGCACCAATTGCACTTCATCAATAATCATCGGGCCTTTGCGCGATGACAGAAAAGTTTCCGGCGAAGCCGCCGCCGCTGCCATCTGGGTCGCGTTGTCAAAGCTGATATATTCGGCTGGAAAATCCTTTGCAGCAAGGCTTTGCACAAGTGTTGTTTTGCCTGCCTGACGTGGTCCATTGACGAATACAACAGGGGCATTGCTTAATGCGAACAGCACATCATCGGAGAGTTTTCTGGGTGTTTGTTGCATATCAAATCCTTGTAAATATAAAGATAACATTTATAAAAACATAATACTAGCTTTTGTTTTACAAGAGTTTGGAGCGTGGGAATCGCTGTGAATAAGGCTGGAATGGCGGATTTTTGGGTGATTGAGATGGCTGGGGATGGGCGAGGAATTGGGAAGTGAGGGCAAGATGAAAGAGATGGTGCCGGGGGAAGCTGACGCTGTTGTATTTACTCAATCTTTTTAGTGTCAGAAAATTAGCGTGAGCACCATGTGCATTTAATCTACTGTAATTACTAATGTTTTTTAACACCCCATATTTCACTCAGGTTCACCAGGCAAAGCCCTTTGCTTTTCCCAAATCCACCTTCCCCGGCCAGTGGAGGGTGCGAAGGTGGCTCCGGGCAAAGCAAATTTCCGGAGTTGGTTGCGAGTCGTACAAACCGATCTGGTGGGGGAACCATGACCATCAGGCGAACCAAAGAAGTGTCAGAGGCTATACGAATTGAAGGAGGACATGGGAGACCGTCGGTTTCAATCGCTAGAGAGTCGGATCAATTGCAGTCATTTCCATTTCCGTTGGCAACAGGACAGGAACGTGTTTTTCACCATGTTGCCACGCATCGATCAAATCTGCCCATTCCTGCAGCATGTGCCGACGCTGGATTTCATATTCGGCCTTGTTGTAAACTCCGCGTGATGAGTGGCTGTCCTGATGAGCCAAGCACTTTTCAATCCAATCCCGATTGAAGCCTAACTTATTCAACAACGTTGATCCGGTTCTTCGCAAATCATGCACGGTGAAGTGTTCAAGCGGTAGCCCATGTTTTTCAGCCTGGGCAACTACGGCATAGGTAATCCGATTGAACGTTGCCCGAGACATCGGCGCATCGGCATCATAGCGGGACGGCAACAGATAACGCGAACTGCCCGAACAGGTTTTTAAGGCGATCAGGATGTCAAGGGATTGTTGTGAGAGGTAGACGTTATGGGGCTGGGCCCTTTTCATCCGTTCTTTCGGAATTGTCCAGACGGCGCTTTCGAAATCCACTTCGTCCCAAACAGCATACAACAATTCACCCTTGCGAACCATTGTCAAAAGTAGAAACTTCATTCCAAGCCGTATTGTTGGCAGCGTTGGAACATGCTCAAGCATCATTAACATGATGCGGATCTCTTTTGGTGAAAGGGATCGATCTCGGGGCCGGAATGTAGCCAATGACGAAGGCATAACTTCATCAGCCGGGTTCCTGGTTTTTTCTCCGTTGAGAATGGCGAATGCGTAGATTTTCTTAATAATATCGCGCACATGAATTGCCGTTGCCGGGGCACCGCGATCTTTTACTTTCAGGCAGACAGCCCGAATATCATCGGGTTTTATTTCGTGTAGAAGCCTGCGTTGAAATAACGGTGCAATATCGCGGTTATAGACTGTACGCCGCATTGCGCGTGTACTGTCGGCCATTCGACCATCATTGAACCAGTTTTCCGCAAATTGAGCAAAACTCTTTGCCTCGCGAAATTTCTGCTTTTTACGCCGCTTTTGCTGAGTGGGTGACTGACCTTCTCGAACCATACGTCTTGTATCAATGCATTTCTCTCGTGCTACGGCCAAAGATATACCATCACGGCCATATTTGCCGATAACCAATGTCTCACGTCGACCATTTATCCGGTAGTCATATCGAAAACTGGTCATGCCCGTTGACGTGACATAGGCATACATCCCATCCCGGTCAGAAACCTTGTATGGTTTTGCTTTTCTTTTCAGATGCTTAAGGGATGAATCAGTGAGCATGGGGCCTCCTTTGAACACAGAAATACCGTCAGCCCTTTTCAGGGCTGTTTTCGTGCCGATTTCTCAATGAATTCAGTAGGTTGGCTCTTGAAAAATACCGTCAAGAGCGCCAATATCGATGACGGTACCGGCTGGAGGTGCTGAAATCAAGGCATATGAGGTCCGTCAGAAGTACCGACATAAAATCCTGCTTCACCGCAATGGCCTCAGATGGAGGCCATTGGGTAGATGTGGAAAATTTAATGATATCAAATGTTTGTGAGCATTTCAGTCAACTGCGCGGAAGGCGAATCCACGTCCGTACTATTCCCACTCGATGGTTCCGGGAGGTTTTGAGGTGATGTCATAGACCACCCGGTTGATGCCGGGCACCTCGTTGATGATGCGGGTGGCAGTGCGGCTGAGGAACTCCATGTCATAGGGGTAAAAGTCTGCGGTCATGCCATCGACCGAGGTCACCGCCCTCAAGGCACAGACAAATTCGTAAGTCCGCCCGTCGCCCATGACGCCCACGGTCTGCACCGGCAGCAGCACGGCAAAGGCCTGCCATATTTTGTCATAAAGACCGGCCTTTTTTATCTCATCAAGATAGACGGCATCGGCGGAGCGGAGGATTTCAAGTTTTTCCCTCGTGATGCCGCCGGGGCAGCGGATGGCAAGACCGGGCCCGGGGAACGGGTGGCGACCGACAAAGTTTTCGGGAAGGCCCAGTTCACGGCCCAAGGCCCTGACCTCGTCCTTGAACAGTTCGCGCAAAGGTTCGACCAGTTCCATGTTCATGCGTTCGGGCAGACCTCCCACATTGTGATGGGACTTGATGGTCACCGATGGCCCGCCAGTGAACGAGACGCTTTCGATAACATCGGGATAAAGGGTCCCTTGCGCCAGAAACTCGACCTCCCCAAGTTGGCTTGCCACATCTTCGAAGGTTTCGATAAACAGGGAGCCGATTATCTTGCGCTTTTTTTCCGGGTCCTCAACACCTTCAAGAGCATCAATGAACCGGTCCTGATGGTTGGCGTGAATGAGGGGGATATTGTAATGCCCTCTGAACATTTCGAGCACCTGTTCGGCCTCATCCTGGCGCAACAAGCCGTGGTCGACAAAAACACAGGTGAGCTGGTCGCCGATTGCCTCGTGGATGAGTACCGCAGCAACCGAGGAATCAACGCCCCCGGAAAGGCCGCAAATCACCCGGCCCTTGCCGACCTGATGACGGATTTTTTCAATGGCCTGGCTGCGATAGGTGGCCATGGTCCAGTCGCCGGTGCAGCCACAGATGTTCTTGACGAAATTCTCAAACAGTTGAACACCGTCGGGAGTGTGGTGCACTTCAGGGTGAAACTGGGTGGCCCAGATGCGCCTTTCCTCATTGGCAATGACAGCGAGCGGCGCACCGGGGGAAGTGGCAACCACCTTAAAACCTTCAGGCAGAGCGGTCACCCGGTCGCCATGGCTCATCCATACGGGGTGGGGCGTGCCCAGGTCCCAGACACCATCATAAAGGGTCGAGGGCTTTTCCGGGGTGACATCGGCACGCCCGAACTCTCGGGAATGGCCTGCCTCCACCGCCCCGCCCAGCGCCAGAACCAGAGCCTGCTGGCCATAGCAGATACCAAGAATTGGCACGCCCGCTGCCAGCAGTTCGGGAGCAATGGCCGGAGCATTTTCATCCAATACGCTGGCGGGGCCGCCCGAAAGAATAATGCCAAGGGGGTTGAGACGGGCAAGATTGTCAGCCGCAGATGAAAAGGGATGGATTTCGCAGTAAACGCCAAGCTCGCGCAGGCGGCGGGCTATCAACTGGGTGACCTGGGAGCCAAAATCGACAATGAGGATGGTTTGGTGGTTTGGGACAGTCATGGAGTGGTTTTGTCTTTTTTCTTCAGCAGGGAAATGTAAAAACCGTCGGTGCCGGTGCTCAGGGGAGACAGGGTCGCGCCCAGCCCGTCAAAGAGGGGTTTTTGTTCAGATTCGGGGAATATTTCCGTCCAGCGCGCCTCGATGTCAATTGGCGAGAAGATTCCGCTTCTTTTGATAAACGCCTCTACCTGCTGGTGATTTTCTTCAGGCAAAAGTGAGCAGGTTATGTAGACAAGCTCGCCGCCGGGCACGACAAATTCTTTGGCTTTATTCAGAATTTCAGCCTGCCCGGCCACACGTTTTTGCAGTTGCATCTCGCTCAGCCGCCACTTGGCGCCGGGGTGACGCCGCCAGGTGCCGGTGCCGGTGCAGGGCGCATCAACAATCACCTTGTCCATTTTGGCAACAAGATTGTCCATGGAACCGGGCTGGGGCCCACGCACCTGCACATTGCGTATCCCGGCGCGTTTGAGGCGGTCAAATATCGGGGCCAGCCGGTTACGGTCGGTGTCGTGGGCGAAAATCTGGCCCTTGTTTTGCATCAGCGCGGCAAGGGCGAGGGTCTTGCCCCCGGCTCCGGCGCAATAGTCGAGCACTTGGCTGCCGGGAATGGGCGCACACAGGGCCGAGACAATCTGGCTGCCCTCGTCCTGAATTTCCAGTCCGCCCTTGAGGAAGGCTTCATCAACCTGCACATTGGGGGTGCGTTCGTCGCGGACACCGGGAGCAATACGCAACCCGCCAGTTGCAATATTGGTGGAGACGGGCGAGAACCTCTCAAGGCTCTTTAGTACTTTTTTCATATCTGATTTCAGGGTGTTGATGCGCATATCCAGCGGCGGGCGATTGCTCAAGGCCTGAGCCTGTCCCACCCAGTCTTTACCAAAAACCCGTTTGAATGCGGGCACCAGCCATTCCGGCAGGTCAGCTTTGACGTGGTCGGGAGCACCGGCAAGAGGCTTCTTCTTATCGAGAAGTTTCTGTTCGCTCGTACTGATGGCATCAGGAGCAAACTTGTCTTCTGCAAAAGCGGCGTTCAGTTGTTCAACACTCTGCCCCCAGTCGCGCACCACAACCGAAAGTACCAGAGCCCGTCCACTGTCGGATTGCATGGCGTGGGCGTGGGAGGCGCGCTTGCGCATCACATCATAGACCAGATTTCCGATAGCGGCCCGGTCCTTGGAACCGGCAAAGCGGTTGGCCTGCCCCCAGTCGCGCAAAGCGAGCGAAACCGGGCGGTGGCGGGTTGCCATGTCGTCAATGACCTCAATGGCGGCGGCAATTCTGCCCGAAAGGCGCATCAGCGATTGCCCCGGTAATTGGGGCTTTCGCGGGTTATGGAAACGTCGTGGACGTGGCTTTCGTTCAACGCAGCGCCAGAGATTTTGACAAAGGTGGCGTTATCGCGGAATGATTTCAGGTTATGGGCCCCGGTATAACCCATGGCGGCCCTCAGGCCACCGGCCAATTGATGCAGGACGTTTTCAGCCAGCCCTTTATAGGGCACCTGCCCCTCGATGCCTTCGGGCACCAGTTTCATCTGGTCGGAAACTTCCTGCTGGAAATAGCGGTCGGCAGAGCCACGGGCCATGGCCCCGACAGAACCCATGCCACGGTATGTTTTATAGGAGCGGCCCTGATAAAGATAAACCTCGCCGGGGCTTTCATCGGTACCGGCGAGCATGGAGCCAACCATGGCGCACGAAGCACCGCCCGCCAATGCTTTAGCCAAATCTCCTGAGAATTTGATTCCGCCGTCGGCAATAATCGGAATGCCATCCCTGTCGGCTTCTTCGGCGCAGGCCATGATCGCGGCAAGCTGGGGTACGCCAACCCCTGCGACAATGCGGGTGGTGCAGATGGAACCGGGGCCGATACCGACCTTGATGGCATCAGCCCCGGCATCAATCAGGGCACGGGTGGCCTCAGCAGTCGCCACATTTCCGGCAACAATACGGGTGGAGTTGGACTGTTTCTTGATTTTGGCCACCGCGTTGGAAACATGCACCGAATGGCCATGGGCAGTGTCAATGACCAGCAAATCAACTCCCGCATCAATCAGGGCCATGGAGCGTTCAAAACCCTTGTCCCCCACAGTGGAAGCGGCAGCAACGCGCAGGCGGCCCTGTTCGTCCTTGATGGCATCGGGGTGGGTGGTAGCCTTTTCCATATCCTTGACGGTTATCAGGCCGATGCAATGGCCTTCATCATCAACCACCAGCAGCTTTTCAATTCTATGGGCATGGAGCAGGCGCTTGGCATCGTCCTGGGAAACCCCCTCCCTGACCGTGATGAGGTTTTCGTGTGTCATCAGTTCAGACACGGGCTGGGCAGGGTTGGAAGCGAAACGCACGTCACGGTTGGTGAGCATGCCCACAAGAATGCCTTTGGCGCGGCCGCCGGTGGCGCCATTGTCGACAACAGGAATGCCTGAAATATTGTATTTGTCCTTCAGGGCGAGAGCGTCGGCAAGGGTGGCATCAGGCCCGATGGTGATGGGATTGACCACCATGCCGCTCTCAAAACTTTTGACCTGGCGTACATTTTCGGCCTGCTCAGCCGGGGTCAGGTTGCGGTGGATGACCCCCAACCCCCCAGCCTGGGCCATGGCAATGGCCATTGGGCCTTCGGTCACCGTATCCATGGCAGAGGAAAGGATGGGCAGGTTCAGGGCAATGTCTTTGGTGACAAAAGAGCGGATATCGACATCGGTGGGCAGCACGTCTGAAGCGGCGGGCTGAAGCAGCACATCGTCAAAGGTGAGCGCAGATTCACCGGTAATTGAGGAAATAATATGTGCCAAGGCCTAGCCCTCCATCGACTCTGAACCGTGTCAGAAATTGCGGAACGCAGCCGTGCGGGGGAGAATCGCATGCCGACTGAGTTGGCACGGGTCACTATCATGCACTTCAGGCTTTGACCAGCGACAAACAAGAGTTGGGGGCACGCGGGATGCATTGGCGAACGCCGCCGCACCCCGCTTGCACAGAAGAGCGTATTACTGGACAGTTATTTTGGTCCACATGCCAGCGGCATAATGGCCGGGAATGTTGCAATAAAGGGCATAGGTCCCCGGATCCAGTATTACCGAGAGCTCGCCCTCCTGACTGAAGTCGAGGTCTTCGATTTCACCGGCATTGCCGATCGCGCTTTCGTCAACGCGTGCAATGTCAGCATTGTAGGGCAGAACAGCATCCGGTCCCGGCAGCTTGGAGACCACCATCTCATGCATGGTATCAACCGAGTTGTTGGTAACGTCGAAGATAACCTTGCCGGCAGGTACTGTTGAAACGCTTATGGCCATGCCCATGGTCGCGGTGAGCGGATCGCCGCCATCTCCCATTTTATGGCCTGCTGCCATTTCAACATCTGGTCCAGCGTCCCAGAGAAATACATGCAGCGTTGCCTGAGCAAACGCTGGTTGTGCCAGACCTGCAAGAGCTATTGCTGCAATAATTCCAAGCTTTTTTGAAACAAACATGTCGCTTCCCCTTAGGTTTTAACGACATTCATGCGCCTGACTGGCGCATTCGCAGCATGCGCTCAATGCGGACAATCTTCCTTGCGATAGCTCAAAACGCCGGGAAAATTTCAGCTCTGGTCAGGGTGTCGTGCGCCGCAGGACAATCTTTCTTCTAAACGGCAACCGCCCGGTCGGCGTTCAGTTGCGAAAACCTTTGGCCACCAAATAAGTTTCAGCGGAATCCTTGCGGCTGGCGGGAGGTTTGGCATGAAACGTTGAAGTAAACTGCCTTTTGAGCATTGCCAGCAGTTCATGCTCGGTGCCGCCCTGGAAAACCTTGGCTACAAAAGTACCTCCAGGAGCGAGCACATCAGTGGCAAAATCGGCGGCCATCTCTACCAGAGCCACAATGCGCAAATGGTCGGTGGGTTTGTGGCCGGTGGTGGGCGCGGCCATGTCGGAGAGCACCAGGTCGGCCTTGTAACCCTCAAGGGCTTCAATCAGCAAAGCGGGCGCGTCGTCGTCGGTGAAATCCTTCTGCAGGATGATGCAGCCGGGAACCGGGGAGGTTTCGAGATAGTCGATGCCAACAATTCTGGGGGTTTTGTCGGTGGATTTGGTGGCCGCTGCTGCAACCTGGAGCCAGCCGCCCGGTGCACACCCCAAATCAACAATGCGCATACCCGGCTTCAGAAGCCTGTATTTTTCGTTGAGTTCAAGAAGTTTGAAGGCGGCTCGGGATTTGTAACCCAGCTCACGGGCCTTTGCGACGTAAGGGTCGTTGAGCTGGCGTTGCAGCCACCGGGTTGAACCGCTTTTGCGTCGATTAGCGGTTTTTACCCGCACCTTGAGCTGTCGTGATCCGGATCCGCCCGAACCGGTTGATTTAGTCATCTGCCTGCCCACCTGCTTTCAGGCTGGAATCCCCCCGTCGCTCACGGGACGCTTGCAGACGGTGATCATCCATAAGTGATATGAGCATACCCTCGCGCAGGCCCCGGTCGGCAACCCGAACGCGCTCGGTGGGCCACTCACGTCTGATTGCCTCGAAAATGGCACAGCCCGGAATAACCAGGTCGGCGCGATCACGCCCTATGCAGGCATTGGCCATGCGCCTCTCATACGGCATGTTCAGCAGAACCCGCATGGTGTCGGTAACCTGTTGTTTGTGCATCCACAGACCGTCAACCTTGGAGCGCTCATAACGCTCGAGCCCCAGATGCAGACCGGCAAGGGTTGTAACCGTTCCCGAAGTGCCAATCAGGTGCACAGGGTGCTCGGCAATCATTTGCTTGAGTTTTTTGCGGCCCCTGAAATGCTGCAGGTGACCTGAAACATGATCCACCATATCCTCGAACGATTGCGGAGTGACATTAACGCCGCCAAATTTTTCGGCGATGGTGACCACACCCACAGGAAGCGATTGCCAGGAACGAATTGAGGCTGACATTTTTCCGCGCCGCTTTGGACGCCCGCCGCGAAAATCAAGCCAGGCCAATTCGGATGAACCGCCCCCAATATCAAACAGCAGCGCCCCCATGGCGGTGTCCTCCACCAGATCCGCGCAACCTGTTACCGCAAGAAAGGCTTCAGTCTGGCGATCTATGATTTCAAGATCCAGACCCATTTCGTTTTTAATACGAGCGAGGAATTCCGGGGCATTGTCAGCTGCACGGCAGGCTTCTGTTGCAATCAGCCGGGAATGGGCGGGGGCGTGGTAGCTCAATTTGGAGTTGCATAGCCTGAGAGCTTCGATGGTGCGTTGCATCGCTGCTTCGTCGAGCCGCCCGGTTTTGCTCAACCCCTCCCCCAGCCGGACGATGCGCGAAAATCCATCAATGACACGGTAGCCGCGCTCATGGGCACGAACGATCAGCAACCGGCAATTGTTGGTTCCAAGGTCCAGAGCCGCATAAAGCGGTGCCCGGCGTTTTGTGCCGCCTGGTTTCTGCCCGCTGCTTGCCCGCCGCTTCGCCTTGTGGCGCCCCAGCTTGCCACCCTCTGAGGAAGGGCGCTTGGGCACCGCACCAGGCCTCATATTCTCCCGGTGCAGGTGTTGCGCCGTACCATTGGGCTGGGGCGCAGCTGCGGACCGATTTTCATCGACCACGTTACCTCACTTGGCTCCCCGGTCGTCATTCCCAGGCATCGGAACAATTGTCGATGCGGATTTGCGCCCAAGGAAGCGCTATTCATCATTGAAAGTGAGGTTAGAGCAGATATATAAATTAGGCAATGTGTAGAACATCAGTTGCCCAGAGTGGGCAAATGGTTGAACTTTCGGGGGCACACGTCCCTTGATCGTGCGATGAACTATGCTACATAGGTACTTCCAGCGGGAAGTGTTCTGCACCGTTGGGGAATAGGTTAACGGTAGACCCACGGACTCTGACTCCGTTAGTCCTGGTTCGAATCCAGGTTCCCCAGCCAAGTTTTTCCAGTGTTTCCGGGCCTTTCACGAATTAGACAAATCAGACAAACCAGAACTTTGTGCATACAGCGGACGCACAAGAGTCGGCACACTATGCGGTTCGCCTGATTTGCTTTTCAACAATAACTGGCCCATTGTTGCCATCATGGATATTTCGCGCCTCTTATTTGCGATCGCCTTCACCACAATCTTCTTTTCCCCAGCAATCGCCCAGAACGTCGATGAGAACGCTCACCAAGCGCGGCTGTGTGCCGATCTGCAAACCGAGGTAGCCGTCGGCGGGCAGATGCGGGCTGACTGCATTAGCGATACCCACGCCATTGAGATCGACTTCGCGCAGAAATGGAAAGAGGGGGGCGGTCAGGCGCTGGCCTATGGTGTGGCCACCGGGTTGCGACCGGGGCTGATTCTGATTTGCGAACGCAGTGAAGCATCATGCCTGGCATCGTCCCTGGGCACCCAGCAGACGCTTTCCGCCCTTGGTTTTGGCTTCACACTGTGGGAGTATCTACCCACCGACGAGCGGCTGGGCCAGTGCCACAAAAGCGAATTTGGCCTCCCAAAAAACTAAACAAAGAAACAGACGGGTTTAGCATTCGCTCACCGGAGAGAATGCCACAATTGCTGGAGGAAGGGGAAAAATCGGCAACGACGACCAGAATTGATATTGCCATCAACCCGGCTATTTGGAACGGATGGTCCCGAGCCCAGTTATAATCACGCGTGAGCGGCTTATCGGTTTTCAGCGGTCGCATGGCATCATGCATACTGCTATGATGTCGGGTTGAAAACCTCATTACCCAAACAGCCTCAGACAAAAACCACTACCCCTGTTTTGACGCCTCCCAAAATTCATATTAGCTTAGCCGCAATAATGCGGAACCGAGAGGGGGGAAGATTGCGGTGATAAAAAGGGGAGAGGTTCCTTCGTTCAACGACTTAACGGGGGCTAAAGTATGCCTTGAACGAATGTGTGACGGAACAACAATTGCGAATTTGGCTTACCTGGTGAATTCCACCGGTGAAAAGCCCACGATTGTGTCGACCTACAGGGGGCCCTGGGTGGACAGATATATTGAAGAGAACTATGTGGCAATTGACCCGGCCATCGTCAAGGGAAACCAAGGCATACTCCCGTACGACTGGAACTCCAACCTGACAAATGACAAGCTTCTGTCCAAATTTTTTGGAGAGGCCAGCGAGTTTGGTGTACATCACAACGGGGTCTCCATCCCAGTGCGCGATGCAAGGGGGGGGCTGGGCACTTTTTCAGTTAATAGCGCGCTGCCCGACAAAGAATGGAAATCCTTCAAACGGGAATTCCTTGGCGACCTCACAATCTTTGCCTACCATTATCACTTACAGGCACTGTCTGTTCTTCACCCCTCGGGAGGCGAAGCGGCACATCTCAGCCCCCAGGAATTACGTGTTCTTTACTGGGCCGCTGAAGGAAAAACATCTTGGGAGACTGCTACAATCCTTAGCTTGACTGAAAACACGGTAAACTTCTATGTAAGAAACATCTGCTCAAAGCTCCGAACGGTGTCCAAATACCAGGCAATTGCTGTCGCCATTCGCGCGGGCCTCCTCCAATAGGTCAATACCTCATTTATGTGGTAGTGATTTCCACTATGATGGCTTCCATATTTGCTCCTCAAACTTGAGGAGGATATCATGATAATTGCAGCACACAGAACGGAATGCGCGCGCCACCCTGAGCTCTTTGAGCAAATGTATCAGCTGAGGGCAAAGTCATTCGCTGAACGTCGCGGATGGACAGTGAATGTGTCCAACGGCCAAGAAGTCGATGTTTTTGACGACTTGAACCCGCTATATATCATGTCCGTTTCTCCATCCGGCAAGCTGGTCGCCTCGCTCCGGCTTCTTCAAACAACCGGACCCCACATGCTTTCGGATGTATTCCCTGAAACCATGACTGGGTCGCCCTTAATCCGGCACCCGCTCATTTGGGAAAGTTCAAGGTTTTGTGTGGACACAGAAGAAGCCCTCAATCAGCGTGGGCGAACTGTTCACATGTATACCGTGGAAATCTTGCTGGGAATGCTGGAAACGGCCCGTGACAACGCCATAATCAATGTTGTGTCGGTTTATGACTTGTTGGTTGAACGCATTCTGAGGCGGGTTGGCTGTCCTTTTGATCGCCTAGGAGAACCCTTTGAATATGATGGTTTGAAAACCGTTGCCGGCCTTTCCCAACCACCCGCTGAAGCCGTCAAATCAATCAGGGCCAAGTCAAAAATCGGCCACGACATCTTCTCCGCCAACCACGAAACGGAGGAGGTCTGATGCATGGACCCTCAGATGGAAGAACTTTTGAAGTCGGCAGAAGCGATAAGTAAACTTTCTCCCCACGAAGCCTCCATTTTGTCCTTCTTGAAGGATGGCTACTCGACCAGGGATATTGCGCAGATTCTGCACATGAGCCACAAAAAGGTGCAGGCATACCGGCAAAGCATTCTCGATAAACTTTCCGCAAGAAACACGGCGCACGCTGTTGCGATGTATTCGCGGAAATTGCAACTAGAAATTCATCTCCGCCGACACTAGCAAACAACCGGTTTCCCGCGCCAGAAACGGTGCGGGAACGTCACAAACCAGACAGATTAGGCGTGAGACTATACTGGATTGCCGCGCACACCCCTTCTATGCGCCAGGACAACAAGCCAGTGGACAATCAAAAAACAGAAAGTCCGGCTGGTTGCATCGCTAAAAAAACTAAAGCTTGTCAAAACCTTCAATGCGTTAGTAGTTTGGGCGCTTAAGGTTGGAATTCGATCCGGGAGGGATTGGGCGGGTCTTGGCTCGTCACAGATTTTTAGCCTTGAACAACAAGGGAGAAAAAAATGAAACACAGTTTGAAACTTGGTATCGCCGTACTGGGTCTGTTCGTTGCAGCACCGCAAGTTGCCTTTACCCAGGAGCTTAATCTGGTCTGCAGTGCTGAACAGGACTGGTGCGATTTCATGGTGAACCTGTTTGAAGAGGAAACAGGCGCTGACGTGGCCATGGTGCGCAAGAGTTCAGGCGAAGCGCTGGCTCAGGTTCGTGCTGAAGCGAGCAACCCCAAGATTGACGTATGGTGGGGCGGTACCGGCGATCCACATCTTGTGGCCGCCGAAGAGGGCCTGACCCAGGCTTCCGGCGTTGACATCTCCGAATTGCAGGACTGGGCGCAGAACATGGCTACAATTTCCGATGGTAAGACCATCGGTATCTATGCAGGCGCCCTTGGCATTGCTTATAACTCCGAGCTTCTGGCCGAAAAGGGCCTTGAGGCCCCCAAGTGCTGGGCCGACCTTGCTGACCCCTCCTATGTGGGCGAAATTCAGGTTGCCAATCCCAACAGTTCGGGCACCGCCTATACCGAACTGGCCACCTTTGTGCAGTTATTCGGCGAGGATGAGGCTTTTGCACGCCTCAAAGCCATTGGCGAGAATGTGAACCAGTATACCAAGTCCGGCTCCGCTCCCTCAAAGGCTGCAGGGCGGGGTGAAACCACCATCTCAATTGGCTTTATGCACGACATGGTCAAGCTGGCCTCCTCGGGCTTCCCACTGGAAATCGTCGCCCCATGTGAGGGCACGGGTTATGAAGTTGGCGGCATGAGCATCATTGAGGGCGCGCGAAACTTTGATATGGCTGTGAAATGGGTCGAGTTTGCGCTTCGCCCCGACATTCAGTCGCGTTCGGTCGAGGTGAAATCCTTCCAGGTTCCCTCCAATAAAAACGCTTCTGTTGCTCCTGAATCTCCGGATCTGGCATCAATCAAGCTGATTGACTATGACTTTGCCACCTATGGATCTTCTGAAACCCGGGGGCGCCTGCTGGCGCGCTGGGACGACGAAGTGGGCCCCAACTAGAGAGGGTTTCTTCCAGAACGTAACAACAGGCGCGGGGCCTATGGAGGTTCCGCGTCTTGGTTGCTGGTAGATTTTCCAGCGACCTATGCGGGGCAATTTCCAACATATCCGCGCCGCTCGGGATGAATGTTTGCCATGAAAAAAACAGCGACTATCTGGTTGTTTATCGGGCTGGCAGGAGCGCTGCTACTTCCCTGGTATGCTCAGGATAGCGGCTTTTGGACATTTGAGTGGCTGTTTGGCGGATTTGGCAGCGCTGAGGCGGGTTCGGCTCTGACTCTGGCGCTATTCCATGGCAAGTGGTGGCTGTTTCCGGCGGTGCTGTTTATTGGGCTGAGTGGACTTGGTCTGGCCGCTATCAAAAAACATCAGATGCTGGCACGAACCCTGATCATCGTACCCGCCCTTGGCCTTTTCACCATCGTCGTTCAGGGGTTTGTTATCGGCCGTATCGGGCCAAACTATTTCGTTGAGTTTTTATCCGCCAACGGTGCTGCGGACGGCCAGATCGGCATGGGTGCGGGTGCGCTGGTAGTGCTGGCCTCGCTTTTGTTCATGCTGACCTCGGGCATTTCGGGTTCGGGCAAAGGGCGCGGCGATGCCTTTATCGTTGGCCTCATAGGTCTGATCGTGGCACTGGTTGCGGTTTTTGTGTTTTTTCCGGTTTCTCAAATTCTGGTGGAGGCCTTCAAGACCTCAGAAGGTGAACTCAGCCTTGGCGGGTTTTTTGCCCGTATCTTTTCGCCCCGCATATGGAGTCTGGCCTGTGTTGTGAGTGACAGCCGATGCGGCCCAGCGTGGAATTCGCTGTTTCTGGCAATCATGACCGGGGCGGGCACCACCCTGCTGGGTCTCGCGTTTGCCCTTATTGCCACAAGAACAAATTTCCGGGCCAAAAAACTACTCAGGGTACTCACAATCATTCCCATTATCACCCCTCCTTTTGTCATCGGTCTGGCGCTGATTTTATTGTTTGGCCGGGCCGGAACCGTAACCGAACTGCTCAACGAGTTTTTTGATGTGCCAAAAACCCGCTGGCTCTATGGGTTCTGGGGGATTTACCTGGCGCAATTGCTTTCATTCACGCCGATAGCGTTTCTGGTATTGATCGGGGTGGTCGAGGGGGTCAGCCCTTCGATGGAAGAGGCTTCGCAGACGCTGAATGCTGATCGCTGGCAGACCTTCCGCTGGGTATCGTTTCCGCTGATGCGCCCCGGTCTTGCCAACGCCTTTCTGCTCGGCTTCATTGAAAGCATCGCCGATTTCGGCAATCCGCTGGTGCTCGGGGGCAATTATAACGTGCTCTCCACCGATATTTATTTTGCCATTGTCGGGGCGGTGGCGGATTCGGGAAAGGCGGCAACTTTGGCCATTGTACTGCTCTCGCTGACGCTTGGCGCTTTTGTGGTTCAGCGTTTCTGGGTCGGCAAAAAATCCTACGCCACAGTCACCGGCAAGGGTGACAGCGGGCAGCACGCCTCGCTGAACCCGGTGTTGCGCACCGTGTGTTATGCCACCGCTATCCCGTGGGCTGCGTTCACCGCGGTGGTTTATTCGATGATCATTTTTGGCAGTTTTGTAAAACTGTGGGGCTATGATCACAGCTTCACGCTGGAGCATTATCTGCGCGCTTTTTCAATCAGCTTTACCAACGGTATTCGTTGGACCGGTGTGGCCTGGGACAGCTACTTCACCACGCTGACCATATCCACCATAGCCGCGCCACTCACGGCGCTGGTGGGGCTGGCCACAGCCTATCTGCTGGTGCGGCAAAAGTTCTGGGGCAAGGGAGCTTTTGAATTTTCCACCATGCTCAGTTTTGCCATTCCGGGCACCGTGATCGGCATCAGCTATATTCTGGCCTTCAATGTGCCGCCGATTGAACTGACCGGCACCGGTATCATTCTGATTATCGTCTTTGTGTTCCGCAACATGCCGGTGGGAGTGCGCGGGGGCATCGCGGCCATGTCGCAGCTCGACAAGAGTCTGGATGAGGCCTCAATCACACTGGGCGCCAACAGTTTTACCACTGTCAGGCGGGTGATTGTGCCGCTGATGGGGCCGGCCATTCTTGCTGCCCTGACCTATAGTTTTGTGCGTGCCATTACCTCGGTAAGCGCGGTGATTTTTCTGGTCAGCGCCAAGCACAATATGGCGACATCATTCATTGTGGGGCGGGTGGAGAACGGGGAATTTGGCATTGCCATTGCCTATTCCGCTGTCCTCATCGTGACTATGCTCACAGCCATCCTGTTACTGCAACTGGTTATCGGCAGACGGCGTCTGCGCCGAGAAGACCGGGTGCAAATGCATGGGAAAATCAAAATCAATCCGGCAGGGACGTAAAAGAAATGGGGCACGCCATGGAAACGCCGATGCAACGCGGCTCGGTCCGGTTCGAAAATGTCGTCAAGAGGTTTGGCGAAGTGGTGGCATTGAAAAGCCTGACGCTGGAGATACGACCGGGGGAACTGGTGACGCTTCTGGGGCCCAGCGGCTGTGGCAAGACGACGACGCTGCGCCTGATAGCAGGACTGGAGGCACCTAGCGCCGGGAGAATTCTCATCGGGGGTGAAGACGTTACCCACCTAACCGCAACCTACAGAAACGTCTCGATGGTGTTCCAGTCCTATGCACTGTTTCCACATATGAGCGTTCTGGAAAATGTTTCCTACGGGCTCAGGGCCAACTCCGTGGCCAAAGCCGAGGCGGCGGAGAAGGCTCTGGAGGGGCTCGACATGGTGGGACTTGAAGGCTTCGGCGACCGGCTGCCAAGCGAACTCTCCGGGGGGCAGCAGCAGCGGGTGGCGGTAGCGCGCGCGGTGGTACTGGAGCCGGAGGTTTTGTTGCTGGACGAGCCCCTTTCCAATCTGGACGCAAAACTGCGCCGCCATGTGCGCGAAGAAATCCGCCAGATTCAGCAAAAACTCGGCCTGACTGCGGTTTATGTTACCCATGACCAGGAAGAGGCGATGGCGGTTTCGGACAGGATAATCGTGATGAAAAACGCCGAAATCGCCCAGCAGGGCACTCCCAGTGATCTCTACAATGCACCCAACTCAGAATTCATTGCCGACTTTATCGGCGATGCCAATGTTCTGGACTGCGATGTAGTGGAGGTAAAAGACAATGTCGCGGAGGTCGTGCTTGCAGGGCAAAAGCTCAAGGTGCCGACGACACACGCCGAAAAGTTCAACGCGGTGCTGATTGTGCGGCCACAAAACGTGCGCATGGTGCCTGCATCAAATAAAACAGGTCTGAAGGGAAACGTTTCCTACTCGGCCTATCTGGGCAATCAAATGCAATATACGGTGCAGACCAAAGTTGGCCCCATGTTCATCATCGACAATACCATGGGCGAGGTGTTTCCGGTTGGCAAAGATGTGCGGTTGCACTTTGCTGAGGACAAGCTGGCACTGGTGCCCAGTTAGGCTCAGGACCCCTTAAATTCGTCCAATTCTGTTTGAGAAAGAGTGTTCAGATTAAGCAAACCTGCCGCAAAACAATGTCCTTCACCTTTTTGAGCGGCAACTTGTTTCAGATGGATGAATTTGATGGAGCCTGAGCCTGGGTGTAATTATTACGGGTGTAAACACCTGAAGCATCCACGTGAAAGAGAAAGCTGATGCCGACCACTGAAAAGCCGCTCGTCATCTCCTGCCCGGAACCGCGTTCGCTGGAACTTATTTTCTCGCGGGAAGCCCGCAGACAACTTGAACAGAGCTACCGGATTGCCGAATGCTCAGAGCTTGAGATTGACGCCCTGCCTGCTCATATACTTGCAGACGCCCGTTATATCATCGGGCAGCCACCCCTGACATCGGATGTATTTGAGAAACTTCAATCCCTGAAATGTATATTCAATGTGGAAGGTAATCTGTTGGGCAACATGCCTTATGACAGGGCGTTTGAACGCGGCATCCATGTGGTGACCACCGGCGCGGTTTTCGCCCGACCGGTGGCTGAACTAGGGCTGGCCATGGCACTGGATGCGGCCCGCGGGCTGGCCCGCAATGACCGGGCTTTTACTGAGGGAAACGAACTGTGGGGGCTTCAAAGCAACTTGAACGCCCGCCTCCTGTCCAGAGCAGAAGTGGGCATTGTGGGTTTTGGTGATCTGGGCCAAGCACTGAACCAACTGCTTGCCGGTTTCCACACCGTAACCCGGGTTTACGACCCATGGCTTCCGCCCTCTATTCTTAGGGAAAACGGCGTGGAGCCGGCCAACCTGGACACTGTGCTTGAAAAAAGCGATTTTGTATTCATTGTGGCGGCGGTAACCAGTGACAACAAGGGTTTTCTGGGTGCCGACCAGTTTGCCTCCATGCGAGAGGGCGCGGCGTTCATTTTGCTGAGCCGGGCGGATGTGGTGGATTTCCCCGCTCTGATGGCAGCGGCGCAGTCTGGACATATAAAAGTGGCAAGTGATGTTTTTCCCGAGGAACCAGTTCCAGCAGACCATCCGGTGCGTACAACACCCAACTTCCTGCGCTCTGCGCACAGGGCCGGTGCACTTGATGCAGCGTTCAAGCAGATGGGCAACATGGTGCTTGAGGATATGGCTTTGCTCGACAAGGGACTTTTCCCCATGCTGTGCAAACGAGCCGAACGGGAAACCGTCTCCAGATTACGCTCGGCACCGGTTTCAAAAAACTAGGATCAGGAAACGGGCGTTCCGGGCTTTTTCCTCTCAGGCTGTTTGCCAAGGATAATCATGCCCAGCAGGTCATCCTCGGTTACTTCGTCGACCCGGACGGTGCCGACCAGTTTACCGTTTTTCATCACACTGGCCCGGTCACATAATTGCTTGACCTGGTGAATGTCGTGGTCGATCAGAAAAATGCCTATGCCCTGTTTCTTCAGTTCGTCGATGAGTTCGGACACCATTCTTGTTTCCTCAACCCCGAGCGCGGCGGTCGGTTCGTCCATGATCAGTATTTTTGCATTGAAATAGACGGCTCGGCTGATGGCAACGGATTGACGCTGCCCGCCGGAAAGGGCTGCAACCGGCGAAGAGAACCGTTCAAAATTGGGGTTCAACCGGCCCATGATCTTACGGGTTTCCGCTTCCATTGCATCATCGTCGACCATGCCCAGCCGGGTCAGAATTTCACGCCCCAGAAACAGGTTTGAGGCGGCATCCAGATTATCCGCCAGAGCCAGCGTCTGGTAAATGGTTTCAATATTGTAGTTGCGGGCGTCACGGGGATTGGAAATGTCCGCCAACTCACCATTGATAAAAATTTCACCGCCATCACGCTTATAGGCACCCGAGAGCATTTTCATCAGGCAGGATTTTCCGGCGCCATTGTGGCCCAGCACGCCCACAACCTCGCCGGGGTAAAGGTCCAGCGTAACATGATCAACGGCCTTGATGCCGCCAAAGGACAGCGACATGTCGCGCAACTCAACCAGGGGGGGGGCGGTGTTCAGGTCAGCACTCACAGGCTTACCCCCGTTCGCTTGCGGTAAACGATGTCGATATACACAGCCAGCACCAGCACCGAACCAACAACAATGGATTGCAGGGGCGCATCAACGCCCACCATAGCCATGCCGGATTGCAGGGACTGCATGATCAGTGCGCCGATTATCGCACCCTGAATGGTGCCAAAACCGCCGGAAAGGGCCGTGCCGCCAATGACGGCAGCGGCAATGACCCGCAATTCATCAATGGTGCCCAGATCGTTGCCCACCGACTGCAGGCGCGCCGAAGCAATAACGGCGGCAATGGCGGTAAGCGCACCCATCAGGGCGAACACTTTGACTGTGAGCATGCGCGTGTTGATGCCGGAAAGATCAGCGGCATCGGGATTGCCCCCGGTTGCAAAAACATAACGCCCAAAACGGGTGCGCCTGGCAATGATGCTCATGACCAGCGCCACGACGAGCACGATTATTACCGGGATAGCGATGCCGTGGGCAATGAACAACCCTTCGGCCGGTATTTCCAGGCCATTGGCCTGAGCATAACGTTCGGCAGCGCGCCGGGGCAGCGGATAGGAATTCATCAAAAAGACAAACCCAAGAATGAGCAGGCTGACAATGCCGCCAACGGCAAACTCTGCCCACATGGGCTTGACCGGAAAACCGTGCCTGCTTTTGCGTCTGCGGCTGGCCAGCATCACCAGAACGGCGGCAATTGTTGCG
>JALSII010000028.1 GCA_026981645.1 Hyphomicrobiales bacterium | reverse complement strand
CCCAGCGCCCCGCCTGTGGAGGCACCGCCCGTTGAGGTGGTGGCCGAAGCACCAGCGCCTGAAGCGGTTGAGGCAACAGACTTCACCTTGCCCGCAGAGCAACTCGCACCCATTGCCCTGCCCACACAGGCTCCGGCGATTGTCGTGGCGCAGGTTGAGCAAGCCGCACCGGGTGAAACCCCGCCCCCCGCCCCTGTGGCGGATATTGTGCTTTCCGCTGAGCAACTGGCCCCGGCGGTGTTGCCCACCAGCGCCCCGCCTGTGGGGGCACCGCCCGTTGAGGTGGTGGCCGAAGCACCAGCGCCTGAAGCGGTTGAGGCAACAGACTTCACCTTGCCCGCAGAGCAACTCGCACCCATCGCCCTGCCCACACAGGCTCCGGCCATTGTCGTGGCGCAGGTTGAGCAAGCCTTGATACAGGAGCCCCCCTTGGAAACCGGTGACGAAAGCATACCAACCCTGGTTGCAGTGGCGGTTGGTGACCCTGAAGATCAGCGTTTTGTTTCGGGCAAAGCTATTATCCGGCGTGGCGACAATCTGTGGACTATCGCCCGGCGGGTCTATGGTACCGGTGTCAGCTATACGATGATATTTGATGCCAACAAATCCCAAATCCGTGATCCGAACCTGATTTATCCTGGTCAGGTGTTTGATTTGCCGGAGGACTCCCAGGAACAAGGCCAGGCAGAGTGAAGCAATTCCGGCAGGTTGCTCCCCACAGGAGGGGTTGCTTGCAAGCGCAACAGATTTCGCCTATATCGTTGTTTAACGATGAAAGAATGCGCAGATGAGACCCCCTGAATGAAGGATGAAGAAATAGCCGCGATGATGCGGGCGTTGGGCCATCCTGTACGGCTGAACATTTTACGCATTATGGCCCAGCGCCAGCGTGATTGTTGCTGTGCTGATGTAACCGACTGCCTGCCATTGGCCCAGTCAACAGTCTCTCAGCACATAAAGGTTCTGGTGGAAGCCGGGCTGATTGAACGCCGCCCCAAGGGCACGCGAAACTGCTATGTTCTTATCACTTCAAAGTTTGCTGCGCTGGAAAGTGCATTCGGAAAAATGACTGCCGCGTTGACGGAGCTATCTGCACGCAACCGGCATCAGGAAAACAAAGGCTGAAAATGGCTGTCGAATCTGAAAAGGCAAGTCAGCCGAAGGTCTCAGCCGATGAAGGCTCGCTGTTAAGAACCATTGCCAACCTTTGGGTTTACATGTGGCCCAGCGGGCGCAATGATCTCAAAATCCGGGTACTTCTGGCCGTGGTTGCGTTGCTTCTGGCCAAGGTTGCCACAACCACAGTTCCGTTTGCCTACAAGGCCGTGATTGATTCTCTTGGCGCTGCAACCGACAGTCCAGAGCTGGTTTTGGGGGTTGCCGTACCCATCATCTTTGTTATTGCTTATGGTCTGGCCAATATTATGGATTCTGGCTTGCAGCAGCTGCGCGATATTCTGTTCGCCAGTGTTGGCCAGCATGCGGTGCGCCGTCTGGCGCACAAGACCTTCCTGCATCTGCACAGGCTGTCCCTGCGCTACCATTTGCAGCGCCGTATCGGCGGTTTGTCGCGGATCATTGAGCGCGGCACCAAGGGGATCGAAACCATCGTGCGGTTCACTATGCTCAACACCGCGCCGGCTTTGGTCGAGTTTATCATCGTCGGGGCCATCTTTACCTTCATGTTTGGCGTGATGCTGCTTGCTGCACTGATCATCACCATCTGGCTCTATATCTGGTTCACCATTCGCGCCTCCAACTGGCGTATCGGCATCCGCCGTCACATGAATGAAAGCGATGTGGACGCCAACTCCAAAGCTGTCGACAGTCTTTTGAACTTTGAAACGGTCAAATATTTCGGCAATGAAGAGCTTGAGGCCAACCGCTTTGACCAGGCCATGGCCCAATATGAAAGCTCCGCCATACGCATGTGGACCTCTCTTGGTTTTCTCAATTTCGGGCAGGGGGCTATATTCTGGACTGGCATGATTGTCATTGGTGTCTATTCAGCCAACGGTGTTTTGAATGGTCAGTTCACAATCGGTGATTTTGTACTCATCAATACGTTTATGCTCCAGATTTACCGGCCGCTGAATTTCATCGGTTTTGTTTATCGCGAAATCCGGCAGGGGTTGGCCGATATTGAAGAAATGTTCCTGCTTCTGGACCAGGACCCTGAGATCAAGGATATGCCCGGCGCACCCGATATCGTCATTTCCGGGCCCATTATTCGTTTTGAAGACGTTTCCTTCCACTATAATGAAGATCGCCCGATCCTGCGAAATGTCAGTTTTGAAGTGCCGGCAGGTAAAACTATCGCTGTTGTTGGTCCATCCGGTGCCGGTAAGTCGACCATTTCCCGGCTGATCTATCGTTTTTACGATGTGACCGGCGGCAAGGTGACCATTGACGGGCAGGACGTGCGCGAAGTGACACAGAAATCCTTGCGCGCAGCCATCGGAATGGTGCCTCAGGATACAGTCCTGTTCAACGAAACTATAGCCTACAATATCCGCTATGGCCGCCCTGATGCCAGCGAAGAAGAGATAAAAGAGGCTGCCCGCATGGCTCAGATTGGCGATTTTATCGAAAGCCTGCCCAAGGGTTTTGACACCCCGGTTGGCGAACGCGGCTTGAAACTTTCCGGCGGTGAAAAACAGCGCGTCGCCATCGCCAGAACCATCCTCAAGGCGCCGCCCATTCTGATTCTGGACGAAGCGACTTCAGCGCTGGATACCCAGACGGAGCGTGAAATCCAGTCCGCGCTGGATCTGGTTTCGGCAAACCGTACCACCCTTATGATTGCCCACAGGCTCTCAACGGTTATCAATGCCGATGAGATTATTGTGCTTAGGGACGGCGAGATTGCCGAGCGCGGGACCCACCGCAACCTGCTTGAACAAAAGGGCCTTTATGCTCAGATGTGGCAACGCCAGCTCGAAGCCACAAAGGCCGAAGAGCAGTTGCGCCGGACCGCGGACGCCGACAAAGAAGGTTTCCTGAGGCGGCCGGATACTGATGCGGTGTAGGGAGCCTATTCTGCCGCCTGTCGCGATACCACGGTCACGCCGTTGCGTTCGGTTTCCACAAGGCCCGTGGCATCCACATCCATATAGCGCCTGGCACTGTCCAGATCCTCAGGAATGGCAACCTGGCGCTGAGGAGAAAGAACGTCCGCAGACTGGCCCTGTTCGCCTTCGCCCCGTTTGCCCCCAAACAGGCTGAACAACCAGATAATCTGGCTTTTCAGAACACCGGGGGCAGTCAGCATCACCGGCACCAGCACGAGGGTCAACAGGCTCGAGAATGCCAGTCCTGAAACCAAGGCTGTTGACAGCGATGTCCACCACTGACTTGAGGGTGCTCCAAGTTCAATGGTGCGGTTGAAGAAGTCTATGGAAATTCCAAGAGCCATGGGCAACAGGCCAAAAATGGTTGTTACCGTGGTCAGAATAACCGGGCGTGTACGTTGAGCCGCGGTCATCAGCATGGCGGTAACCGCATCTATCTTTTCCCTGCGCAGCCGGTTGTAGGTATCGATCAACACAATAGAATTGTTTACAACAATACCTGCCAGTGAGACGATGCCGATGCCGGTCATGATGGCTGAAAAGGGCTGTCCGGTCACCATCATACCAAGCAACACTCCGGCCGTTGACATAACGACTGTCGAGAGGGTGACAAATACCTGGTAAAAGCTGTTGAACTGGGTGAGCAGAATGAGGAACATCAGAAACAATGCGCCAAGCCCGGCCTGCACCATGAACTCGTTGGTTTCCTGAGTTTGCTCATCCGCACCCACAAAATCGAATGAGATATTTGCCGGCCAGTTCTGTTCCTCAACCCAGGCTTTCAGTTGATCGACTTTTTCCTGAGCCAGAATCTGCTCACCGGTTTCAGCATTGGTGCCGGTCACATTTGCAGCTACTGACATATTATAGAGACCGTCCCACCGTGAAATATTTGATACTTTTGGCACGGCTGTACGGATAATAAAGTTAGACACCGGTACCAGGCCACCCGAAGTGGCAATGCTCAGGGAATCAAGGGCGGCAAACGTGCGTTGGTTCTTGGGCAGACGCACCCGGATTTCCACCTCGTCAACAGCATCGTCAGGCCGGTAGGTGCCAATCTCGACCCCGGTGGTCACCAATTGCACATAGGGACTGAGTTCACGTACGCCGATGCCAAAGCGCCCTGCCTTTTCACGGTCGATCGTTATTTCCCAGTCAATGCCGGGCAGGGGGCGGGAATCCTCCACATCAATGGTGTTGCCCAAGTCAAACTCCACAAAATTGCGCACCCGCGCGACAATGGGGGCCAGATCGTCATAGGTCTGTGACTGAATGCGCAGGTTGATATCCTTGCCTGTTGGCGGTCCTTCTTCCACGCCAATCAGCTCGATGCCCAGACCGGATATGCCTGCGGTGCGATCCCGGATTTCGGCAAATATTTCGTCTGCCCGGCGGCGGTCCTTGTAGGGCTCCAGCTCCAGCTGCAGATTACCGATCGTATCGTTGGGAACAGCCGCAACAGCACCGGTTGAACCAAAGTTCAGAACAATGTCTTTGATACCTTGAACAGGCAGAACCGCCTGCTCGACCTCGATCAGCAGGTCTCTGATTTCAACCGGGGAATAATTACCCCTCCCCGTGACTGCAACCGTTGCGTACTCGGGCTCGATTTCGGGGAAGGCCACCATGCCGGTAGGGTTGGCCATGTAGCTCATAAAGATGACGGCGATCAGACCAAAGCCAAGCGTCAGGGAAACCAGCGGCACACGAATAAGAAACGCCAGAAAACGCACATAAGCGCCAAGAACACCCTTGATATTGTTGACGTTGAAGGTTTCTGCGCCCGTGAGCGCCTGCGCGGCAAGCATTTCTTTTTCGCTGGCTCTTTTACGTGCCACAAGTGCCCCCACCACCGGCAGGAAAATCATGGCTGTAATCAGGGAAGCGCTGAGAGTCACGATGACCATTATGGGAAGGTAGGACATAAACTTGCCCACGATCCCCGGCCACAAAAGCAAGGGCGTAAAAGCTGCAAGCGTCGTTGCGGTGGAAGACAGGATGGGCCAGAACATCAGCCGTGCCGCCCGGATGAAAGCTTCGCGGCGCGACAGCCCTTCTGAAATCTTTCGTTCCGCATATTCCACGACAACGATGGCCCCGTCCACCAGCATGCCCACGGTCAGGATAAGGCCGAACATGATCATCATGTTAACTGTCATGCCCATGAATTGCAGAAACAGGAATGCCATCATGAAAGAAAGCGGAATGGAAAGCCCGATCATCAATGCCGGGCGGATGCCGAGCAGGGCCACTGTGACGATTATCACCAGCGCCACCGCCGTCAGCACCGAAGATTGCAGTGAACCGAACATCTCGATCGCGGTTTTTGCCTGATCGATCATGTAGGAATGTTGCAACGCGACAGGCCAGCCTTTTGCAATTTCATCGGTCAGTTCGCGCACCTGTTCGGAGAGCTCGACAATGTTCGAACCCAACCGTTTGTTGACCGAAAGCACCACCGCCGGCTGCCCGTTTACCCTTGTATAGACTGTTGCGTCCTTGAAAGTGCGCTGGATGGTGGCAATGTCAGAGAAGGTGACGACGGTTTCGCCGTCCGTCTTGATGGGCAGGTTGAACACGTCTTGGGCAGTCTCGATCAGCCCGGGAACTTCTATGCCAAAACTACCCTGGCCTGTGTCCAGCGTCCCGGCGGCTACCACCAGATTGTTGCGCGCAAGAGCGTCAAACAATTCAGTTGTCGTCAGATTGTAGGATTCCAGTTTGAGCAGATCGACAACGACTTCAAGAACTTCTTCGCGGTCCCCGGACAAATCCACATCCATGACATTGGACAGCCCCTCCAACTCATCTCGGAGATCCCGGCCTGCCTGATAAAGGGCTCTGTCAGAAACTGCGCCGTAGAGCACAACCGTGATCGAGCCGAATTCAGATATGGTGATTTCATTCACGCTCGGGTCGTTGGCATCCTCGGGCAGGGATTGCCCGGCGCGGTCTACTGCATCCTTGGTGTCCTGAAGCGCCTGATCCTTGTCAAAATTAATATCAAACTCGAGCACCACCGAAGCGCCGCCGCTGAAAGCGGTGGAGCGCATGGATTTCACACCGTCAATATTGCGCATTTCTGTTTCCAGCGGGCGCACGAGCAGGCGGCTGGCGTCAGCCGGAGAAACACCGGATTGTGTTACAACGACATAGAGAAAGGGGATATCAATCGCCGGCTGGCTCTCCTTGGGCAGAGATATATAGGCGGATATACCCCCGATCAGCATCACAAGCATGATGGTGAGCACCGTGCGCGGACGGCGCAGGATTGCTTCGAGCATGTCCATCATGATTGCGTCTCCGTTCCGGCTGGTGCCGCATCAACCAACTGCCCATCGCGTACATATTCCTGTCCCAGCGTGATAACATCAACCTGGGTCGGCAAGCCTTTCACCCAGATTCCATTATTATCATCGCCGATAATCTCAACAGGCCTGAATCGGGCCATTCGGTCGACAACGATCTGCACGCCAAGAGTGCCATCAGTTTCAAGCGTGAGGGTTGACTGGGGAATGAGGTGAGCCCTGACAGTTCCCACGTGAATACTGGCACTGGCGGTTACCCCGTCAAGCAGGGTTCCTTGAGAGTTATCCAGTTCGATCTCAAGTTCAAAAGCCCGGGTGGAAGGGTCAGCACTGGAAGATATATATCTCACACGCCCGGCGATTTCCTGCCCGGTTACCATCCTGACGGTTGCAGGTTGATCGATCTGAACCAGATTGATTTTGGTCTCGGCGACTTTGCCGGAGAATAACATCGGGTTGAGTTGCACAATCGTTGCGCATATGTCGCCATTACCCAGCATATCACCTACATTGGCCAGTGGATCCTGGATAGTGCCGCCAACTTCGGCCCGAACCATGGTGTGTTCCAGATCGGTTTTTACGTCATCAAGGCTGGCAAGAGCGGCGCGTAAAGTTGCTTCTGCGCTAGTCAGGGATACTTCGTACTGGCGCGCCGTGTTGGCTGCAACCAGTCCCTTTTCTCGGAGCGAAGCATTGGTTTCAAAGTCTGCCCGTGCCCGCTCCAGAGTAATTTCAGCTTGTGCCAGTGATGCTTCAGCCTGAGCCAGTTTGGCTTCGCGGGTGCCCCGGTCCAGCGTGCAAAGCAGGTCCCCCGGCTCAACTTTCTGGCCCTTGCTCACATGAAGTTCCTGCACGATACCGCTGGTTTCAGCCCGCACCGAAATGGTGGCGTTGGCTTCAGTTTGGCCGCGCACAGCAACCTCTATGTTCATCGGCTGGGCGTTAAATCGCACGGTGCGAACGGATTGCAGTTTTTCCTCAACCATATTCGCAACAGGTTCAATCTGGTCCGTGTTGTTTTCTGCGACTGCCATGCCCGTGCCGGACTCTTCGAGTGTCTGGGGCTGGGAAATCAGGCCCAGGGATATGAATAATTTGCGCACGGGGCCCTCTTCGCCCGGTTCTATCAGGTCGATAATCGCCTGCTCGCCATTTTCGGGGCCATTGCCCCCCTGAATAAGGGTGCCACTGGCCAGCCATCCGGCAATGAGAAGAAGCAGCATCAGTGCGACGCCGTAGGACATGATATAACGCATCATTAAATTATTGCTTCCCTATTGAGCCGCGACTGTTTCTGCTTCATCTGGCAGGGCCAGAGCGATAAGTTCTTGCATATGGGTTGCAAGGTGCTCCCGCGCAACCTTGAGACATTCATATCCATAGTTGGTGACCCACTGGTCATTCGGGGCACCATCGCGTTGGCGGCGGATTTTTTGAATTTGTTCAAGCTCCGCATCCAGCATGTCCAGCCTTTCCTCAATGCGCGCCCTGACCAGGCTGGCGGGCAGTTGCGGCACAAATCTGGCGAACAAAAGAAACTCGCTGCGAAAGACATCTTTATCTAATTTGTTGAATAACGATGCGTGAAAGGTTTCCCGGCCCAGGGGAGTAATCGCATAAATTTTTTTGGCTGGCCGGCCCTGCTGCTGCTCTATGCGAGAGGTCACCAGTCCTTCTGCTTCAAGGCGGGTCAGCGCGGGATAGATGGAGCCAAAACTCGCTGCAACGAAATAGGCGTAGTCCCCTTCAGTTGAGGATTTGCGGATTTCATACCCCGTCGTCTCGCCCTCGTGCAGGATAGCAAGGCACAACGTTGCTACATTCATCAGTTTCCCTCCTGCGAGGTGTTATTCAAACAACCTATGCTTGGCGTGTATATATCAAACGAACATATATCAAGCAAAAACACACCCTTGACGATCACAAATCTGTAATCAGGTTAACACTGCACGTGCATTACATTGTTAGTGTGCTAATTATGTGCTACGCTAAGCTTGAGTGTCAACAGCTTTGTTCTGCGGGCTGTTGCTCCATAAGGTGCCACTCAGGTCAGCTTGACATCGCCTTCACTGCCGACCAGTTCACGGATTTTGTCAGCGGCGCGTTTTGCCAATTCAGCATTGGCTGCAGCGGCGAAATAGGGGTTATAGAATTGCCCCTCCGATTTTCCGTAGGTCAATTCGGTTCCGGCGATGGCAAACACCGTTCCGCCCGCCGCCTGCAATATGGCCTGACCCGCAGCGGTATCCCACTCACATGTGGGTGTGAAACGGGGGTAAAGCCATGCTTCACCGCGCGCCAACAGGCAGAATTTCAGCGATGAACCCACCGACACATTGCCCTTAACATCGAACGCCTCGCACAAGGGTTCAAGCGCCTTGTGCCCGTGGGAGCGCGAAGCAACAATGTTCATCGGCCCGCTCTTTGCAACATTGAGCGGAGTTTTGTTTGTCGGCTTGCCCTCAACCATCTTGTATTCGAAGGCCCCGTCCTTGTCCCCGACGAACAGCTGGCCAAGAGCTGGAGCCAATACAACACCCATGGTGGGGAGTCCGTCCTCGACAAGCGCAATGTTGACCGTAAACTGCCCGTTCCGGTTGATGAATTCCTTGGTGCCGTCAAGGGGGTCAACAACAAAGAACCGCCGCCCCAACTCCGGGATGTGCCCCGCTGCAGCACTTTCTTCTGCCAGCACGGGGATGCCGGTTTTGTTGAGATAGGACAGAATGATTTTTTCCGCCCGTTCGTCGGCAACCGTTACCGGGGAGCCATCCGATTTTGTTTCCGACTGAATGGGCTCAGCATAAACATCCATAATTGTCTGCCCGGCTTTGATTGAAGCCTCAGTCATCATATCAAGCATTTCAGAAGGCATGGTGGGACTCCGCTTGTTTGGATTTGGCTGTGGGGTTCGCCCCCGGCTTAAACAGAAATTTTTATATCAAGACCGATATCCAGAGGCACCGAGGCCATGGTGATTTTGCTTGTCGAGATATAATCGACCCCGGTCGCGGCGATTGCGCGCACATGCTCCAGATCGACCCCGCCCGAGGCTTCAAGTTTTGCCCGACCCCCGTTGAGAGCCACAGCCTTCTTGAGCGTTTTGACATCCATATTGTCAAGAAGGACAGCGTTGGCACCCGCTTCCAGTGCTTCTTCAAGCTGCTCCAGAGTATCCACTTCAATTTCGATAACCACCATTGGTCCGGCAAAGTTCCGGGCAGCCCTGACAGCAGCCCCAACGCTTCCCGCCACCGCAATGTGATTGTCCTTGATCAGGATGGCATCATCCAGCCCGTAGCGATGATTGGTGCCTCCGCCACAGTGTACTGCATATTTCTCAACACTGCGCAGGCCCGGCGTGGTTTTGCGTGTATCACAGATCTGCACGCCTGTTCCGGCAACGGCATCAACAAACCTGCGTGTGTGGCTGGCAATCCCGCTCATGTGGTTGAGAAAATTCAGTGCCACGCGCTCCGCCGACATTAAAAGTCTGGCATTGCCGGAAATTCGCGCCACCTTGTCTCCTTTTCCTACAGCGTCACCGTCCGCCGCAAGCGGTTCAAATTTCATTCCCGGCCCGATCAGCCGAAAAGCTGCTTCCGCCAGATCAAGCCCGGCAACTACCCCGTTTTCGCGCGCATTCATCGTCGCGGTAGCAGTTGCTTCCGGGGGGAGGGTTGCCTGGGATGTCAAATCTCCGGCAAGGC
The DNA here is from genome assembly GCA_026981645.1 of Hyphomicrobiales bacterium. Classification (GTDB taxonomy): domain Bacteria; phylum Pseudomonadota; class Alphaproteobacteria; order Rhizobiales; family Devosiaceae; genus DROE01. The sequence goes on along the minus strand of JALSII010000028.1, from coordinate 11,271 downwards.
CGAGGTCCTCGCCAAGGGCGTTCAGCACCAGTTTGTCAACCAGCGGCCGTGCCAGTTTGGCCGGATACCGTGTCTTGCTCAGGGGAGGGGGCAGTTTCGGCATTATTGCTTTTCCAGTCGGAACGACTTGCATGTTGCCGCAGGGTTTAACCTTAGGGCAGGTTGCTGGCAAGCGCCCTTAAAATATGCCGCTCAGACGTTCTTCTGCAAAATGCTGATAGTTGCTCCCTCGGCCGCCGCCGAACGCTTCATGGCGTCGATTACCCGCAGGGTTTTCAGGCCCTCAAGGCCACTGACCAGAGGGACTTCCTCGCCGACAATAACCCTGCAAAAATGTTCAATCTGCAGCACCAGCGGGTCGTCCTTGCTCGCCGGAAAGGTTTGCACCTCAACCGGCTCGTGCCAGCTGCGCTTTGCCGGGTTGCGCCAGAGACGATTGGCGGGCAGTTCCAGCGAACCGTGACTGCCCCCGACCAGATAACAGAACTGACCGGTTGGGTGGTACGCGGGATTTTCCTTTGCCGTGAGCTCCCAGCTCCACGGCGAAACCACACTGTCCGAAACGCTTATGGTTCCCAGTGCACCGCTTTCAAAACGCACAATGGCAACGCTGGTTTCCTCGACATCATTATTGCGCATTTCGCCTGATTGCAGGGCCTGAACCTGTTTGATTTCACCGCAAAGGTAACGCAGCAAATCCACATCGTGAATGAGATTGATGAATACCGGGCCGCCACCGGCCTGACTGCGCCAGTCAACGTCAAAATATTCTGGTGGCTTGAAAAACCAGCACTGGGCATTGACCACAACAATGTCGCCTATATGACCATTGGCAATAGTATCTTTCGCCCTGTGGATGAGCGGATTGTGCCGCCGGTGGTGTCCAATCAGCAGTGGAATCCCAGCCGAGTTTGCCGCCCTCACCATCTGCTCGGCCGAAGTTACGTCCGGCGCAATCGGTTTTTCCACCAGTGTGGGAATGCCCGCCTCGATTGTTGCCAGCGCATTTTCCATGTGCATCTTGTTGGGGGTAGCTATGATGATGCCATCGGGCTTTTCTCCGGCCAGATAAGCACCAAGGTCAGTAAACCAACGCACCCCCAGCCTGTCAGCATGGGCTTTTGCAGCTTCGGAAGGGTCAACAATGGAACAGAGTCGGGCGCTTTCAGCGCTGGCGATGGCTTCGGCGTGGCGCTGCCCGATAAGGCCCGCCCCCACGATTGTGATGGAACAGGTTTTTTTCATTTTACCTTGCCCCCTATGGCGAAATTGAAAGCTCGGCCACAAATTCAAAAGTATCACTGCGAAAATAGGAACGGGTGAATTCAACCACCTGCCCGTTTTTCAGCCGTGATGCCCGCTCCATGTATACCGCCGGCTCCCCCGGCGCCGTATCGAGCAACGTTGCCTCTTTGGCCGGGAGCGCGCGCGCTTTTAAACGTTGGGTGGCGCGTACCGGGCGCGCCTGTACCTTGTCCAGCGCTTCATAAAGCGAATGGGTAATCAACTCGGCGCTGGCCAGAATGCTGGCCGGAACCGTTGCATATTCCACGGCCAGCGGAATCCCGTCCCCGATGCGTAAACGATCCAGCCGCAGCACTTTGTCGCCGGGCGTCAGGCCGAACAGCATCACCTCTTCAGGGGTTGGAAAGGCCAGCGCTTTGGACAACCATCTGGCGCTCGGAGCGTGGTTCTGGCTCAGCATATCCTCAGTAAAGCTGGAAAGCAGGCTGAGGGGTTGTTCGATTTTTGGCAGTCCGTCCGAAACAAAGGTTCCCGAACCTCGCTTTTGGCGCAGCAGGCCTTCCTTGACCAGCATGTCGATGCCTTTGCGCACGGTAACGCGGGAGAGGCCGGTTGCTTCCATGATTTTGCGCTCGGCGGGCAGGGCTTCGCCCTCTGTCATTTGCCCCTGGTTTATTGTGCGGCGCAGGGCTGTGGCCAGTTGCATATAGAGCGGTGTCGGTTCGTCCGTGTTGACGCGAAATCCAAGAATTCCGGTGCGGTGCGCATTCTCGCTCATGTTTCCCTTTCCCTTTCAGCAAATCCGGGGCGCAACAGCAGAGTTTCCGCTTTCTTTCCTTGTACGCCGGACACCTTCCAGCATAGCTTTCCCCACACATTGCGGACAAAAGGAACGGGAGTGCTTCGCTCTAAAAGCAGGTGCGCTGCGCGTGTCGGTGACGCCCACATCAAGGCAAACAAAAAAGCGATCTTTTTGATGTTGGCGTAGGATAGTCAGTCTGGTTATCCTTTTCCGAGTTAGACCCAATCAAGTACCAATTACCTTGCGCTTTTGTAGGCGAGTTGGCAAGACCTGCCTGAGAAAAGGATGAAAACAACCAATTGGGGTCCTGGCCCTGGCTCGTTTTGGTTTTTTGTTGCCGGGGTTCGACTAATTTGGTAGCTTATTGGTCTCAATGGGTTGAGCCGGTACTCGACAAAAAACAGAATGGCAACCGATGCGCTTGAACGCATAGACCGTAACATAAAGCAGGCGGGTTCTTCTGGTCGGCACCTTGGTGCCGGATGAGGCCCGCAAAGGCCCCAAAACATATAACGCCAATCTGGGCCTGGCGCTCAAGAACCGAGTTGGTAGAGAAACAAAGAAAATCAGGAAATCATGCTCCATAAAATCACCCACATGCGCAAAGAAGTTGCTGAAATTCCTGAGGCCATTCAAAGATTCTTGACCCTCTCCGGCGGGGCGGCCGGTGAAGCAGCAGAGGCGCTCAAGCTAAAAAACCCGGCACTGATTGCAACCATCGGCCGTGGCTCCTCCGACCACGCCGCCACCTTCCTCAAATATGCCATTGAGCTTTACGCGGGCGTTCCGGTAGCCTCGCTCGGCCCCTCCATCGCCTCCATCTACGGGGCAAAACTGCGCCTGCATAGCGCCGCAACCATTTCGGTTTCACAGTCCGGTGAGAGCCCGGATATCGTCGCTATGGCCCGCATGGCCAAACAGGGCGGCGCGCTTTGTTTTGCCCTGACCAACAATCCAGCTTCCCCGTTAGCCCGGTCCGCCGACCATGCCGTTGATATCGTGGCGGGGCCGGAGCTGTCCGTGGCGGCCACCAAGACTTTTGTATCTTCCATTGTTGCGGGGCTTTCGGTGCTTGCCGCCTGGCAGGATGACAATGCGCTTCAAAGAGCGCTTGCGGACTTGCCCGGCCATGCCGCGCAGGCGCTGAACTGCGAATGGTCTCCCCTCGCAGAAGCTCTCGACAATAACAACTCGCTTTATGTGCTTGGCCGTGGTCCCTCCTGGGCCATTGCTCAAGAGGCCGCTCTCAAGCTCAAGGAAACCTGTTCCCTCCACGCCGAAGCCTATAGCTCCGCCGAGGTAATGCACGGGCCGGTTGAACTGGTGGCGGGCGCTTTTCCGGTGCTTGCCCTTTGCGCCCGTGACGCTGCTGAACAGAGTTCCGTAGAGGCGGCGGAAAAAATCGGGGACAGCGGCGCAAGGGTTTTTCTGACTTCCCGGTTGGCCCGCAACAGCACCAGACTGCCCTTTGCCGCCACCGGGCACCCGCTTACCGACGCACTTTGCCTGGTCATTCCCTATTACGTTTTTGTCGAAGCCTATTCCCGCAGTCTGGGCCTGAACCCGGACAGTCCGGCCCGTCTGAACAAGGTCACCCAGACAAGATGAGTAGAACCCGCGCTCTCACGGCTCCAGGAATTTTTGATGGTGAAAACTGGCACAACGAGGCAGCTCTTGTCATCCGGGACGGGAAAATTTCTGACATTTTTCCTGCTGCGCAGATTCCCCCGGAGACGGAAATCGAGCATCTCCAAGGTGGTTTCCTCGTGCCGGGCTTTGTCGATGTTCAGGTCAATGGCGGTGGCGGCGTTCTGCTTAACAACGAACCCACACTTAAGGGACTTGCAGCAATCTGTGCCGCTCACGTTCGCCTTGGCACTACCGCACTGCTGCCAACACTGATTACCGACACACCCGAAATACGCGACCGCGCCATCGCTGCGGGCATCGAGGCCTGGGAGAACAAAACTCCCGGTTTCGCCGGTCTGCATCTGGAAGGACCGCACCTCTCAATCGCAAGAAAGGGCGCCCATGACCCCGCGCTCATCCGCAAGATGAATGGCGACGATGTTGAGGCGCTGGCCGATGCCCGTGAGAGATTGCCGATTGTTCTGACAACCCTTGCCCCCGAAAGCGTCACCCCGGTGCAGGTGGCAGCGCTGGTTCGGGCAGGAGTGAAGGTCTCAATCGGCCATAGCGACGCCGGGGCCGAAGCGGCCGCCGCCCTGATTGATGCCGGGGCGAGCCTTGTGACCCATCTTTATAACGCCATGAGCCAGCTTGGCGGCCGTGAGCCGGGTCTGGTCGGGGCCGCTCTTAATTCGGGGGGCGTGCATGTCGGTCTTATCGCTGATGGTCACCACGTTTGCCCCGCCTCAATGGAACTGGCTTTACGCGCCAAAAAGGGGCCGGGCCGCATATTCCTCATTTCCGACGCCATGTCGTTCGCCGGGACTGATGAAACCGAATTGGTCCTCAATGGCCGCAGGATTTTAAGGGCAGGGGGCAGGCTGACGCTTAAGGACGGAACCCTTGCCGGTGCTGACCTTGATATGGCGCAGGCGGTGCGGGTGATGCACCAACAGGTTGGGTTGGACCTGAGCGAAGCCTTGCGCATGGCTTCCCTCTATCCCGCGGAGGCTGTCGGACTGAGCGGGGTTGGGGCTCTAAGGGCCGGACACAATGCCAACATGGTCTGGCTCAGCGATGACATGGAAATAATTGCCACATGGATTAAGGGCCAAAGAATAGTCTAGGCTGTACCCCGCAAACCTGAGGGAGCACTCGTGCGATGCGTATTTTTATGTTGAAGTTGCTGCTCGCAATGGCCGGTATTGCCGCTATCACAGGTGCGCTGGCACTGGGTGGGAAAACCCCTGACCGCCAGACCGTAATGCCCCTGCCTGATGTTGACGCACAATTCAGCACTCCCGAAATGGCCTCGGTCGAACTGGGCCGACTGCTGTTCTACGACCCCATCCTATCCGGCAACAGAACTGTCGCCTGCGCTACCTGTCACTTTCCCGATTTTGGCACCTCGGATGGTGTTTCACTGGCCATAGGCGATGGGGGCATCGGGTTGGGGCCAAAGAGAAAGATAGACCCTGAAAACCTGCCTGAGCAGCGCGTCGGGCGCAACGCCCCGGCATTGTTCAACCTTGGTGCCAGTGAGTTTACCGCCCTGTTCCACGACGGAAGGCTTGAGGCGGACGAAAGCCGCCCCTCCGGCATACGTTCCCCCCTTGAGGACAACATGGTGAAGGGGTTCAACTCAATTCTTTCCGCCCAGGCCATGTTCCCGGTGCTCTCCCCCGATGAGATGGCAGGGCATTATTCGGAAAATGAAATCTCCACGAGCGTGCGTCAGGGTCAGTTGACCGGTGAAGGCGGCGCCTGGGAACTCATCGCGGACCGTGTTTCTGCCATTCCCTCCTACAGGGAGAGTTTCAGCACGCTTTTGGGTAATGACAGGGAAATTGCCTTTACCGACATTTCCAACGTCATCGCCGATTTCATCGCCTTTGAGTTTCGCGCCGATAGCGCGCCTTTTGATACCTATCTGCGCGGGGCGGAAAGCCTCTCACCGCTCCAGCTTGCGGGTATGGACCTGTTTTATGGAAAGGCGGGCTGTGCTTCGTGCCATTCCGGCCAGTTCCAGACCGACCAGCAGTTTCACGCAATCGCCATGCCCCAGATAGGTCCGGGAAAGGCCGCGCGCTTTGAAACCCATAACAGGGATATCGGGCGCATGCGCGTGACGGGCAACCCCGACGACGCTTACAGGTTCCGCACCCCCAGCCTGCGCAATGTCGCCCTGACCGCCCCTTACGGCCATTCCGGGGCCTATGCGACGCTGGAAGCGGTGGTGCGCCATCACCTCAATCCGGTTCAGGCTCTTTATGCCTACGACCGCACCCAGGCCCTGTTGCCCGACTTTCCCGGCGCCGCCGACTGGAATGTGCTTGATGACCCGGTTGAACTGGCCGCCATCGCTGCGGCCAGCGAACTGGCACCCGTTGACCTGAGCGAAAGGGAAATTATGGCACTGCTGGCGTTCCTGAACTCCCTCACCGATCCGGTGGCGCTCACCGGGCGGCTCGGTGTGCCCGACACCGTCCCCAGCGGCCTGCCGGTAGCCGGCGGGCGTTAAAGTTTCTCAATCTTCAGGCCATCCCCCGAGCGGGCAAGTCTGAGGATTTGGTTGGTCGCCACACTCTGCCATGGGGAAACTTCCCCACCCGGCCACACCAATCTCAGGCGCACTTCTTCCGCGCTTCCAAGCCCGAAATGGTTGAGCGCCGCCGAGCCGCTGGCGTGCCCGCCCCCGATGGTGAGTTCGCGGAACCAGCTTCTCCCCGCGCTTTCCACTTCAATCCAGCCCCCGATTGCAGCCCGGTTGGGCGCAGGCTGTTCCACCTCGAGTAACAGCCAGTTGCCGGTATTTTCCGTGATATTCTGATAGATTTCCAGCGGCGCACGCCGGTTGACCACTACCAGGTCAAGCAATCCGTCAAGATTGAGATCGCTCAGTGTTGCCCCCCGGCTGCGGGCAAAACTGCCGATTCCTGCTGCCCCCCCGGCTTCAGAAAAATTTCCGTTTTCATCCTGTATCAGCAGGTTGTTGGGGTCCTTCATGGCGGCGGAAGGCATCTCCTCCACATTGCCCTTGGCAATGAATATGTCTGCGCGCCCGTCATTCTGCACATCACCGAACTCGGTCTGCCAGCCGGTGGAGGGCCGCCCATCATCCCCCATATAGGGGCGCTGGGCGGTGGTGCCGCGTTCATAGGTTGCGTCCACGAACCAGGGGCCTTCGGCATCAAGGTTCAGGGACTGGAATTTCTGGTCGCCCATGCTCGACAGCATCAGTTCGGGAATGCCATCCCCGGTGATGTCGCGGCTGGCAATACCCATGCCCCAGAGCATGAACTCCTGCCAGTTGTCGGCCTTTCCATAAAGGCGAGGGCCCCCCTCCATGGCCCACATCTGTTCCGAGCCGCCGCGCACATAATAGTGGCGGTCATTGCTGACCCTGAGGTCCTGCCGTCCTTTGCGCCCCCAGTCCGAGAACAGCATGGAGAGCGTGCAATAACCCGGAGAAAGTGCCAGCGGGCGGCCATAGGCTTCTCCCCCGGGCCGGTAGAGGGAATTGGTGTCGCACGCTTCAAACGGCCCCTCGGGGTTGCCGCGGTCCACATAATTGCCCACGGCAAGAGTTGGCAGGATCTGCCCTGCTTCCCAGGTGGCCGAAAAAGCAGTACTCCATTTGTCGGGGCTTTCAAACCCCAGTGCCTTGGGGAATTCCGCAAAATTGCAGTCCCCGGTTCCGCGCAACAGCTCGTTCTGACCGACCCTGAGCACCATCAGGTCCATGATGGTATCTCCGTCCACATCCAGCGGGTAAGCGCCGGTGACACCGGTCAGCTTCAGCGCCTCGGGTGTTTTTTCTTCATAGGCAACCGCCCCGCCGCGCCTGTCGGTCACGTTACGAAAAAGCGCACTGGCGTTTTCACCTCCGGCAACGAACAATTCGGGGAACAGGTCGTTGTCGCAGTCAAATGTTGCCACGCCTCCGCCCACAAAAAACTCCCAGCCTCCCTCATATTGATGGGTGATGCCAAGTCCGGTACTGCGGTTTTCAAACAACGGGGCCGCTTGTATGCCCGGCATACCCACTTGCGCGCTGGCTGCCAGTGACAGAACTGCCAGAACATGCCTAGCTTGCATCTGATGCCAGCCCCTCAAGGGCAATTTCGGTCACCGCTTCCATGGCGTAAACTGCCGCTCCCTTGGCCCACATCAAATCGCCCCACTTGTGAATGCGCACCTCGGGAGGCGGCACATCAATCTGTACCACCGAGCTTTTCATATTCTCGATAACCTCTCCGGCATAGAGATAGTCAAATTGCATGCGTTCCCCGGACAGGATAATCAGGCCGGGGTCAAATATATTGACCACATTGGCCAGTCCCAGCGCAAACATTTTTCCGGCACGCCTGAATATCGATTGTGCAGTCTTGTCTCCGGCCTTGGCCTTGTAAAACAGCGCTGAAACCTGCTGGTCGGCATTGTCTGTGCCCGATGCGCTGGCGCTCAGATTGGCTTCGCGCAATAACGCATAGTCAGCCACGTAAGCCTCGAGACAACCCCGCTGCCCGCATCGGCACAGGGCTCCATCTAAATGCACTTTTGTATGCCCGAACTCAGCACCACACCCTCTTGCGCCACGATAAATTTTTCCGTCGATCACAATGCCCATGCCAACGCCCTGCTCGATGGTCACCACGATGAAATTGTTTACGTTGCGTCCCAGGCCAAACCATTGCTCAGCAACAGCCACAAGGTTCACATCATTGTCAATGAAGAAGGGGAGGGAGATTTTTTCCTCAAGCAGGGGGCGAAGGGGCAGGTTACGCTCCTTCAGGGTGGGTGACCAATGCACAAACCCCCGCCGCGCATCGATGACCCCTGCGAGGCCGATGCCGACACCGGAGAGATCCCCGGGCTTTAGTCCGATTTTTGCTGTTGCCTGATCAAGCAGGTCTTCGATGAAGTGCACAATTTCATTCTGGTCGGGTATTTTTCGGGGCAGCCTTTGAGCATGTTCGCCCTGTAATTTTCCTTCAAAATCCATAAGGGCGACCGTGGCGTTCTTGTCCGCCAGCTTCAGCCCTGCTACCAGATGTGCTCCCCCCCGGATCTTGAGGCCCACACGGGGGCGCCCCCGTTTTGCATCGCGCTTGGGATTGTCTGGCGCAATTTCTTCAATCAGTCCGTTAATCAGCAATTCCCCGGTGATCGTTGTCACAGTTGCCGGGCTGAGGCTGGTAGCCTCGGCAATGTCAATACGGGCAATCCGCTCTCGGTTACGGATGGTTGCCAGCACCAGACGGCGCCCCGACTCCCGCTGGTCTTCAACTTGCCTTGTCTTCATGTTTTGCTCTGCACTCACTCTCAGACATATGCTGTTTGCACGGCAATGATAAGAACTTATATTAATTTGACGAGTGAATTATATAGTGTTATTCGAGTTGTAACTCAAGGGGGAAGTGCATTTTCGCCCTTCGGGTTTTGGAATTCTCAGGAGGAATATCATGAAAAAAATTGCAATCTTTGCTGCTGCCATTTTGACGGCGGGAATTGCAGCTGCGTCAGTAACTACCCCGGCCCTGGCCGGAAGCCACGGTATTACCGTGGGCGTCAGCTGGTCAAATTTCCAGGAGGAACGCTGGAAAACGGACGAGGCCGCCATCAAGGCCGCTCTTGAAGCTGCGGGTGCAACCTATATTTCAGCCGATGCCCAGAGCTCTTCGGCAAAGCAGCTCTCGGACATCGAAAATCTGATTGCCAGTGGTGCTGATGCGCTGATCATTCTGGCTCAGGACGCTTCAGCTGTCGGTCCCGCAGTAGATGCCGCCGCTGACGAAGGCATTCCGGTCATCGCTTACGATCGTCTGATCGAAGACAGTCGCGCATTTTATCTTACTTTCGACAATGTGGAAGTGGGACGTATGCAGGCTCGCGCTGTTCTTGCCGTCCAGCCGACCGGAAATTATGTGATGATCAAGGGTTCGCCCACCGACCCCAATGCCGACTTCCTTCGTGGTGGTCAGCAGGAAGTCTTGCAGGCGGCTATTGACGCTGGCGACATTACCATTGTTGCCGAAGCCTATACCGATGGCTGGCTGCCGGCCAACGCCCAGCGCAACATGGAGCAGATCCTCACCGCGCAGGACAATAATGTTGACGCGGTCGTTGCCTCCAATGATGGCACCGCGGGCGGTGTTGTTGCAGCGCTGACGGCTCAGGGCATGGAAGGCATTCCGGTCTCGGGTCAGGATGGCGATCACGGCGCGCTGAACCGCGTGGCCCTTGGTACCCAGACTGTTTCTGTCTGGAAGGATGCACGGGCACTGGGTAAAGCGGCTGGTGAAATCGCTGTTGCCCTCGCCGGTGGTGCAATGGCTGGCGATATTGAAGGCGCAGGCAAATGGACTTCCCCTGCCGGAACCGAAATGAACGCCATGTTCCTGGCGCCGGTTCCCATCACCCAGGCCGATCTCGACATCGTGATTGATGCGGGCTGGATCACCAAGGACGCACTGTGTGCAGGTGTTGCAGCGGGCTCTGTTGCCGCATGCGACTAGGCTGACAAACGCTCCCTCTCTGTTCTGATTTGACAGAGGGGGAGTTTTTTATTTTTTTGACTGGCAATGTTAATCCTGCGCCTGGCAGATGGACTCGGCACGGGTCATCTCGGGCAAGGATCCTAACGAAAAGTGCATAAAACCATGAAGAGTAAACTGGGAAGGTTTTTCGGCAGTCTTGGGCTCGATGCCAGGCTGCTGGGCATGGTGGGGGCGTTGGCCTTGCTCTGGCTCATGTTCGACCTGATCACTGGGGGCAGGTTTTTGACCCCGCGCAACTTGTTCAACCTGTCTGTCCAGACCGCTTCAGTCGCCGTCATGGCCACAGGCATGGTATTTGTAATTGTCACCCGCCATATTGACCTTTCGGTCGGCTCGCTTTTGGGGTTTGTGGGTATGCTGATGGGGGCTCTCCAGCTCTATATCCTGCCCGATCTGCTGGGGCAGGGCCATTGGAGCATCTGGATCATTACCGTCCTGTTTGGCATTGCCGTAGGGGCAACAATTGGTGCCTTTCAGGGTTGGATAATCGGCTACCTCACCGTGCCGGCGTTTATCGTAACTCTTGGCGGACTTCTGGTCTGGCGCGGTGCTGCCTGGTGGGTGACGAGGGGGCAGACGGTTTCCCCTCTGGATGATACCTTTACTCTGCTGGGGGGCGGTTCAGCGGGCACCTTGGGTGCCAGCCTCAGTTGGGCAATCGGCGTACTCGCAACAATTGCCGCCGTTCTGGTGATGCTGGCCAGCCGCAGACGCAAAAGCAGGCACGGTTTTCCGGTCAAGCCCATGTGGGCAGAGTTTGCCGTTGGAGGCATTGTCAGCCTGCTCATTCTTGGGTTTGTCTTTTTGATGAATTCCTATCCGCTGCCCCGGCGTGCTGCCGAACGTTATGCTCAGGCCAATGGCCTGGAAATACCGGCCGAAGGGTTGTTCATTGCCCATGGCATCGCCATCCCGGTAATAATCGTGCTCGTCGTGGCGCTGGTCATGAGCATCATTGCCAGGCGCACCCGTTTTGGGCGTTATGTTTTTGCAACCGGGGGCAATCCCGATGCCGCTGATCTTTCCGGCATCAAC
>JALSII010000027.1 GCA_026981645.1 Hyphomicrobiales bacterium | reverse complement strand
GCACCATCACACATCAAGGCTTGTAGCAAACTCCGCGTTCTCCTGAATAAAGGCAAAGCGCATTTCGGGTTTGTTGCCCATCAGTTGCTCCACAGATTGGGAGGTGCCCTCTCTGTCGCTTGTGACTTGCACTTGCAGCAGTCGCCGGGTTTCAGGTGCCATCGTTGTTTCCTTGAGATGCTGGTGGGGCATTTCCCCAAGGCCCTTGAACCGTGTGATGTCGATTTTCCCGCGTCCCACAAACTCGTTTTCCAGCAATTCATCCTTGTGTTCATCGTCACGCGCATAGATGGTTTTGTCCCCTTGCGTAATACGGAACAGAGGAGGAAGTGCCAGGTACAAATGCCCATTATCAATGAGTTGAGGCATTTCTCTAAAGAATAGGGTTATAAGAAGTGAGGCAATATGTGCTCCGTCCACATCCGCATCCGTCATGATGATAATCTTGTCGTAGCGGATATCTTCCTCTGAATAGCGTTCCCGCGTGCCTGTACCCAGCGCTTGAATGATGTCGCCAATCTGCTGATTGGCGGCAAGTTTTTCGCGGCTGGAATTGGCTACATTGAGCACCTTGCCGCGCAACGGCAGTACCGCCTGATGCTTGCGGTTGCGGGCCTGCTTGGCGCTGCCTCCGGCGGAATCCCCTTCAACGATAAACAGCTCAGCCCCTTGCGCCGCGGTGCTTGAGCAATCGGCGAGCTTGCCGGGCAGGCGCAGCTTTCTTGTGGCGCTGGCCCGATCAATTTCTTTCTGCTTACGCCGTTTAATACGCTCCTCGGCCCTCTCTATGGCCCAGTCCAGCAAACGGGTTGCCTGGTTGGGGGAGGCGGTCAGCCAGTGATCGAATGCATCACGCAGGGCATTGTCAACAATTTTTGCTGCCTCGGCCGAGGACAGGCGGTCCTTTGTCTGGCCGACAAATTCAGGTTCACGTATGAAAACCGAAAGCATGGCGCCGCAGTGAGAAAACACATCATCGGCATTCAGCGCCGTGGCGCGTTTATTGCCTGAGAGTTCCGCATAGGCCTTCAGACCTCGCAGCAGTGTTGTACGCAGACCTGATTCATGGGTGCCCCCGTCTCTGGTGGGAACAGTGTTGCAATATGATGAGGTAAATCCGTCCCCCAGGTACCAGGAAATTGCCCATTCCGTATAGCCGTGGCTGCCGGGCTTGCCGCTGCGGCCTGAAAAAATGTCCTCGACAATGCGCGGTTGTCCCTCGATACGTGCGCTCATAAAATCACGCAGACCACCAGGATAGTGAAACACCTCGCGCTCGGGCAATTCATCACTGGTGAGTGAAGGGTCGCAGGACCAGCGGATTTCCACGCCCCCGAACAAATAGGCTTTAGCCCGGGTCATGGCGAACAGGCGTTTGGCAGAAAACTTTGCTTTGGGTCCGAATATCGCGGGGTCAGGATGGAAGCGGATGGTTGTGCCGCGCCGGTTGTGCACCTTTGCGCCCTTTTCAAGCGGTCCCAGGGCTTTCCCGCGCGAATAATGTTGTGTGTAAAGTACCTGGTCACGGGCAACTTCAACAGTCAATTCGTCAGAGAGGGCGTTGACCACCGACACACCGACCCCGTGCAAGCCGCCGGAGGTCTCATAGGCCTTTGACTCAAACTTCCCCCCTGCGTGCAGGGTGGTCATGATAATTTCCAGCGCCGATTTGTCGGGAAACTTCGGGTGTGCATCCACCGGAATTCCGCGCCCATTGTCGGTGACCGATAGAAAACCGTTTTCGTCCAGATGCACCTCAATGCGCGAGGCATGCCCGGCAATGGCTTCGTCCATGCAATTGTCGATGACTTCGGCAAACAAATGATGCAGGGCAGTTGCATCGGTGCCCCCGATATACATGCCCGGGCGGCGCCTGACAGGCTCCAGTCCTTCAAGGACTTCAATATCCGCAGCCGAATAGCTCTCCGTTCCCTGGCCTGCGTTGGCAGGTCTGGGTTCGCGTCGGTTTTTTTGCGCCTCGCTGAGCTTTGGTTTCGCTGCCGAGGTGATCGGCGTTTCATCCTGGTTTGAGAACAGGTCGCTGGCCTGTGGCATGAACGCTCCCTCAATTGTTTTGTCGAATCATTCCTGGATTTTTTAATACCACACCCGTGCGGCGCAACAGTCAGCTCCATAGGCTTAAATCCAATGATTTTCCTGCAACATGAATGCAGGATGAACGGGTGGTTCTGATTTCATTCAAAACCCTGCAGGCAAACTGTTCGCGCAGGTTCATCTTCCAGAAGGTGGCATTCATTACCAGTGGCGGACCAGACAATGTCAGAAAATCAACCCGGAAAATCCAGCCGGATCCCTCGTGGGAAGTTATCCTCTTTGAGCAAAAAAGGCGCCATAGTGACTGCCGCCATGCTTGCAGTCCTGATGTTTGGCGCACCCGCAAGCGCTTCTTCTCTCAGTTTTCAACTGAACTTTGGCCAAAACACGGGGGGTTTTGGGGTTTTCTCCAATGTTCATTCGCCCCGGCCGGATATCTTTTTTCAAAACAGTTGTATGGGAAACAGGCAGATTAAAAACGGCCTGCGCAACCAGGGCTTTACCAGGGTGCGCTTTGTCAGCGAGCGCTACGCAAACCAGCCCATGTTTTCCGGGGTCTATAACGCATGGGTCTATACCATGTATGTGGACCGCTGTACCGGAAGCGTCACCAACGTCCAGCAGGTGCGCCCTGCTGTTGCCCGGGCAACGCCCTACAATCCACCCCCGCCGCCTGTCTGGTGGTTCAATGAGCCACGCCCTTATGGGGGCAACTCTGATATTATCTATCACCGCGACTGACCTCGTTATGAGGCTCCTCCCCAAAAGTCCTCCAGAATAACTTTTGCCCGGCTCCAGGGAGCCGGGCTTTTTCTTTAAGAAAACGTTGCCGCGTCATCAGCACTTTTTTAAGGGGCAGGAGTTATGGTCATGTCCATACGGAGTATTTGTTTGGAGTTGCCGTATGCGAGGACCAACAGGTGGTCGTGTTGCGTATCAGACCGCTGACATTCCCGAAGTTTTCGCGATTGGATGGCTGCAGGCCGGAATATCTGGTTTTGCGTACCGGCTTGCCCATCTTGCCATGCCACGCTTTGTTGTGGTGGTCAGTATTTCCCTTATATTCTATCTGGTCTGACTAACGCACTGTCGCTGCAACAGACCGGCAAAAGATCATTGTTTCTGTGATCCGGGGAGGGCAGGAAATTCAGGGTCGGATTGCCGGCGCCATGTGATGCTGACAGTAGATAAAAAAAAGGGGCCCCGCGAAGGCCCCCTTAATTCTTGTTTGTTCGGGTTCACATCTGTTTACGCAGAGTAGTACAGCTCGAACTCCACCGGATGCGGGGTATGCTCGAAGCGGATGACTTCTTCCATCTTGAGCTCGATATAGGCATCGATCTGGTCGTCGTCGAACACCCCGCCGGCTTTGAGGAACTCGCGGTCATTATCCAGCGCTTCCAGGGCTTCGCGAAGCGAGCCTGCAACCGTTGGAATTTCTTTCAGTTCCTCTGGCGGCAGATCATAGAGGTCCTTGTCCATGGGTTCGCCGGGGTGGATTTTATTGGAAATCCCGTCCAGGCCGGCCATCAGCAACACCGAGAAGGCCAGATAGGGGTTGGCCATGGGGTCGGGAAACCTCACTTCAACCCGCTTGGCATTGGGTGACTGGGCAAAGGGAATGCGACAGGAAGCCGAGCGGTTGCGCGCTGAATAGGCCAGCAGAACCGGCGCTTCGTAACCGGGCACCAGGCGCTTGTAGGAGTTGGTGGAAGGGTTGGTAAACGCGTTGATCGCTTTTGCATGTTTGATTACCCCGCCAATATAATAGAGCGCTTCCTTGGAAAGACCGGCATATTCGTCGCCGGCAAACACGGGCTTGCCATCCTTCCAGATAGACTGGTTGCAGTGCATGCCCGAACCATTGTCGCCAAACACCGGCTTGGGCATGAAGGTGGCAGTCTTGCCGTAGGCGTTGGCCACCTGCTGAACCACATATTTGTAAATCTGCACCTCGTCGGCGGCCTTTACCATGGGCGCAAATTTGATACCCAGTTCGTGCTGAGCCGCGCCCACCTCGTGGTGATGTTTTTCGGTGGTGACACCCATATCCGACATCACCGAAATCATCTCGGAACGGATGTCCTGAGCACTGTCCACGGGAGGGACCGGGAAGTATCCACCCTTCATGGGGATATGGTGGCCGGTGTTTCCCGCCTCGTAGTCGGCATCGGAATTTGAGGCCAACTCGTAATGATCGAGCCTGAATCCGGTATTATACGGTGAAGTCGCGTATTTCACATCGTCAAAGAGAAAAAATTCCGGCTCGGGGCCGAACACGACGCTGTCACCAATACCCGAAGACTTCAGATAGGCTTCGGCCAGTTTGGCTGTTGTGCGGGGATCGCGGTTATAGGGCTGATAAGTCGCAGGTTCCAGAATATCGCAATTGATCGAAAGTGTGGCCTGGCCAAAAAACGGGTCCACATAGGCTGACGCCGGGTCGGGCATCAGTACCATGTCACTTTCATTGATTGCCTTCCAGCCGGCAATGGAGGAGCCGTCAAACATGGCGCCTTCCTCGAATGAATCCTCGTCAATGACAGCGGCGTCCATGGTGACATGCTGCAGTTTGCCGCGCGGATCGGTGAAGCGCAGGTCGACGAACTTGATGTTTTCATCCTTGATTTGTTTCAGGATGTCATTTGCAGAACCCATTATTTGTTCCCTTTGGTACTCGAGTTGTGTTTCAGGTGGTTATATTGTTCGATATTGCGGTGCACTTGTCGTCCCCCGCCATCATATGGTGGACTAAAGCGCGTCGTCGCCGCTTTCTCCGGTGCGGATGCGCAAGGCGCGCTCTACGGTATAGACGAAAATTTTTCCATCCCCGATGCGCCCGGTTTGTGCGGCATTGCGAATGGCTTCAACAGCGGGGTCAGCCAACTCATCGGGGCATACAACCTCAATTTTCACCTTGGGCAGAAAATCCACTACATATTCTGCTCCACGATAAAGCTCCGTATGCCCTTTTTGACGGCCAAACCCCTTGGCCTCGGTCACGGTGATGCCCTGCAATCCCACTTCCTGCAGCGCTTCTTTCACTTCATCAAGCTTGAATGGTTTGATGATGGCTTCAATTTTTTTCATATAAAATCTCCAAAACGGCTCAACAACCGTCATGTTTAACGATACCGGGCCCGCACAGCTGGTGATTTGCTCTGCCATAGGCATTGTTTGATGTATTTAAAGCATATGCCGTGCCAGCCTGCCCTTAAGTCTAAGGTGTTGAATAAAAGAAAGAAAATTAATATGGTTTTCTTTTTTAACTGCCGTCACCATTATAAGTGCCTGCAATTTGTGCAATTGCCTCTTGTTTGGGCAGGGGGCCTGTTGAGCAGGCGGTCCCTTCAGCAGCAAAACGGGCAGTTTTCCGGTCTTTACAACTATGTTTTGACTGGGTGCCAAAATCAGGCTAGACCGGCGCGCAAAGCCGATTGAAGGAACCGTTTTGCGGGTGTGGTGAAATTGGTAGACACGCAAGATTTAGGTTCTTGTGCCGCAAGGCGTGGGGGTTCAAGTCCCTCCACCCGCACCAGATTAGCAGGTCTTGAGTTTTTCAAGCCCTAAAGACAAGGGGCCTTGGATACTATATCCAATATGCCCGCAAACACAGTTGAATACAGGACTTTTCGTATGCAAGTGACAGAATCCCTGAACGAAGGGCTAAAGCGTAAACTTGGGGTGACCATTCCGGTGACCGACCTTAAGTCGCGTCAGGAAAAAAGGCTCAATGATCTCAAGGCAAAAGCCAATATCAAGGGATTTCGTCCCGGCAAGGTGCCTATGAGTCATCTTAAAAAAATCTACGGCCAGTCCATCATGTCCGAAGTGATGCAGGAGGCAATCAACGCGGCTGTGCAGGAGACCCTGGAGGAGCGCAGCGAAAAAGCCGCAGCCCAGCCCAAGGTTGATATGAGCGAAGACCAGTCGGAAATAAACAAGGTGTTTTCCGGTGAGGCGGACTTGAGTTTTGATATTTCCTATGAAGTGCTTCCCGCAATCGAGTTGATGGACTTTACAGCCATAAAAATAGAAAAGCCCGTGGTTCCGGTGGGTGACGAAGATATTGATAAAGAGGTCAATCGTCTGTTTGTTGAGCGGCGTGAATACGAAGCCAAAAAAGATGGTGCCAAAGTTGCTGACGGCGATAAAGTCGGCCTGAATTTTGTGGGCAAGATTGATGGTGAGGCCTTTGAAGGCGGCAGCAGCGATCACGCGCACCTGGTGGTCGGGGCAGGGCAGTATATTCCCGGTTTTGAAGAGCAACTGGTGGGCATGAAAAAGGGCGAAAAGGGTGAGGTGAAAGTCACTTTTCCGAAAGACTACAACTCGCCGGAACTGGCGGGAAAAGAGGCCGTGTTTGAAGTCGAAATTCTGCACATTGATGCGCCCGTTGATGCCGAGCTCGACGATGATTTCGCCAAGACATTTGGTGTGGATAATGTTTCAGCCCTTCGGGACGCAGTGCGCGATCAGATCAATTCAAGCCATGAAAGTATGGCCCGCCAGCGCGTCAAGCGCCTCGTTCTGGACGCCCTGGATGAGGGACACAGCTTCGATCTGCCCGAGCAACTGGTTGAAAACGAGTTTGAAGGTATTTGGCAGCGCGTGATGCACGAACTCGAGCAGGAAGGCAAAACCTTCGAGGATGAAGGTACCACCGAAGAAAAGGCCCGTGAACAATATCGCACTATTGCTGAGCGCCGGGTGCGCCTTGGTCTGGTGGTCGCCGAGGTCGGCAATCTTAATAAAATTGAGATTTCTGATGAAGAGCACCAGCAGGCCCTGATTGCTGAAGTTCGCCGGTTCCCCGGAAAGGAGCAGGAGGTTTATGATTATTATCGCAAGAACCCTCAGGCTCTGGCCGGTCTGCGCGCCCCGATCTTTGAGAACAAGGTTGTGGATTTTGTTACAGAGCTTGCCGAAACGACAGAAAAAGAAATGTCCCGTGATGAGTTGGCAAAGCTCATCGAGTTGATTGACGAGGACTGAGGGAGCGCCACTGGGCGGCATAACTGAACTCAAAAAGGGCCGCCGGGAATCCGGCGGCCCTTTTTAATTATACGGCTGCACACTATGTTGAGCCCGGTACACCAACCAAGCGGGGTTTCCCGGATGACAGGCCCGGATAATTATTCTGCGCTTCTCACGCCAGAGCAGATGGGTCGGGCGGACGCTCTGGCAGTTGAGGCGGGAATTTCCTCAATCGACCTGATGGAGAATGCCGGGCGGGCGGTTTTAGCCACTGTTGTTGAGCAGAATTCGCAAATGCCGGTTCTGGTGCTATGCGGACCGGGCAATAATGGCGGCGATGGTTTTGTCGTGGCGCGATTGCTGGCGGAAGCAGGGTGGCCCGTGCAAGTGGCCCTGTCCTGTGATCCCGAAAAATTGCGGGGCGACGCAAAAATCAATTACCATCGCTGGCAAGGTAAGGTTCACTCCCTTTCCCCCGATTTTCTTGCCGATCATTCCCTGGACAATAACACACTGATTGTCGATGCGCTGTTTGGCGCCGGTCTCGACCGGGATATTACTGGTGATCTGGCCCGCATCATCACCGCACTCAACCAGTCCGGGCAGCCGGTCGTTGCCATCGACATGCCAAGTGGAGTTGATGGTGCAAGCGGTCAGGTGAGGGGCGTTGCGCTCCGCGCTGGCCAGACAGTAACCTTCTTCCGCAAAAAGCCCGGACATCTGCTCTATCCGGGTCGCGGCCTGTGTGGAGAGGTGCTGGTCAGGGATATTGCAATTCCCGGCTCCGTGCTGGCTGAAATCCCCGTGAGAACCTTTGAAAATGCTCCGGGCCTATGGTCGGTTCCCCTGAGCGCAGCAGATGGCCATAAATATGGCCGGGGTCATTGCCTGGTGGTCTCTGGCGACGAACTGCACACGGGCGCGGCCCGACTTGCTGCATGCGCTGCTCTGCGCGTTGGGGCCGGGTTGGTGACGCTGACCGGCAGCCGCGCCGCACTGATGATCCATGCCGCTCATGTCAGCGCCATCATGCTGGCCGAAAGCAACACCGCTCCCGGTCTCGCTGCGCTGCTGGAGGACAGGCGGAAAAATGCCCTCGTTATTGGCCCTGCCGCCGGACGGGGGCAAGGCACCCGTTCCAGAGTTCTGACAGCACTGAATTCGGGAGTGGCCTGTGTTTTTGACGCAGACGCTTTGACATCTTTCGCAGACAAACCTGGAAAGCTCTTCCAAGCCATCGCTAGCCATGCGGACCGGCCCGTAGTGCTCACACCCCACGAGGGGGAGTTTGCCGCTTTGTTCGGGCGCGCGCGTTCAGAAAACAAACTTGAACGGGCGCGCGCTGCTGCGAAACTCTCTGGCGCAATCATTGTTCTCAAGGGCGCTGATACCGTTATTGCTGCCCCCGGCGGATGCGCCGCCATCAATTCCAATGCTCCGCCTGCTCTGGCCACTGCCGGCTCGGGCGATGTTCTGGCCGGGTTGGTGGGCGGCTTGCTGGCCCAGGGGATGCTTGGGTTCGATGCCGCCGCTGCCGCAGTCTGGTTGCACGGGGAGGCGGGCAACCTGTTTGGCGGGCCGGGTCTGATTGCCGATGATTTGCCGGACTTAATTCCTCAGATATTGGCCGGTTTGAGCAAAAGTGCACGCTGAGACTTTATTGAACCTCGCTCGGTGCATTGAACTGCTTCAGAGTACCAAACAGATTTGACTGTTCTGGAACAGGAAGAAAGACGCACAAGGTTCTGGTCCTCCCGCTATTTCTCTTGGGCGCGTCGGGTCGGTGCCGATTGAGTTCATGGCGGGGCTGCACGTGGCTAAGGTCAATTCTTCAAAGTGCGTTCCAGAAGAGAAATCCAGTTGGCGCTGGTGATTTTAGTAATAAGTTCATCAGTATACCCTGACTTTTGCATGGCATTAATTAAAACCGGCAAGCCCGAACAATCCCTGATTTCACGCGGAACCGTGCACCCGTCAAAGTCGGAGCCTAGCGCCACGCCGTCCTCACCCAGTTTGTCAATCAGGTAATCCAGATGGGTAATGAGGGTGCTTATAGGCACATCATCATTCTGGTGCGAGCCATCTTCCCGCAAGAACCCGCAGGAAAAATTCAAGCCCACAACGCCCTTGCTTTCCGCTATCGCAGCAAGTTGCTTATCGGTCAGATTGCGCGGGCTGGGACACAGGGCATGGACATTGGAGTGGGTGGCAACCAGCGGGTTTTCGGAGAGCTTTGTGACATCCCAAAACCCTTTTTCGTTGAGGTGGGACAGGTCTAGCATGATACCCATGGTATTGCAGACCTGCACCAATTCCCGACCGGCACCACTCAGCCCGCTCCCCTGGTCGGGCGAGCCGGGGAAACTGAAGGGGACCCCTTGCGCGAAATGGTTGTTGCGGCTCCACACAGGCCCTATGGAGCGCAGGCCCCTCTGATAGAGGGCTTCAAGCGAAGACAGATCCTTGCCGAGCGCTTCGGCTCCCTCAATATGCAGAACCATGGCCATGGTGCCAGCTTCAATCGCATTTGAAATCTGAGCCGCATTGGTGCAAATTTTGATCCTGCCCTTACCCTTCTTTACCAGTTTTTCTGCCATATCCATCATTGAATGGGTATAATCGAGCGCTCTTTCCGTGCTGACTGGCCCGCCCTTTTTTGGGGCACTCAGCAAAAACCCGAGCCGTTTTCCGCGTTCGGCACTGGGGGTGAACATGGCAAAGAAACCACCCGCAAAGCCGCCACTCATCGCTTTTGCCATGTCTATATGCAAGTCTGGCTGGGCTTGAAAAAAATCCAGGGATACGCCTGCCTGCCGCGCTGTTTCAAGGCGCAGCAAAGTATCATTGTGTCCATCAAAAACCGGAAAATTCGACGGGTAAACAGGTGTCACTTCAAGGTCTTTTCTCGTTGATCTTCTTCTCACCATGTGTCAGTCACTTGTGGGCCAAATAAGGCAGCCGGGCGCTTCTTGAATGCAATGGAATACATGCTCACGGGCCGCTTTATGCGCTTTTGTCCTGCCTGTTCGCACGGCAGCCAGACATGCATAGCAGGCTGCGTGAACTTTTTTGAGAAATATTCGAGACAGTTTGTTTATTTTGCATCATCCTCATGCATGTCCGTTTCATATATTGCCTGCGGTGTCTGCTTTTTCGCCCTGGAAACAAAAATGGCTTCTGCGCCTCCAAAAAAGCCATGTCCCTTGCACATATGCCTTTAGATGCCTAACTGCATGTTTACCCGCCCTTAATGAAGGCACAGTTTGCTACCGGCAAAGCTTTTGCCCTTTGATTCGTTACCCTCCTGGAGAATTGTTTAGATGAGAGATCCCATTGATACCTATATGAACACACTCGTGCCGATGGTGGTTGAGCAAACCAACCGGGGCGAGCGGGCATTCGACATCTATTCCCGTCTGCTCAAGGAGCGCATCATATTTGTCACCGGTGTTGTTGAGGACAATATGGCCTCCCTCATTGTGGCGCAGCTTCTCTATCTTGAATCAGACAATCCGAAAAAAGAAATCGCCATGTATATCAATTCCCCCGGCGGTGTTGTCTCCTCTGGACTGTCAATTTATGACACCATGCAGTTTATCCGCCCAGCGGTGGCGACCCTGTGCATGGGGCAGGCGGCCTCTATGGGGTCTCTGTTGCTTACGGCCGGCGAAAAGGGCATGCGTGGAGCATTGCCCAATGCGCGCGTAATGTTGCATCAGCCTTCGGGTGGCTATCAGGGGCAGGTGACCGACATCATGATACACGCCAAGGAAGTTGAGAGCCTCAAACGCCGCCTGAACGAAATTTATGTCAAACATACCGGTCAGGATTTTGACACCATCGAAAAGGCGCTGGACCGGGATAATTTTCTGACCGCGGATATGGCAAAAGAGTTTGGCCTGATTGACACCATTCACGAAAAGCGTGCAGTACCCTCGGATACATAAAATGTTCAGCGTTAACGTCGTTTGTCAAAGCTGCGCGACGAACGCGTGATTGCATTGCGTCGCCTTTTTGTGAGCGCTATGGTTTCTTTTGAAAAGACCTCAAGAAGGCTTACAGGATTTTAATGTCTGACGAATAGCGTGATTTATCGGAGTACACCAAGGGCGGTTTGTCCGAGTGGGAGTGACTGAATGAGTAAAGATGATTCCAGCAGCGATTCTTCCAAGAACACGCTTTATTGTTCATTTTGCGGAAAGTCGCAGCATGAGGTGCGCAAGCTGATTGCGGGGCCAACCGTGTTCATCTGCGACGAGTGCGTGGAACTGTGCATGGATATTATCCGGGAGGAGGGCAAATCTTCACTGGTCAAATCCTCCGATGGCGTGCCCACCCCGGCCGAAATCTGCAAGGTTCTGGACGATTATGTTATCGGACAGGCCCGCGCCAAGCGCGTGCTCAGCGTTGCTGTGCACAATCACTACAAGCGCCTGCACCATTCCAGCAAGAAACAGGATGTGGAGCTTTCAAAGTCCAACATCCTGCTGATTGGTCCCACTGGTTGCGGCAAGACATTGCTGGCCCAGACATTGGCACGCATCATTGATGTGCCCTTCACCATGGCTGACGCCACAACACTTACCGAAGCGGGGTATGTGGGTGAGGACGTGGAAAACATCATTCTCAAACTGCTGCAATCCGCCGACTATGACGTGGAAAAAGCCCAGCGCGGCATCGTTTATATTGATGAGGTGGATAAGATTTCGCGTAAGTCGGACAACCCCTCCATTACCCGCGATGTTTCGGGTGAAGGCGTGCAGCAGGCACTGCTCAAGGTTATGGAAGGTACTGTTGCTTCCGTACCCCCGCAAGGGGGGCGCAAGCACCCCCAGCAGGAATTTCTGCAGGTGGATACCACAAATATTCTGTTTATTGTTGGCGGCGCATTTTCAGGGCTAGAAAAACTCGTGGCGGCTCGCGGGGATGGCTCTTCCATCGGTTTTGGTGCCGAGGTGAAAGACGTGGATGACCGCCGGGTTGGCGAGTTGTTTGCCGAAGTCGAGCCCGAGGACTTGGTGAAATTCGGCCTTATCCCGGAATTTATAGGCCGCCTGCCGGTCATTGCCACCCTTGGCGACCTGGACGAAGATGCGCTGGTGCAGATTTTGACAGAACCCAAGAACGCACTTGTGCGCCAGTATCAGCGCCTGTTTAACATGGAAAATGTGGAGTTGACCTTCCAGGACGAAGCACTCAGTGCCATTGCCCAACAGGCAGTCCAGCGCAAAACCGGTGCCCGCGGCCTGCGTTCGATAATGGAAGCCATCCTTCTTGATACCATGTATGATCTGCCCGGACTTGAGGGCGTCGAGGAGGTGGTTATCAGTGCTGAAGTTGTAAACGGCGAAGATGTGCGCCCGCTCTATATCTATGCGGATCGAGAAAAAGAAGAGGTGGGTGCCGAGGCCTGATTTTAGAGCGCTTCGCTTTCTCCCGCCCCGATTTTATTACCCGCAACCGTACTTGATTTGCCGGTTGCGGGTTTTTTGTGTTCCCAAATCGCGGCTTTCTTCGTCCATGTCACATAACCAATGCAGGAAAATTTCCACTTTGGCTTGTGCCTCGCGCAGACTACCCTATCTTAAGCTAAGAATCGCAACGGGCGGACCGCCTCAAAGGGTCCGTTCAACGTACTGGCGGGGTGCATCGCTTTGCACCCGCTTTCCGCCGGAAAGGAATTTCGATGCCCAAGAACCAGACACCAGAAACTGAAATAGTCGGCAAGCAGGTTTATCCTGTATTGCCCCTGCGCGATATTGTGGTGTTCCCGGGGATGATTGTTCCATTATTTGTGGGGCGTGAAAAATCAGTCAACGCGCTTGAAGAGGTCATGCGCGATGACAAACATATTCTCATTGTTACCCAGAAGAATGCTCAGGACGATGATCCCGAGCCCGAAGATCTCTATACCACAGGCACCATCGGCTCTGTGCTGCAGCTGCTCAAACTGCCGGACGGCACCGTAAAAATTCTGGTCGAGGGCCTGCAACGGGCAAAAGTTGACGAATATGTGCAGACAGAGGAGTATTTTCTGGTTGAGGCCACCGGCCTTGATGAGCCCGAAGTTGACCCTGTCGAAGTAGAGGCATTGGCCCGCTCTACAATCTCCGAATTTGAAAGCTATGTGAAGCTGAACAAGAAAATTTCGACAGATGTGGTTCCGGCCATCAACCAGATTGAAGATCGCTCAAAACTGGCAGACACCATTGCTTCCCATCTGGTGGTTAAAATTGAAGAGAAACAGAACCTGCTTGACCTTCTGCCGGTAACCGAGCGTCTGGAAAAAATTCTTGTGCTCATGGAAAGCGAAATCGGCGTACTTCAGGTTGAAAAGCGCATACGCGGTCGGGTTAAGCGCCAGATGGAAAAAACCCAGCGAGAATATTATCTCAACGAGCAGATGAAGGCCATCCAGCGCGAACTGGGCGACGGGGAAGAGGGAGGCAGCGGTGAGCTTGCCGAACTGGAAGAACTGCTGGCCAAGACCAAGCTTTCAAAAGAAGCGCGCGCAAAGGCGGAAGGGGAACTTAAAAAACTCAAGCAGATGAGTCCCATGTCTGCAGAAGCCACCGTTGTGCGCAATTACCTGGATTGGCTGACGGGCCTGCCCTGGGGCAAACGCAGCCGTATTAAAAAAGACCTCAAGCGCGCTGAGGAGATACTGGACGCGGACCATTACGGGCTTGAAAAAGTCAAGGAGCGCATTCTGGAATATCTCGCGGTACAGAACCGCACCGGTAAGCTCAAGGGGCCTATTCTTTGCCTGGTTGGCCCTCCGGGTGTGGGCAAGACATCGCTGGGTAAATCCATTGCCAGGGCAACCGGACGTGAGTTCGTGCGCATGTCTCTGGGCGGTGTGCGAGACGAAAGCGAAATCCGCGGGCACCGGCGTACTTATATTGGCTCCATGCCCGGCAAGGTTATCCAGTCCATCAAAAAGGCGGGCAAAAACAACCCCCTGTTTCTGCTCGATGAAATCGATAAAATGGGCATGGACTTCCGTGGTGATCCCTCTTCGGCATTGCTCGAAGTGCTCGACCCGGAGCAGAATAACGCTTTTAACGACCATTATCTGGAGGTGGATTATGACCTGTCGGATGTGATGTTCGTGACCACTTCAAACACGCTCAATATTCCTGCCCCCCTGATGGACCGCATGGAAATCATCCGGCTTGGCGGATACACCGAAGAGGAAAAGTTTGAGATTGCACGCCGCCATCTCATTCCCCAGGCCCTTGGCGACAACGGTCTGAGCGCTGAGGAGTTCGTGCTGCCCGACGAGGGGTTGCTCCAACTTATCCGGCGCTATACCCGTGAGGCCGGCGTGCGCAACCTCAAGCGTGAAATTTCAAAACTCATGCGCAAGGCTGTCAAAGAGCTGATGACGTCTGAGGCCGATAGTATCGCTATTTCCGCCTCCCAGCTTGAGGAATATCTTGGCCCACCGCCCTTTAGATATGGCGAAATCGACGCTGACCCGCAGGTGGGGGTGGTTACAGGGCTGGCATGGACCCCGGTTGGTGGTGAACTTCTGACCATTGAAGGCGTAATTACACCGGGCAAGGGCAAAATGACGGTCACCGGCAATCTTAAAGACGTGATGAAAGAGAGCATCTCGGCCGCTGCCGCCTATGTGCGCTCACGCTCCATTGATTTTGGTATCGAGCCGCCGCGCTTTGATAAAAGTGATATTCATGTGCATGTGCCTGAAGGTGCAACCCCCAAGGACGGACCTTCGGCAGGCATTGCCATGGCCACGGCCATCGTTTCGATGATGACACAGATACCCGTGCGCAACGACCTGGCAATGACCGGTGAGATTACCCTGCGGGGGCGGGTACTTTCGATTGGTGGCCTCAAGGAGAAACTGCTGGCGGCGCTCAGGGGGGGCATCAAGACCGTGCTTATCCCCGAAGATAATGTTCACGACCTGAAGGATATGCCTGAATCCGTGACCTCTGGTTTGCAAATAATACCGGTATCGCGCATGGGGCAGGTTATCGAGCAGGCTTTGGTTACTAAGCCCGAACCTATTGAATGGTCATCGGAGCAGATCGCTTTAGCAGCTGAGAGCTCCAAGGCGGCCGAGACAGACGAAAGTGGTGTCACCGTGGCGCATTGAGGGACGCTTCGGCGTACAATTCCGCTCCATGACGAAGACGGCGCGTGCTACGCGCCGTTTTTTTTCAGCAATTGCAAAAGGGGTTTTCGATGAGCAAGGCATTGGTGGTCATTCTGCTGTCTGTAACTCTGGATGCTGTGGGGATAGGATTGATTTTTCCAATCCTGCCCGGCCTGCTGCGCGAATTGACAGGAACTGCGGATATTTCGGTGCTTTACGGCGCAATCCTTGCCGGTTATGCACTGATGCTGTTTTTGTTCGCTCCCATACTGGGGGTGCTTTCTGACAGGTTCGGCCGCCGCCCCATATTGATGATCGCCATGGCCGGGGCGGCAATCGACTATCTGATCATGACCTTTGCGCCCAATGTGGAGATTCTGGTCATCGGGCGATTGATTGCGGGAATGACAGCAGCAAGCATGGCGGTTGCCACTGCCTACATTACTGACATTACGGAAGAAAAAAAACGGGCACAACGATTTGGTTTTTTGGGTGCAAGTTTTGGCATCGGCTTTATTATCGGGCCGGCTCTGGGTGGTGTGCTGGGAGAAATCTGGCTCCGTGCGCCGTTTCTGGCAGCGGCCATGCTCAATGCACTGAATTTTGCCCTGGCCCTGTTCTTGCTCCCCGAGTCCCGCCCTGGGAAGAAGAAAAAGTTTGGCCTGCAACAGATCAATCCGTTTGAGCCTTTGAAATGGGCACTTGCCTTTTCCAAAATCCGCCCCCTTCTGCTGGTGTTTGTTGGCATGGCGTTTGTTGGTTCAGTTTACGGCACAATCTGGGTTCTGTTCACAGAAGACCGCTATGGCTGGAGCGCAGGCATGGTTGGCCTTTCACTGGCGCTTTATGGCCTGTTCAATACTGCTTCTCAGGCGCTTCTTGCGGGTCCGGCTTCTGCCTGGCTCGGGGAAAAGCGAACGATTTTGTTCGGTTTGAGTTTTGAAGTGGCGGCGCTGATTGCCTTGGCCTACTTCGGACAATGGTGGGTTATATTCATTCTGCTGCCCATATTCGCCCTGGGTGATATTGGGGGACCGGCCCTGCAGTCTCTGCTAACGTCAAAAGTGTCGGAAGAAATGCAGGGGCAATTACAGGGGGTCCTGATGAGTCTTGCTTCGATTTCCGCCATAATCGGGCCGTTGTTTTTCACCCAGATTTATGCGCTTTTACGTGTCGAGTGGCCCGGCGGAATATGGCTGGTAGCTGTGGCTCTCTATGCCGTGCTGGTCCCCATGATCGTCTTTGGCGGGTCTGCATGGCACCGAAAAGAACCTCCTGGGCAAAAGTGAGCTGTTTTTGCACCGCAAAACCCCTGAGAATGCCGGGAATGCTTGAGTTTTTGCGGATATCCTTGCGTTTTTAGAAGAATCGCAGACATGTTGCGCCGGTAACGTCGCCTTGAAATTGGAGCGACTACAAATTGTAAGGATAGTTTGATGAACAAAAATGAATTGATTGGTGTTGTTGCCGAGCGTGCAGATCTCACCAAGGGACAGGCAGGCGAAGCTGTTGACGCAGTGCTGGACGCAATCACCTCAACTCTTAAAGATGGTGGTGATATCCGCCTTGTGGGTTTTGGCACTTTTGCTGTAACCCGGCGCAAGGCCACCAAGGGCCGCAACCCGGCCACTGGCGCGGAAATCGACATCCCCGCTTCAAATCAGGCTAAGTTCAAGCCTGGCAAAGCTCTGAAAGAAGCGATCAACTAACCTTTTTCGACATAGCACCAGAGCAAGGCCCCGGCGTTGTCGGGGCCTTGTTGTTTCGGGGCGTGGGACACTCTCCGCCATGAAATGTGGAAATTGCGCCGGACATAAAAATCGGGTTGACGAAAACCGCACATGCCCCTAATCAGTGTGCGTTACCAGCAAGAGAGCTTTTTTAGGGGGCCTCTTGCCGGATGTCTTGGTAAAAGAATCCGGATTTTTATGGGCAGTAGAACTGTCCAGCGTGCCGGGCGGTTAGCTCAGTTGGTAGAGCATCTCGTTTACACCGAGAATGTCGGGAGTTCGAGCCTCTCACCGCCCACCATTTTTTAGTTGCTTCTGCCATTATCCTGCCCGGATGAGGGGAATGGCAAGATCACGACGGAACGTATAGAGTAGTGCACGTAATGCTCTGCCTTCGTCTCCACCCAGTGCAGGATTGGCTCGTAGGATTTTTTGGGCGTCTTCATGGGCCCACTCCAGCAGATGGCGGTGGACATCGGGAATGGCCAGCAGATAGCCAGGCATCCCCGATTGCCTTGTGCCCAGAACATCGCCGGACCCGCGCAGTTTCAGGTCCTGTTCAGCAATTTTGAACCCGTCTTCGGTTTCACACAAGGCCTCCAGGCGCTTTTGCGCCGTTTCTCCAAGAGGCTCCTTGTAGATCAGGAGACAGGCACTTTGTTCGGCACCCCGCCCAACGCGCCCGCGCAACTGGTGCAACTGAGCCAGTCCGAAACGTTCGGCGTGTTCAACAATCATTATGGTTGCAGCTGGCACATCAACACCAACCTCAATGACAGTAGTGGCAACGAGCACCCTCAGCTCTCCTGCAACAAACGCCTCCATCACTTTTTGCTTTTCAGCACTGCCCAGGCGTCCGTGAATGAGGCCGACCTTGTCCCCGAGCTGTTGCTTGAGCGCCAGATGTCGATCCTCCGCCGAAACAAGGTCAACATTCTCGCTCTCTTCGACCAGTGGACAGACCCAATAGGCCTGTGCGCCTTCTTCAATGCGTTCTTTCAGCCGCGCAACGACCCGGTTGTAGTTTTCAATGCTCATCATCGCAGTTTCGATGGGCTGGCGACCGGCAGGTTTCTCCTTGAGCAAAGAAACCGCCATGTCGCCAAAATGGGTCAGGATGAGCGTGCGCGGAATGGGGGTCGCGGTCATCACCAGCAGGTCGCTGCGTGCGCCTTTTTCGGAGAGGGCAAGCCGCTGGTGCACGCCAAAACGATGCTGTTCGTCAACTACCGTCAGCCCCAGATCGGCGAAGGCGACACCTGATTGAAACAGCGCATGGGTGCCCATGATAATCTGCGCCGCGCCGCTTTCAATTTGCGCCAGAGCTTCACGCCGTGCCGCCGCCGGCATTTTGCCGGTCACCAGAATACATGCGATGCCCAGTTGGTCACAAAAGGGTTTGATGGTGGAATAATGCTGCGCGGCCAGCAGTTCGGTGGGCGCCATCAGCGCCGATTGCGCGCCGCTCTCGGCCATCGCCGCCATGGCCATCAATGCAACCACGGTTTTGCCTGCCCCCACATCGCCCTGGAGCAAACGCGCCATGCGGTTGGGGGAAGCAAGGTCACGCCGGATTTCTTCAGTTGCCGCCTGCTGACCCTCGGTGAGTTGATAGGGTAGGGCAGTGAGTAGTTTCCTGGTCAGCTCGCCAGTGAATTTTCGGGCAATACCGTGCCGCACGACCATCTGAGAGCGGATCAATTGCAGCGTGAGCTGTCCGGCCAGATATTCATCATAGGCCAGGCGCATCCGGGCCGGACCGAGCACGTCCAGAGCTTCCGGGCTGGCGGGGTTGTGCACCTCCCTCATGGCCTCACTGAAACCGGGCCATGAATTGTCGGTCAGGCGTTCATCGCCAATCCATTCGGGCAGTTCGGGCAGGGTAGCAAGCGCCTCGCGCACCAGCCGCCCCAGAACTTTTGAAGAAAGTCCGTGGGTCAGCGGATAGACCGGCTCTACCTGCGGCATGGTGTCGAACTTGTCCGGCTCTACCATATAATGGGGGTGCACCATCTGCTTTTGCCCATTAAAAAAGTCGACTTCCCCGGAGACAAAACGCTGCTCCCCCTTGGGCAGCGCGCGCTCGACCCATCCCCCCTTGTTACCGAAAAACACCAGCGTGATTTCTCCACTTTCGTCATGGGCCTTGACACGATGGGGAATATGGCGTTTGGCGCGCGGGGCAGGCAGGTGGGTATCTACATGCACTTTTATTGTCGCGATCTGTCCGATGGGTGCATCCGTAACACTTGCGCGCCGCCGACGGTCAACAGCCCCAACCGGCATGTGCATCAGCAGGTCCAGCACAATGGGGTCATGGCCTTCCTCGCGGGCAAAAAACCGGCCCATCAGCGTATTGAGCTGTGGCCCCACGCCCTTGAACGAGCGCAGCGATCGAAACAGAGGGTCAAGAACTTGGGGACGTGACACCGAAGGGTTGCCTTATTTTTGGGTTCCAAAGCTTTTTGCAGATTAGACCGGATAATGCTGCGACAAAAGGCTGACAATTCCTGTCCGGGGCGCTAATAGATTCAGCTTGAATATCTTCTTTTGCTTTTTCTCTATTCTGGATGGTTCAATGGCGGCCCCCAAGCCTGACCCCGAAAGCCTGGATGCCCGCCGTCGCCGGTTGCGTTACCGGGCCTTCCATCGCGGCACCAGGGAACTTGATTTGATCCTCGGGGCCTATGTCGATGCATGTGTTGATCAACTCGAACTTGACCGGATCAGACGTCTTGAAACATTGCTTGAATATCCCGAAACGAACCTGCAGCACTGGCTGATCAGTGCTGACCCGGCCCCTGAACATGTGGATAGGGAGTTGCTGGAGGATATACGAACTTTTCAGCGTGAACGTACCCGTGCCATGCGCAAGGGAAAGGCAATATGAACGTGCTGAATGAAATGCCTTTTGCCCACAATATGCCCTCGCGCATTTTTTCTGGCGTGCCCGAGGGAATGCAGGGCATGGTGCTGGCTGAACTTGTGGCAGCGCGTCTTGCTGAGGACCCGCAAGCCCCGGTTTCTCTGGTCTTTGTCGCCCGTGATGGTCTCCGAATGCAGCGGCTGGCAGACACTCTGCGCCAGATAATGCCCGCTCATACCGTGCTGACCTTGCCAGCCTGGGATTGCCTGCCCTATGACCGCGTCTCCCCCAATGCAATAAGTGTTGCTGCGCGCATGAATACGCTGGCCGCTCTGGCCAGGCCTGCTTCACATGGGGCGATTGTACTCACGGTTGCCAATGCTCTTCTCCAGCGCCTGCCTCCACGCCAGATTGTGGAAGAAATGTCTTTCGCAGCCAGGACGGGTGAGGTTGTCGCCAGTCAGGGACTTGTCGACTGGGCCGCAATCAATGGATATTTGCGGGTGCCCACGGTGCGTGAGGCCGGTGAATTTGCTGTGCGCGGTGGCTTGGTTGACCTGTTTCCCGCTGGACGTGAAACACCGTTGCGATTTGATTTTTTTGGTTCGGTTCTTGAAACTATCCGCACGTTTGATCCGGAAAGCCAGCGCACTACAGGTTCCTTGCAGGAAGTTTCTCTGGTGCCTGTGAGTGAAATAATTCTCACGCCTGAGACAATCCGCAACTTTCGTAGCAATTACACCAGCGCCTTTGGCGGCCATACGGTGCACGACCCCCTTTATACTGCCATAAGCGCCGGTCAGCGCTTTGCCGGAGCCGAGCACTGGCTGCCGTTTTTTTATCCGAAAATGGAAATGCTCTGGAACTATTGCGCCGGGGCGGAAACCGTGTTTGACGATCAAAGCGTTGAGGCCCTTGAAGACAGGCGGTTGCAGATCAAGGATTATTTCCGGGCTCGGCATGAAGTTCTGGACAAAGAGGAGCAAAGTGCCGCCTCCGGCGCGCGCTACAACCCCATTGAGCCCTCGTTGCTCTATGATCTGGAAACGCCGGTTTACCAGCTTGCGGGCAATGCCCTGGCCACACAATTCAGCCCGTTTGCCGTCAGCGATTCTCGTGTGCCGGTATTTGACAAAGAAGGGCACCTGCCGCCCAGTTTCGCCGCTGTACGCAATGCCGAAAACACCAACCTGTTTGAAGCGGTACTGGAACGGCTCCAAAAAGCAAGCGCGCAGAAAAAAACAACCATAATCGCTTGCTGGTCCGAAGGCACCCGCGACCGCATGGCCCAGGTTTTGGGCGACCATGGCATGGCTTCCTTTCGTTTGGCTGAAAACTGGAAGGATGCCGCAGGGACAAAGGTTGGAACCATCGCCCTGTTGATTCTGGGAATTGAATCTGGCTTTGAAACCGCCCGGATGCTGGTGCTCTCAGAGCAGGATATTCTCGGCGAAAGGATCATACGCAACCGGCGGCGCAAAAAACCCTCCAATGCGCTGACTAAGGCCTCAAGTCTGTCGTCTGGCGATCTGGTTGTGCATGTAGATCACGGAATCGGACGCTTTATCGGATTGCGGGCCATCGAAGCGATGGGCGCTCCCCACGATTGTGTTGAGATAGAATATGCGCGGAGTGACAAGCTTTTTCTCCCCGTGGAAAACATTGAACTGCTGACCCGGTACGGGGAGGGGGGAAGTGATAGCCAGCTTGACCGGCTGGGCGGCGTCGCCTGGCAGGCCAAAAAGTCAAGACTCAAAAAGCGCATCCGCGACATGGCCGAGCAACTCATTCGCATTGCTGCCGCCCGCGCGATGACGACTGCTCGGCCTATCGACCTCTCCACCGGTCTTTATGAGGAATTTGCCACCCGTTTCGCGTTCGAGGAAACTGAGGATCAACTCACGATTATTGACGCAATCATGGATGATCTGGCCTCAGGAAGGGTCATGGACCGGCTGGTTTGCGGAGACGTGGGATTCGGCAAGACAGAAGTTGCTCTTCGAGCGGCGTTTTGTGTCGCCCTTTCAGGGCGTCAGGTTGCA
>JALSII010000026.1 GCA_026981645.1 Hyphomicrobiales bacterium | reverse complement strand
GGTAGACGCGCTAGCTTCAGGTGCTAGTTTCTGTATGGAAGTGGAAGTTCGAGTCTTCTCCAGGGCACCAAATCTCAGTACATTATAGTATGACTTTCTCCAAGAACCCCTGAAAAGCTGGGCGTGTGGGCTTGCAGGGTGCCAGAAGAATGCGGGATGAGGCGCGGGCGAGCCACGCAAGGTGAGTTGACCCAGCGCAACTCAACCAAGATCAGAAGCATGCAGCCATCGAAAGTGGTGGCAACACCTTTGCAGATGCTGCGGCGAGCCATGTCGCACAAAGCACGATTGACGGGCGACTGGCCGCACTATGTCGCTATGAGGAAGCTGCGGGGAATGCAGATGTCATTCGCGCAACCATTGCCGAAAAGGGGGCGTGGGCCAACATACCGCCCATGCCCCAACACCGCTTCAAGCCGACCTTTTCCAAAATACTTTATAAAGCCTGCAATCTGGTGGAAAGATTTTTTAACAAACTCAAACACTTCCGTGCCGTGGCGACAACTACCTCGCCTCAATCAAACTGGCGGCAATTCGTATCTGGTTAAGGCATAATGAGTCCGTGACCTAATTTTCGACTGGGCTTTTACAGGGAACGAATGAGTTTAAGGGGCTCATAACAGTCCGTAACATACCCGCCAAGAATCGGCAAATTCCAGTTTTTTGGAGAAATATTACTAGCCTTAAGCATTTCACCAAAGAGAACGTCTTCATAGCAGATAGTAGTGTTACGAAGTGTATAATAGGTCAGGCTTTGTTTCAGTATATGCCTAAGACTATTTCTTGACAGGTAGTACCCCTGCCCTCCATCGCAAAAATCCACAGGGCTGTGGTCCGCAAATGTTGTGTTCTGCTCACCATATTTCATAGCCCCATGATGGAAAATGGAACTAGAAAAACTCCGCACTGCTCCTATGTAGTCGAAAGTTGAATTATAGCATAAATCCAGCATCTCCGAAAATTTACCGGATTCCTTAACAATAACATCATCATCAATTTTAAAAACAGAACTACAGTCTGTGCAACAATAAAGATATCTGTATGCCAATATCAATTTTTTTGATAACTCTGCATACCCATCTTCACATGGCACAATAATCCTGTTTCCAAATCTTGTGCGTATTAATTCTATGGCTTCCGCATGTGGGTTCCCCGTAACCACAAAAACCTCATAGCCAACATTTGCGCTAATGTATTCTGCAAGTTTTTCTGCGCGATCGTACAACATATCGCACGAAAGCATTAAAATTGCTGTCTTTGATTTGTTTCTACAATTAACAGGGGGAGCACTGTCTGAAAGAACACTAGAAAAAATCTCCTGCAGCCCGTCGTTTTTCTTGTCAAAGTAGCAGGCACACTCAAGATGCCGAAGCGCTCTGTTTCTTTGTCCAGCGTTCAGGCATGCCTGCGCAGTTCTAAAATACAACCCTGCAAGCCGTTGCCCAGACGTAGTCGAACCAATAATTGAATTCTCATTTTCTTCAATATAACTAACAAACATGCTCCATTTTTGTTCCTCCTCTAATAAATAAGCCTTTTTAAGTATGCTGTCACATTCCTCACTGTAATCTCCATTTAACTTTATGCGATAAACGTTTGTATATTCACTTTCTATTTGTGCGCTTATTTTTACAAAGTTGGTATATTCAGAGGCAGAATCAAGCTCTTCTTTTCTTGAGGGTCGTCAGCAGGTTATCGAGTGCATTTTTTTTGCACTCGATTCACAAGATATAAGCCCCGGATCGCGGAATATATTTGCAAGGCTATAAAGCAAAGCATCCCTACCCCTGCCTGCCTGCCACAAACAATCAGATAACATGTGCAGGACTTCTCTTTCCAGGAACAGCCCATCCAAGGCACTCATGTATTCCAGTGCAACTGCAAAATTATTCCTCAAAAACGCCAGCTTAAAAAGGACCGTTTGCCGACGCACGGAATAAACAAAATCTTTGAGGACTATATCTTCCAAGCCCTTCAAGCTTGCATATGCTCCCATCTCCGCGAGCCTCATACCCAACTCATGAAAATTATTGAGATTTGGGCAAATTACCAAAGCCCGCCTTGCCTCATTGACGGCCATCGAATGATTTTGCATGGCAGCAAAAATCTTCGATCGAACTGCCGCAAATCTATCCTCGGGCAGGGGGAAGCGCTTTGCATCAAGATACGCCAATGCCTCATTGAATTTTTTGTTTTTTGCGAGTGAAAGGGCGACAAACTTACAGGCTTGAAACCTGAATTTTCGCGTCTTCCCCAGTTCTCGAAAGCGAGATTCCGCCTCATCAACATTGTTAGTGCGAAAACAAAGCAGGGCATGCTCAAAGTCGAACATGGCAGCATGGTCGGGAAAGCGGGAACGATAAGGCCCTACAAGGCGAAGCGCTAAACTATGATCGCCTGCCGAGCGGAGGCTTGCCAAGTGGCGAAGCGCCAACTTGGCATTAGCCGGGTCCTGCGCCAGATCCTCGGCAGCGGACTGAGGGGTCAGATTACTTAGCCCCCCGATGCGGCCAATGAACTCTAAAGCAATGCGTTCGCCATATTGCTTTTGAGCCTTCTTCGGTATTCCAGTACGTAAAAAATTTATAGCCGCCTTAAAACGGCCCAGCTCAAAAAGACAATGGGCTGTCTGCACTTGGTATTCTTGGACATTCGGATATTGGCTCAGCAAACGTTGCAGATACTCTAATTGATCATCATACCGGCTCAAACGCCCAGCAGTGCGTGCGGCTATTATCAGAGCCACTTGATTATTGGGGTCATCACGGAGAATGCGCCGCATTCTAGAAAACAGCGGTCCGCAGCGAGCGCTGGCTATGTGCCACCTTTCATAAATCAACTTGGCCTTTTTTCCAGGTAGAGGCCACCTCCCCTTAGCCGACTTTGACGCCAGAATTTCCGGTATGACAGAGGCAACCTCAGCAAGAATTTCCGGACCCTCCCGCGTCAGATCAACCATGCCTTCGTATCACCTTCCTACACACCCAGAGCCCGCGGGCTACCTTAAAAATATCATGCCAGATAATGCCATCCTGAACAAAAACCCCCGCAAAGGAACCGCCCATATTGGCGTTAACTATCCTTAGACGTTCGGCTTTTGTAATATTTTTCTCGAAATGAATCTGGTGCATAATAATCTGCCAGCAACACATAGTCAGGCTCATAAAATGTTATCAATTTTTCCAGAGCTTCCCGAGACAGCACCTCCAGACCCATTTTTGGTCCACCTGTTTGCTTCCTGGGCATATGAGCCCGCCGGCCAACGATTTGAACAAGTTTCTCCTCAAGGTCACAAAGGCGCTCCATAGGGAATATTTCATCACAAATAGAAAGGTTGTGCCCCAATCTTTCTCCTTGTGGTGAAAAATGCTCGTCAACGATAGGCAGGCGTTGAATATACCACTCTAAATCCATAGCAAATTCATTTATACTTGGAGGAGAACTAGCGCTTTCTATCGAATTGATTTTCCTAACGCCCTTCAAATCACGATTAAGCAATATTCTATTTCTATATGCAGACACAAACCTTTCTACAGGCTCACGAACTACTGCAAACTTGTAATATTCACTGTACGTGGAAAGGTCTATAACACTGACATTTCGTGAATAATACTTATGTATATTTTTTTGCCCTGTATATTTTTTCGCCATGTTCCAGCTCATACAGCAAGTGACTGATGGAGGTACAGGCACATTTGGGAATGGGGAAATATGCCAGCTTATGAGCCTCCAAGGTGCGCACCATAAAGACATCACGACCGGAACGTATTCCAGCCCGGTATGGCAGTCTTTGCAGCTTTCCCTTCTCAAACTTACTGACAATCTTGGCATAAATCGCAGAGGCTTTCTTTGAATTCCCTTGGGAATAGTACCTGTCAGCCCTCTTCATAAGCTTCTTAGGGGTGGCTCCACTAAAGCGTCGAAGTTTGCCAGCCAGAACAGATATCATAGGGGCTTTTGCCGGCCCACTTGCCTTGCTCTCCTCTGCGTCAATTGTATCCTCTTGCCTAGACTTTGGCATCGTTTTGCTCTTCGGGGCATAACTGTGGGGCTTCAGCAAAATTTCTTTGATAGCTCTCTTGTCCGGCGTACGGCCAAGAAAATCAAACATGCCCCATAGCTTGTTATTTTCTTCAACGATATCCTGGTAATCCAGACAATACGCATTCACCGGATTATTTTGGGCATAGTTTCTCAAAAAGGCCCCAAACTTCTCCAACTGCCTCAATACCTCCTCCTGGTTGGGCACTTGTTTCCACCATCCACTAGCCAGAACGTCTGATGGATTCCGCGTCAAGAAGACCAGCTTGCAGGGTGACAGTATCTTTGACAGGAAATCCAAGTATTTCTCGAGTACAGCCCCCCAGAACCTGGGGCATCTCCTTTACTCACCCCCCCAAGCGTAAAAATATCGAAATACCTTATTTCCTTGAATCCGACAGTACTTAAGTTTTCCGGATTTTGGCCGGATAGCAAGACATTTTCAACCACCCGCCTGATATCCATCTCAACCCCCTCCAAATTGACTTGATCGATACCATACCAAGGCAAAGTCGGCGCTATAGCGGGTTCCTCCCGCTCCAAGCGAGCCCTGCTCAATGCTTCATGGGCCTTATAAAGGTGATAAACAAAATTCATGTTCTCCCCCTTGATGTGCCACCCCTCAATCGAATTTAAAACCCCTTGAAGAAGGGTTGAGCCTGTCTGTCCATTTGTAACTATCAAAACGTAATCTTTGTTCACTGTGACTCAGCTCTCTGATTTCAGGCTAGTTTTTGCCAGGGGTCAGGACCTGGCAGGCCGTTCAGTTTATTTCTCTTGTTGCGGTTGTCGTCAAGACTCAATCGCTCCCTGAATAGCTCCGAGTTTCCAGGCACCTTGCGGTTTCAGTTTTTGCTGTTTTTCAAACTCCACGGGTGACAGCAACCCGTTGTTATCGTGTTTGCGTTTTGAGTTGTAGAACATTTCAATGTAGTCGAACATATCCTGCCTGGCACCTTCTCTGGTCTGGCAAGTTCTGTTCCTGTTCGCGGTACAGTTCCAAAACTGGCACACCGCTCTCCATCTGCTTCAAAACACCCATGCACCGCCCCGTCAGCCGTCTCGGCCAAGGCGGCTGACGGGAACAACATAGCAAAGCAGAGATACAGAAGGCTCAGGAAGGATTGCCGGTGCCTAAGTCCTCACTCATTTTGCGCTGAAAATCAAAAAACCTCCCCCTTCACAGTTTGGCCCTGACGTTCTAGTCTGTTTTTATCCGGTGTTGTGACAGGGGCAGAGCGTGCTGTTTCTCCGGTGCCGGGACAAAAATTTCAGGGAGAATTTGACCTCATGCACACCAATTTGAAATTTGCCGCCGCAGTTTTTTTTGCCCTCGGCTTTGCCAGCGCCGCCAATGCAGGTAGTCACCTGCCCGATTTGGGAGGGCGCACCATCGTTGCGGTTACCGAAAACGCCTATACCCCGCTCAACTTCGCCGACCCGGAAACAGGGGAAGGCATTGGCTGGGAATATGACGCCTTCAATGAAATTGCAAAACGCCTGAATGCCAAAGTCGACTGGCAACTGGCCAGTTGGGACGTGATGATACAGGCGGTCAAGGAGGGCCAGTTCGAGGTGGGCATGGACGGCATCACCATCACAGAGGAACGCGAGGAGCAGATTGACTTTTCAGACCCCTATATGGTCTCCGAGCAGTTCATGCTGGTTCGAGCCGATGAGGAGCGTATTGCTTCCCCGGATGTTTTTGGTACAGATGAGAGCCTGCTCATTGGCGCCCAGGCCGGCACCACCAACTTTTATGTGGCGGTCTATGACATCCTTGATGGCGACGAAGCCAATCCGCGTATCAAACTGTTCGATACGTTCGGAGCTTCGGTTCAGGCGCTCAAGAGCGGTGATGTGGATATGGTGCTGATGGACCAGACCTCGACCCGGGGCTATATGGGAGCCAATCCCGGAGCCTTCAAAGTTGTGGGCGAAGCCATCGGCAGAGAGGAGTTCGGGTTTATCCTGACCCCCGGTTCAGACCTGCTCGGCCCCATAAATGCCGCTCTTGCCTCCATGAAGGAAGATGGCACCATCGAGGCGCTGAACCAGAAATGGTTCTTTGATTACAACGCCGCGCAATAATATTTGAACACTGGCGGCGCGGACCAACCCCCGCGCTGCCACTTTCGTCACGATGGTTGACCTTGGCAGCCGTTATCGCCCCAAATCGCAGCGTTACCAATTTCCCTGGTGGTTACTGGCCGCAGTGCTCATCTGTGTTCTGGTGCTGTGGGCTTTCGTCGCCAACAATGATTACCGCCTGATATTCAAGGCGCTGACTTCAGGGATTGCAACCACTCTTTATGTGACCGTGCTGGCGTTTTCGCTGGCCTCATTCGTGGGCATCTGCTTTGCCTTGATGCGTACATCGGATAATCGTGTCCTCACTGAAATTGCGACGTTCTACATAGAGATTGTGCGCGGCATTCCCATTCTGGTGCTGCTCTTCTATATCGCCTTTGTGGGCGCGCCGTTCATCGTTCAGTCCATAAACTGGATGATTTCCCCCCTTTCTTCGCAAGGCTGGATAGCAGAAATGTCCATCCGCAGCTTTGACTTTACCTGGCGGGCCATCATCGCCCTGACCATCGCCTACTCAGCCTTTCTGGCCGAGGTTTTCCGGGCCGGAATTGAGGCGGTGGACAAGGGTCAGATTGAAGCGGCTCGAGCGCTGGGCCTGAACCGCTGGAACACGTTCCGCCACATTGTGGGCCCCCAGGCCATGCGCACCATCCTGCCCCCATACGGCAATGATTTTGTCGCCATGATAAAGGACAGCGCTCTGGTCTCGGCCCTTGGGGTTCAGGATATTACCCAGTTGGGCAAGGTCTATTCGGCCTCCACCTTCAAGTTTTTTGAAACCTACAATATTGTGGCTTTTCTTTATCTGGTAATGACCATTTCCCTCTCGCTGCTGGTGCGCTGGCTGGAGCAATATCTCAAGCGTTCTTCACCTTGGGACGGTTAGCAAAGTTTTCCCGCCAAATCCGGGCTTGCCGCCAGCGCCTGAACAGTCTAAACGCTTGTCCCCTCTGGTGGGGGTTTTGTTGCTCCACCCCCTGTCCTTCAAAACCTTATGGAATTTTGCTCTGTTGTTTAATCGCTTTCTAGCCGCGAGCGGGGAGGGCTTTGCCATCCCCAACGTCACCCAGCTTCGCATTGACATTTTATCCGGCCTCACCGTTGCTCTGGCGCTGGTGCCCGAGGCTGTGGCCTTTTCTTTTGTTGCCGGGGTGCATCCGCTGGTCGGGCTTTATGCAGCTTTCATCGTCGGGTTGATTACCGCCCTTATCGGGGGACGGCCGGGCATGATTTCAGGCGCCACCGGGGCGCTGGCCGTGGTCATGGTCTCGCTGGTGGCCCGCCATGGGGTCGAGTATTTGTTCGCAACCGTGGTGCTGATGGGAATAATCCAGCTGGTTGTGGGCGCCATGCACTGGGGCAAATTCATTCGGCTGGTGCCGCACCCGGTGATGCTGGGCTTTGTCAACGGACTGGCGATTGTCATATTCCTTGCTCAGCTCAGCCAGTTTCAGGTGCCCGGAAGCGAGGGGACAGGCTCTGCCGGTCATGGCCTTGCCGGAGGGGACTGGCTTACGGGGACACCGCTTTATCTGATGCTGGGGCTGACCGCGCTGACCATGGCGACCATTCAGTTCGCCCCAAAAGCGATTACAAAAATTGTGCCCGCACCGCTTCTGGGTATTCTTGTTGTTTCAGTCATTGTTATCGGCTTTGGCCTTGATGTGCGCTCGGTCGGCGACCTGGCCTCCATTCAGGGCGGCCTGCCTGCTTTTCATATCCCACAGGTCCCGTTGACATGGGAGACCCTCAAAATCATCGCCCCTTATGCGGGCATCCTTGCAGCAATCGGTCTGATCGAGTCGTTGCTGACCCTCAATCTGGTTTCCGAGATGACCGGAACCCGGGGCGGGGCATCCAAGGAATGTATTGCCCAGGGCAGCGCCAATGTGGTGACCGGCTTTTTTGGCGGCATGGGCGGCTGCGCCATGATCGGGCAATCCATGATCAATGTAAAATCGGGCGGGCGCACCCGCTGGGCCGCAATTTCAGCGGCGCTGTTTTTGCTCAGCTTTATTCTTTTTGCTTCTGGTCTCATTGAAATCATTCCGCTGGCGGCCCTTGTCGGGGTGATGTTCATGGTGGTTATCGGCACGTTTGCCTGGCGCTCCATTCGCATCATGGCCCGGGTGCCCCTCTCGGACGCACTGGTTATTGTGCTGGTGACCGTGGTCACCGTGCTGACCGACCTGGCAACTGCGGTGGTCGTTGGCGTTATCATCTCGGCGCTGGTCTATTCGTGGAACGCCTCAACCCGCATGCGCGCCACCAAAACCATTGAAGGGGAAAATGGCGAGGTGAAAATCTATCGCCTGTTCGGACCCCTGTTTTTTGGTTCGGTTGAGAGTTTTTCCCAATTGTTTGACCCGGAAAACGACCCCCAAACCGTGATAATCGACTTTATGGACAGCCGGGTGGTGGACCATTCCGGCCTGCAGGCCATCGACGCATTGGCCGAGAAATATCAGGCACGCGGCATAAGCCTGAAGCTGCGCCATCTCTCCAGGGATTGTCAGGCACTGCTTAACCGGGCCGGGCAACTGGTCGAGCCAGCCCCTTCCGATCCCAGCTATGGCGTTGCAGTAGATTATTCCATCCGCCACGGGCAGCTCAAGGCCAGCCACTGAGCGTTGAAAGAGACATTTTTACCTGACAACAACAACGTGCGCTCCAGCTCCATGAGGGGCCTTGCCAAAAGCCAATTCTTCGCTAGTCTGAAAAAGGTAAATTTGTTTTAGAAGGGGCAAACATGCACAAGTTCAAAATCGTTGAACGCAAGAACGACCAGTTCGGCGTCCAGTTTTTATATAATTCAGAAGTTATGGTCTGGTCCGAAAGCTACAAGGGCAAATCCAGCGCCAAAAACTGTATCGAATCGCTGAAGAAAAACGCGCCCGGGGCGCCGGTAATTGACCTCTCCAAAGGCGAAGATGGCAAGGGCTATCGCTTTGAGATTGAAAAATCCAAGGACGGCCAGTTTTATGTGCGTTTTCGTGCCTCCAACAACGAAATCATGGTGCGCTCCGAGACCTACCGCTCAAAGACCAGCGCCAAAAACTGCATCAAGTCGGTCAAGGAACGCGGACCCGGCGCACCGACAATTGACGAGAGCTGACAACGGCTAATCAAGCTCAGTGCTTGAACCTTTGAAGGCGGGACTTCAGATCACGGACCTGGGGCCCTGCTTTTTTGTTCGGCTACTTTCAGTTCTGCCTTTACCGGAAATTCAGGCGCGGTTCAGCGCTTCTTAACGCGGAAAAGCCTATTTTGTCGGCCAGCGCGTTATCGGGGCCACAAGATGAACCTGCAAAATTCCGCAAACCCGTCAATAAACTGGCGCACTATTCTGGGTTTCTGGCTCGTTATCTGCGCAATTTATGTGGCGCGCGCATTGTTCTCAGGTGCTGCAATTCCATTGGTTTCAGGCTCTGATGATGCCATGCGGCTGGTGGTGGTTTCTGACTGGCTTTCCGGCCAGAACTGGTTTGACCACACCCAATACCGGCTCAATACGCCCTATGGAGCCAATATTCACTGGTCGCGCCTGATTGACCTACCCCTGGCCGGGTTGATGCTGATCCTTAATCCATTTTTCGGGGACAATACCCCCCAGGTCGCGGCCTGGATATTGCCGCTGCTGTGGCTGGTTCCATTGCTCTATTTCGGGGCCGCTCTCTCCGTACATATGGCGGGGCCGGACGCGGTACTGCCCGGCCTCGTGCTGCCGGTGCTTTCGGCAGCGGTGCTGGTGGAGTTTGCTCCGGGGCGCGTTGATCATCACAATGTCCAGATCATTCTCACCCTTGCCCTGCTCTATACCACTATAATGGCCTGGAAAAACCCGCGCTGGGCGCTCTGGGCCGGGTTGGCGGCGGCCACTTCGCTGGCCATTGCCATCGAGGCGGTGCCCCAGATTGCCACAACCATTGCTGTTTTTGGCCTGTTCTGGGTGGCAGACCCCAACAAGGGCGGAACCATGCGCCTGTTTGGACTGGGCTTTGCCGGGGCGGCCCTGGTGCATCTGGCCATCGCCTTTCCGCCCTCCGA
Organism: Hyphomicrobiales bacterium; assembly: GCA_026981645.1. Lineage (GTDB taxonomy): Bacteria > Pseudomonadota > Alphaproteobacteria > Rhizobiales > Devosiaceae > DROE01. The sequence goes on along the minus strand of JALSII010000026.1, from coordinate 65,913 downwards.
ATGGCTTATCCCTGCCTGCGATGCTTTTTCCACTGTCTATGTGGCGGCGGCACTGGGCGTAGCACTGGTATTTCTGATTTTGCCGCTTCTTGCTCTTTCTTCGTTGTGGGCGCGTCTTGTGGCGGGCGGGGGGCTGGGCCTGTTACTGCTTATCGGGCTGTTTGTGGCTTTTCCCCTTTGCCGGGGCGGACCGTATGCGGCTATCGACCCCTGGCTGGCTGAGAACTGGCTCTCCCAGATCATCGAAGCAAAACCGCTGTGGAACAGTTTTGTTGCCCTTCCCGCCTACACACTGGGCATTGCCCTGCCCCCTGTTGTTGCTTTTGGCCTGGTCATCTGGATTGCCCTGAAAAACCCCGCCATACCTGAAACTTCCTCCAGACGGGCCGAATGGCTCATTCTGGGCACGTTCCTTATGGTGGGGCTTGTCATCATGCTGGTGCAGGTGCGTGGCGCGCGTCTGGTTGCCGGCATGGTGGCCCCGGTGGGCGCCTTTGCCATAATCTGGGTACGCGGGCGCTATCTGAAAAGTAAAGGCATCCTTGATGCGCTGGCGCTGCTTGCCACCTGGCTGATTTTTTCCGGGCTGGCAGTGGCGGTAATTGCCGGCATGGTTTTGCCCAAGGGGGGGGACGAAATCTCCGCCACCGCCAGCACTGGCCCCTCAAAATTCGCCTGCATGCGGCCGGACGTGTTTGAAAGGCTGGCTACCCTGGCCCCGGCGCGCATTATGGCTCCGGTCGACCTTGGTGCCCAACTGCTGCTGTACACCCCCCACTCTGTGGTGGGCGCACCCTATCACCGCAACGAGCAGGGCCTGATTGATACGTTTGCATTCTTCAATGAACCGCTTGAACAGAGCCGGTCCATTTTGAGCGAGCGCGGTATTTCCCTTGTTGTCACCTGTCCGGCCATGGCAGAAATGCGTGGATTTTCCGATGCGCCGGAGACGGCTTTCGTCAATCGCGTGAAAGAAGGAACGCTGCCCGACTGGCTCAAAGATATATCGCTTCCAGAGAGCCCTTTGCGGATTTATCAGGTCAAAGAATAGAGCAAAGACTCAGGCGTTTAGCTTTTTCTTCTTCGGGTTAAACGCTTCCGCGCTCAGGCCCAGCTCGCCCTTGAGCTTTTGTGTCAGTTTGGCCGCCACCAGCCGGTGCGCCTCGGTGATATAGGCCCGCACATCGTCCCCGCTCAGTTCGGAACCGGGGGCGACATCGACCCATTTGGCCCGCGCCAGATATTTTGCCGGGTATATGCCCTCAAGTTCGGACAGCATCTGAAAACTCATATCCGAGCATTTGAAAGCGATGCGCCATTCATCAGTCTCGTTCCAGATGGAGTAGAGGGCGAAAATCTTGCCCCCGATCTTGCCGACAGAGGCACCGCCCCACTGGTGGACGATAGCGACCGCAGGCAGGCTTGAAATAAAGCTTTCAAACCCCTCCCGCTCAAAAATATCTAAGCTGCCGGAACCGGACATACGACCCCCGTCCCTTGCAATCCACAATAGCCCGAAGGATTCTTCGCCAGATATTGCTGATGCTGGTCTTCGGCGAAATAGAAGGGTTTTGCCGTAGCGATTTCGGTGGTGATTTCACCAAACCCGCGCGCGCTCAGCGCAGAGGAGTATTCCTCATAGCTGCGCACCACAATTTCGGTCTGAGCCGCATTGGTGGTGTAGATTGCCGAGCGGTACTGGGTACCCCGGTCATTGCCCTGGCGCATGCCTTGCGTGGGGTTGTGGTTTTCCCAGAATATCCTGAGCAAATTCGCAAGGGCAATTGTGTTAGGGTTAAAGACAACCAGCACCGCCTCTGTATGCCCGGTGCGGCCGCTGCATACCTCGTCATAGGTGGGGTTGGGAGTCTGCCCGCCCTGATAACCGACAGCGGTGACGTGAACACCCTCGAGTTGCCAGAAAAGCCTCTCAGCCCCCCAGAAACAACCCATGGCGAAATATATGGTCTCGTGACCTTGCGGATACGGCCCGCGCAAAGGGTGCCCGGAGACAAAGTGCCTGTCCTCAATCACCATCGGCACATCGCGCCCGGCCAAAGCTTCATTCGCACCAGGAAGCCTGTCGGTTTTTCCGGACCAAAACACGGTTCAGACGGCCCGGCGTGGACGGAACAGGGAAAAGCTTATGCTTCCCAAAATAATGCTTGAGACGCCCACGACAAGCAGCGCCAGCCAGCTGTCCCAACTCAAAATGGTGACGATGAACGGATCCCAGATGAGCGGGCTGAGCCGGCGTTCAATAATTGCGCCAAACAGGGGCAGGCTGTCAGTACCAAGCAAAACTGCAAATGGATCATTCTGGAACCAGACCTGTCCCAGAGAATTTCCAGCCCGGCTGCTGTCGGGTATCCAGACCATGATTTCAAATACCAGCATGAGCAGACCAAACAGCGTAAGCACCAGACCCAGCAACCCAAATACCAGCCTTAATAGTCCACGAATAATTCCCATCATGGTTTCCTTCAAACCTGATTATAGTTTCGTATCTGATTTCCTTTTGAGCGCCCCAGATAGGCAAATATCAACCCCGGCACGCCGCAGACTGCCCAGCCCGGCCAGCTCAGTACAGGTGCAACTGCCAGCGACCAGAAAGCTCCAAGGACGCTTGTGCCCATAATCTGCTCAAACCCCTGAAGGCTTGCGAGGTGAACAATACCCCACATTTCACCAACGGATGTGAGCACCAAAGCGCTCGCCCCAAGGGACTTGGTGCCATCAACAATCAACAATATCAGTGCCAGACCCAGAAGCCATGTGCCCAGCAAACGCACTACAAAACGCATAAAATTCAATAATGGCCGCCCGATAGGCCTGCAACCATTCCCTGTTATTTCAGGCAACTTGTGCCATACTCTTCTCATAGCACACAAGATAGGTTGAGAATTTGACCTTCACATCATTTTATAAAATCGTGAACAAGAGGGCATGCAATGGCTTGCGCGCGGTAAGCTTATGCTTATAGTGCGCGCCGCCCGGTAGGCTTTGTCAAGCGAGCCGACAGGACAAACGGAGAGGTGGCCGAGTGGTCGAAGGCGCACGCCTGGAAAGTGTGTAGGCGGGGAACCGTCTCCAGGGTTCGAATCCCTGTCTCTCCGCCATTGCCTAGGTCCGTGACCTAGCCTTGGGGCAACTCACATTTGTTCGCGTCCCGGCGAAAGGGACGAAACTGCCGGCTTCTACCGAACCGATGCCATGTGGGGTTTGAGATGATTCACCGGTTTTTTGTTGCAATTGCCAAAAACGCGCCGCCCGGTAATGGCCTGCGCTATAATGGGAAAACCCTGACCTATGACGCGGCCCTCAAACAGGTCAAGGGTCTTGCTGCGGGACTGAAGGTCCAGGGCATTGGCCCCGGCGACCCGGTGGCGGTTCTCCTGCCCAATTCGCCGGATTTGTTTGTCGTGGTTCATGCCCTTTTTGCCATAGGGGCCATTGCCATGCCGCTGGGCACCGGGGCCGCCCGCGCCGAGCTTGAGCGGGCCATAGACAAGTCGGGATGCGTTGCTGTTATTGCTTCCCCCGAGCTCTGCTCACTGGCAAAAGAACTACTGCCCGCTTTGAGCGGAAAAATGTCAACACGCCTTTTTCCTGCGGGTGGTAACAGCCCCCATTCCATTGAGAATCTTTGTGCAACACCCCCGGTGCCCCTGCCTGAAATCTCCGGGGAGGCACCGGCGCTTTATCTGCTCTCTTCGGGCACGACCGGCAGTCCCAAGATTGTTGTGCATACCCAGGCCGGGCTGATGGCGGACGCCCGGCGCACCAGCAAAGCTTGGAACTTCACGTCCGAAGATGTGATTTTCAACATGCTGCCGGGCAATTTTGCCCTCGGCCTGCAATTGGGCATTTTGAATGCGCTGGCGGCTGGTGCCCATGTGGTTTACTGGCATGACACAAGACCTCTGGTATTGGCGCGAAAAACATTGCTGCAAACTCTTGAAATGGAAAAAGTTAGTGTCATGGGAGCGGTTCCAGCCATGTATGAAACCCTTGCTGCTGCTCAGGGCGCATTTGACCTCAGTTCTATCCGGCTCTCGTTTTCAGGCGGCGCAGCGCTGAGCCGTGAAACATTTGAAACCTGCCGGGACCGGCTGGGCCTGACCCTGAGACAGGCCTACGGACTGACCGAGACGTTGATGGTTGCCCATAATGACAGTTCCGATGTCGAAGGGAGCTGGCAATCCGTCGGGCGTCCGGCGGGCGATGCGCAGGCAAAAATTGATTTTTCGGAAAAGGGGTTGGCGCCGGGTATCGGCGAGCTGCTGATAAAGTCCTCATCGCTCATGTCCATGTATCTGAACGAGGATAGCGAAACCAAAGCCTGTTTGTCAGATGGCTGGCTCAGAACCGGCGATCTGGCCCGTCTTGATAGTGAAGGTAATCTTTACATTGTCGGCCGGCTGAAACTGCTGATTGAAATTCTGGGCTTCAAGGTTGACCCGATTGAAGTCGAACAGGTGCTGATGGAGCATGAGAAGATTGCCGAAGCGGTTGTAAGCGGAGTTGAGGGGGACGCGCGGGCGGGCCGGCGCCTCAAGGCATTTATCGTTCCAAAAAATGGTGGTATCACGCCTGAAGACTTACGCAGGTTTCTTGGGAAACGTCTCTCCACACACAAGGTTCCCACCCTGTTCGAATTCCGGGACGAACTGCCCAAAAGCTCGGCGGGAAAGGTTTTGCGAGGCCAGTTGGCGGCCGGCAACTAGCACCTTTTGTCCTCTCAGGAGCGCTTCTGCTCGACAAAGCGGGCAATAGTGGCCGGGGTCTCAAACAGGTCCGGCCCCAGCTCGGCATCTGAAATTTGAAGGGAAAAGTTTTCCTCCAGAAATTCGATCAGACCGACCAGAGCTATGGAATCGAGCAAACCCGAGCCAAGAAGTTCGGTCTTGGACGAAATGGCGGTCCCCGTGCCCGCTTCGGAGAGGCTCTGGATAAGATAGGCGATAATCCGGGCTTCTGTGTCGCTCAAGGGGACATGCCCTCCCTTGCTGATGATACATTTGATTTGTAGTACAATTGGGCTACATTGCAAACAGGTATGGCCAGTGTCGGCCCTGTTTCAGAGTGTTTAATGCTCAAGTCAGTTAAAACTACGCGTCAATTGGGAGAGCAGGAAAGACTGCTCAATTATTTGCACGCGTTTGGTGGCCTGATAGTCATGCAGGTTTTGCATATTCGCGGCCGATTGGACGTGGATGTGCTCAAGAGAGGTTTGAAACGGGTTCAGCGCCGGCACGCCATGGCCCGCGCCCATGTGCGCTATGGGGGACTTGTGTTCCGCAAATATCCGCCCTTTGTCTACCGTCAACCCTGGTTTGAGCTTGCAGGCACGCACGAAATCCCGGTGCGTGTTGTCGCAAGAGACTGGCAGGAAGTGCTGGCCGAGGAATTGTGCCGGCCTCTGGCGCGCGGACGGACACCGCGTTTGCGCCTGACGCTGATCCGGGATCAGGCAAACGGGCTGACCCACATTCTTATTGCCGCTGACCATTCCTCGGTTGATGCGCAATCATGCAACCTCCTGGCGCGCGAATTGCTGGAATATCTGGCCGATCCCAACTCAAAAGAAGCGCAGCCACGAACCGAAGAAGGTTTGCCACCGCCACTGGAAGCGGGATTGCCAGAAAAGAGCCATAGCGCCAAAGGAACCTACCAGCCAGCCATCCGGCTGCCCGCCAAAAAAAGAGAGCGTGGGCGGGCCATCACCCGGGTGGTAAAGCGCACAATTTCCCCTGAACAACTCGGGCATCTCAAGCAAGCGGCACTTGCAAATCGCACTTCCCTGCACGGAGCGCTTACGGCGGCTTTTTTGCTGGCCATCGGCGACAGGCACGGCCTGAGTGAGATGACGTGTCTGTCCTCGGTTGATATGCGGCGCATATGCAAACCAGCGGTTCCCACTGAAACCTTTGGCTGTTATCTGGATATCTTGCGCACCCGGCATGATCTGGACAAGGAATTCTGGGCCCTTGCCAGAGACGTGTCATTCCGCATTGTTTCAACCCTTTCGCGGAACCGGGAGGCGGCCTCGCTTCTCAAACTGCCCGACTGGGAAATCTATGCCAAGGAAAGCCTGCCCACCATGGCCTCGGGACGCCGCATCGACGGGCTCGCATTCACCACGGCGGGAGAATCCGGGCTGGGCAGAAATTATGGCAATCTGGTTCTTGAAGACGTCACCATGGCGGTGTCGCTGGATACTTTTGGGCCCGGCATCCTGGTGATTGCCTGTGAGCGGCTGGGGGGGCTTGATCTGAGCATCTGTTACGCGACACGAGCAACCTGCAAAGAGGAAGCTGAAGACCTGACCGAGCGCGCGATTGTGCATCTGGCGGCACATTCAGTGATTGAGAAGTCGGATGCGTAGGCCCTTGCGCCTGACGAGGAAAACCCAGAATGGCAAATACCGGAACAGGTATGGTAGCCTATGCACATCGCAATAGTTGGTTCGGGCGTTTCAGGAATTGGCGCCGCCAAGGTGCTGGCCCGTCTCGGGCACGAAGTCATTATCTTTGAAAAGTCTGCACAGATTGGCGGTGTCTGGGCCCGGGCTTATGATCAGGTGCGCCTGCAAAATGTTGCAGCCCACTATCGTTTCACCGATTTTGACTGGCCCTTTCCCGTAGATGAACACCCCGGCGTTGCCGATGTTCTGGCATATCTCGAGGCGGCAGTGCTTCACTATGGACTTGATGTCCGGCGGAGCCACGAGGTTGTTTCGATGTCGGAAACCCCTAAGGGTTGGCAGCTTGAGATTGCCGGTCCGCAGGGTAAAAGCAACGAGCATTTTGATCATGTGATTATCGCCGTGGGGCTGTTCAGTGGTGAACAGGCCGACATGGAGCTTGCGGACAGGGAAAAGTTTGAGGGGCAGTTGCTCTCCGAGCGCACCCTTGGCGATATCTCGGCGTTTGCGGGCAAACGTGTTGCAGTTATAGGCTTTGGCAAAACAGCGGTTGATCTGGCAAGCATGAGCGCCGACCATGGCGCCAAGGTCACCCATATATTTCGCCAGCCGCGCTGGCTGCTGCCAAGACGGGTGCTGGGGCGCAACATTGCCGACATTGCCGCGGCGCGCATATCGACCCGCATGACCCCGAGCTGGGTGCATTGGGACAAACGCGAAGCGATCATGCACAAATATTTCCCTTGGAGCGTCAAGGCCTACTGGAAGGCTAGCGAGTGGTTGTTCCGGGCGACGCTGGGTTTACACCCCTTTTATTTCGACCCCAAGGTGCGCAAGCGGATGGCGGCGCTTTCCCCTGATCAGGCACTGACCTATCAGATGCGGGCGGCAGCGGCGCTGGCGCCGGACCGGTATTTTGGCCAAGTCAGAACGGGCGCGATAAATCCGGTTCAAGGCAATGTGAAGGGACTGGACAAAGCCGGGGTCGCACTTTCCAGCGGAGAGAAAGTCGCGGCTGACACAGTAATCATTGCGGTGGGCTATAAAGCGCCGGAGTTCAGCTTTTTGCCGGAGAAATACAAAAAGCTGATGACTAAGGACGCAGACGGCGCCCAGCTTTATCGCCATGTGGTGCACCCCGGGATTCCGCGTCTGGCTTTTGCCGGGTTCAACCATTGTTACATGCACATGGCAGGCGTTGAAATCGCAACGCTGTGGTACGGGGCGGTGATTGCGGGGCATCTGGAATTGCCCTCAGAGGACGAAATGCTTGCCTGCACCGCCCGGATTACCGCCTGGAAGCAGACAAATTCGCTGTTTGAGCCGACCAGAGCCTATGGGGTTGGCGGGCGCTTCCACAACTATCTTGATATTTTGCTTACTGAATTGGGGCTGAAGGCAAAACGCAAACCCGGTGCCCTGCGCGATCATTTTCTACCCTATCTGGCAAAGGATTATGCCGGGGTGTTTGATGAGTATGAAAAACTGGTCGCAGAGGCGGACGCGGCCCGAAAATCACTGCCGTTTGACGCCTGATGAGAACAGCGGAAGCTAACCTGTTATGCCGTCGGGGCCTGCTCCGCAAACCAGCGCGCAGACATTTTTCCCGGCTGAGAATTTTATTCGCCCGGTGAGCAGGGCCGCCATGGCCGCAGCACCGCTGAGATCCGCAGCAAGGCCCATCTCGCGCCACAGCCAGCGCGAGGCTTCAAGCATCTCGTCGTCTTCGACCAGAACAATTTCTTCAATTGCCGGTTGTACCAGAGCAAAAACCTGCCGGTCGGTTGTGGCACAGGCCATGGTGGCAACACGGGTGGTCACTTCGTCCAGATCAACAGCATGGCCCGCCACCAGCGAGTTGTGAAAGGCCGGGCAGCCGACCGGCTCAATGCCGATAATCCTGATGGAGGGTTTAAGGGCCTTGAGCGCTACCGACATGCCCCCAATCAGCCCCCCACCGCCAATGGCAATCAGAACGGCGTCGATATCGGGGTTTTGCTCGAGAATTTCGAGTGCCATGGTGCCCTGACCGGCCATAACCAGCGGATCGGCAAAGGGGTGAAAATAGGCGGCGCCATGTTCGGCAGCAAATTTCAGAGCCACCGGGTTGGTTTCATTCCAGACCGCACCGGTTACCTCAACTCTTGCTCCTGAATCACGAAGCCGTTCGATTTTGGCCGGGGAGGTCGTTTTTGGCACAAAGATGGTTGCTGGTACTCCGGCAATGCGAGCGGCGTGGGCAACGGCAAGCCCGTGATTGCCCCCTGAAGCTGTGACCACTCCGGCGCTCAATTTTGATTTTGGCGTTGCCAGCAACTTGCTGATCGCGCCACGCGCTTTGAAGGAGCCGGTGACCTGCAGGCATTCAAGTTTGAGAAACAGGTTCGCCTCGGTGGGGCTTTGCTCAACAGCGATTGTCTCCATCAAAGGGGTGCGTCTGACATGGGAGGCAATGCGCCTGGCTGCGCTGTGGACATCTTCAATCTCAATCATTCAGGCAATGACCTGTTCCTGGCAACGGGTAGCAATGACGACACAGCAGTTTCCGGGGCGGACATTGCCGGGCTGGCGCAGTCCATAGACCACCCCTTTTCTGGCGTAAACCAGCTCAACGGGTGCTTTTTCAGGGTCGCTCAGAAAATGAATGCGGCCCGCCCCCTGTCCAGCCTCCACCTTGTCACCCAGTTTGTGGAATGGCTCAAACACTCCGGTTTCACTGGCGCGCACATAGGCGTCTGCACCGGATATCTGGTGAACGGGGGTGGCTTGAAGCAGCGTTGGTTCGGGTTTTTCTTCCAACACCCCAAGATGGGCGAGCAGGTTGAAAACGCCGTTGCGACCGATTTCAAGGGCCTGGGGAGTGACTGTAGCCGCACCGCCCAGTTCGGTGCCAACGGTTACAAGACCGGCACGCACGGCAGCAGCAGTTGAGGTGCGCGGGTCTCCATAGTTGGAAATGACCACATTCATCGGTGCACCGAATGCCATTACAGCCGCACGGATTTTTTGAGCAAGATTTGAATCCTTGCAGGGCTCGATGATGGCGCTGGGCATCATGTTGAGAGACGACCCTCCCGAGTGCAGGTCAATAAAAGCATCAGCCAGAGGAAACAGTGCATCATGCACATAGGATGAGAGCTGCTCGGTGATGGAGCCTGTCAGCTTGCCGGGAAAGGTGCGGTTGAAGTTCAGCCCGTCAAGAGGAGAGCAGCGGTTCCCCGCTTCAATTGCGGGCCTGTTGATTGTTGGCAGAATAATCAGGCGCCCGGAAACCCGCGCCGGGTCGAGGTCACGGACCAGTTCCCCCAGAATGATAGGGCCTTCATATTCGTCCCCGTGATTGCCCCCTTGCAGGATTATTGTCGGCCCGGTGCCATTCTTGATGACGCACACGGGTATGGGTAATACCCCCCATGCATCGGTGTGAATTGAGTGGGGAAAATCAATATTCCCCACCTGCTTGCCGGGTTTTTCAAAATCTATATCAGTATATGGCATGGCCTTGCCCTTGGCGATTATGGTGGTCTCTTCATTGTAGTGCGGCGTGAATTTCTTGTATTCTTGGTCAGGTCAACATCAGAATTGCCGCTGGAAGCGCTTTCACCAACCAAACTGTTGTTCAAATATGATAGAATGTGCAAAATGAAGTCAACAGGCTATTTGCAGTGGCACAGGCCCTGACATTTCGGCTGAACCGTGTTTGTGCTAAGGTAAGAATATATTTTGCGAGCGAGTTTTGTTTGAACACCTGCAACAGCTTTGGTCCATGCCCTCACACCCCGGACCCGTCACCCTGATTGGTGCGGGGGGAATTGTCAGGGATGCACACCTGCCCGCCTATAAAAAATGGGGGCTGCCGGTTGCGGGGATATTTGATGTTGATATGGCGCGCGCCCGGGCGCTGGCAGATGAGTTTTCAATTGCCAATGTCTATGAGACGCTTGAACAGGCTCTGAGTACGGGAGCGGGCGGCGTGCTCGACATCGCGGTTCCGCCTCAGGCGCTTGCTCAGGTTATCGAGTGCATTCCAGACGGGGCAGTTGCGCTTGTCCAGAAGCCTTTTGGCAGAAACCTGTCCGAGGCGCATGCGCTGGCGGCACTTCTGAAACAGAAGAATGTAACCGCAGCGGTGAATTTCCAGTTGCAGTTCACCCCTTCCATGCTGGCGGTGTCGAACGCAATTGCCCAAGGGCTGTTCGGTGAAATTGTCGAACTCGAGGTCCATCTGGCCTGCGCCACCCCATGGGATGACTGGCCGTTCATGCGCATGCTGGAGGTCGTGGAAATCCCGTTGCACTCCATCCACTATCTGGACTGGGTACGGGCCAATTTCGGCCTGCCTGAAAAGGTATATGCCAAATCCCTGCCGCACCCGGGCTATCCCGAGTTGGCCGATGCGCGCAGTTCGATTATTCTGGACTATGGGGACAAAATCCGCTGCTGTCTCAGCCTCAATCACACCCACAGATGGGGCACCAAAAACGAACAGGCCACAATCCGCGTTGAGGGAACCAGGGGTGCGGCTCTGGTCGGGGTCGGCTACCAGCTCAATTTCCCTGACGGTGCGCCCGAAACGCTGCAGATGATTACAGAGGGCTCAGACTGGCAGGATATTGCGCTCAAGGGCGCGCGCATTCCAGATTCCTTTGCCGGGGTCATGGCCAATTTGCAGCGCTTTGCCGCTGGTGAGGACGACAAACTGCAAACCTCAATCCCGGATTCCGTGGCTACAATGGCGCTGGTTGATGCCTGCCTCAGTTCAAACGCTTCAGGGGAAGCTGTCGCGGTGAAAAAATCCTGAACCCACCAAATACCCAAGAGGAAATGAAAAATGCCGGAAAATGTCATCCTGAAAGGTTCAATCTGCATTCGCGGGGCCGCTACCGCCCCCCACGCAGTTCATCGCCTCAAACAGACGTTTCCCGGAATTGGCTGGGAAGCTGATGCGGGAAAGGCCGATGCCACTGTTGACCTGCGCATCAACCCGGCGCTGGCGGAGGGGGCGTTTGATATTGCTCTTGAAACCCCTGAGGAAGCCCCCCTCTCCCTCACTATAAGCGGGGGCAAGCTCAGCGGTCTGATTTACGGGGTTGAGCACCTCATCCGCAACTCTGGCGGCCAGCCGGATGAAATCTCAGTGCCACGGGATGGCATCAGCAAAGTGCCGGGGCTGACCTATCGCACTTTCTGGACCTGGGACCATTCGACAAACTGGGAACTTTCCCAGATAGGTCAGCAGGAAATCGGAGTGTTCAACCCCTATTCCAAACCGCCGGGCGGGTTCCTTTCCGACTATAGCCGGGTGGTGGATTATTGCTCTGAAAACGCCATATCCGCCGTCGTCATTTACGGGTTTCTGCGCGACAGCCATGGCGGCATCGAAACCGCACAGGAATTGTGCCGCTATGCCAACGCGCGCGGGGTGCGCATCATTCCGGGCATTGCCATTGGTGCCTATGGCGGCGTTTACTGGGAGGGAGACCACAAATATAATCTTTCCACCTGGCTGAAGAAAAACCCGCAATTCGCCGCCACCATGGAAAAAGGCGTTGGTTTTCAGCTCGAAGACCTCTCGTTTCCGCTGAATTTCCCGCGTTCCGATTATACGGTCAGCGCCTGCCCCTCGGCCCCTGAGACCATGGATTGGATGGAGGAGGCCGTGTCCTGGCTGGCCGAAACCTTTGAAATCGGCGGCATCAACATTGAAAGCGGGGACTATGGCGTTTGCGGGTGCGAACGATGCGTGGCCCGGCGCGACAACCCCGAGGAAGCGGCCCGGCGCAAGTCGGACCTGGGAGATTCCTGGTCCCATACCGACATGGCCGAGAACTTCCCCCGCCTGTTTGCCGCCGCCAATGCCAAACGCGACGACTTGTGGATTTATTGCGAAATGCAGTGGGACAACCTGCTCGACCCCGTGGCCAGTGAAGCCCAGAGCAAACTCCCTCCGGGAGGCATTTATCAGCATACAGCCAACCAGACATTCTGGGGCCGCCTGCGCAACGAGCTTAAAAAGGATTATGTGGAAAGCCTGCCCACTCAACCCAATGTGTTGCGCTGCCAGTTTGCCTGCCAGTGGAACGGGGACGAGCGCACCCAGCGCTATGCCTTCAACGGGCGCGTTTTTGCCGAGATGGCACAAAAGGGGCGTGCATCTGCCATGGAAGGCCTGACCATCTGGGGCGAGCCTTCACCCTATTTTGCAACAACTGAACTCAGCTACCTGGCCTTTGCCCGCTTTTCCTTTGACCCCGACCTGACCTGGGAACAGTTTATGGAGACCGATGTCGCACCACTGCTGGGGGGGAAAGCAAAAGCTGACGAGTTTATAGCCATCGCCGAGGAGATGGACGCAAACCAGTGCCTGCCCATCGGGCGGCTTGCAGAGCTGGGCCAGCGGGCGCGAAAAAACTGTATGGATACCGACCGGCAGGTTGCGCGGCGCTGGCTTTCTCTGGCCGACCAGATAGCCCGGCGCGAGTATATGGGCGCCTGAATGAACAAACGGGCAGGCGCGCGTTGCCTGCAAAGAAGAACATAACTAGGCTCGTTTCAACGCCAGCAGGGGGCACAACAATGACGTCGCGTTTTGAGAAAGTTTTCGGGAGCGAGAAACCCATAATCGGCATGGTTCATATCGGAGCGCTTCCCGGTAGCCCCCTGCATGATGAAAAGGGGGGGCTTGAGAAGCTGATCGAGGATGCAGAGGCCGACCTTGATGCGCTGCAAAAGGCGGGTTTTGATGCGGTGATGTTCGGCAATGAGAACGACCGCCCTTACGAATTTGAAGTCGATACCGCCTCAACCGCAACCATGGCCTATATCATCGGGCGGCTGAAAGATAGAATTAGCATTCCCTTCGGCGTCAACGTATTGTGGGATCCCATGTCCTCCATCGCTTTGGGCGCGGCGACCGGCGCTGTTTTCGTACGCGAGATTTTTACCGGCACTTATGCTTCGGACATGGGTCTCTGGACGCCGGATGCGGGCAAAGCCATGCGTTATCGAGACCGGCTCGGGCGTTCGGACATGGCCATGCTTTATAATGTCTCGGCCGAATTTGCCCATTCCCTGGACCAACGGCCGCTTGCCGACCGGGCGCGCAGCGCGGTATTTTCCTCCGTGCCCGATGCGGTGCTGGTTTCGGGCCAAATAACCGGGGAGGCGGCGGCCCTGTGCGACCTTGAAGCGGTCAAAAAAGTCCTGCCCGATACTCCTGTCATGGCCAATACCGGGGTAAAACACGAAACCGTCGCCGATGTGCTGGCCATTGCCGATGGCTGCATCGTTGGCTCCTCGCTCAAGATTGACGGCGACACCTGGAAAGCGGTCGATGCGGAACGTGCCGCCGATTTCATGGAGCGGGTCAGAAATATCCGGGGGGGATGATGAAGGAGCGCATCAAGAAAGACCTGAGCGACCTGATGATGGTTCCCGGCCTTTCAGGCCACGAGGACCGGGTGCGCCGGACCATCGCCAAACGCCTGGAGGGCATGGGCATTACATCTCGTTCGGACTCTCTGGGCAATCTGATTGCCAGTTTTGAGGGCACCGGTCCCAGCGTGATGCTGTTCACCCACATGGACCAGCTTGGTTTTATTGTGCGCAAAATCGAGGCCAGCGGCCTGTTGCGGCTGGAGCGGCTCGGCGGGGTGCCCGAAAGGGCTTTGCCCGCCCAACAGGTTCTGCTCTGTGTGGGGGAGGGCCGCGACAGGCCCGGCATCATTGCCAACAAGAGCCATCACGCCACCGGCCAGCACGAAAAATACCATGTTGTTCCCTATAAGGAGCTTTATGTGGATGCCGGGTTCAGTTCTACCGAGGCGGTTGCTGGAGCGGGGGTGAAAATCGGTACGCCGGTGGTCTATGCGCCCAATTTTGTCGAACTGGCCAACGACAGGGTTGCAGGCACCAGCGTTGACGACCGCGCCGGGTGTGCGGTGTTGCTGGAGGTTGCCCGCGCCTTAAAGAGCAGGAAATCGGGTCCGCCGGTGCATCTGCTGTTCTCCGTTCTGGAGGAGTTCAATCTGCGCGGTGCCCTGCCGGTGGCGCAGAAACTGAAGCCTGATATTGCCATTCAGATTGACCTGATGCTGGCCAGCGATACCCCGGATATGGAAAATGGCGGCGACATGAAACTGGGGGGCGGGCCGGGCATGAGCCTTTATTCGTTCCACGGGCGGGGCACGCTTAACGGGGTTATTCCACACCCGGCAATGGTCAGCCTTTTTGAAGAGACAGCCCGGGCAAAAAACATCTCCCTGCAACGCGCCGCAACCACGGGCGTTCTGACCGACCTTTCCTATGTGCAACTGGCGGGCGAGGGTGTTGCTTGCATAGATATGGGCTTTCCCATGCGCTATTCGCACTCCTCACTGGAGGTTTGCGACATTAATGACCTTGCGGCACTGGTGCAGCTTCTGAGTTCGGCCCTGGCGCGCATTGGCGCCGATTTTTCCCTTGACCGCGACAGGCATACTTAAATGAGCGCAACCCTTGGCATAGATATCGGCACCTTTGAATCAAAGGGAGTGCTCGTCGATGCGACGGGCAATGTGCTGGCTCAGGCCAGCCGCCCCCACAAAATGGAGGTGCCGCAACCGGGGTGGGCCGAGCATAAGCCTGAAGAGAACTGGTGGGGCGATTTCACCTTTATCTGCAAGCAGCTTCTTGCTGACACAGGCATTAACCCCGGAGATATAAAAGCTGTGGCCTGCAGCGGGATTGGTCCGTGCATGCTGCCGGTGGACAGCGCCGGTGCTCCGCTGATGAACGCGGTGCTTTACGGAGTCGATGGACGGGCTGAAAAGGAAATTTTTGAACTTGAACAGCGTATCGGGGCTGAAACAATCCTTGAGACCTGCGGCAATGCACTGACCTCGCAATCGGTAGGGCCGAAAATCCTGTGGCTGCAACGCAACCGCCCCGAAATCTTTGCCAAAACCGCCCATATTTATACCTGTGCAAGCTTCCTGGTGCATCGCCTGACGGGTGAAAGCGTTATCGACCATTATACGGCGGCCAATTTTTCCCCCCTCTATGACGTACGCACCCGGAACTGGACCTCGGAGCTGGCAAGCGACATTATTGAACTGGAAAAGCTCCCGCACCTGATGTGGTCCGGGGAGATTGCCGGGGAAATCACCGCTTCTGCTGCCAAAGCCACCGGCCTTGCCAGGGGAACACCGGTCACGGCGGGCACCATTGATGCGGCAGCCGAGGCGCTCTCCGTTGGTGTCACCCGGCCCGGCGATATGATGATGATGTATGGCTCGACCATCTTCATCATCCAGATAACCGATAACCGCATGACCGACCCCCGGCTGTGGTATGCGCCCTGGCTGTTTGCGGAAGAGCACGCCTCAATGGCCGGGCTTGCCACTTCGGGCACGCTTACCCACTGGTTCCGCGACCAGTTCGCCCGCGAGCTTTCCAAAGAAGAAGCTTTCGGAGCACTTGCTGCCGAGGGCGATGCTTCCCCACCGGGGGCAAAAGGCTTGCTTGTGCTGCCCTATTTCTCGGGCGAGCGCACCCCCATTCACGACATCAATGCGCGGGGCACGTTTTTCGGTCTCAACCTTACCCACAACCGGGGCGACATATATCGCGCCCTGATTGAGGGCATTGCCTTTGGCACCCGTCATGTCACCGATACTTTTGCCGAATTGGGGCAGTCGCCCAAACGGCTGATGGCTGTGGGAGGGGGCACAAAAAACCGCCTGTGGCTGCAGGCAACCTCGGATATTTGCGGCATTGACCAGATTGTCAGTGAAAAAATCGTTGGCGCAAGTTTTGGTGATGCGTTTCTGGCAGCGCTGGCTATTGGTTCCGTGTCAAAAGATGACATTGAAGAGTGGAACCCGGTGTCACAGAACATCACCACAGTGCATCAAAGTGCCTATGACAAAAACTACACCCTGTTCCGCCGCCTTTATGAGCAGACAAAGGATATCGCAGCAGAGCTTGGTTGATTAACGGGTCCTGATCTTAACGGGGCGCGCGTTTGGCCAGAATACGTTGCAGGGTGCGCCGGTGCATGTTCAGGCGCCGGGCGGTTTCTGAAACATTGCGGTCGCACAATTCATAGACGCGCTGGATATGCTCCCAGCGTACCCGGTCGGCGGACATGGGGTTTTCCGGGGGAGCGGCCTTTTCACTCTCTTTGGCCAGAAGTGCCTTGGTGATGTCATCAGCATCAGCAGGCTTGGCCAGATAGTCTACAGCGCCCAGCTTTACCGCCATGACGGCCGAAGCGATGTTGCCATAACCGGTCAGAACAATGGCACGGGCACCGGGGCGCATTTCATGCAGGGCTGACACAACCTCAAGTCCGTTGCCGTCTTCCAGCCGCATATCGACGACAGCAAAGGCCGGTGGGTCGGGCTTGAGCAGGGCAAGGCCGGTGTCAACGCCGTCGGCCACCCGCACATCAAAGCCCCGCCGAATCATGGCCTGTTCCAGCCGGGAGAGAAACGCTTTGTCATCATCAACAAGAAGAAGTGTACGATCCTGTTCCATCAAATCGTTTACGCTGGCCATAAATTGCTACCCCGGGGGTCTGGAAATTGTTCGTTCAACATATAGGCCATGACAATTAAAATTTCGAGCAAGAATGCAAACCTGATGGAGCGTCTATTACTTTGTTGGCACAAAAAGTCAAAGGCCTGCAGGTCAGCGAATCACATCAAGGTCCTGACGGACCCAGACCAGAGCAACACGGGCATGGCCTTCCATGTGGGTGTTGGAGAAACTGATTTTTGCTCCGGTGCGCTCCAGCAGCGTTTTGGCGATAAAAACCCCCAGACCCAGTCCGTTGTTCTGGCGGCGCCCGCGGGCACTCAGATAGGGCTCTCCCAATCTGCTGAGCAGGTCAGGCGCAAAACCCGGCCCGTCGTCAGTGATAGTGATTTCTATGCGCGCAGGTGACCAGCTTGCCTGAATGGTTACTTCCGCACGGGCAAACTGGACTGCGTTTTCAATGAGGTTTCCCAATCCGTACAAAAGACCCACATTGCGCAGAATGACGGGTTCATTCTCGGTTGCCCCAAGTTTGTGGATTCTGACAGGTTTTTCATAATGGGCAAAAGGCTGGGTTAATTCTGCCAACAGCTCTGAAAGCAATACCGCGCTGAACAGCTTTTCTTCCCCGTCATCAAGGCTGCGCAGTTTGGCCAGAATAGTCCGGCAGCGGATGGATTGCTCAATAATGAGCTTTACATCTTCCTTGAGCGGACTCTCTTTCATCTCACTCAGCATTTCCTTTGCGGCCAGGACAATGGTTGAGAGGGGCGTGCCCAATTCATGGGCGGCGGCGGCAGCCAGCCCGTCAAGTGCCGAAAGTTGTTGCTGGCGCGACAGGGCCAGTTCGGTGGCCGCCAGAGCATCAGCCAGCTGTCGCGCTTCGCGGGCAACGCGGCCCGCATAAACAGCAACAAAGACATACCCGCTAAGAAGCGCAATCCAGATGCCGCCGATGTAAAGGGGGTCAAACATGATGGGGTGTTCAGCCCGCCAGGGCAGGGGCATATGGGACAATGCCAAAATCGAGGTCAGGACCGCAGCAAGAGCGCTGACCAGAATGGTCTCGCGCTGGGGCAGAATGGAAGCTGAAACCGAAACCGGAGCCATCAGCAGAATAGCAAAAGGGTTTTGCAGCCCCCCCGTCAGCCAGAGCAGACCGGAGAGCTGGATACTGTCGAAAGCAAGCTGAGCTGCGGCCAGGGCATTTGTGGGGCGGTGCCCGGCTCCAAAACGCAGGAGCAGCACCGTGTTGAACAGGGCCGAAAGGGCAATCAGGCTCAGGCATTCAAGCAGGGGTAGCGGAAAGTTCAATCCAAACGCCACATAAAGTACTGCAACCGTCTGGGAGGCAAGCGCCAGCCAGCGAAGACGAATCAGGGTGGACAGGCGCAAGGGCCGGTGACGACTTGTGGAATGTGTGCCATTTTCTGTTTTTTTGTTCATTTGTTACCGGATTTTGGCGCGTTTTGGTGGGCTTTTTCCGAAAAATCCAGGCTCCTATGGATGTTCGGCTTGTGCATTTCAAGGCCTCGAAAAATTAAAGTTTTGTCTTGCAGGGCACTTTTTTGTCCCCACATCTGGTGCGTTCGAGATTGGGAGAAAAAAATGAGCACATCTATCATTAAACCGGAATGGTCCTTCATTACCATCGCGCTGATGGTTCTGGGGTTCGTTCTATGGTGGCCTCTGGGTTTGGCCGTACTCGCTTACATCCTGTGGGGTGAGCGTTTTGGAGGCTCGCCCGAAAAAGCGGAGCGCTGGATCCACAAGCAAAAGGGAGCATGGAACTGCGGCAAGGGCCGCCGCCGTGGGCGCCGCCACTCCAGCGGAAACGTCGCTTTTGACGAATATCGTGAAGAGCAAATGAGGCGACTGGACGAGGAGCGCAAGCGGCTGGACGAAGAAATCAATCAATTCCAGGACTTCATGCACAATCTGCACATGGCCCGCGACCGCGAAGAGTTTGACCGCTTTATGCGCAACCGGGGCGAAAACCAGTCGGGTTCGCGCTTTTCGGATGAAGTGGTTGAAGCCTCTTACCGTCCCGGGAAAGCCTCCGGGCGCGATTAGGCTTTTTTTACCCGGACAAAATGGACCGCCAAAGAAACGCCCCTCACTTGCGGGGCGTTTTTTGTTATGCTTCTGCCCGATACCGAATCGCTGTTTCCAGGTAGATTAACCCGATGATCTTTGCCGCTGAACCCTGGCCTGAGCGGGCCGAATTGAATGTGGACGGACAGGTGGTAAGCGTCAATATCCGCGTAAACAAATGCGCACGCCACTACCGGCTGTCACTGTCGCGAGCCGGAGAGCCGGTTCTGAGTGTTCCGCAATCGGGATGCTGGAAAGAGGCAAAGGCTTTTTTGAACAAACACCGGCACTGGCTTAGCCAGCGCCTGAAAAATCACCCGGAACCGGTCTATTTTGCCCACGGAGTAGAAATTCCATTCCGGGGGCATCTGAAACGCATAATCAGCAGCGAGAAGCTGCGCGGAAAGGTCAAGATTCTTGAAACTGAAGAAGGGCCTGGCCTTCTGGTGCCAGGCGGAGAACATCAT
The DNA here is from genome assembly GCA_026981645.1 of Hyphomicrobiales bacterium. Lineage (GTDB taxonomy): Bacteria > Pseudomonadota > Alphaproteobacteria > Rhizobiales > Devosiaceae > DROE01. Next base: position 46,407 of record JALSII010000026.1, on the reverse strand, counting down.
CTGGCCCGAAGGCTGACCGACTGGCTGAAATCCGAAGCGCGCTCTGCCCTTGAAGAGCGCTCTTCTTTTCATGCATCCCGGCTTGATGTCACCTTCAGGGCTGTCCGTGTGCGCTCGCAATCAACCCGCTGGGGATCGTGCTCAAGCGCGGGAGTGCTCAATTATAACTGGCGGCTTATCCTTGCCCCTGATTTCGTGCTGGACTATGTGGCCGCCCACGAAGTGGCGCACCGGCGTGAAATGAACCATTCCAAAGCCTTCTGGGCCACCGTATATCAGACATTGCCGGAAATGGAGACGGGGCGTGCCTGGCTCAAAGCCCATGGCCCTGCTCTTATGGCTTATGAGGCGGGGAATTAGAGATTCTTGCAGTCTCACGCCGACGGGCTTTCCTGCAGTCTCACGCCGACAGGCTGGTTTCTCTGATAATGGCCCTGCCAAGGCCTTAGGGTTCTGATCCTAATTCCCGAACAGGTCGTTTATAAGGTCGACCAGCGTGCGCCTCTGCGGTTCGGGCTCGGGGGTGGTGGTCGTCTCAATATCAAGGGGGGGTGAATAGCCGTAGGAACCCGGCAGACCGGCAGGCGCCAGCCCCTGATGGGCGCGGGTCATGAACTCTGACCATATTTCAACCGGAAGCGTGCCCCCGCCCACTCGCGTCATGGGTGAGTTATCGTCATTTCCCAGCCAGACACCGGTGACAAGCCTTGAGGTATAACCCACAAACACCGCATCGCGGTTTGACTGGGTGGTGCCGGTTTTTCCGGCGATGGGCCAACCGGGAAGATGGGCGCTTCTGCCGGTACCGATCTCAATGGCGGAGGCAAGCATATCGTTCATCATTGCCACCTGCTCGGGCGCAATAACCTGTCCCGGGCCGGCGGGTATGCTCTGATAAAGCACCTCTCCCTCGGTGGTGGTGATGGAAGTGATGACGTGGGGGATGACACCTGCTCCGCCATTGGCGAAGGGCGCAAAGGCCCCCGTCAACTCCAGAAGCGAAACGCCTGCCGTTCCAAGGGCTATGGAGGGCACCGGAGGAATTTCAGACGAAATGCCAAGCCGGTAAGCGGTGTCTATGACCGCTTCGGGGGTGACGGCGATGGCAAGCCTTGCTGCAACCGTATTCAGGGAATAGGCGATGGCCTGGCGCAGGGTAACATCACCGGCATACTGACCGTTATAGTTTTCAGGCTGCCAGCCCTCATAATCCAGAGGTGCGTCCTGAACTATGGTATCGGGGGTGAAGCCCGCTTCAAGAGCGGCAAGATAGACAATGGGCTTGAACGAAGAGCCGGGCTGGCGTCTGGCAGTGATGGCCCGATTATACTGACTGTCGGTATAATCGACACCACCAACGATGGCCTGCACAGCCCCATCCGTGCTCATAGCCACAAGCGCCCCTTGGGAGAAGTTGCGCTCTTCGCCATTTTTTATGACCATTTCGCGCACGGTAAATTCAGCAAACTTCTGCAAGTCCCAATCAATGGTCGTGGTCACGATGACGTCTTTAGGCACCGTCCCGATGTAAGATTCCATCAGGCTTTCCACCCAGTCGGCCACGTAAAATTCAGCCCCCGCAACTCGGGTGCGGATACGTTTGTTGGGGTCGATGGCGGCGGCCTGGGCTTCGGCCTGGGAAATATATCCCTCCTCGGCCATGGCGCCCAGAACCACCCGGGCGCGCTGAGCGGCAGCCTCGGGGTTCTTGTCCGGGGAGAGGCGCGAAGGGGCCTTGAGCAACCCGGCCATGATGGCGGCCTCGCCAAGGGAAAGGTTTCTGGCTGATTTACCGAAATAGCGCTGGGAAGCGGCCTCGATGCCATAGGCCCCGGCCCCGAAATAAACCCGGTTGAGATAAAGCTCGATAATTTCAATTTTTGTGTAATTGCGTTCCAGCCAGATGGCAAGCAACGCCTCCTGCACCTTGCGGCCCAGATTCTGGTCCGGTGTCAGGAACAGATTTTTGGCCACCTGCTGGGTGATGGTGGAGCCTCCGGCGGTGATGCGCCCGGCCTGGATATTGCCGATGAGTGCCCTTGTTATACCAATGATATCAATGCCAAAATGGTCAAAATAGCGCCGGTCTTCAATAGCAATAACAGCAGCGGGCACATATTCGGGCAACTCATAAAAAGCAACGGCCTCGCCCCCCATCTTTCCACGATTCGAAATAAGTTGGCCATTGGCGGCGACAATGCGGATATTGGCGGGCCGGTCAGGCACCGCCCAACTGTCGGAGGCGGGTAATTGCACCGCATAATAAATGACGATACCGGCAACGGCAATGCCGGCCCACACGCCCAGCACAATGCCCCAGTAAAACAGTTTGCCGATGACCCGCCAGAAAGTCAGCGGCTTTCTGGCGCGTCTACGTTTTTTCGGCGCGGCTTTTCTGGCTGTTGCGCGACCTTTGGCGGGAGGAGGATTGACGCTGGCGCGTGCCTTAAAGGACGGCTCCCTGCGGGTGCCGGAATTTTTGCGCGCGGGTTTGCGTCCGCGTTTTGCGGAGCTACCAATCCGGTCACTGGGGTTCAGTTTGATATCCATTTTGCCCTGACAAGCCGGAGTGCCATAATATCCAGACACTTTGGCCGACCATATCTGGCTATCCATGCTAATTGTGGCCCCTTTAAGGGAGGTTAAGGCCACAAGCGTTGATGGGGTGTCATTTACAAGTTTTTACGTGTTGGAAGCCATCAGACGAAAAGAACGAGACAGGCAGGGCCTGAACCGAAGGATGTTGCTTTTTGTAATGCCGCCCCACCCCGGCCCTCCCAACAAGGGGGATTGGGGTGCTGTTTTCAATGCGGCATATAGAAAGACGCGTGGCAATCCAGACCAAACCCTATTCTTTTTCAGGGTTTATGGACTGCCAAGGCGCAGTGACGGAGCTGGATTATCCAGTCTCACACCGACAGGCTGCTTATTCTGGCAACGCTTGTTTGTTGGTGGTCGTGTTGCCGAACCGGATAACCGCTACGCACTTATCCTGGCAACACTTGTTTGTTGGTGGTCGTGTTGCCGAACCGGATAACCGCTACGCACTTATCCTGGCAACACTCCTAAACATCCAGATTGGCGACGTTGAGGGCATTGGTGAGGATGAAGTCGCGACGCGGTTCAACCAAATCGCCCATGAGCTGGGAAAAAATGGTGTCGTTTTCTTCGTTCTGCTCAATTTGCACCTGAAGCAGAGTGCGGGCGTTGGGGTCGAGCGTTGTTTCCCACAATTGCTCCGGGTTCATCTCCCCCAGCCCTTTGTATCGCTGCAGGGATACGCCCTTGCGTCCAGCATCAGTTACCGCCTCAAACAGGGAAAAGGGCCCATGAAGAGTCTGGCTGATATCCTTGCGGGTAAGAATCGCGGGGCCAGAAAACGCCTCGCTCAGAATTTTTGAAAACCTGCGCAACTGTGAAATCTCAGCCGAGGCAAGAAGCTGGGCATCAAGGACATGAACCTCTTCAACCCCGCGTACGGTGCGCGAGAGACGCAACCCTCCCTCCCCGTCGGGCACGCCCTGCCAGCCGCGCTCAACCTCATCAGCAATCTGGTCCAGGCGGGAGGCAATGGTTGCGCCAAGGGTCCGGGCGGCATCTTCCTCTTCAATTTCTGAAGCCTCAAACGCCCCGGCAATGGCAGCCTGTTCGACCAGCGTACGGTTATAACGGTTGTTGAGTGCGTTAATGACATGCACAATGTCGCGGGCCTGCTCGACAATATGAGTAAGATCGGCCCCGACATGGGCAACCCCATCGGCGGTGGTCAAAATGGCCTCGTCGGTTCCGGCAGCCAGAAGATAGTCTTCAAGCGCCCGCTCATCTTTCAGATATTGTTCAGACTGGCCGCGCTTGACCTTATAGAGCGGGGGCTGGGCAATATAGAGATGGCCGCGTTCGATGAGGGGCAGCATCTGGCGGAAGAAAAAGGTCAGCAGGAGCGTGCGGATATGGGCACCATCAATGTCAGCATCAGTCATGATGATGATTTTGTGATAGCGCAGCTTGTCGATGTCAAATTCCTCGCGTCCGATACCGGTGCCCAGCGCCGTAATCAGCGTACCCACCTGTTCGGAGGATAGCATACGATCAAAGCGGGCGCGCTCAACATTGAGGATTTTGCCACGCAAAGGGAGAACGGCCTGGGTTGCGCGGTCGCGACCCTGCTTGGCCGAACCTCCCGCTGAGTCCCCTTCCACGATGAACAGTTCAGACTTTGCCGGGTCGCGTTCCTGGCAGTCGGCGAGCTTGCCGGGCAGGGAGGAAATGTCGAGTGCCGATTTGCGCCTTGTCAACTCGCGGGCCTTGCGGGCGGCCATGCGGGCGGCGGCGGCCTCGGCAACCTTGCCGACAATGGCCTTGGCTTCCGTGGGATGTTCCTCAAACCACTGGCCCAACTTATCGCTGACTGCGCCTTCAACAATGGGGCGCACCTCAGAGGAAACCAGTTTGTCCTTGGTCTGGGAAGAGAATTTGGGGTCGGGCACCTTGACCGAAAGTACGCAGGTCAGCCCTTCGCGGCAATCATCCCCGGTCAGTTGCACCTTTTCGCGCTTGAGCACACCCGAACTGTCGGCGTAACCGATGACCTGACGGGTCAGTGCCCCGCGCAGGCCCGCAAGATGAGTGCCACCATCGCGCTGGGGGATGTTGTTGGTAAAACAAAGGACATTCTCATGATAACTGTCGTTCCACCACAGGGAGACTGCAACGCTGGTCCCGTCTTTTTCGACCTCAAAGGAAATGGGCTCACCGATTATCGAGGATTTGGCCTTGTCGAGGAACAAGACAAATTCCTCGAGCCCCCCCTCATAATGCAGATCAACCGTTTGTTTTTCCGCATGGCGGTTGTCGGTCAGAAGAATGTGTACCCCCGAATTGAGGAAAGCCAGTTCGCGCAGGCGGTGTTCAAGGGTCTTGAAATCAAACTCGACCATGGTGAAGGTGTCACGCGAGGGCATGAAGGATAATTCGGTACCGGTAAAATCCCCGGCGTCCCCAGTAACTTTCAGTGGTGCGTCAGCCACCCCGTGGGTAAAGGATATTTCGTGAAAACTTCCGGCCCGACCGATTTTGAGCTTGAGCCAGACTGAAAGAGCATTGACCACAGAAACACCAACGCCATGCAGGCCACCGGAAACCTTATAGGAATTCTGGTCGAATTTCCCCCCGGCGTGGAGCTGGGTCATAATCACTTCGGCGGCGGAAATTCCCTCTTCGGTGTGAATATCCACCGGAATGCCGCGCCCGTTGTCGGTGACGGTGACTGAACCATCGGCGTTCAGAGTGACGGTGACCAGATCGGCGTGACCGGCCAGCGCCTCGTCAATGGCGTTATCGACCACCTCATAGACCATATGGTGCAGGCCCGACCCATCGTCAGTGTCCCCGATATACATGCCGGGACGCTTGCGTACGGCGTCAAGCCCTTTAAGAACCTTGATGGAATCAGCACCATAATCTGCTTCTGCCGCGGGCAGGTCGGTCTCGTTTTTGGAAGGGTTTTCAGTATCGCTCATGGGGACTCGAATCAGGGTGGAAATGCTCAAGGTCTGTTCTAGAGCATTCAGGGCGCAAGCCCAAGCAAAATGGCGGTTTTTACGGAGTGCGGGGCCTGAAAATCAACCCTTGTGGCGGCGCATTCAGGCAATCCGGCCAAAGGTGCCGTCCGCAACCGTGATTTTTTGCGCATTGCGGCCCAAATCCTCAAACAAAACCGCATCGGTACCCGTCATCCAGACCTGGGTGTTGAGTTGCTCAAGCGCTTCAAACAGAGCACCGCGGCGCAAAGGGTCAAGATGCGCGGCAATTTCATCGAGCAGCATAAGCGGGGTCATGCCGGTCATGGTGGCAACAAGCCGGGCGTGGGCAAGCACCAGGCCGATGAGCAAGCCCTTTTGCTCGCCGGTTGAGCACAGGCGCGCAGGCATGTTTTTTTGCGCATGGGTGACGCTTAAATCAACACGGTGGGGTCCAACCAGGGTGCGCCGGGCGGCCCTGTCCTCGTAGCGGCTGTCCTGCCAGTGGGCCATGAGGGCCTGCTCAAGGGTGGTTGAGGAGGTAAAATTCTCATCCTCACCAAACAGAGGCGTCAAAGCCAGAAGAGCGGACGGGAATGCGCCTTCTATATCCGTGGCCACAAGATGCTGAAGGTGGGCAAGGGCATCGGTACGGGCAAAATATATGGCGGCGGCAAAGCCGGCCATCTGGGACTCAATGGCTGAAATCCAACCAGGGTCGGCATTGTCCTCAAGAAGGCGATTGCGCTGGCGCATGGCCTTATCAAAGGCTGATACCGATACTCCATGGCCGGGAATGAGTGTCATCACCAGACGATCCAGAAAGCGGCGGCGGTCGGTGGCGGGGCCAGTGAACAGAGCATCCATCGCCGGGGTGAGCCAGAGCAGGCGAAGATAGGCGCCAAGGTCTTCGACCGCTTTGGCGCTGGCGCCGTTGATACGGACACGACGTCCACTCCCGGCGCCAACATTCCCGGTGCCAATATCAACAGGTCCATCCGGCGTTTCAATGGTTGCGGCCACCGCCCACGAGCCCTCGCCCCCGGCTTGGGCCAGCGTATCAAAAGCTGCTCCGCGCAAACCCCGCCCGGGAGAAAGCAAAGACAGGGCTTCAATGACATTGGTTTTTCCCGCGCCATTGGGACCGGTCAGCACCACATGGCGGTGGTCAAGGTCCAGAGCTGCTGTTGAATAATTACGAAACCCGGTCAGGCGAAGGCGGGAAATGTAGCGGTCTGGCTTTGCCATAACTTTCTGTTCCGGTCACCTGTTCGGTTTTTTAGCAGGCCCGGCCGCTCTCACATGAAAATATCTGGCTTAAACCCGCATGGGCATCAGCACATAAGCCGCGTTGGCTTTGCTTTTGTCGCTGACGAGAGTCGGCGCACCACTGTCACCAAACAGAAAAACCGCATTTTCAGATTTTATCTGAGCCAGAATATCAAGCAGATAGCGGGCATTAAAGCCGATTTCAAAACTGTCGTCTTCATAGGACACGGGCAGCTCTTCACTCGCATTGCCATGCTCGGGGTTGGTGACGGAGAGTTCCAGCAGTCCATCGGAAAGGGAGAGCTTCACCGCCTTGCCGCCGCGCTCCGAAGCAATGGTTGAAACCCGGTCAACAGCAGCGGAAAAACTGGCGGTATCCACCTGCATTTCCTTATCGTTATTCTTGGGCATGACGCGCTCATAATCGGGAAAAGTCCCCTCGATGAGCTTGGAAAGCAGAACCACCTCGCCAAGGGAAATACGGATTTTGGTGTCGGAGAGCTCTATCGCCACATCACCTTCCACCCCATCGAGCAATTTTTGCACTTCGGCCACAGTTTTGCGCGGTACGATAATACCGGGCATGCCTTCGGCCCCCGCAGGCGTTGCAATATCGGTACGCGCCAGCCGATGTCCGTCGGTGGCAGCGGCGCGCAGAAGGGGCTTTCCATCCTCTTCAATGGTATGAAAATAGATCCCATTGAGGTAGTAGCGGGTTTCCTCGTTGGAAATTGCAAACTGGGTGCGTGCAATCAGCCCGGCCAGGTCGGGTGCGGGAAGCGAAAATTGATGGGGGAAATCGCCCGATTTCAAATCAGGGAACCCGTCGGGGGACAGGCAAGAAAGAAAAAACCGCGAACGCCCCGAGGTGATGCGCATCTGCTCATCCCCGCTCGTTTCAAGATGCACTTCTGCGCCATCGGCCAGTTTGCGCACAATCTCAAACAGGGTGTGGGCGGGAACGGTGGTTGCGCCGGGCGTTGCAACCATTGCCGGAACGGTCTCGGTCACTTCAATATCCAAGTCGGTAGCGCGCAGCTTCAGTGCGCCATCAGACGCCTCAATCAGCACATTGGCAAGAATGGGATAGGTATTCCGCCGCTCGACCACCCGGTGAACATGGCCCAGTGATTTGAGCAGATGGTTACGTTCCAGCGTCACTTTCATGCGTTTAGTCCCCTAATCAATATGCCCCTTCCTGTTGCCCTTTTACACGAAGGGAAAACAGCTCAAAAAAAATGAAGGGAAGTGAAACTTGCCCACCAGTGCAAAAAAGGCAAGACCCAACGAGGAATTGCTCACGATGTTCGAACAATAATGGCTAATTTCCTTCGATTTCCTCGCGTAAAATCTCTAATTCGAGCCACTGGTTCTCAATTTTCTCATGCTCGGCCCGTGCGCGGGCCAACTCATCGCCTGCCAAGGTGAAGGCGTCCGGGTTTTTCTGAAAGAAGCCAGCTTCTGAAAGACGGGTTTCAAGATGGCCAATCCTGGCTTCCAGCTCCACCATTCTGGCAGGCAGGGTTTCAAGAGCATGCTTTTCCTTGAAAGAGAGTTTTTGTTTTTTTGGCACGGGCTGATGCTGTTGAGAAGCAGGCAGTTTTTTTATCTTTCCTGTTTCGCCCTCCTTCAGGTGCGCACATACGCCTGCGCCGCGAAGGGCAAGCATATCAGCATAACCCCCAGCATATGATGTCCAGCGCCCCTCGCCCTCGGCGATGATGGTAATGGTGGCAACGCGGTTGATGAAATCACGATCGTGGCTGACCGCAAGAACGGTTCCGGCATACTCGGCGATAGTTTCCTGAAGCAGATCCAGCGTTTCCAGATCAAGGTCGTTGGTGGGCTCGTCGAGTACAAGGACATTTGACGGCAGCGCCAAGGCCCGCGCCAGCATCACCCGGGCGCGTTCACCGCCTGACAGGGCGATGAGTGGCGTCATCAGCTGTTCGGGGGTGAAAAGAAAATCCTTCATATAGGCGATAACATGTTTTTGAACCCCATTTATGAGAACCGTATCCTTGCCGCCCCCGGTCAGGGCATCCTTGAGGCTTGTTTGGGGCGCAAGAGCCGAGCGGGTCTGGTCGAGCAGGGCAAGTTCGATATTGGTGCCCAGACGGACCTCCCCGGCGTCCGGGGCCAGATTACCGATGAGCAGGTTTATCAGCGTGGTTTTTCCCGCACCATTGGGTCCAACGATGGCCACGCGATCGCCCCGGAGGACACGCAGGGAAAAATCCCTGACCAGCGTGCGGCTGCCAATTGTTTTTGAAACGGATTTGGCGTCAATGACGATCATGCCGCTTTGTTTGCCAGCGGCAACGTTAATGTTAATTTCGGAACGGGGGTTTCTTTGTTCGCTGTGGTGCGCGCGCATCTGGTTAAGCTGCTTGAGACGGCGCACATTGCGTTTGCGGCGCGCAGTGACCCCGTAGCGCAGCCAGTGCTCCTCGGCCACGACCTTGCGCCCCAGTTTGTGGCGGGCAAGCTCCTCCTCTTCAAGCACGCTGTCGCGCCATTTTTCGAAATGCTCAAACCCGCGCATAAGCTCTCGGGTTTGCCCGGCGTCGAGCCACAACGTCTTGCGCGACAGGGCTTTGAGGAACGTGCGGTCATGGGAGATGAGAACCAGCGCAGATTTAGTCGTTTTAAGCTGAGATTCCAGCCATTCGATAGCGGGCAGGTCGAGATGGTTCGTGGGTTCATCCAGAAGAAGCACGTCGGGCTCGGGGGCCAGTACCCGCGCAAGGGCGGCACGGCGTTTTTCACCGCCCGAGAGCTCGCGCGGATTTTCGTTTCCGGTGAGCCCGAGCTGCTCAAGAAAATAAGGCGCGCAGTAGGGATCCTGCCCGGGACCCAGGCCCTTGGTTACATAGTCCAGCGTCGTGGCAAAGCCCTCAAGGTCAGGCTCCTGGGGCAGGTATTTCACGGTCACGCCGGGCTGAACAAAACGGGTACCGTCATCAAAATCAATGATGCCCGCAGCAATTTTAAGCAGGGTGGATTTTCCCGAACCGTTGCGCCCGACAAGAGCAACCCGCTCCCCGGGCGAAACCGAGAGCGAAGCCTCAGTGAGCAGAGGCGCACCCCCAAAGCTCAGGGAAACATTCTGCAGGGCAAGAAGCGGTGGCGCCATAGGCTCGGATATTACCGGAAAGAGTTTGAAGGCAGAAAAGCTGGTTTGCCTATTCTAGCTCAGCCAGCATGCGCTTTAACAGCTCAATCTCCTGACACAGGTCGCCATCGGCCTGCATCAACTGCTCGACCTTGCGGACCGAGTGGAGGACCGTCGTGTGGTCCCGTCCGCCGAAACGACGGCCTATTTCAGGAAGGGATCGCGATGTCAGGGACTTGGCCAGATACATGGCAATTTGCCGGGGTCGCACAATATCCCGCGACCGGCGCGACGAAAGTAAATCGGTGCGCGGGATCTTAAAATGGCGCGAAACAATGCGCAAAATATCATCGATGCGCACTCTTGGCGCTTCCCGGGTGCGGATAAGATCGGCCAGAGTTTTTTCCGCCAGCGGCACGGTGATAGTCTCCCCGGTGAGCTGATTGGCAGCAACAAGACGATTCACAGCCCCATCAAGGTCACGCCCATGGGAGGTGACAGAAAGAGCAATATATTCAATAACCGCCGGGGGGAAGATGATGCCGGGGAAGCGGGTTGCGGCAATCTCTGCACGCCGGTTGACGATAGAACGGCGCAAATCAAGATCAAACTTGGCTATGGGCACCACCAGACCGCCCGAAAGGCGGGAACGCACACGCTCGTCCAGCATCTCAAGGTCGCGCGGGGGCGCGTCCCCGGCAATAACCACCTGTTTGGCCCCGGTGATAAGCACCGAAAGCGTGTGGCCGAACTCGGTGGCCGATTTTCCCTGGAGAAACTGCAGGTCGTCAATCAACAAAAGGTCTATCTGACGCAGCCATTCCTTGAACGCCAGAGCCGACTGGCGCTGAACGGCAGTAATGAAATGATACATGAAGTGATCGGCAGTCAGGTAAACAATCTGAAGAGATGAATCAGCAGCTCCTGCAGCCCAGGCAATGGCGTTGAGAAGATGGGATTTGCCAAGGCCCACGCTTGAATGAATATAGACCGGATTATAAGCAACAGAATTGTTGGCGGCGGCACTGGCCACTTGGCGGGCGACACCTAGCGCCATTTCATTGGCCATGCCGGGCACGAAATTGTCAAAGGTCATTTTGGGATCGATAATGCTGCCCGAGAGAACATTCTGATGTTTGGGCGATGTCCGGTTTGTATTGCTGCTGGCCTTGGGCGCGGGCTGGATGACCTGAGGAGTAGCTAATGCTTCGCTCTGGGCCACCAGGCGCGGGCGGGCCTGGCCATTGACACGCACGGTGAAATGGAGCCGCTTTATGTCAGCATTTTCAGCGCTGAAAGCCTCAAGAATAGGAGATGCGTAATGGGACTGCACCCATGAGCACAAAAACCTGGTCGGAACAGAAAGATGGGCCAGATCATCGACGATTTCTTCAAGTTCGAGGCGCGCAAACCAGCTGGTAAAAACATCTTCACCCATAGCAGCACGCAACCGTGCGCGCACCCGTACCCAAATCTGTTCCATGTTTTTTTGACCTCTTGTCCGACCAGACACAGCTGTCTGGCCCTTGCTGTTTGATTTGACATTCAATACGTCGTCGTGAGCATCGCCCGGCTCGTCCGCACGGCACGGTGCCACTAGATTGACTGTATTCATTTCAAGCCCCAATTTATTATCCCGGTCCAGGCCGTAGTCCTGATTCCGGAATTTCGCCTAAAAAACGGCGCAAAAAACCACCCCCTGCGAGCAAGTATTCGCAGAACCCACGCAATCAAAGCACTGAATTCAGCCTGATACGGCTAAAAAATACGCCCCACAATAACCCCAAGGCATCGCAACTATCATTGTTGTTTCAGCCTTAAACCGCCAAGCTACTCCAGAAAAACCAAATTCAACAAATATTGCCGCATGAATCTGACTTCGCCGACCATTTTTACTTTCCCAGCCTCAAAACCCAAAGGCTGGCACATCATTTTACTTGCCTGACTGGAGCCATTCTAGACAGCGAAAATTTTTGATTCAACATGCTTTTGGCGCAAAATGGGGCTTGACTCTTTCGCTGGCTCAGAGTCCGTCAACCGGCCCAGGAGTAGTGGATTATTTAAGGTGCTGAGACTCAATAAGGAATCGATTGAAGGCACAATTTTCGCAGTTTTTTGGGGGTTAAAAAATATTGCCACACAAGTTTTTGTGACCCCCTCCAAGCTCTGGATAATGGGCATTTATGCCACTATGCACGTGCAAACCCGCGCTGCACGCGCTGGCTCAGGGCACTGCGTCCGGCCAAACAAAAAGCTCTCCCGAATTTCAGAAGAGCTCATAGCTTATAAAGAAATCTGCAGACCGGGAGCCTCGTTAAAGGCAGCGCTGCTTCCACAAGGGAAAATTCAGGCAGACATGGCCTTAACACGGCGGGCCAGCCGCGAGACCTTGCGCGAGGCAGTGTTGCGATGCAGAATTCCCCGTGTTGCGGCGCGCTGAATTTCGGGCTGGGCAGCCTTGAGAGCCTGAGCCGCTTCATCCTGGTTGCCTGACACAATCGCCTCTTCAACCTTGCGCAGATAGGTGCGCATGCGGGAGCGGCGGGATTTGTTTACCGCGGTGCGGGTGATGATTTTTCTGACGGCTTTTTTTGCCGAAGATGTGTTTGCCATGGATCATGCCTCTCGGGCGGTTCTCGGATACAGCCAACCAGCGCGCCACAACGCGCAACAACAGTCAGCGGAACTGAATAAGGACAAGTCGGGCACCAATGAGGGGCCCGCCAATTTCGCGCGTTATAATCAGCGCCCGTGCCAGCGTCAACAGGATTCAGCACAGAGGCCCAACCCGCATGCTGACATTACCCCGGAAAACTTAGGATCAGGGCCCTAACCCTTCTGGCAAACGGGGCAAAAAAAGCTGGAACGCCCAGACTGTACAATGCGGGAAATAATGCCATTGCACCCCTCTTTGAGACATGGTTCACCCTTTCGAGCATAAACCACAAAACGGTGCTGGAAATAGCCGCTTCCACCATCAACATTGCGATAGTCCTGCAGGGTCGAACCTCCCGCTTCAAGCGCCTCATTCAGGACAAGGCGAATTTGGATCACCAGATTTTCAAGCACCGGGCCAGGTGTGCCAGGCTCCGGCAAAAGGTCGCAACTTCTGGTGCGCGGGTCAATTGCCGCCCGGTGCAACGCCTCGCAGACATATATATTGCCCAGCCCGGCAACAATGCGCTGGTCGAGCAGCGCGGCCTTGATTGGAGCCTTGCGCCGGCTCAAACCCTCTGCCAGCCCGGTGGCGGTAAAGGAGTTACCCAGCGGTTCGGGACCAAGGCCTGCCAGAAACTTGTTTGTCTCGACATCTTCCACCAGTTCCATAAAACCAAAACGGCGCGGGTCTGAATAGACCAAAAAGGGTGCCGGAGCATCGGTGCTGGACAATTCAAAAATCACATGATCATGCTTTTGAAACCCGGCATTGATTTCGACCGTTTGCGGATCGGGTTCAGCAAAGCGGAAGTTACCGGTCATGCCCAGATGTGACAGCAGCACTTCTCCGGAGGAAAGCATGAACCGCAGATATTTGGCGCGCCGCCCCACATGGGTAATCGTCTGCCCTGAAAGCCTTTGAGCAAAGTCCGCAGCAAAGGGAAAACGCACCCCATTCCGGTTCAAAATTACCCGCTTGATCAATGCACCGGTTAAAAATGGGGCAAGCCCCTGTTTTACGATGTCAACTTCTGGTAATTCGGGCATGAAGGGAACCTGTCAGTGCAAGACGCGCGCAGCTTTGCTACCCTTTGACTGGTGCCAGGTCCAGACCAACGCAACCAAAGATATGCCCGGGGGAGTGTCTTAGAGAGTACCCATGAACGCTAAGAGTGAACAGCCAGAGCAGACTACACATTTCGGGGCTGCAGAAGTGGCGCTTGAAGACAAGCAGGGACTGGTCAACGCGGTGTTTGACGGTGTGGCCAGCCGCTATGATCTGATGAATGATCTGATGAGCGGGGGACTGCATCGTTTATGGAAGGACGCCATGGTGGCCCGGCTGGGGCCTCCAAAGACAGGTGGCCGTCCCTTCAAGGTGCTCGATATGGCGGGAGGAACGGGGGATATTGCCGAACGCATTGTCAACGCCTCCCACGGTTTTGCACAGGTTGTAATCTCGGACATCAACCAGGACATGCTTGACGTGGGCGCGGAACGGGCAAAAAACTGGCGCTATCCGGGGCAGGGGGAGTTTGTGCAGGCCAATGCTGAGGAACTGCCGTTCGGGGACGCCAGTTTCAACGCCTATACGATTGCCTTTGGCATTCGCAACGTGCCGCGCATTGAAAATGCCCTGAAAGAAGCCCATCGAGCGCTGAAACGGGGGGGGCGATTTTTATGTCTGGAATTTTCCGAGCCTGACATTCCAGGGCTGGACGAGATTTACAGGCTGTTCTCGGACAAGGTTATTCCACCCATGGGCCGCATCGTAACCGGGGAGGCCCAGCCCTATCAATATCTGGTGGAGAGCATTCGCCAGTTTCCCCAACCCGAAGAATTTTCCGCAATGATTAGTGAAGCGGGATTTTCCCGTGTCAGCCACACGCCGCTTTCGGGAAACATTGCAGCGCTGCATAGCGCCTGGAAAATATAGGGGCGCGGGGGAAACATGGGATTTGGAGCCTATTGGCGACTGCTAAGGGCCGGATTTGTTCTGGCGCGGGAGGGTGCGTTTTCGCTTGTAGCTACCGACGAACTGCCGGGCAGCGCCAGATTCGCCCTAGGGCTGATCCGTATTGTGGAGCGGCGCTCGGTGCGTAAAACCGGACGGGTGGAGCGGCTCACACGGGCCTTGAACCGGCTGGGGCCGACCTATGTCAAATTCGGTCAGACACTGGCGACGCGCCCCGACATTGTCGGTGCGGAGGTGGCCGGGGACCTCTCGGCGCTTCAGGATGACATGGAGCCGTTTGATAACGCGCTGGTGCCCGACTTGCTGAAGAAGGCGTTGGGGCCCCGCGCCGGGGATTTGCTGGAGGTTTCTGAACCGATTGCAGCGGCTTCCATCGCTCAGGTGCACAAGGCCAAGCTCAAAAGAGATGATGGTTCGGAAGAAATCGTGGCGGTAAAACTTTTGCGGCCGGGTATTGAAAAACGCTTCCGGCTCGACCTTGAGAGTTTTTTTGCCGGGGCGCGACTGGTGGAAAAACTGATCCCGGAAATGCGGCGGCTCCGACCCACAGCGGTGGTCGGCGTCTTGGAGCGCTCCTCCAGACTGGAGCTGGATCTGCGCTTTGAAGCGGCCTCCATCTCTGAATTTACCGAAAATACCAAGGACGATCCGGGCTTTGAAGTGCCTGTGGTCAAATGGGAGCACACCGCCCAGCGGGTTCTGACCACAAGCTGGGTCGGGGGCATCCCCGTCAGGGACCTTGCAGCGCTGGACGAAGCCAAGGCCGATCGCAAACAACTGGCGGCTCATCTGATGCAGAGTTTTTTGCGTCACGCCATCCGAGACGGGCTTTTTCACGCGGACATGCATCCGGGCAATCTGTTTGCCGATCCCAAAACCGGGGGTATCATTGCTGTTGATTTTGGCATTATGGGGCGGATCGGAAAAACTGAACAACGCTTTCTGGCAGAAATTCTTTATGGATTTATCACCCGCAACTATTCACAGGTAGCAAAGCTGCACTTTGATATCGGCTATGTGCCGGCCGACCAGTCAGTGGAAGATTTTGCGCTGGCGCTTCGTATGATCGGGGAGCCGATGCACGGGCGCAAGGCCAGCGAAATTTCCATGGCCAATGTGCTGGGCCAATTGCTGGCGGTAACCGAAATTTTTCAGATGAAGGCCCGGCCCGAACTTATCCTGCTGCAAAAAAACATGGTTCTGGTGGAAGGGGTTGGGCGCATGCTCGACCCCGAACTGGATATCTGGAGTGTTTCGGAACCTATTGTCTCTTCATGGATCAGGCGTCAGGCCGGCCCCGAGGGTAAATTTGAACAGGCCAAAGAACAGTTCGAAGTGCTGGTAAAAACTGCCTCGGAACTGCCCGGGCTGGTGAACCGGGCCAACAGGCTGCTTGAATTTCATGAAACTGAAATGAAGCGGCACCAGGAGAAAAACGGCACATTTGTGAAATGGGTTCTGGCCGGGTTTGTGGTGCTTGGAGCCATTGTGCTCTGGCAACTCTGGTAGCCGGGCTCCACGATAGGCCAAAGCACCTTGTTCTGAACCAAACTTCACCATAGGCTGACCGCCGAAATCTGTAATACGAAATTTGATAAGGATAAAATATGCTGTTTCCATCTCTGGCCCGTCTGGCGGGCACCTTTTTGATCGTGGGCGGGCTTGCCGCCTGCGTCGATATCTCCATGGAACTTCAGGTTCTGGACGAACAAAACGCCCGCGGCACGACAAGCATCAGCATGGATCGTGAGTTTTATGATATGGCCGAGCAGCAGGGAGGCAATGAGTTCTGCAAGGATGAGGGCATCTTAACGATTACCGAGAACTCCGTAACCTGCGTGACAACTGAAGAGGGAGCCTATGCGGACCTGCTTGAGGGCGGCGAGGAGGGAGAACCCACCCCCACAATTACCAATGTGGGTCCGGGACTGGTGCGGGTCACCTACCCTACAGCCTCTCTGGTTGAAGATTTTGCCGAAGACAGTTCCGATCCTGAAACCATGGCCATGATGGAGCAGTTTTTTGAAGGCCGGACATTGACCATGAAAATATCGGGCGGGCAAATTGTTGAAAGTAATATGGATATTGCAGAGGACGGCATGTCCGCTTCCACCGTTATTTCCCTGCTCGGTCTGATTTCGGGCGAAATTGAGCTTCCCGATGAATCATTTGCGGTAGTCAAACTGAATTAGGGACCGGCAATGCCAAAGCCGGAAATTAAGGTCTGCTGGCTGCCCCATGGAGAGGGGCTGGAATTACCAGTCTACCAGTCGGAACTGGCGGCCGGAGCCGATCTGGCCGCTGCGGTTGGCGCTGATAAAACTCTGAAGTTGAAACCGGGGGAGCGGGTTCTGGTGCCCTGCGGTTTTGCCATGGCGCTTCCGGCGGGATACGAGGCTCAAATCCGCCCCCGTTCGGGGCTGGCTCTGAAACATGGTGTTACCGTCCTGAACACACCGGGCACGGTTGATGCCGACTATCGCGGTGAAGTGCATGTGTTGCTGATAAATCTGGGCGAGCAGACTTTTATTGTCACCCGGGGCATGCGCATTGCCCAGATTGTGGTTGCTCCGGTGGTTCAGGTGCGTTTTGCAGAAGTCGAAGCGCTTGAAACCAGCACACGCGGGGCTGGCGGATTTGGCTCCACCGGTAGCGGGGCGCAGAAATAGAAAGAACGGAAACACCGGTCATGTTCAGCACACAGGAAAATGAGCGCTACGCCCGCCATATTGTGCTCAAGGGCATTGGTGGTCCGGGGCAGCAAAAACTTAAACAGGCCAAGGTGCTGGTGGTGGGTGCCGGGGGGCTGGGCAGTCCGGTAATTGCCTATCTGGCGGCAGCCGGGGTGGGTCGCATCACCATTGCCGACGACGATCAGGTCTCGCTATCCAACCTGCAACGCCAGATTGTTCACTCCATGGGTGACATTGACAAAAACAAGGCCGTCAGTGCCGGGGAGTTCGCTCGGCACCTGAATAACGACATTTCCACTGTTGCCCTGTCCAAGCGCATGGACAATGAAAATGCCCTGCCATTGGTTGCCGCCCATGATGTTGTTGTTGACGGCACAGACCGGTTTTCCTCCCGGGCGGTGGTTGCCGAGGCGGCAGAATCGGCCAGACGCCCTTTGGTCAGTGGCGCGGTGTCGATGTTTGACGGGCAGGTGAGCGTTATTGCGCCACACCTGAGCGACATCCGCGGGCGGGCGGGGCCAACCTTTGAATGCCTCTATCCTCAAACACCGGACGATGAGGACCTTCCGGCTTGCGAGGCGGTGGGGATTCTGGGTGCCGTCACCGGGGTTATCGGCACGCTGATGGCCATGGAGGTGATAAAACTCATTACCGGACTTGGCGACCCGTTAATCGGACGTCTGCTGCTCTATGACGGACGGGCAGCCAAGTTCAGCGAGTTGAAATACCGCCGGAAGGACAATTAAACATCCGGGTGTTTGAACACCAGTGTCGCATTGGTGCCGCCAAAGCCGAAGGAATTGGAAAGCACCACACCCAAATCCACATTGTCGCGGCGTTCGCGCACGATGGGCATGTCGGCAAACTCGGGGTCAATCTCGAATATGTTGGCGCTTTCACAAATGAAACGATGCTGCATCATCAGGATGGAGAAAATCGCCTCCCAGACGCCGGTAGCGCCAAGGGAATGTCCGGTCAAAGATTTGGTGGCGGAGAAGGGCGGGCATTTGTCCTCGTTGCCGAACACTTCGCGCAGGGCTTCTATTTCCTTGCGGTCGCCCACCGGGGTCGAGGTGGCGTGGGGGTTGATATAGTCTACCGGTGCATCAACGGTTTCAAGCGCCATGCGCATGCAGCGCACCGCTCCCTCGCCTGAAGGGGCAACCATATCGTAGCCATCGGAGGTCGCTCCATAGCCGACAAGCTCGGCCAGAATATTGGCCCCACGCGCTTTTGCGTGCTCCATTTCCTCAAGCACCAGCACCCCGGCGCCACCGGCGATGACAAAACCATCGCGGTTTTTATCATAGGCGCGCGAGGCGACAAGCGGCGTGTCGTTGAAGTTTGAGGACATGGCACCCATGGCGTCGAACAGGTTGGACATGGTCCAGTGCAGGTCCTCGTGGCCCCCGGCGAATACCAGGTCCTGCTTGCCCATCTGGATTTGCTCGTAAGCGTTGCCGATGCAGTGCTTTGATGTCGCACAGGCTGAGGAAATTGAATAGTTGAGGCCGTGGATGCCCAAAGGCGTGGCCAGTGTCGCCGATGCAGTGGAACTCATGGCCTTGGGCACAACCGTGGGGCCGATGCGTTTGGGGCCGCGCTCAATGGTTGTTGCGGCAGCTTCCACAACGGCCTTGGTTGAAGGTCCCCCAGAGCCCATGACGATGCCGCAGCGCGGGTTGGCGCGATAGTCTTTTTCCTCAAGGCCGGCGTTGGCAATAGCCTCCTGAATGGCGATATAGTTCCAGGCGGCACCCTTGCCCATAAATCTTGTGGTGCGCCGGTCCAGAACCTCAAACGGGTCGGTGGCGGGAGTGCCATGCACCTGACAACGGAAATTGTACTTTACATAATCCTGGGCGATGCTGATGCCGGGACGGGCATTTTTAAGACTGTCCAAAACCTCAGAAACATTGTCCCCGATTGAGGAGACAATCCCCATTCCTGTCACAACAACTCGTCGCATATTGCCCTCTTGGATTTATTCACTTTGCGCATCATCCAAAACCTAATCGCTTGGGAACAGACCCACTCTTAAGTTCTTTGCTACATATATGACTTCACCATCAGCTTTTACAGTCCCCTCGGCGGTTCCATAAGGAACGGGCATACGGCGGTGGCCTTTGATATCAATCTGGTATTCAAGCAGTTTCTTGTCATTGGTTGCCTGACCCTTGAACTTGATTTCGCCGCCCACGGCACGCCCTTTGCCCGGGTCGCCCGACCAGCAAAGAAAAAACCCGACCATCTGCCAGAGCGCATCAAGGCCAAGGCAGCCGGGCATTACCGGATCATTGTGGAAATGGCAGGCGTAGAACCACAGGTCGGGATTGAGGTCGAGTTCAGCGCGCACCTGACCCTTGCCAAACTCGCCACCCTCACCGCTGATATGGGTAATGCGGTCAAACATCAGCATGGGAGGCAGGGGCAACTGGGCAAAACCTGGCCCGAACAATTTACCGTTACCGCTGGCGATAAGATCGTCATAGGTATAGGAATTTTTGCGTGGGGTCATGGACTTGCCTCTCATGCTTTTTCAGCTCTTTCTAGTAGAGGGCGGGGCATCAAGGGTCAACAATATTGAAGGCTTTGCACAGGGAGGCATTTAGCATGTCATGTGTAGTGCGCTTGTCTCCCCGGCCTAGTGCCGGTATAAGAAAAATACCCAAGGTCCGGGCAAAACCAGAAAACAAGAGTTGAACGTACCCCACACCATGCACAACCCGCTGGCATCCACACATCGCAGACACAAGTCGCGCAAGCCCTGCTTGATGGCTGTGCTGCGTATGGCAGGCCTCAGGCCAACACGCCAACGCATCGCCTTGGCCGAATTGCTGTTCACCGGCGGACATCGCCATGTGAGTGCTGAACAATTGCATATGGAAGCGGACGAGGCCGGGGTCCGGGTGTCACTGGCAACGGTTTATAATGCTCTGCACCAGTTCCGCAAATCGGGGCTGTTGCGCGAGGTCACGGTTGACGCGGCGCGTTCCTATTTTGATACCGACACTTCAGACCATCATCACTTTTTTGTCGAGGACGAGCAAAGGGTGATTGATATCCCCTCGGATTCCATCACCATCAAGGGCCTCCCCGATGCGCCAAAAGGCATGGAGGTCGCTCATGTGGACCTGGTGGTCAGGTTGCGCCGCAAGCCGAAATATCTTCGCAAATAGCTAGGTTCAGGACCCTGGCAGGCCGTTTGGTGCGGCCCGGAGTCCTGACCCTAAAACTTCTCGCCTGGATAAACACCCCAGATTTCGAACTGGGCGACATAACCTGAATAGCTGGCGCGCCCCTCGCCGGAGGGATTGCTTGCCGAAACCTGACAGAACCGGCCATCACATTTCTCAATGCGGACAAGGAATTTGCTCGACAGCCAGGCGCGCACCCGCGCTTCTGAATTATCGCGGGCGCGAAGCGCAACACGGGCAGTTTCATCCCAGGGGGCAATATAGCCCATGCGCCGTCCCGAAAGCAGGTTCTGGTGCACCCATCCTTCCTGCCCGTCCAGGTCACGAATTTTACGCCAGGTATCAAATTCCTGAATGATTTCAACGGGCAGGCGCGATTTCACATAGACCCAGGCCAGCTCGTAGCGCGTGCCGGGGCCAACCCGAACATTTATCGGCTCTGAGGTCAGGGAGACAAACCTGGGCAGGGGCAGGCCTGAAGCACCCAAGCTGTTCTGGGCCAGAGCAGGCATTTGCAGACCTGTCAGCAACAGAGCGGCAAGTACAATAGTTGACCTGCCAGAAACGGCTGGGACGCGCAGGAAACAAAAAAGCAGGCCGGTAATTGAGCGCCAGACTGATGCGGTGTCTTGAAACATATTTTTCCACGGGGGGCGGGTGTTTTTCTCTGACATAGTGTAATTACCTTAATGCACACTGAAAGGGCGCGCATGCGGACAAGGCAAATCTCAAAAAATTACTGCCTTCTGGCGCTCGGGGACTGCAAGGCATGAGCGAGCACAGGGCCGAAATATTTGTGACCAACCGACTGCCGGAACCGGTTGAAAGCCGGATGCAAACCCTGTTTGATGTGGAAATAAATCGGGACAACATCACTCTGAGCGCCAATGAATTACTGGAGCGCATCGGTACACGCAATGTGCTGGTCTCCTCCATAAACGACCCGCTGGACGCAGAGTTTATCGCCCGCCTGCCACAAAGCCTCAAACTTATTGCCCAGTTCGGCAACGGGGTGGACAATATTGATTTGGAGGCGGCCAGCAAAGCGGGCATCATCGTCACCAATACGCCAAGTGTTCTGACCGAAGACACTGCCGACATGGCCATGGCGCTCATTCTTTCGGTGCCGCGCCGGCTGGTGGAAGGGGCAGAACTGGTGGCGCGCGATGGAGACTGGCCGGGCTGGTCGCCCACATGGATGCTGGGGCGACGACTCGGCGGAAAGGCGCTGGGCATTATCGGGCTGGGACGCATCGGGGCGGCGGTTGCTGCCCGGGCCAAAGCATTCGGCCTTGATATTCACTATTATTCGCGTTCGCGACGTCCGGCGGAAATCGAAGAGGCGCTTGAAGCCACATATTGGCCTTCGCTGGAAGAAATGCTGGCCCATGTGGACATCGTTTCGGTGCACACACCCCACACCAAGGAAAGTTTCAACCTGCTCGACGCAAAGCGGTTGGAACTGATGAAGAAGGGGGCTTTTGTCGTCAATGTTTCGCGGCGCGAACTGGTGGACGAAGAGGCACTGGTGGCGCTGATTGAAGACGGGCACCTCTCCGGGGCGGGCCTTGATGTTTTTTCCCATAGCGAGGGCATCAACCCCGCGCTTTTGAAACTGGCCCGCGAGCATCGTGTGGTACTAACCCCGCACATGGCCTCCTCAACGCTTGAGGGGCGCATCGAGATGGGGGAGACGGTTATCCTGAACATCAAGATTTTCATGGATGGCCACAACCCGCCACACCGGGTGCTGATATAGAGGTCAGTATTTAGCGAGCGCTCCAAAAAGGGCGACTATTATCAAAAGTCCGCCCCCCAGGGCAAAAGGGTATCCAGAGCCAAACCCGGCTACAAGCAGCGGGGATGCCAGCGAGAACCAGACGCCGCAACTGTTTGTGTTCACCCAGTTTGAAGCCAGCCATCCGTACTCCCGAACATGAAAAACCCCGGCCATTACTGACCGGGGCTGAAACATTGTCAAACCAGTTTTTTGTGGTCACGCTGTCGAACCGAAAAACCGGCGGCCACTTTTTCTGAAAGCGCTCCGGTCAGTCGTTCTTGATTTCTTCGCCGCTGTCCTGATCGACGACTTTCATGGACAGGCGCACCTTGCCCCGGTCGTCAAAGCCAAGAAGCTTGACCCAGACCTTGTCGCCCTCTTTGACCACGTCGGTAGTTTTTTCAACGCGGCTCGGGGTGAGCTGGGAGATATGGACCAGACCGTCCTTGGGGCCGAAGAAGTTGACAAAGGCGCCAAAATCCACGGTTTTGACCACGGTGCCCTGATAGATTTCGCCAGCTTCGGGTTCATCGGTAATGGATTTGATCCATTTGATCGCCGCTTCAATGGAAGCCCCGTCAGCGGAGGCGATCTTGATGGTGCCGTCGTCGTCAATATTGACCTTGGCGCCGGTCTTTTCAACAATCTCACGAATGACCTTGCCACCGGTTCCGATAACTTCGCGGATTTTATCGGTGGGAATTTGCAAGGTTTCGATGCGGGGGGCAAACTCACCAACCTCGTCGCGGGCGGTGTCGAGCGCCTTGGCCATTTCACCAAGAATGTGGTTACGCCCTTCCTTGGCCTGAGCCAGAGCAGTTTGCATGATCTCTTCGGTGATTCCGGCGATCTTGATGTCCATCTGCAGGGAAGTGATGCCGTCTTTGGTGCCTGCGACCTTGAAATCCATGTCGCCGAGGTGATCCTCGTCGCCAAGAATATCGGAGAGGACGGCAAATTCCTCACCTTCCAGAATGAGGCCCATGGCGATACCCGCCACAGCTTTTTTCATGGGCACACCCGCGTCCATGAGGGCCAGCGAGGCGCCACAGACAGAGGCCATGGAGGAGGAACCATTGCTTTCAGTGATTTCTGAAACCACGCGCACCGTATAGGGGAACTCCTCGACAGAGGGGCGCACCGGGTTGATGGCGCGCCAGGCCAGTTTGCCGTGGCCCACTTCGCGCCGGGAGGTAAAGCCGGTGCGGCCCGCTTCACCCACCGAATAGGGGGGGAAGTTATAGTGCAGCATGAAATTCTGCTTTGAGGTGCCCTCAAGAGAATCAACGAACTGCTCGTCCTCGCCGGTGCCAAGGGTTGCCACCACCAGGGCCTGGGTTTCACCACGGGTAAAGATGGCTGAACCATGGGTGCGGGGCAGAACGCCGGCTTCAGCAACAATGGGGCGAACTGTTGCCAGATCGCGTCCGTCGATACGCTTTTTGGTATCAATAACCGCGCGGCGCACGATGCGTGACTGCAGGGTTTTGAAGACTGTTGAAATCTGCTCGGCTGTCCAGTCGCTTTCATCCAGAGCGGCAACGGCTTTGGCCTTGACCGCATCCACCGCTGCGTAACGCTCCTGCTTGTCGGTGTTTTTGTAGGCGGTGCGAAGGTCGTCCTCGATGAGGGAGAGCATTTCCCCTTCAAGAGCTGAAAGGTCTTCAGCGACAAATTCGCGGGGCTCTTTGGCAGCCATTTCGGCCAGCTTGATGATGGCTTCGATAACCTTGCCGGACTGCTCGTGGCCGAACATGACCGCGCCGAGCATGATTTCTTCGCTCAGTTCACTGGCTTCACTTTCCACCATGAGCACGGCATCCTGCGTGCCGGCCATAATCAGATCGAGCTGGCTGTCGTCGCGCTGATCAATGGGTGTGTTGAGCACATATTCACCATCGATATAACCAACGCGGGCAGCACCGATCGGCCCCATGAAGGGCACACCGGAAATTGTCAGCGCGGCGGAAGCGGCAACAAGAGCCAAAACATCGGGCTGGTTTTCCATATCGTGCTGAAGCACGGTGACGATGACCTGGGTTTCGTTTTTATAGCCCTTTGGAAACAGCGGGCGGATGGGCCGGTCAATAAGGCGGCAAATCAGGGTCTCGGCTTCGGAAGGGCGCGCTTCGCGCTTGAAATATCCGCCGGGGATCTTTCCTGCGGCATAGAATTTTTCCTGGTAGTTTACAGTCAGGGGAAAAAAATCAATTCCCGCCTTTGGTTCGAATGAACTGACAACAGTCGCCAGAACAACGGTTTCGCCCAGCGTCGCCAGAACAGCGCCATGGGCCTGACGGGCAATCTTGCCCGTTTCAAGGGTCAGTGGCTGGCCGCCCCAGTTCAGTTCGACTTTATGATGATCAAACATTTTATTTTTCTTTTCCATTCGTTCATTGAACAGGTCTCCCCGGATGGCAATCGACCTCTTTCGGTCAAAATCGCATGAAATTTCTGAGGGGAGGTTCGCTGTTCATATCCTGCGCTGACCCCGCGCCCCATGCGCGAGAACAAACCATTGCAGGCTTTTTTCGTTTGTTGGTGTTTCCCTGCAAAGCGGACTTCTTGCCCGGTACCCGAAATGGTCATTCTCTTTGAAAGAAACCGCAATTTTTGGGACGGCGCAGAAATTTCCGCGCCGATCCGGTGCCAAATACCGCTCTAGCGGCGCAAACCAAGCCGTTCAATCAGGCTCTTGTAGCGCTCTTCGTCCTTGCGCTTGACATAATCAAGCAAACGGCGACGCAGGGAGACCATTTTCAACAGGCCACGGCGGGAATGATTGTCCTTGCCATGGGCCTTGAAGTGCTCGGTGAGATTAACAATACGCTCGGTCAGAATGGCGACCTGGACCTCGGGAGACCCGGTGTCGGCATCTTTGATGGCATATTCCTTGATGAGCTCGCTTTTGCGCTCAGGTGTAATCGACATCTAAATATCCTTTCATTTCAAGGGATTATTGTCGCCCGCGTCCGGGATGTCGTCCAGTCCGGGGTCGGTAGTGCTTGCATTTAATGATGAAGCTGGTGCCCCTATAGGGCAAAACGGGTCCAAATGCAAAGCAAATTGGCAGGGAGTCCTTTTTTGCCAAAAGTCAGTGGGGCAAAATCACCCGTGAGGGCTTGAACTGGCCCTTGTCGACAAAGCCGATGGCCACCGCCTTGCCCTTGTGGCTGACCCAGGCGTCCTCCAGTTCAACGGGCGCGTTGGCTCCGGTCAAAAGAATGGCATTGCCAAAGCGGATGGTTGCCACCTGTCTTGCGTCGATGGGAATTTCGGGAACATCGGCCAGTCCGGCAGCAACAGGCAACAGCATTTTGTCGCGCTGTTCAGGGGAAGCGGCTTCGAATTCCTCCAGAGTGACTGCACAATCATCGGCAAACACACCGACCCGGGCACGATGGAGTGCGCCCACATGGCCCTTTGTCCCCAGTTCTTGTGCCAGGTCACGGGCCAGCGCCCGGATATAAGTGCCCTTGGCGCACTCAACTTCAAAGACGGAATTCTGTTCGTCGTGGGCGACAAGTTCGAAGCGGTCGATAAAAACCTGCCGGGGCGGCACCGCAACCTGTTCACCAGAGCGGGCCAAATCATAGGCGCGGGCACCATTGATTTTGATGGCAGAAAAGGCGGGTGGAATTTGGGTGATTTCGCCCTGAAACAGAGGCAGAGTGGCCTCAACGTCTGTTGAGGAGGGTCGCACATCGCTGGTTTCCAGCGTTTCGCCCTCGTCGTCATCAGTGGTTGTCGAACGGCCCCAGACAAGGCTGAACCGGTAGATTTTCACCCCGTCCTGCCCAAAGGGCACGGTTTTGGTGGCCTCGCCAATGGCGATGGGCAGGATGCCAGTGGCCAGCGGGTCCAGCGTTCCGGCATGCCCTGCCTTCTTGGCGTTCAACAGCCAGCGCACTTTGCCCACGGCTTCGGTGGAGCCCACATCATAGGGCTTATTGAGCACCAGCCAGCCGGAAATGTCGCGTTTGGTGCGTTTTTTCTGCACAGATTTCATTGGTTTTACAGCTTGCCGAACGCCACACCGCGCCAGCTCCAGCCGTTGGCCAGAACCGCCTCGCGCAAGGGATTTTTAAGTTCGCTTGAATTGAAGCGGTAATTATAAACTTGGCCGGGTTTGAATTCCTCGGTAAAAGCGTAGGCCGCGCCAAACGAGACTTCGCTTTTCTGACCACGAAACCCTGAAACCGCCAGAGACAGCGAGGGAATACCGGCCCGCCATTCAACGGAATATTCCTCGTCGACCGCCCTCACCTCGCGCTTGTCCTCATCCAACCGCATCTTGATAGCAAAGGTTTTTTTCAGACCGGCTTTGGCAAAAATCTCGTACCATTTGGCGTCGACAATTTTCCATTCGGCAACAAGGTCAACGCCGGGTTCATCGGAAAGAAAAATCCTGAAAGGGGCGCTGTCTCGATTAACCGCAAGAATGGCCTGTTTGAGGGCCTCGGGCGCAACGGCGGTAACTCCGGCTTTGGGGCGTTTGGTGCCGGTCAGAAAATCAAACAGTCCCATTATCTTCCTCTTCCATCAGGTCCCGAGACACCTTTTTTGAGCGCAGCAGGCTCTCAATCCGGTCGGCCTCGGCAAAGGTGTCGTCGACAAAAAAGCGCAACGAGGGTACATATTTCAGCGACAGACTTGAAGCGATGCCGCCGCGAATGAATTTTTTGTTGCGGTTAAGGGCGGCGGCAATTTCCTCCGCATTCTGCCCCCCCAGCGGCATGATATAGGCGCTGGCCAGTTTCAGGTCCGGGGTCATGCGCACTTCGGGCACGGTGATGGTGACGCCCAAGAGCACTTCGTCCTGAATATCCTCGCGCACCAGAAAGGCGCTAAGAGCGTGCCGCACCAGTTCGCCGACGCGCAACATGCGCTGAGAGGGGGCAGATGACTTGGATTTTCTGGTCATTTGGGGCCTGCAGACAAGTGGCGGGCAATATGGAACACAAGATATTTTGTTACAGAGACCGGGTGATTTCCTCAACTCTGAAACATTCAATCACATCGCCTTTGCGCATGTCCTGATAGTTCTCAAAGGCCATGCCACATTCCTGACCGGACTGGACATCTTTTACCTCGTCCTTGAAGCGTTTCAGGGTGGAGAGCTTGCCTTCGTGAATAACCACATCATCGCGAATGAGACGCACACCGGCACCGCGTTCAACGGTGCCTTCGGTCACCCGACACCCGGCGACCTTGCCCACTTTGGTAATGTTGAACACTTCCAGAATTTCAGCATTGCCGAGGAATGTCTCACGTATTTCGGGCGAAAGCAGGCCGGACATGGTGGCTTTGACGTCGTCCACAAGGTCGTAGATGACGTTGTAATAGCGAATTTCGATGCCGTCGCTACGGGCCAGTTCGCGAGCCTGTTTGTTGGCGCGCACGTTAAAGCCGATAATAACTGCACCCGAGGCCTTGGCCAGCGTAATGTCGCTTTCGGTGATGCCACCGGCAGCAGACATGAGTATCTGGGCGGACACCTCTTCAGTTCCCAGTTTTTCAAGAGCGCTGACGATGGCTTCGACCGAGCCCTGCACATCGGCCTTGATGACCAGCGGTACGCGGGACATCTCGGAGGCCTGAAGCTGGCTCATCATCTGCTCAAGGGAGGTGACGCCGGTGCCACCGGTGCGCTCACGCAGAGCGCGTTGGCGATATTCGGTGACCTCGCGGGCCCGCGCTTCACTTTCAACAACGGCAAAGCGGTCCCCCGCTTCGGGAACACCGGAAAAACCGAGTACTTCGACGGGAGACGAAGGACCGACTTTTTTTACCTGGTCGCCCTTGTCGTTTATCAGTGCCCGCACCCGGGCCCATTCGGACCCGGCAACAACGATGTCTCCCACGGCCAGTTCACCCTGCTGTACCAGCATGGTGGCAACCGCGCCACGGCCCTTGTCGAGCTTGGCTTCGATAACCAGCCCTTCGGCCCGGCCCGTGGGGCGTGCCTTGAGTTCGAGCAGTTCGGATTGCAGGACAATGGCGTCGAGCAATTTGTCCAGGTTAGTGTGCTTTATGGCAGAGACCTCCACCTCCAGCACATCGCCGCCCATGGTTTCAACAAACACTTCGTGCTGCAGCAACTCGTTGCGCACCCTTGAGGGATCGGCTTCGGCCTTGTCGATTTTATTGATGGCCACGATGATAGGCACTTCAGCAGCCTTGGCGTGTTTGATGGATTCTATGGTCTGGGGCATGACGCCATCGTCGGCGGCAACCACCAGCACGGCGATGTCGGTAGCCTGAGCCCCGCGGGCGCGCATGGAGGTGAACGCCTCATGGCCCGGTGTATCAAGAAAGGTGATCATGTGGCCATTCTTTTCCACCTGATAGGCGCCGATATGCTGGGTTATGCCCCCGGCTTCACCGGACACCACGTTGGCCTCGCGCAAGGCGTCAAGCAGCGAAGTCTTGCCATGGTCCACATGGCCCATGATGGTGACAACGGGGGGCCTTGTTTGGCGCTCGGTATCATCTTCATCAGCGATATCGGCAAAAAGACCCTCTTCCACATCCGATTCGGCAACACGTTTTACGGTATGGCCCAGTTCGGTGGCGATAAGCTCGGCGGTATCGGTATCAAGAATATCGTTGATAGTGGCCATCTGTCCCTGCTGCATGAGCAGTTTGATGACATCAACCGAACGCTCGGCCATGCGGTTGGCCAGCTCCTGAACGGTGATGGCCTCAGGAATTGTGACTTCGCGGGAGATTTTTGGCTGCGGCTCACGCGGCTTGCCGCGCTGCTTGTCGCGACGGCGGCGCATGGCGGCCAGAGAAGGGGCGCGCTCGTTGGGATTGAGCGCCGAGGTGACAGTCAGGCGCCCGCGATTGCGGTTTGCGTCGCCCGGCGAGCGGCGGCTTGGTTGTGGGCGCGCACTGCGGCGGGCGCGTTCCAGTTCCTCACGGCCAACAAGTTTGCCCTTTTGCGGCGCACCTGCCGTACGGCGCGTGCGCCCGTCTTCCTCGCCCGGGGGCGGAGGGGGAGGCATATCCGGCACGACCTGTTCTGGCTCAGGAGCGGCGGCGGTTTTGGCGGGCTTTTTTGCCACCTCTTGTTGTTTTTCAGCTTCAATGGCCTTTGTGGCCTCTTCAGCTTCAAGGCGCTTTTTGTTTTCCAACTCTTCACGAACAGAGCGGCGGCGCACATCCTCTTCTTCGCGGCGGCGATTGTCCTGCTCTGCTTTGGCTGTTTCATCAGCCTGACGGGAGGCCGCCTCCTGCAATGCGCGGGCGCGGGCCAGAGCTTCCTGACTGGTCAGGCCGGAACGAGCTGGTTCTGCCGCTTTTGAAGGCGCGGGGCGCCGGGCAGGCGGACGAGCGGCGGGGGTCGCATTGGCACCATGGGGACGGGCCCCGGCACCTGGAGTTACCACGCGGCGGGTGCGGCGCTCCACCACAACAGAGCGGGTGGAGCGCGAAACCATAGGACGACCGGACCCGACCGGACCACCCTTTAGGGAAAGGGTTTTTTTGCCGGGGGCATTGGTTGTTTCTTTCGACTTATCGTCTTTATCAGTCATCTATTTTTCGTCTCGTCTCGTTCGCCGGAGCCAAATAACGGGAGAGGTTTTTCACCCGCAACAAAGCCGAATTTGCCGCAGCACCGACAGTCAGCGCTGCGTGTATCACATTTTCCTGCCCCAAAGCCAAACCCAATTGTGCCGAGGTCAGAATATCATAGTGGGGCACCTGTTGTTCCTGAGCAGAACTGCGCAGTGCCACAGCCATTTTTCGTCGTCCGTCCGGAGCCGCATCCGAGGCGGTAAGCAGGGCAATAACCGTTTCGCCGGCAATCGCGGATTTCACCCGTGTTGCGCCGGTCTGGAGCTGCCCCGCCTTGCGCGCCAGACCCAATGCACCCATCACGCGCTGTTCTAACCGCGTCTTGGTGATTTGTGCAAGGTCTTGTGGTACCTTCACCGGTTGTTTCAGTGAACGGGCAAAGACATTTTTTTGGGCGGCCTGCTCCACAGCCTCAATGGAAAAACCAATCCAAACGCCGCGCCCCGGGGCTTTGGCGTCGATATCGGGCACTATTTCACCACCCGGCCCCAAGGCAAAGCGCACAAGTTCTGCGACCGGCAACACCGTGCGGCTCAGCGCGCACTGCCGGGTAAGCTGCTTTTCTTTTGCCCTTCGGGCGGGGGTGAGCGGTGGCTCTGCGGTCTGGGTGATTTCGAATGTCCTGTGTCGGTTAAGTTCAAATCAGTGCATGCGCGGCACCTGCATACCGGGCTTCATTTTGTTTTTCCGGAGCGTTGTCTAAACATGTCAGGTTTTGCCTGATGCTGTTTCAACGGGTTCTGAAGCCTGCCCCTCAGCGCTGTCGTCAGGTGTGCCTTCGTCTTCGTTCTCGCTCTCTGGTTCTTCAGTAATCCATCCGGCGATAAGGCGTGCCTGCATAATCATCAGTTCAGCCTCTTCCCGGCTGATGGGCAAATCGGCAAACGTCCCTTCGAATTTTTTGCTTTCTCCGTCCTTGCGCTCAACCCAGCCCACAAGGTCATCGGCGGCGTAGCCGGCAAAATCCTCAATGGTTTTGACATCATCTTTGCCCACGGCCACCAACATGGCGGCGGTGAGACCTTCAATCTGGTAAAGCTCGTCAGAAACACCAAGTTTTATGCGTTCATCATCCTGAGCCTTTTCGATAGCGTCGAGATATTCGGCAGCGCGGGTCTGGATTTCAACGGCAGTATCGGCATCAAAACCTTCAATCATCGAAATTTCAGCGGGTTCGACAAAAGCAACTTCCTCAACAGAGGAAAACCCTTCCGAAGCGAGAAGCTGGGCCACCATCTCATCAACATTGAGAGATTCCATAAACAGTTCAGAGCGCTCGACAAATTCTTTCTGGCGACGTTCGGACTCTTCAAGTTCGGTGAGAATATCTATGTCCCAGCCAATGAGTTGGGATGCCAGGCGCACGTTCTGGCCGCGCCGGCCAATGGCAAGGGAAAGCTGCTCGTCAGGAACCACAACCTCGATACGCTCGGCCTGCTCATCAAGCACCACTTTGGCGACTTCGGCCGGTTGCAGAGCTGAGACCACAAGGTCGGCAATGTTTTCAGTCCAGGGAATAATGTCGATTTTTTCGCCCTGAAGCTCCCCAACGACCGCCTGCACACGAGAGCCGCGCATACCAACACAAGCGCCCACGGGATCAATGGAGCTGTCGGACGAGGCAACGGCAATTTTTGCGCGCGAACCGGGGTCACGGGCGATGGAGCGGATGGAAATGATACCGTCATAGATTTCGGGTACTTCCTGCATGAACAGCTTGGCCATGAACTGGGGGTGAGTACGCGAGAGGAAAATCTGGGGACCACGCTGTTCGCGGCGCACATCAAAAATCAGCGCCCGGACCCGGTCGCCATAGCGAAACTGTTCGCGCGGGATCAGTTCGTCACGCCGGATAATGGCTTCGCCACGCCCCAGGTCAACAATGACATTGCCATATTCGACCCGCTTGACCGACCCGTTGACGATTTCGCCCACCCGGTCGCAATACTCATTATACATGCGCTCGCGCTCGGCATCGCGTACCTTTTGCACAATCACCTGTTTGGCCGACTGGGCGGCGAGCCGCCCGAATTCCATCGGGGGAAGCGGCTCGGATATATAGTCGCCAAGCTGGGCGGCATCGGTTTTTTCTTTTGCATCCTCAAGGGAAATCTGACGACCATGTTCCTCGACATTTTCCACAATTTCGAGCAGGCGCCACAGGCGCATTTCGCCGGTTTTGGGGTTGATTTCAGCCTTGACTTCGGTTTCAGCGCCATAGCGGGTGCGGGCGGCCCGGGCGATGGCTTCTTCCATCGCATCGATTACGATCATGCGGTCGATGGACTTTTCACGGGCTACCGCATCGGCAATCTGCAAGAGCTCAAGCCTGTTGGCTGAAACTGACATTAGTTGGTCTCCTCTGGATTTTGGGTAACTTGTTCCACATCCGGACTCTCCAGCGTGGTATCGTTTTCCTGTTCACGACGGGCGGCTTCAAGCAACCGGTCGGTTAAAATCAACTTGGCCTCGGCGATATCGGCCAGCGGCAGGACAGCGGCGGGGTCTGCCCCCTCGGGTACATCAGGCAGAATGATGGTCACAAAGGTGCCGTCGGTGCCCTCAATCACCCCACGAAAGCGTTTGCGGCCGTTTATCATATGGGCCAGTTCAATGCGGGCCTCGTGCCCGGCCCAGCGCTCAAAATCGCGGGCGCGCACCAATGGCCGGTCCACACCGGGGGAAGACACCTCCAGGTGATAGGCTTTGTTGATGGGGTCTTCCACATCGAGGGCCGGAGAAAGTTCCTGGCTGAGTTCCTGACAATTGGCAATGGAAAACCGTCCGTTTTCATCCTCGGCCATAATCTGCAGGGTACAGCCATTGTCGGGCAGAACTTTTACCCGCACCAGAAAAAAGCCGAGGTCACGCGCCACCGGCTCAACGATGGCGGCGATGCGCTGTTCCTGCCCGGTTTCTCTTATGTAGCGCCTGGTATCGTTCACGTCTGTTCACTCGTCAATTGCCCTGAGGGGCATTTGTTTTGCCTTACGGGGCCGTATCATGGCTGTTGCAAGGCAACAAAAAAGAGCGGGGCCGGTTGGCGCCCACTCTCTGGTTAACCCTGAGATGTTGGGCCGTGATATAGACCCATGTGGCGCATAATTCAAGCCAAGACTTTTGACCCCTTGCGCTCGAAGGTGAAATAGAAGCTTTTGTTGCGTCCCTCGCGGCGCGCCTTTTGCTCATAACGGGTTGATTGCCACCCGGAAAAAGGGATGTGCCAGCTTCCCGGCGGGCATGGGGGCCACTCAAACCCCTCATGGCGCAGGATATGCGCCAACGTCCAGTTGGCATAGTCCTCTATGTCGGTGGCAAAACGAAAGAATCCCCCCGGTCGGATGATGCGGGCCATCTCATCAAGGGTGGTCATTGATACAAAGCGGCGCTTGTGGTGTCGGCTTTTGGGCCAGGGGTCGGGATAAAGCAGATAGAGGCCATCAATGGAATTGTCGGGCAGAACCTGAAGAAGCCTAAACGCATCCTCAGTAAACAGAGAGATGTTTTTGAGATCCTGCTCGGCAATTTTTTGCAGCATCTTGCCGATGCTGCCGGTGAAAACCTCACATCCGACAAAGCCGGTTTCGGGGTTTTCCTCTGCCAATCGTGCCAGATGTTCGCCGCCGCCATAGCCGACTTCGATGATGCGCTGTTTTGCGGTCTCCCCGAATAACAGGGTGGGATCAATTTCGCCTTCTGCAGGCAGGTTGACCTGGAGCTGCGGCAGCAATGTTTCAAAAAGGACCTGCTGGCCCCTGTGCAGGCGCTTGCCCGACACCCGGCCAAAAAAAGCCCGATGCTGGCGCTTTCCAGATTCTGCTGTTTTTGTTGGCCGGCTCATTATGGCGCGATTTAGCGCTTCAGGCTCTGCTAAGCAAGCAAGGCTCTAGTTTTTCAGAAATGCCTTGAGCTCTTTGGCAAGGTCAGTTCTTTCCCAGGAGAATGTTCCACCACGACCCGGCTTACGGCCAAAATGTCCGTAGGCTGCAGTTTTGGCGTAAATGGGCTTGTTCAAATCCAGATGTTTACGGATGCCGCTGGGGGAGAGATCCATGACCTGGCCCAGAATTTTTTCGATGGCATCATCCTCAATAGTTCCGGTGCCATGGGTATCCACATAGATGGAAAGAGGCTGAGCCACGCCAATGGCATAGGAGAGCTGGATTGTGCAGCGCTCCGCCAGTCCGGCGGCCACAACATTCTTGGCCAGATACCGGGCCGCATAAGCCGCGGAGCGGTCAACCTTGGTGGTGTCCTTGCCTGAAAACGCCCCCCCGCCATGGGGAGCTGCGCCGCCATAGGTATCAACGATTATCTTGCGGCCCGTGAGGCCCGCATCGCCATCGGGACCGCCGATGACAAACTTTCCTGTCGGGTTGATATACCAGGTACAGTCTTTTGCTATGGGCAGCCCTTCAAGCGCTTGCCGGATAACCGGCTCAACAACCGAGCGTACCCTGGCTGAATCCCAGCTTTCATCCATATGCTGGGTGGACAGAACAATCTGGGTTACCTCTTTTGGCGCTCCATCCACATAGCGCACCGTAATCTGGCTCTTGGCGTCCGGCCCCAGCCTGCCCGCCTCGCCCGTGCCGGATTTTCTCGCCTCAGCCAGAAGTTCAAGAATCCTGTGGGCGTAATAGATGGGCGCCGGCATCAGAGCAGGGGTCTCGGTGCAGGCATAACCAAACATGATGCCCTGGTCGCCGGCGCCTTCGGTACCCTGCCGGTCGGCGGCATTGTCTACCCCTTGTGCAATGTGGGTGGACTGGAAATGCAGCAGCACGTCTATTTTGGCGCTTTTCCAATGAAACCCGTCCTGCTCATAGCCGATATCACGGATGGCGCGGCGGGCAGCACTGCGGAACTTAGCCGGATTGATTACATTTTCGCCTTTGCCATTCTGTTTGATGAGTGAGGCAGGCACACGCACTTCCCCGGCAATTACAACCTTGTTGGTAGTCGCCAGCGCTTCGCAGGCTACCCGGATATCCGCCGGGTCGGTACCGGTTTTTCTGGCCTCCTTATAGACCATGTCAACGATTTCATCACAAATGCGGTCGCAGACCTTGTCCGGGTGTCCCTCGGATACCG
This sequence comes from Hyphomicrobiales bacterium, assembly GCA_026981645.1. Taxonomy (GTDB): domain Bacteria; phylum Pseudomonadota; class Alphaproteobacteria; order Rhizobiales; family Devosiaceae; genus DROE01. The sequence goes on along the minus strand of JALSII010000026.1, from coordinate 11,523 downwards.
ATTCGGAGGTAAAAAGATAGGAAGCCCTGGCCACAATTTTCCCCAATGCTATTTCGAGTTCCGCTTGCCCAAAGACCGGGAAGAAAGACACCGGCCGATGTCGGTTCCTGTTTATATAGCAATAGTTAAGCCAGACATAAAGAAAGGTTTATATGTTTTTACCGATGGGAGATGCGCCTCTTGTCCCACATAACAATGACAACTCCGAACATCAGTGCAAAAAGAAACGGCCAGTTGGTCCATTTAGAGAAGAAGGTGTGGGCGATACGCCGGGGCATGGTCACGTCAATCACGCCAATCTCAGCAGGGGTGAGAACGTTCTGCAGACGGCCCAGCGGATCGATCAGGGCGGTGAAACCGGTATTTGCGACCCGCACCATGGGAATACCATGTTCGGCAGCCCGGACCCGGGCGAAATGAAACATCTGGGCGGGACCAATGGAGCCATCGAACCAGCCGTCATTGGTGACGTTGAGGATAAACTGCGCCTTATCAACACCTTCCCCCAGGTCACCGGAAAAAATCGCCTCATAGCAGATGAGGGGTAAAAATTCCGGTGTGGTGGGGGTCCGCATCAGGCGGCGCGCCTCTCCCGCGGTCCAGCCGCGGGCCCCGGGCACAAACTGGGTTACGCCAAGGGCCTGAAAAAAGGACTTGAAGGGCAGATATTCGCCCACCGGCACCAGGTGGGTCTTGTCATAAGTGCTCACAATTTCGCCGTCAGCGTTGATGGCAAGAATAGAATTATAATCTGCGCCCCCTTCTGTTGTCGCCAGCGCATCACGGCGGGGCATGCCGGTGAGCAGGGTTGTGCCCGGGGGCAGCATGGCAGCAATATCAACCAGCGCGCCGGGATAATCGCCAAGGAAAAATGGCAGGGCTGATTCGGGCCAGACCAGATGGGTTATGCCGGTCAGCCCGGTGTCGGCGGGGCCGGTCCTGCTGTCAGACAGCGAGAGCAACCTGTCGAGCACAAACTCCCGGGCACCGGGCCGCCACTTGTCGGCCTGACTGATATTGGGCTGAACAAGTCGCAGGCGCATATCATTACGTTCGGCAACTTGAATGGTGTTGAGACGATATTGCCCAAAGCCGAGCTGGGCTGCCAGCACAACGAGAGCGGCAAAAAACGGCATCAGCCTTGCTGTAAGCGCCCGATCATCCGCAGGCCAGACAAGGGCTGGAGTAAGGGCGATGAGAGCGGCCAAAATTGTCAGCCCGTAAACGCCGACGAGGGCGGTGAGCTGCATCATGGTTTCATTGGCGGTGAGTGCATAACCCAGTAAGTCAAAGGGAAATCCGGTAAACAGATGTCCGCGGGCGAATTCAGCAGCGCTCAGGGTTATGGCCAGCACAACAATGCGCAAGGGGGAGTTGTACCAGAACAGGTGGGCGATAGCACTGGCAACCCCCCAGAACAGGGCCAGGGCCGCAGCCATGGCAAGTACCGCCACCGGCATGAGGGCAAGCATAATACCCCCGTCGACAAAAAATGCGGCACCGACCCAGTGAATAGCCACAAGAAAATAGCCCAGACCGAAAAAGAAACCAATAAAAAAGGCAGACCCGAACAGGCGCTTCCAGCCGCTGCCCGTCTCGGCGCCATCAAGGCACCAGACCCAGAGCGGCAAAGCCACGAACAGGGCGGGCAGGAAAAAGAGGGGTGGCATTGAAAGAGCTGCAACCGCCCCGGCCAGAGCCATGAGCAGCGCCCGGCGCCACCCATAGGCAAGAATACAAAACTGTGCCAATCGGGTCATGGATTAACTACCAGGTTTTTTGCTACAAGAGACATTGCCCGGAGCCTATTGTGCGTATCGGGTTTAATCCATGCCCGGCTGAAGACGGCGTGCCGTTATTCAGCGGCAGTTTGGTCGGCGGAGGCCGCTGGCACTGGCCGGGCCTTGGAAACCACGCGCAGATTGCGTGGACGGCGTACAATGCGCACCCGGCGCACCCGGCGGGGATCGGCCTGAAGGATTTCAAACTCAAAGCCCTTCATCTTGGTGATGACTTCACCTTTTACGGGAACCCGATCAATCAACGAGAAAATCAACCCACCAAGAGTATCAACTTCTTCCGATATTTCGCCGGGGTCAAACTGAGCGCCCATAACTTCGCGCAATTCCTCAAGGTTGGCCCGTGCATCGGCACAATAAATATTTTCAGCCTCTTTGGTGATCAAGGCGGCATCAAGATCATCATGCTCGTCTTCTATGTCGCCAACAACCGATTCAAGCAGGTCCTCAATGGTGACCAGTCCGTCGGTGCCACCATATTCATCAACAACGATGGCCATGTGCAGCCTTGTGGCCTGCATGGATTGCAACAGGTCGGCCACCGGCATAGAGGGCGGAACAAACAGCAGTTTTCGTACCAGGTCCAGATTGTTCAACTTGCGCTTGAGGGCGGGGTTGAGCATTTTAATGGGCGAGCCGTTGGGCTTTTCAACCGGTGCCGTCAGGTGCAACAATGCATCCTTGATGTGAATCATGCCGACAATGTCATCAAGGGTCTCGGAGTAAACCGGCAGGCGTGAGTGGCCTGATTCGCGCAGTTTCTGCACAGCCTCGCCAAGGGTCTCGTTCTCGTCGGCAGCCTCGATATCGGCACGTGGAACCATGACCTCTTCAACTCGCATCTCCGCAAGTTTGAGGACATTGGCAAGCATGGAACGCTCGCCATCGCTAAAGGCCGTATCCTGAGCACTATCAAGCAGGGCAAAGCGAAGATCGTCGCGCAGGGTCAGCCTGTTTCCTGTCAGAATTGATTTTATCCGGTCCCAAAACCCGGGCTCGTCGGCTTCTTCAGCTTCAAGAGAATTTGTTGTGTCGCCATTCAGCTTGCTGATCGGGCGATGCGGCCGGGACGCCGCGGCGGTAGACTGGTCGCTGTCGTTCATGGCTGTGAACCGTTCCTTGACGGTCTTTTGTCTCCATTTTTCGGGGCCCGCGCAACATGGCGAACCACCAGTTAAACCTGATAGGGGTCGGGGACCCCAAGGCTTGAGAGTATCTCTGTTTCGAGGCTCTCCATCAGGCAGGCCTCATTATCAGTCAGGTGATCATACCCCAAAATATGAAGAAATCCATGAATAACAAGATGCAAATAATGGTGTTCGAAGGGGATTGGACCGGCCTGTGCCTCGCCAGCAACAGTCTGGCGCGCCAGAACAATGTCACCAAGAAGTCCAGAAAGAGGAGAAAACGGTTCTATCTGGGGGAACGAGAGCACGTTGGTGGACTGGTCTTTGCCGCGCCATTTTTTATTGAGTTGCTTCTGGCGGATATCATCGGTCAGAACAAGCGCCAGTTCGGACGGGCCGGTGGCTCTTGCCCCGCTTTGCTCCAAGGCGCAAAAAATTGCCTCCCGGGCCAGCTCCTCAAGCCTGGGTATGGCAAGAAGCCCGGCCCAGCCAGGATCGGCAACAACAACATCAATTTCAAGAGGAAACAAAGCCTTGGTCAGGGTGCAGAGCCTTTGGATGAGTTGGCCGAAGGGGTCACAGCGCCAGTGTTTTGCCCCTTTTCATATTGCTGGTCGTAGGCCCTGACGATGCGGGCAACCAGCGGATGGCGCACCACATCTTCATGGGAGAACCGGCTGACATGGATGCTTTCAAGCCCGGTGAGCAGATCGAGCGCCTCTACCAACCCCGATGACTGCCCCCGGGGCAGGTCAACCTGGCTGGGGTCGCCGGTAACGATCATCGAGGAGTTTTCGCCCATACGGGTGAGGAACATCTTCATCTGCATGGGTGTGGTGTTTTGCGCTTCATCCAGAATGATCACCGCATTGGACAGAGTGCGTCCGCGCATGAAAGCCAGCGGAGCCACCTCGATAATACCCGAGTTCAGGCCGCGCTCGACATTTTCAGGGTGCATCATATCATGCAGCGCATCATAGAGAGGGCGCAGATAGGGATCGACCTTTTCTTTCATGTCGCCGGGCAGGAACCCAAGCCTCTCGCCTGCCTCAACCGCCGGGCGCGAGAGAATTATACGCTCAATTTCGCCGCGCTCCAGAAGGCTGGCGGCGTAAGCGACCGCCAGATAGGTCTTGCCGGTGCCTGCCGGGCCAATGCCAAACACCAGATCATTGTTGCTCAAGGCCCGGGTATAGGCATCCTGAGCCGGGGTGCGGGCAACGATTGAGTTTTTACGTGTTGCAATCTGGGCCATACGAACCCGACCGCGCTTTTTTTTGGCCGGCGGGTCCAGGTGAGCATTGTCGCTGATGACCATGCGGATGGTGGCGCCCACATCGCCAATTTCCACCTTTTCCCCCTCTTCAAGCCGGTCGTAAAGCGATTCAAGTACGCGGCGGGCCTGATCCAGGGCATCGGCAGGGCCCATGAGCAAAAGGTGATTACCACGCGGGGTAATATGCACGCCAAGGCGCTGTTCAACCAGAGCGATGTTCTGATCGAACTCCCCATAAAGCTCAGAAACCAGCCTGTTATCGTCAAAGGCCAACTCAACCTGGGAAGAACTTGCAGAACTCATATGCGCCGAAGATTGAGCCAATCTCTGGGACAGGTTTTTACTCAAACTTCAGGCGCTCCGTATTGACTGGCGGGGTTGGTCCGCTTGACGGGGATTATCGGGCTTCCCTGAGGGTTTGGCAAGCTGTTCGCCGTAAAGTGAGTTTTGCCCGGCGGATTTAATGCCCAGGGACACAATCTGCCCGATAAGGGAGAGGTCCGCATCCACATGCACGGCCTGCAAAAAGGGAGAGCGACCGGCAAGCTGACCGGGTTTACGCCCCGTTTTTTCAAGCAGAATATCCATTGTTTTGCCAACACAGCTATGGTTGAAGGCAAGCTGGTATTCGTTAATGAGCTTTTGCAATTCCAAAAGACGCTCCGAAGCAATGTGAGGCTCAACCTGCCCCTCCAGCGAAGCGCCGGGGGTGCCCGGCCTTGGAGAATATTTGAACGAATAGGCCGAAGCATAACCGACCTCTTTGACCAAAGAGAGTGTATCTGCAAAATCGGCGTCGGTTTCACCCGGAAAGCCAACAATAAAATCCCCCGACAGGGCAATATCGGGACGGGCTGCGCGAATCTTTTCAATGATTTTAAGATAATGCGCGCGGGTATGCCTGCGGTTCATGGCCTTGAGAATGCTGTCCGAACCACTTTGCACGGGAAGATGCAGATAGGGCATCAGCTCGGGCAGGGCGGCGTGGGCGGCGATGAGCGCATCATTCATATCCCTTGGATGAGAGGTGGTGTAGCGCAGACGGTCAAGGCCTTCGATTTTGGCAAGCTCGAACAGCAATGCAGCCAGTCCGGTGTCGGCCCCATCAAGGCCCTGCCCATGATAGGCGTTCACATTCTGCCCCAGCAGGGTGATTTCGCGCACCCCCGCCTCAACCAGAGCCTTTGCTTCGGCAACAATCCGGGAAACCGGGCGGGAGGCCTCGTTGCCTCTGGTATAGGGAACCACGCAGAACGAACAGAATTTGTCGCACCCTTCCTGGACAGTAAGAAAGGCGGTCAGTCCACGGGCGATGGTTGCCTGTTTTGAGGCCTGGGGCAGATAGTCAAACTTGTCCTCTTCGGGAAAATCCGTGTCGACCACGTGCTCGTTTTTTGCCCTTTGCACGAGGTCTGGCAGGCGGTGATAGGATTGAGGGCCAAAAACCAGATCAACCACCGGCGCACGTTCGATAATCTCCTCGCCTTCGGCCTGGGCCACGCACCCCGCAACACCTATCATGGTGGGTTTGCCCTGCCCGGCGCGTCTGTCGCGCAGCTTTTTAAGGCGCCCCAATTCGGAAAACACCTTTTCAGAGGCTTTTTCGCGAATATGGCAGGTGTTGAGAAGCACCAGGTCGGCCTCCTCCATATCTGCCGTGACCACATAATCGCGGGGCGCCAGCGCATCGGCCATGCGCTCACTGTCATAGACGTTCATCTGGCAACCATAGGTTTTGATGAACAGTTTTTTGGTCTTTGTGGCCATGGGAGCGGGTTTTCAGCTATCCGGATTGAAACGTGAACGCGGGTTGTTATCAAAAAAAGTCAGAAGGCGCCAGCATGCTTGGAGTCAATTACATCCACCGCCCCGCATCGGTGAGTTTTTCTCCCCGGTTCAAGGCAACCAGCATGCGGCGCACTTCATTTTCTGCCTGCTGGGAAATGGCCTTGCGATTGGCTCCTTCGGCGAAGGGCATGGGCTGACCAAAGGCAACAGTCACATCCCTTGTGCCGCTAACCAGAATGTCCCAGATGTTTTCGCGAATGCTCTTGGCCTGTATCCAGGCGATAAGCGAGCGCTCGGTTCGGGTGATGGGCAGGCCCTGAAGGTGCGTGTAGGCAATGGTCACGGGCTGAATGCACACATATTTTGCTCCCGCTTCAATCATGGCTTTCTGGGCTGAGGCAATGAGACCGGAGCGAAACGGCATCACATGGGTGCCGATATCGGGTTGTCCCTCGGCAAACAGGCATACGGCACCACCATCGGCCATGCGCCGCGCCATCTCACCGGGCGCATTGCGGGCGGCATCCTTGGCTGAAGAGCTGACATAAATTGTCCTTTGCAGGGCAGAAAACAGGCCCACAACCGGCATTTTTGCCAAATCCTCCTTGGCCACAAAGGTGACGTCGGCAACCGAGCCGATAGCGATTATGTCAGTCCAGGATATATGGTTGGCAACGACAAGGGTCGCACGCCCGTTTTCCGGCTCACCGATAAGATTGACATGCAACCCCAGAAAGTGGGCGGCCAGCCGGTGGAAGGCTCTGGGCAAAAAATTCCAGCCCGGCAGACCGAGGCGCACAATCAGCCACTGAAGAGGAACACCAACAATCACAAACGGCACGATGACAAAAAAGAAAAATACCAGACGGCGTATCATTTACTCTTTCTCCGGTTTGTCAGCATCGTATGCGCCCGGCACTGTATCACTGAGCGGCACCGCATAAAGTTCAAGGCGATGGTCGACCAGCCGATAGCCCAGGCGGCGGGCGATCAGCTCCTGAATGGCTTCAATTTCCTCGTTACGAAATTCAATGACTTTTCCGGAACGGATATCAATGAGATGGTCGTGATGCTCATCGGGGATGGGCTCGAAACGGGCCCGTCCATCTTTGAAATCATGTCTGGTAACAAGACCTGTCTCCTCAAAAAGATTGAGGGTGCGGTATACTGTGGACAGGGAAATGCCAGCGTCAATGGCAGAAGCGCGCTGGTAAAGCTCCTCCACATCGGGATGGTCAGAGGATTTTTGAATGACCTGAGCTATGATACGGCGCTGGTCGGTCATGCGCATACCACGGGCGGCGCACTGCTCCTCAAGGGACTGTTCGATATCTGACTTCCGGTTCAATGCGCTCACCTGCCAAAAAAGGAGATTTACTTTATCAGTTTAGTCGAGTTCGCACCGCATCACCAGCGCGGTGGCCGGGGTGCCGTCTTTGAGCGGATAATATCCTTCGCGTTTGCCCACTTCCTTAAAACCAAAACGCCGGTAAAGGGCAATGGCTGACCCGTTGGCTTCGTCAACCTCCAAAAACATGCGTTCAACCGGCGTGGTCTGCAGGTCATCAAATCCGGCGCGCAGCAATGCGGCACCCAGACCCCGGGCACGCCATTTTGGCGCAACAATGATTGAGAGCAGTTCGGCCTCATCTCCGGCCACCTGCAAAACCATAAAACCCGCTATGCGCCGCCGGGCATCGCATGCCACGTAGAGAGGTGTTTTGTCGGGAGTGGCGATATAGGCTCCAAGATCAGCTTCCGACCAGCCATGAAAAAACGCAGAACCGTGCAGGCGGGCGAGGTGTTTTGCGTCAGCCATGATGCCCGGTTCCACATGCAGGCCCGCCGGGGCCATCCAGATTTTCATTTGCGCATCACCTTCTGGCAATCCGCTTTTTTGTCTGCGGCTTGGCGTCCGCCGCCCGGATATAGGTGGGGACCGGGGGGAACTCTTCGGACTCAGCATTCAGGGCAAACTCGGCCAAAAGCGCAATATCAACCCTGGGATCGCTGACAAGATGGACCCCTAGCATATCATATTGCGCCTTCGCCTCTGCATGTGGCAAAACCACCGCTTCGTCAAGAGGTTTGCCGGGGGCGGAAAAGCGCTGGGCATAGGCCTCGGAGCGTCGCGCGTCCAGAACAATGGCAATGGGATTCCTGTTGGAAGCAGGGGCCTGAAGAGACAGGGCAAACAAGTTGGGAATGCCCAGGACCCTGATACCAAGCGCAAGGCCCAGACCCCGGGCGGCGGAAATACCGATGCGCAAGCCCGTGAACGAGCCGGGGCCGGTGGTCACCGCGATGCGGGTCAGGTCGGAATAGGCCAGATTGTTCTGTTCAAGAAAAGAGGCAAGCCGGACAAAAAGAATTTCTGCGTGGCCTGTGGTGAGAGGCTCGACCAGCATCGCTACTTCGCCCCCGCGGGCAAGCGCCAATTGCAGGTGCGGTCCGGAGGTATCAATGGCAAGGGTTATGCGAGCGTTCATGGAATGAATGCATAAAACGCACAGGCGCGCAAAACAAGCAACTGCTGTTAAACCTGCTGAACCTCTTCAACACCGGGCACAAAGTGGCGCAGCAGATTTTCTATACCGTTTTTCAGGGTTGCGGTGGAAGACGGGCAGCCGGAGCAGGCACCCTGCATCTGCAAATAAACAATGCCCTCTTTGAACCCGCGAAAAATGATGTCGCCGCCATCCATGGCTACCGCCGGGCGCACCCGGGTGGCCAGAAGTTCTTTTATCACTTCGACCATATCAGCGTCCGCCTCGTCAAAAAATTCCTCGTCAGGGTCGGCAATTCCGCTCTGGTCGCCCTCAACCAGAACCGGACTGCCCGAGAGGAAATGTTCCATTATCACCCCAAGGATTGCCGGTTTGATATGGGACCATTCAGCGTCCTCCTTGGTGACAGAAATAAAATCTGAACCCAGAAACACGCCGGTAACACCGGGAACCGAAAACAGGCTCACACCCAAAGGAGAAGCGGCCGCCTCATCGGCGGAGCGAAACTCCCGCGGCTCCCCGCTCAGCACTTCCCGACCGGGCAGGAACTTGAGTGTTGCCGGGTTGGGAGTGGCTTCGGTTTGAATAAACAAGGGAGTTCTCCAACGTTCAGGATTTTTGATATTGCTTGCCGCGCAAGACAAAATCAGGCCCGGCAGTTGCGGAAAAGTTTTTAGAACAATTCCAGACTAGTTGATAATAGGCCTATTGAGCGCCAATGTGAAGGGGCAAAACGAGGTGGCGGGGTTGCAGGAGCTGGCCACCAGTTTTTATCAGCAAAGCCCGATGATGTGTTCGTCGCTGACATTGCCTGGAATAATGGTCACGGGCACCGGCAGGGCATTGGCGCCTCTGGTGGTGAAGTTGGAAACCAGCGGGCCGGGGCCTTCCGAGGAAGTGCCGGCGGCAAGTACCAGAATGGCGATATCGGGGTCTTCGGCGATCTGGGCTTCAATTTCTTCAGCCATGCGTCCCTCACGGACGATTTTTGTGACTTCGATATCACCTATGGAGCGGATGTCCTTCTCTTTTTCGTCAAGCAGCTTGTTGGCCGCTTCAATGGCTTCGGCGCGCAGTACATTTTCCACCCCCAGCCAGTGCTGAAACTGATCGTTGCCCACAATGGAGATAAGCTCGACCTCACCTTTGGTGCGCTTGGCCCGGTGTGCGGCAAAGGTCACGGCCCGGTCGCACTCCTCGGTGTCATCAATGACCACAAGAAATTTCCGTTTGTGATAATCCTTAAGCTTGGTTTTGTATTTGCCCATTTTCCCGGGTTCCAGACCTGTTTCCTGCGTCTTGCAGACTAATGGACAAAACCCACAACGTCACGTACTTCTGACATTGTGACCTGCGCAATGGCGCGCGCGCGGTTCGCTCCATCCTTCAACACAGCCTCGATATGGCTGGTATCATCAAGCAATCTGCGCATCTCGGCGGCGATTGGTGCCAGCTTTTCCACAGCCAGTTCAGCCAGAGCCGGTTTGAAAACACCAAATCCCTGCCCTCCAAAATCGGCGAGCACTTCCTCAGTGTTCATATCGGCCAGCGCCGCATAGATACCCACAAGATTTGCTGCCTCCGGCCGGTTTTCAAGCCCGGCGGTGTCTGAAGGCAGGGGCTCGGGGTCGGTTTTGGCCTTCCTGATTTTTTTGGCGATGGTATCGGCATCATCAAGCATATAAATTGCGGCCATGCTTGAAGCATCGGACTTGGACATTTTTTTGGTGCCGTCACGAAGGGAAAGCACCCGCGTTGCGGGGCCGAAAATTACCGGTTCGGTCATGGGAAACAGTTCGGCGTCAAAACCGTTGGCAGCGATTGAAACGGCAAAATCATTGTTGAACTTCTGAGCAATATCACGGGTCAGTTCCAGATGCTGTTTCTGGTCGTCGCCAACGGGAACATGAGTTGCCTTGTAGAGCAGAATATCGGCAGCCATGAGAGCGGGATAGGCAAACAGACCAAGGGAAACATTCTGGGCATTCTTGCCCGCCTTGTCCTTGAACTGGGTCATGCGCTGCATCCAGCCCATGCGCGCAACACAATTGAAAATCCAGGCCAGCTCGGCGTGCTCGATAACCTGAGCCTGATTGAAGATGATGTGCTTTTGGGGGTCAACCCCGGCTGCGATATAGGCGGCGGCAACTTCAAAAGTGGCGCGTTTGAGGTCGGCGGGGTCCTGCCAGACGGTGATGGCGTGCATATCGACCACGCAATAAATACAGGCGTGGGTTTTCTGCAGGGGCACAAAACGCCGTATTGCACCCAGATAGTTTCCCAGATGCAAATCCCCGGAGGGTTTGATGCCGGAAAACACGCGTTGCTCAAAACTCGTCATAAAAATCACCCTGATTTACAGAATTGCCGGATATTTTGCCTTATCGCCTGAAGCGGCGTGAGGTTGCAAGTATTTGCTTTTGAATGGAAACGGGGCAAGTCTGACTTACCGGCGGAACTGCGCCATCAGCTCACCCATTCTTGCAACACCAGTGAAGTGAATGAGGGCAAAATAAATTGTCATTCCAAGGCCGATCAGCACTCCAAGCGATATAAACTGCAACCAGGGCAGGGCGGAGGCAGCAAACGCGGGAGCCAGAACTCTGGCACCGGCCCACAGCACAACCGACATCAGCGCGCTGCAAACAATTATGAGCAGATGCTTGGCGGCCTGAGCGCCAGAGACAAAAAAATGGCCGCGCCAGACAAGAAAACCGGCAAGGCAAATGGCATTGAGCCAGGCCGAAGCGCTGGTGGCAAAAGCAATACCCACATGGGAGTATTCAGGGAACAGCAACAGGCTGAGGCCGATATTGAGGCTGACAGAGGCCGCCGCCAGCAGGGTTGGCGTCAGTGTGTCCTCGCGGGCAAAAAAACCGGGCTGAAACACCTTTATCAGTACGAAGGCAGGCAGCCCGAAAGCGAAAACACTCAAGGCGGCGGCGGTAGCACTGGTGGCCGTGGCGTCAAACGCACCACGCTGAAACAACACTTCAATTATGGGAGACGCCAGTACGAACAGGGCG